>CANLCJ010000022.1 GCA_947489085.1 uncultured Flavobacteriaceae bacterium
AAGAACTAGAATTAAGAATTATAAACAATAAAAAAGTAGCATAAAAAATAGTACCAAATTTATTGGGTAGTCCAGTCCTTAGTTGAAATAGAAACTAGAGTAAATCCAAAACCTTAAAAGCTTTTTGAGTCGGAGAATTGATTCACACATACTTTTTACAGTTATTCGCTCAACTGACGGATCAGTCAACAGGCATATAGCGTTAGCCTATCGGCACGCCATATACTTAGTTATAGTGTGCAGTTTTTTATTTCAGTCGTTTTTTAATGTCCATTCGTTGGTGTAAAACTCTAATAATTTCCACGATATCATTTGCCACTTTTCTATAAAAAATCAGATGTGATTTTATTTTGGTCACACGATAATTCTTTCGAGTTTGTTCTGCTGACTTTCCTGTCATAAAATTATCAGCAATAAATTCAATTTCCGTAATTATCAAATCGTAATATCTGTCAGCTTGTTCTTTAGACCATTTATTAAAGGTGTAAATCCAAATTTTATCTAAATCTTCAATTGCTTGTTGACTTATGCGATATTTGTTTTTACTCATAAGTGTTTACGATGTAATTCTTTCAGATGTTGTTTTGGGTCAAAGTTTTCAACAAATCCGCTATTTTCTCCAACTTCGAGAGCTTTAATCACTTCTCTTTCCTTTTTTTCTTCACGTTCTAATAAACGTAAGGCAGAACGAATTACTTCGCTAACCGAACCATATCTTCCAGAGTTTACTTCTTCTCTTATAAAATCCTCAAAATGATTTCCGAGTGATATTGATGTGTTTTTTCCCATTTTGACTATATTTTTACTCAAATATACCAAGTCTTGGTAACGCAGCCAAATTATACACAACGTTGAACTAATCCTCCTGCCTCGGAAGCCTTAGTTACTTTATAAAAATAGATTAAATTTAGACATATAAATATAACACAATAAATTATGTATCAAAAAAAGTAAAACCATTTTAGAAACCGCTCTAGAAGCAGTTCCAGAATTTCGTGTATTAGTAGACAAACTCACTTTGAGTTTTAGTATTAATGGTAAATCAAAAAGTACCCTGTCCAACTATTTACGCTGTTTATCTAATTTGGCATTGCATTATAGCGTGAGTCCTGAAATCATAGACATCACCTCTATAAACGATTATTTATTCTATTGCCAGAACTTACACAAAACCCCTTCAGAAAGTTTTTTTAAGCACACCATTTTTTGGCTACGTGTGGCCTATAAAGTTATGGATATGCCGCAAAAGCGAATTGCACTTCCAAAAATAGAAAGACAAAAGACCTTCCTATTGTTCTTAATATTCAAGAAACCATAGCGTTATTAAAAGCACCGCTTAATGTTAGCCGTGCTCTATGGCTGTGGACTTCGTAGTTATGAACTCTGTAATCTATTACAAGCAGACGTCGATTTTGAACGCAAAACCGTATTTGTGAAAAAACAAAAAAGCCATCTCTTCTTCTCCTAACTGTTAATCTTTAGCTTATAAAATACATCTCGAAAATCGTTTTCCCCCTTATCCAAGTGACGGATCAGTCAACAGGCATATAGCGTTAGCCTATCGGCACGCCATATGCTTAGTTGTTAGAGACAGTTATTTGTTTTTTCTCTGATAATAAGTTACAATACTTGCTTTAGCTAGAGTATTGTTCCATAAGTAATATCCAACTACTGCGGGATTGGTATTTTCATTTAATCCAAGTTTATCTGTTTTAAGTGCGTAAACTGTAATTACATATTGGTGTAAACCGTGTCCTTCAGGAGGGCAAGGTCCACCGTAACCATTCGCTCCATAATCTGTAATACTCTGAATAACTCCTTCAGGTGTTAAGTTTAGTTTTGTATTTCCAGCTCCAGACACTAATTCGTTAGTGTTTACTGGAATATCAAATACTACCCAATGCCACCATCCACTGCCTGTTGGTGCGTCTGGGTCGTACATAGTTACTGCAAAACTTTTAGTCCCTTCAGGTGCATTTTTCCATGATAATTGAGGAGACTGATTTTCGCCAGTACAACCAAAGCCATTGAACTCCTCATTAATTGTAGCTTGTCCTCCTAAGTCATTACTTGACAAAGTAAATGTGTTTTGTCCGAAAACAGAAGTTGAAAAAGCGATTAATACTGTTAAGATTTGAAATGATTTTATCATAATATTTGTTTTTAATTATTAATTTATGATGCAAATCTAGGCAGCAATTCAGTTTTTACGTTAATCAGAAAAGTCCAAAAAGTATTGATAAAAGTTCAATTTGATTGATACTGTTTTGGAGTGACTCCGAATTTTGTTTTAAAAGCTTGAATAAAATTAGATAAGTTTTCATATCCAATTTCTTCAAAAATATCCGAAGGTCTTTTTGATTTGTTTTTTAGAAGAAAAGCTGAGTGTTCGAGTCTTTTATCTTGAAACCACTTGCTAGGTGAACTCTTAAAGTTTTTCTCAAACTCTCTCTTGAAAGTGGATACACTCATATTAGATAAAAATGAAAGCTCTTTTATTGTGAGTTTATTGAGTCTGTTGCTTTCAATTGTTTGAATGAACTTTTGATTTTGATTATCACTATTATTAACCAAAGAATAAAGAAAATTTAAACCTTTCAAGTCTATAAGGTAAAGCATAATTTCCTCGAGTTTTGTTTTCAACATATTTTCTTGAATCGACTTAGAAAATTTCGATATATCTAAAAGGCTTTCAACAAATCTTTTGATAAATGAATCATACTTGAACGAATATGTTGAGTACAGTTTTTTAGAATTAGAAGCCTCTAATTTGAATTTTCGCAAGAATTTAAAAACTTCTTCGTCTGAAAAGAAAAATAGAAGACTGCGATAGTGGTCGGAATCATTAGAGAGTTTCTCTGTCATTAAACAATGTCCAGATTTCATTAATAGAAATTGAGAATTATCTATCGCATATGCAGAATCGTCGAAAAACACTTCTTTAGTTCCTTCTTGAAGAAAGCTGAACGTATTTTTATTTAATAAGATTTGTTGTTTCGATATTTCAGTGATGCTTTCATAATCATAAACCACAACAGACTTAGCAGAACTCAAATTCAATTCGTCTGGTAATGTAATAGTTTTCATTGGGTCCTCTAATTATCTCTAACGTTAAATATAAGAAATCGTAGGGCAGGTGATAAGCACTGTCGTTTTGGTTTGTTACTTAACCAAATATAAATATTTTGCTTTTATCTTTTTTGTTGTAAATGTCAAAATTTTATATTTGGTGACTTCGCAAATAGACAACCAACCTTCGATTAAGCGACAAATGACCTATGTTTTTTATATAGTGTGTCTGTTGCACAAGTCTTGCTAAATATAATAATATTAATTATCTTTAGCAAAGCAAGGAAAAAAGACCTATCAAGAAAAGTTGTTTCATACGTTTAAATCAAGCGACCATGTTCCTAAAACTAACTTAGTGTTACTTACTATAGAGATGAATATGAACGAAATAAAGCAAGAATACAATCCCCTAAGGGTAGAGTGATGAAAGCCAAACGGCAAAGTACTGTAGAACCTGTTTTTGGAACGCTTACTCAGTTTATGGGCTTACGAAAAATAAATTCTATAGGTATGAGACAGGCCAATACAATCATGCTGCTCTCTGCTATAGCTTATAACCTTTAAAAATACCTGAAGTTCACTCAAAATAGGGTAAAAGTGGTGCAGGACAACTGTTTTTGTATGTGTTCTACAAAAGGGGTATTCTAAGCCTCTAGTATCAAATTTAAGCCTTCTAAAATCTATATTTTAGATAAGGAAATAAAGCTAGAAATGCTCTTAGAGTACCTTATTTAAATCATTTTTTAGGAAATTATGGACTTGTGCAACGGTTACCGGTGTTGGGCGTAGTTTTTTATTCGGTTATTCTTTTTTTCAAGTCCATTCGTTCGTGCAAAATTCTCGTAATCTCAATTGGGTTAACCTCTGATTTTCTATAAAATATCACGTGTCGATTTGCTTTAAGTCCAAACAGTTCAGATTTGATTCCGTCGTAGTTTTTCCCTAATTCAGGATTGTCAGCTATGTCTTGGCAAATATCAAGTAACATGTCATAATATCTGTCAGCTTGATTTTCAGACCAATTCTCTAGTGTATATTCCCATATTCCATTCAAGTCCGCCACAGCCTTATTGGTCAATTCATATTTAGCCATTCTTTTTGCGTTTGGCTTTTAATTCCTCAAGATTTTTTTTCGGGTCGAAATCGTGCGCAATTCCACTATCAATTCCTTCTTGAATTGCATTCCGCAATGCAATTACTTTGCTTTCTTCGTTTTCCAAAAGGCGAAGTCCAGCTCTGATTACCTCACTCACATTTTTGTATCGTCCAGCAGAAACTTGTGTCTGTACAAACTGGTCAAAATAATTCCCTAATGATATAGATGTGTTTTTCATTCCGTTTTGATTTATTCAAATATACCAAATTTTGGTAAATATTCAAATTTCGGATGCGCCTCGTAAATTACGTCCAACGGACTTGCAAATATACCTTAACTTCGATTAAGCAACTAATTAGCTATGAGCTATATACGTTGTGTCTGTTGCACAAGTCTTGCTAAATATAATAATATTAATTATCTTTAGTAATGCAAGGAAAAAAGACCTATCAAGAAAAGTTGTTTCATACGTTTAAATTAAGCGACCATGTTCCTAAAACTAACTTAGTGTTACTTACTATAGAGATGAATATGAACGAAACAAAGCAAGACTACAATCCCCTAAAGGTAGAGTGATGAAAGCCAAACGGCAAAGTACCGTAGAACCTGTTTTTGGAACGCTTACTCAGTTTATGGGCTTACAAAAATAAATGCTATAGGGATTAAATAAGCCAATAAAGTCATGTTGCTCTCTGCTATAGCTTATAACCTTTAAAAATACCTGAAGTTCACTCAAAATAGGGTGAAAAGTGATGCAGGACAATTGTTTTTATGTGTGTTCTACAAAAGAGGATTTTAAGCCTCTAGTATCAAATTTAAGCCTTCTAAAATCTATATTTTAGATAAGGAAATAAAGCTAGAAAAGCCCTTAGAGTGCCTTATTTAAAACCATTTTTTAGGAAATTATGGACTTGTGCAACGGTTACCGGTGTTAGGCACTAGCATTTTTCTTGTTTTCTATATATTCAATGAAACTCCTATAAGTTTCATCTTTTCTTTCCTCGAATGAATCTAATAATAAATTTTTAACTTGACTTTTATGTTTACTTGTATAATCAGAACCATTAATTAAACTAAAATTCGAAATCGTAATTTCAAATTCCGCATTTGCTTCTTTGTTTTCAAAATCTTTAAATGACAATATTACATTGCAATATCCTTCGTGGTTTCCGTGTTGAAATTTAAAAGAAGATTCCATTTCCCAAAACTGTAGATTTTTATGATACTTTTTGTCTTTAATAAAAAAGGTATCGTGGATTTGTTTTCCTTTTAATTTCAACTCACTTTTATTAATCATCCAATCAATTTCTGTTGGCAAAATAGTAGAATTGTCAGGTTTGAATTCCATATTTATTATGTCCTTAAATTCAAAATGTCGACTTTCTGTGTTGGTTGATAGCCTATAGAAAAAGACAATTCTATCTTCGTTACTGAAATCTGAAAACAAAATTTTATTTAGTTTAGTGTCTTTTTGAATGAAGTTATTTGTTTTAAAATGATTTACTAATAATTTTTGTAAATTATCTCCAACAAAATTACTTTCAGAAGATGTATATGTTTTAGTAATTCTTAATTCATCTGAAGCAATTTTTTCTATTTCTATTTTTCCTTTGAAAATATTGGTTGATTCATACCAACTTTTATTTAAATCATTTCTTTCAATTTCATATTCAATCGTCACTTTGTCTTTGTTTTTTTCCGCAATAGAAATTATTGGTTCAGAACTCAACCAAAAATTAATACCATCAGTCGGAATTAAGTCTTTAATTTCAAAATCAGAAATTGCTTCGGAAATTGGTTTGTCAGAATTCCACGAAATTCGGCTTGTGTTTTTTTTAGTATTATCTTCTCGAGTATTTTGATAGTCTCTTAAAATGTCAAATTCAGTAGGACTTAATAATAGTGTTGAAATACAAGGAACTAAGGTTTCTTTATTTGAATGATTAAAAAATACACCTCTATTTCTTAAGAAGTTTTTTAAGTCAGATTTTGAAATATATGTTTGATTAGCAAAACCTCTCATAAGTTCTCCAAAAGGTAAAATCTTGTCAATATGTTTGTGTTCTTGTCTCATATTAGATTTGTAATGATTTAAAGTTATCATTGTAGCTTTCAACGCTAATCTGGTCTGTAAATGTTTCCTCTTCGAATACACTTTTTGCAATTCTAACTTCACTTGAGTTTCTTACTTCATTATAATCTGGAAATAGAATAACTATTTTACTTGGCCAAGATTTAGAAAGTTCTTTGGATAAACTTATTAATCTTTTTAAATCTTTTATGTCAAAAGGCTCAATTGTATATAAAGCTAAAGTTGTTGTATTAGTGGTTTTTTCTTCTATTCTTAAAGGTAAAATACTTGAATTTATATATTCAATTGGTAAAATTTTCCCGAAATTCTTTTTAGTAGTTGGAATAATGTTTTTTCCAGTATCTGGATAAAAGAAAGTTATGTCAGAATCTTTAAACTTTGATATTGCATATTTTAAACTGCTATATATAAAATCAATTCGTTTATTATCTACAATATAAATACTATCATAATTGTAATCATCTGAAAATCTAACATTAGCTAATTTTGGAATTAAGTCATCGTATGAAGTTTCGTCATTAGTTAACCAGAATAGCAAACCAATATCTTCGCTTTTTGTGTAATTCCTAATTCCAGAGACTATTTCCTTTGATTGTTGGCTTGTTTTGAAACATTCAATTGCTGTTGCTAAATCTTCAAAATGTTTTTTAAAAGTTGTTGAAGGTGAGTTAGGATATGGTTTGTCACTAAACTTAACAGAAATGTTAATTTTTTTTAAAACTAAATCTACAAGAGGTGATTTATATGTAAAGAAGAAATCTAAACCGTGAGTTCGTTTTTGATGTTTTTCTTTGTTACAAGCAAATTCAATATTTTGGTGAGCTTTTCCCCAACCAATAAGGTTTAGAAAATTCTCAACTGACTTTTCGCCATATTCTCCAATTAATTTTGATTTTTCTCCCATTTATTGTCGTTTTTCGGGTTGTTCTGTTTGCTTGTGCTTAACATAGATATATGTGCAATTGCACATATATCTCATGTATGTGTTTCACAAATCTAAAGGATTTTTTACAGATTCAAAACTACTAATAGCTACATGTGTGTGTATTTCTGTAGTTTTCGAGCTATTATGTCCTAATATAAGTTGTATTTACCTCAAGTTGATGCCATTTTCCTGTAAAATACTAAGAGGTGGTTAAAACAGTTCAAACCACTACCCCACTCACAACATGACCTTTACACAAAAAACACAAATCAAGGTAAAACAAAAAAATCGCCTCAAACATATCATTTGAAGCGATTTAAACAAATCTGTGGAGTCGGAGGGATTCGAACCCTCGTCCAAACAAGTAACCAAAGGGGGTTCTACACGCTTAGTCTTTTCTTGTTTTTTCGATTACAAGCTGGTTAAAGACAACCTACTTGTAACTTAGCTTTTTAATTTCGAAAGTAAATCAAAGCGCTTTACGTTCTATATTGACATTTACGATGCCTCAAAATAGAACGCCGTCAATCAAGGCTTTCTGGAGACATAAAGCTTGTACACCTTGTGTACCTAGGCCAATCTTACTATAATTCAGATTATGCAGCTAAAGCGTAGTTATTCTCGCCGTTTAAAATTTGGTCTAGCCTTTTACGTGTCTCAATGCCATTACACGACGTGCTTACCGTTTCGCTAATCTCGCTGTCAAAACCAGTCGACCCCATTATATAGGTATCAATTTCAAGTTAAAAATTGAGAAGATAACTAAACCACATACCAACTTCAAAAATGATGCCTGTATTTGCAAGTTGGCAAATTTACCAAAAACTTTATGAAAGATCCTTCTTTTTTAAAAAGTTATATACGCTCTATGCTATTACATCATGCTTTAAAATACACTTTAATAAAGTTGAGCGATAGGAAAAGTAGAAAGTAGTGCCTAAAATACAGACCAAAAGTATCTATTAGTTGTTACTTGGTGAAATTTTAGGAATTGTTTAAATCTCAGAATGATTTATAACAAGCTAAAATAAGAGCAACTTAATGGGGATGTACTAAATAGGAGTATATGCCAGCTCGATAAATAAGGCAAAACTCCATCAAGTCTGTAACTTTAAAAGGTGGTGCATGGTTATGTTTTAAGCTGTAAATTAATGAAACATTTAAAAAAACACAAAAACTTTAATAGCGTTACCATTGGCATTATAAGAGCAAAAAGCAGCATAAAAATTCGATTAATTTTGAGCTATAAAATAATTACAACTATGAAAATTCAAGCGTATTTAGCATTTAGAGGCAACTGCCAAGACGCATTAAACTTTTACTCCCAATTGTTTGATGCAAATATCGAGAACCGTAAAACTTATGAGAATACTGAAATTGACCTACCAACAGATTACAGAAATAAACTTCAGCATGCAGAATTAAAAGGAAAGAATATATATTTTATGGCCTACGATGCAGCACCAGACACACCTTTAACTCATGGCAATCAGGTGTGTATGAGTATTGAGGCTAACAGTGAGACAGAAGGTAAGAAAATGTTTGACAAACTCTCCAGTAAAGGTACAATACACCATAACTACAAAGTACGCGAATGGGGACACTATGGGAGGTGCACGGATAAGTTTGGAATCTGCTGGATGGTAAACTACAGCGCTTAGTTTGTGTTATACAATACAATTGTTATTAAAACATATTTAGAAATAAATTTTAAACACACCCAATTTACAACTGTAAACTTATGAGAGATAGTACTCAGATTTAAATTTGCAGTACTCGGCCGGAGAACCTCTTTTAGAGAAGAGGTTCTCTTTTTAATTTGAGTTGTTTTGACGAACGAAAAATTAACATTATTTTTATTCCGCCGAGTACTATAGAATTTAACCGAATTATGAGAATTTAATGGAGTGTTTAAATAGCTTATTATAACGCTAACTGTTGCAAATGCAAATTTCTTGTCTGCGCCCAACCCATCATTTAATTATACCAAACATAAGCTGTTTAGTCGCTCGGTCGAGTTTTTTAATAGTACTCAAAACATTTGTTACAAAAACGAGATTTCATGATTAGTGCGTCTAGCTTATTTCCTAAACAAGTAGATTTAAATGCCTGCGATAAAGAAGAAATTCAATTTATTCAAAACATTCAAGACCACGGGGCACTTGTAATAATTGAGGTTACATCGAATCGTGTAGTAGCCAAAAGCGAAAGTATAGAAAAACACCTTTCTCTTAAACAGACATTAATTTTAGATAAACCTTTTGGTGAAGAATTCGCAGATTTAGACCTTCAAAAAATGATCGATCTAACCAGCTTTGGCAAGCCTAAGTTCGATGTGGTTACAATTGCCAATCGCCAATTTACAGCAATTTATCATCAAGTAGAAAAGCACTTGTTTGTCGAATTTGAACTTGCCAACCCGTCTAAAGGCACCTACAACCAACAAGCTGAGCTATCTGAAATTTTTGCACAACTGCACACTGTAGATACAGACGCAGACATGTGTAATACAGCTGCGAAGTTGATAAAGAATTTTACGGGTTACGACAGGGTTATGATTTATAAATTTGATGAAGATTGGAATGGTACCGTAATTTCAGAAGAGAAAAATGCCTCTATGGAAAGTTGGCTTGGCGTTAAGTACCCTGCAACAGACATACCGCAACAAGCAAGGCGTCTTTTTTTAAAACAAGGCGTTCGCTTAATTGGAAACATAAATTCAAAGCCGTTAAACATTATTACCAACTCGAAAATACGCTTCGATTTGTCGAATTGCGAATTTCGCTCAGTTTCTCCAGTACACATAGAGTACCTTAGTAATATGGAGGTTACAGCAACTCTAACGGCCGCCATAATTTATAAAGAACAACTTTGGGGTTTAATAGCCTGCCATAATACTACCCCTAAAGTAGTAGATTATTACCAGAGATCGTCTTGTAAATTTTTAGCCCAAGTTTTTAGTGCTCAGTTAGGGTTGAGATCGTCTAATACAGTTCTAGAAAAAATTAACAACAAGAATAGGGTTAGAGCAACACTTGTAGAACAGATGAGTTCTAGCACAAATATAGTTGACGGTCTTACTTTAAAAGAAGCACCACTTTTAAATTTGGTAGAAGCATCGGGTGCAGCAGTATATTTTGATGGTGTTTTAAAACGAATAGGAGATACACCACCAGAGACCGCTATACTTGAGTTATTACGTAATATAAACAATACAGAAAACGACTTGTTTTATACCCATAACGCTTCTCAATATTTTAAAAACTCAGAAACCTATAAAGAGATAGCCTCGGGGGTATTGTGTGCATTCATTTCTCGTTCTAAAGCAGACGTTATACTATGGTTTAGACCAGAAAAATTAAAGAATGTAATCTGGGGAGGTAATATAGAATTAGAAGCCAAAAACCATACAGATGAAAGAATATCGCCAAGAAAATCCTTTAAAAAATGGGCGTCTCAACAAAAAGGATGTTCCGAGCCATGGGACGATGCAGACCTCAGTGCTGCTGTAGAATTAAAAAAGAACATCTCTGAGATTATTTTAAAGAAGTACGACGAGATTAAGAAATTAAACGAAAACCTTAAAAATGCATACAATGAGTTAGAATCCTTTAGTTATAGTGTATCACATGATTTAAGAGCGCCTTTACGAGGCATAGATGGGTTTGCTCAAATATTAAAGGAAGACTATTATCAAAGTTTAGACGCTTATGGGAAATCGGCCATCAATACCATAATTAAATCAACTAATAAAATGAATACACTAATAGATGACATTTTATCTTTTTCGGGTCTGGGCAAAAAAAGTATTAATGTTTCTCTTTTTAAGTTTGATAGACTCGTTATAGACGTTATTCAATTTATAAATACAAAAACGCTATACCCACACTCTATAATCAATATTGAACCGAATCTGGGAAAAATTAAAGGCGATAGACCAATGATTTTTCAACTTATGTACAATTTAATAACTAATGGGCTTAAATATTCGGCAGAGTGCAATAAGCCTAAAATTACCATAGGTAAAGAAAACGAATGTTATTATGTTCGGGATAACGGTATTGGTTTTAATCAAAAACATGCAAACAAAATTTTTGGAGTTTTTAACAGATTAGTAGGAGACGAGTATGAAGGTTCGGGAATAGGCCTTTCCATATCTAAACGTGTGGTTGAAAAACACCAAGGTAAAATCTGGGCGATTAGCGAAGAAGGTGTTGGCAGTACTTTTTATTTTTCCATTAATGATCTTTTGATAGAATGAAAAAACCACATATTTTATGCATCGAAGATAACCCAAACGACATTGCTTTAATGGAACGGGTTTTCCAAAAACTTATAAGCGATTTGGAAGTGCAATTTATTACAAACGGTCAAGAAGCCATAGAGTTTTTAAAATCAGAAAAATACAAGGCTAGAAAACCAAAATTCATTCTATTAGATATAAAATTACCAAAAGCTAATGGTTTGGAGGTGCTTAAGGCTGTTAGGGCAGATCATGGTAATTCGCAAATACCAGTAATAATGCTAAGCTCTTCAGATCGGGTGGACGAAATTGAGAAATCCTATAAATTAGGTTGCAATAGTTTTATAGAAAAACCAAAAAATTTTATAGCGCTAAAAAAAAGATTACCGCTAATAGTAGAATACTGGTACCATAATAATATTTAGAAAGAGCGATCTGCTAAGGCAAAAACAAAACGCTTAACCTAATTAAAGGTTAAAATATTGTAGAAATTACACCAAAAAAAGGTAATTTGTATAAGCTATTAAAAGTATAGATGCAAAATTATTTGAGTTGAACAAGCGTCATGTTTTTAGTTTTAATATATGGCGTTGCAACAATACAAACAAAAAGAAAGCATTGCGAGAATGTTTACAAGAAAATAATAGCAGCATTGCCACATTATATTGGAACATGTTTTTTAAAGAAATAAGTTGACTAAATGCCAAATGAAATTGTAATACAAGGCAGAACCGTAATAGAGTTGATAATTAGCATCGCAGATTGGATGAAAGTATCGCCTATTATAAATAATAAAGAGTGTCTTTTAGAGATACCAAAGAGTTTTGGGTCTGGATTTATCAAAGCTTCAGAATACAGTTTGGGGCTTAGTGTTGTAGAGGTTAATGGTTTCTTTAATGAAGATTTAAACGTTAAAGTAATTAATTACAAGGCAAAACCTTTAAAATTAATTTTTAATAAGCAGTCAGAATTTATCTATTCTAGTAAAAATAGCGCCCAATTAACAAAAGTAAACAAATACGATAGTGTTATAAGCGCCTTAGGCTCTAATGCAGAGTATATTTTTAGTTTACCTAACGCATCCTCTATATCAATATTTATTATCGAAATAGATGGTAAAATTTTCGAAAAGAAGATTGAGAGTTTAGATATTTTTGATGATGAGCGCACAGCTAGCTTCCTAGAACAATTAAAAAAGGACGCCACTATTTACGATGTAAGTACATTTAGCCTAACCATTGGAGAGCTTATAAAGCATTACCAATACTGCAACTATTCTGGGTTTTTAAGATACATATATAGAGAAGCAAAAATCAATGAGATTTTAACAGAAAGATTTAAACAGTATTTGGACGACCAAATCGCAGAATCTGATAAGTTGATTCTTAGAAAAAGCACAGTAAACAGCATTAACAAAGCAGCAGATATAATTGCAAAAGAACTCTCTAATCTAGACGTAATACCTACCATAGCGAAAAGAGTTCAACTATCTGCTAATAAGCTTCAAAAAGGATTTCTTAAGCTCTATGGACTTTCTGTTAACAGGTATATAGCAGATGTAAGACTAAAGCGTGCGATAGATTTACTGGAAAAATCTAATTTAAATATTACCGAAATAACATACGAAATTGGTATAAGTAGCAAAAGTTACTTTTCAAAAATTTTCAAAGATAAGTTTGGTATGACACCTCAGGAATATAGACAAAGTTTTAAAAGTAGAATGACCTCATTATAGCATGGAAAACAGTTACTACAACACAAGTTCGACAAGAATTTTAATAGTCGAAGACAACAGTATCGATGCTGAATTGATAAGGTTGGAAGTTTTAAAATTCAATTCAGAATCGGTTATCGAAGTGGCCGATAACTTTAAAGATTTTGAGCGGTCTTATAAGGTTTTTAAGCCACATATTATTTTGTGCGATTTTGATTTGAAGCGCCATAATGCATTCGATGTGCTCGATGTGCTAAGCAATGATAACTTTAAAACGCCATGTGTTATAATTACAGGAGTAATAAACGATGAAGAAACAGTAGCTAAGCTGATACTAAATGGAGCAGTGGGATTTATTCAGAAAAAAGACATTACACACATTAGATTAGAGTTAAAACGTATTTTAATCGAACTAGATACAAGTTTTTCTTCGAATTTTAACATTGTAGAGAGCAAACTAAGGCTTATACACAGAATAAAAACAATTCAAGCCAGTTTTTATAAACTAGCAATGGAAATGCCGAGTTTAATGAGCTTTAATGAAGAGTTTAATGAAAACATGGAGGACTTAACCAATGAGCTTGAATCTTGGTTTAAAAACTTACCACTTAAGAAAAAGTAATTTACTCAATTTGTGTTGTGTTAAAAATAACCATCCATTTGTAGGGACGGACAAAGTTTTTTTGACTGTTATAGATGAGTTTTTGTTAGCTCCAATAGACTTAAAACATCTTTTAGCAGACTTCCTCTAAACAAATTATAATAGTAGACTATTGCCTAGGCTGATGTTTAATTATAAGGCAGCGTTAGTTTTGGCTGGTTATATTTACTGTTTTTTGAAACCAAACAAGTAGTGTTCGCGAAAGTTAAATCTTATATAAATTCTCCATTTTGAATACTCAAGGTTCTTAAATTGTAAATTTTATATTTTCTAAAGGTATTTTTCTGTTAAAATTATAAATTATGCTTCCAAGTTTTTTAACGTGTTATAATTCTCATTTAAACGCTTTAGCAATATGCCGTAGATAAGCTTGTAAAACAACCATACAAGCAATACAATGGCGGCAATGAGTACAAGTACAACGAGACCGCTTACAAGCATTTGGTTTTTACTAAAAGCATGCAAAGTTTCTGAGGTGTTAGGATCGTTTTTTATGTTGTAGATAAGCCCTATTACTATAGAAATACCAAAAAGCGACAGGTTAAAAGCAACATAGTATTTTATAATGCGTCTTATTTTTAAAATGTTTTCCATTAGCAGTTTGGCGCTATCTGTAATGCTAATGGCTTTATGCGCTTTAAATAACAAATAAATAAAACTTAAAATTACGGCGTAACTAATAATTGTAAGCGCTGTAAATAGATAATCGCTAGTGTATATTCTATCGAGTTTGTTTTTATAAGATTGAGAGCAAACAAGCGGCAGGGTGTTAATGCATACCCAAAATAAGAGTTCTATAATGCTTATGTAAAACAAAGTCTTTACAATAGAAGACGATTTTCTATGCAGCATGGGGTAAATATCTTTTGCAGATATTGTATTATGGTTAGACTTGGTATTCCAGTCTTTTTTTAATAAATCTAATTCATCCATAGTATTACGGATTTAAAATGGTTCTTAGTTTGGTTTTAATTCGGTTCATTTTCACTCTACTGTTAACCTCGCTAATACCTAGTGTTTCACTAATTTCTTTATGGTCTTTATCTTCTAAATATAAAAAGATGAGTGCTTTTTCAATATCGTTTAATTTGTGAATAGCTTTATACAATACTTTAATTTGTTGGTCCTCGGTATCATCATAATGCTCCGCTTTCATTTTAAAGGCCACCCCTTCAAAATCTTGAGTTGTTACACGCCGTTTCGATTTTCTATATAACGTAATTGCTGTATTAAGCGCCACACGATACATCCAGGTACTAAATTTAGCATCACCTCTAAACTTGGGGTAAGCCCTCCAGAGTTGTATGGTAATTTCTTGAAATAAATCGTTGTGTGCATCGTAATTATTAGTGTACAGCCTACATACTTTATGTACAATATTTTGGTGTTTTTCTAATAATTTAACAAAGTCGTTTTCTAGTGTTGGGTTCAATAATAAAAAATGGTTTAGTTACTTATATGTAGCCCATAAATTTAAAATGTTACACGTTTGCAAAAAGTTTTTTAATAATTTACTATGGTAAACAAAAATCAAGCTTACCGTTTATCAATTGTGTTTTTTAAGGATAGTGTTGGCAGGCACTTAAAACAAATTACTTTGCGTGTTTTTTAGCTGTTAACTCTGCAATCTTACAAATTACTTCGGTAGCTTTAATCATGCTTTCTACAGGTACGTATTCGTAGCGGCCATGAAAATTATGTCCGCCAGCAAAAATATTAGGGCAGGGTAGGCCCATAAAACTCAATTGCGAACCATCTGTGCCTCCACGAATGGCCTTTATAAGCGGCTTAATATCTAAAGCTTTCATGGCTTCTGCAGCAATATCTACAATATGCATTACGGGTTCAATTTTTTCGCGCATATTAAAATACTGGTCTTTTATCTCAGTTTCAACAACTGTTCTGCCATACTGCGAGTTAAGTTCGTTAGTAAGCTTTTCCATAACAGCCTTTCGCGCTTCAAAATGCCCTTTGTCATGGTCGCGAATAATGTAGTGCAAGGTGGTTTCTTCTACGCTACCTTCCATATCATGCAAGTGGAAAAAGCCTTGATACCCCTCGGTATGCTCTGGTGTTTCCATTCTGGGCAAAGAATTGATAAATTCTGTGGCTATATACATGGCGTTAACCATTTTTCCTTTAGCGTAACCGGGGTGTACAATTTTGCCTTTTACTTTAACCACAGCACTAGCAGCGTTAAAATTTTCGTATTCCAATTCGCCAATTTGGCTACCGTCCATAGTATAAGCCCACGCGGCGCCAAATGCATTTACATCAAATTTATGCGCACCTCTGCCAATCTCTTCATCTGGTGTAAACCCTATTCTAATTTTGCCGTGTTTTATTTCGGGATGTTGGATGAGGTACTCCATTGCAGAGATAATTTCGCAGATTCCCGCTTTATCATCTGCACCTAAGAGCGTAGTGCCATCTGTAGTAATTAGAGTTTGTCCTTCGTACTGTTTTAAATCGTCAAAATAATCTGGAGAAAGTATAATGTTTTCTTCAGCATTTAATACAATAGCCTTGCCATCGTAAGCATCGATAATTTGTGGTTTTACGTTGGCTCCAGTAAAATCTGGAGAAGTATCGAAATGCGAAATAAAACCTATGGTAGGAACAGGGTGAGATACATTGCTTGGTAAGGTAGCCATAATGTAGGCATTATGGTCTATAGACACCTCCTCCATACCAATAGCTTTTAATTCTTTAACCAAAGCATTGGCTAGATCCCATTGTTTTTCTGTACTAGGTGTGGTGTTAGAGTTTGGGTTAGATTCTGTATCTACAGTAACATAACTTATAAACCGCTTTATTATATCTGTTTTCGAAATCATTTTTTGTAGCTATTGGTTAATTTTACGATACGTGAAATTACAATTATTATATGTAATTGTAGATTACAATACAGCTCAAAATATCAAGTCATATTAAAAACGCTTAGAGTTTAAGGTATTGTTCTATTTTGCTGTTAAGCTTCATTGTGATGTTTCAATGCATAATCAGGGTGAAAATAAGAAGTGGATCTTAAATAGCAGATCGATTCTAGAGGTATAAATGCCAAACAATGAAGCTGCAACATTGTTTTGATATGTTAAAAAAACAGATCTTCTTTTGTTAAAAAGGCATTTAATCTAAATGAAAACTAGTTAGGGGTTAACTCTACTAATAGATTCTAAAAACGTACTGTGATTGTAACTTTACAAAAAGAAATAGAAGTTAATTATTAAAGTTGAAAATGTTAAATAATGTGCGAGAGAAAAACAGCACTGTATATTTGGCTCTGCATCAGGCTTAAACAGCCTGTTTATTACTAATTTAACGTTTTCTACACGATGCGTTTTTAAAAAAGCAAAAGATAAAAATGAGATGCCTATTTAAATTGATTTCAATTTTTTATATAATGACTTTACCGTTAAGTGCTCAAATTGAGATACAGGATGCCTACACGAAAAAAGGGATTTCGAATGCCAAAATATTTTCAAAAGCGGGGGAAATAATTGGAACGAGTAATTTAAAAGGAAGCATTAAAATTCCTAAACATACAACCATACAAAAAGCAGACACTGTAGAGGTGTTTCATTCTAATTACATTTCAGAAAAAATGACATGGACCAACATACTAGAGCGTTCGGTTATTTTAATGAAACCAGACACACTTACAAAGTTTGAAGAGGTTATTGTTGTTGCCAAAAAACCAGAAATTTTAATTTTAAAAGGAAATTTTATTTCGTATCAAATCATAGATAATATTCCATTGACGTTTAGGGATGGGATTATAGAATATTATATTGATTTAAAGAAGAAGAAATTTTTAAAGTCGAATATTATAGCATCCAGAAGCTTTAAGAATTTTAAAACTATAAGAAAATTTAATGCGCAGAAAAAAAATAGTACTCGTAATGTTTTATCTACCCTGCTTCCGTTTAATTTTATCGAAGAGGTTATACTCTCAGATTTAGATAAGTTTAATATAAGCAAAGAAGGGGTAATAACAAAAAAAGCGACAGTAATTGGTAGCTTGAAAACTGAAGGCGAAAGCACAACAATGTCAATTCAATACCACACTCCAGATCGGCCCAGAAATATAGCTTTACCGGGCATAAAGTCTACAATTTACAATAAGATAATAAACGAAAGCTTTAGCACTTCTTTTCCAAAATTAGAAAAAATACTCAGTATCAATAAATACTATAACAGTGCTATTACTAAAAAAGATGTTACCATTGGTTATGAGCTGGTTGAAGATTTTTACACGCTAGAGAAGAAAACGATGTCTAAGGCACAGTTTAAAAATTACTTAAATACGGTGCCTAAGCTAAAAAGTGATACTTTAACTAAAACAGACTCAAAAATACCTAAGGTTATAAAAGCTTTACTTTTTAAGGAACTAAAACTACAGTAGGTGTTAGTTGTAAAGACGTATTAGAATGGAGGCTTAAAAATTTTAGTATACCTTCTAATTCCACATGCTTACTTTAGAAGATATGCAGGCGTTTTAAATACCTTATACTTCTAAAACACATCAATTTTTTATTTAGAATTATTCCAACTACTTTTGCACAAATTTTACTAATGTACAAAGCACTACTTCGCCCAATACTATTTGCCTTCGATCCAGAAAAAATACACCATTTTACGTTTTCTTTAGTAAAATTCACTTCTAAAATCCCCGGAATACAAGCACTATACAGAAGTTTGTATGTTATTGATGATAAACGCTTGGAACGTAATTTGTTTGGCATCACATTTAAAAACCCTGTAGGCTTAGCAGCAGGATTCGATAAAAATGCAGTATTGTATAACGAGTTGGCTAATTTTGGCTTTGGTTTTATAGAAATAGGTACAGTAACGCCTAAAGGACAAGAAGGCAATCCTAAAAAGCGCTTGTTTAGGTTACAGGAAGACAAAGGCATTATTAACCGTATGGGGTTTAATAACGAGGGTTTAAAAGCTGCTATAACCCAGCTTAAAAAAAATAAAGGCAAACTTATTATAGGTGGAAACATTGGTAAAAATACCCAAACGCGTCCAGAAGACTACACAAAAGATTATTTAGAGTGTTTTAATGCTCTGCACCCCTATGTAGATTACTTTGTACTAAATGTAAGTTGCCCAAACGTAGGTAGCCATGCCAAACTAAACGATAAAGACTATTTGGAGGAATTGATAGGTGCAGTAAAAACAGCCAATACTGGTTTTAAAGTGCAAAAACCCATACTGTTAAAAATAGCGCCAGATTTAAATAACGGGCAGTTAGATGAAATTATAGACTTGGTAAAAACCACAGGGCTAGACGGAGTAATAGCAAGTAACACCTCTACAGATCGAGAGGGTTTAAAAACGCCAAAAGCAACCTTAGAAGCCATAGGTAATGGTGGTTTAAGTGGCCAGCCTATAAAATCTAAAAGTACAGCAGCCATTAAGTATTTAGCAGATAAAAGCCAAAAAGCGTTTCCAATTATAGGAGTAGGAGGTGTGCATTCTGCAACAGATGCTTTAGAGAAAATTAGTGCAGGAGCAGATTTGGTGCAAGTATATACAGGTTTTATTTACGAAGGCCCTCAATTGGTTAAGAGCATTAATAAAGCATTACTAACTGCTACTTCATAAATTTTCTAATTACCTGAGACGTTCTAGATCGAACAGCTAACAAGTAAATACCTTGCGGTAAATGGGCAAGATTAACGGTATTGTTATAAACTACGCCCTTAGAGAATACCTGTCCCTTGTAATTCATAATACTATAATTTAAGGCTTCTGTAACATCTGTTTTAATGTGTAGAGCAGTTCCAGTTGCAGGGTTGGGGTAGATGGTAACATCAGATAATTTAGTGTCTAATCGAGATGTCTCAATGCTAGAAGGCACAGCTTCAAAACCAGAAAAAAGCGGCTTGATGGTTTGAAAATAGTGAAACATTCTGGCCTGTTGTTGTTCGCTAAAATGAGACCGGCAAGCCTTGTGGGCATAAGACATTATATTTTTTGTGTCTGGGCGGTATAAATCACCATTAGCATCTGTTGCAGCACCGTTGTAGCGACAAAAATTATCGATAACACCTGGCGTAATTAAGGGGTCTGCAGGAGTATCGCAAATGCCATCTCCTGTAGAAGCACAATTACTACCATTAACAAGTTCGCGTGTTTTTTGAATGTTAGAAGCCCCGTGCGTATGCAGTAAAGAAAAAAAGTGGCCAAACTCATGTGCTAAAGACGAGTTGTTATACATACAATCGCGCTGCATAACAATGCTTTGCAGTGGTTTTGTATTGGTAATATAACCACAAATGGAAGTAAGCGCTGTGTTTAAAAGTGAAGGTGCAATATAAATATTAATAGCGTTTGGCGTATAATGTGCGCTAGTAATTTGTTGTTCTTCCCCTTTTACCAAAACGTTATGCGTTGTTGGTATAATACGAACAGGGGCTATTTGATAAAAACGAAATAAAGCAGCATTAAATAAGCGGTTTAAATGCGATATGCTTCTGGAAATTGCTTCTTTCTCTGTGTTTAAGTTGAAATTTGAAGACGTATTGCTAAGCACGTAAACTTGTACAGGAATAGATTGCAGTACGTTACTGTTTGTACCTTTAAGAGCCCTAAGAGTGTAATATTGATTTTCAAACGCTTTAGAAACACTTTCTTTAGAAGCTTGAGCGGCACTTAATATAGTATTGTGGGTAGTTCCACAACTGTGTTGCGCATAAGTTTTGTAAGCAAATAGCAAAGCAATTGCAGAAAATAAAATGTATATCTTAGACTTTAATTGGAGCATTAGCAGGCTAAATTTTGGCTAAAAATAAAGCCTTAAATACTAAGAAAATAAAATAGTCGATAACAGCTAAACTATATCCGTTTAGTCTACTAAGTGCAAATTTTAAGGTTAATTAACAATAAGTTTACGCTTGGTAGATATACCAGAAACATCGATAAACCTAACAATATACACACCAGATTTTAAATTGGATATGTCCATGCGCAATGCATTGCCCGTATTGTTTTGAACAATTGCAGATTTGCTTAAATTACCCAAGGCAGAGAAAACATCAATTTGTACCACCCGCATGTGTTGTAAATTAGAGAAGGTTACAAAATTAGTAGCAGGGTTAGGAGACATATACATGTCTTCCGCAAAAGTGTTTTTCTTTAGCGAATCTGTAGGAGGCGTTCCATTTTGTGCAAATGTTGCAGTGATTGCTAGAAAGAATATAAAGCGTAAAATTTTTTTCATAAAGAGTACTTAAATCGTGTTATATATACGTCGCAAAATGGACAGCGGATTTACATTTTCAAAAATAGTATTACATTTAACTTTCCTAATAGAATAGCAAATGCGCCAACCTGTAAAAATAATTGAATGTCCTAGAGATGCTATGCAAGGCATAAAACAGTTTATTCCAACCAAGCAAAAAGTACAGTACATTCAATCGTTATTACGAGTAGATTTCGATACCATAGATGTGGGTAGTTTTGTATCACCAAAAGCCATACCACAAATGGTAGATACCGCTAAAGTTTTGGCACAATTGGATCTTAGCAAGACTAAAAGCAAGCTACTTACCATAATTGCAAATGTTAGGGGTGCTAAAGATGCCTGTACGCACAGCATGATAGACTATTTGGGATACCCCTTTTCCATATCAGAGAATTTCCAAATGCGTAATACACATAAAACCATAGCGCAATCTGTAGAAACACTAAAAGCCATATTAGACATAGCAAACAAAGCAGGCAAACAAGTTGTGGTATATATATCTATGGGCTTTGGTAACCCTTATGGAGACCCCTGGAATGTAAATATAGTTGGAGAGTGGACAGAAGTACTGGCAAGCATGGGAGTTAAAATCTTGTCTTTGAGCGATACCGTAGGCTCGTCAACCCCTAAAACCATAGATTATCTATTTTCCAATTTAATATCCAAATACCCAAATATAGAGTTTGGCGCACATTTACACACCACACCCAACTCATGGTTCGAAAAAATAGAAGCAGCCTACAATGCGGGGTGTCTGCGTTTCGATGGTGCAATACAAGGTTTTGGAGGTTGCCCAATGGCTAAAGATGAGCTTACAGGTAATATGCCTACCGAAAAATTACTTTCTTATTTTACAACACACAAGCAAAATACATTAAACGCCCTAAGTTTTGAAAGTGCATATAACGAAGCCACTAAAATCTTTCAGCACTACCATTAAAATGATTTTTTTTTCTTACTCTTAAGTAAATAAATGCATGTTAGTCTAACGCTTAGAAACAGATAAATTAGCAATTGCTATACCATCTAGTCTATTTTTTAGTGTTAAATTTTTTGACATAAAACATTGTAAATCAGGTAATATACATTTCTGTCTTAGATTCTATTTAAATTTGATCTAAATAAAATTTGTTCAAGTAATTTTGAGTTATATATTTGCATTCGGAAATCAATTTATAATAAGTCTAAATAAAAAGACAGTAACATAACAGTAATGAAAAAACTACTACTAAGCCTATTAACAGTTAGCGTTTTGTTTCAATCATGTTCAAGCGATGACGATAACGGAGCAGCAACACCAGAAGAAAATGTTGTAATAGCACCAGAAACATTTGTGTTTTCAAGAGAAGGACAATCTACCGTAAGTTTTAGTGGGCAAACCACAAGAATTTTAATGGCAGAAGAGTTGATTGCTGCACTTTTAGATCCAACACGTACAGAGGACGCTTTATTGGCAATGTATGCACACCAAGAGGGTGCTGCCGATTTTGAAAATGCAGATTTAAATGCATCTGATAAAAGTGTGAGAAGCAAAACAGCAGCATCAGAAGACTTTTTTAAAGCCAATACAACAGCAGGAAATGCCGTAAAAGCAGATTTCGATGCTTTAATTAGCGCACAAGTAACAGAAGTTTACCCAAGATGGGAAGAAGATGCATCTGCGGGCGTTGCAGGACAAATCCAAGAAGCAGGCGGAGGTACTGTACGTTACGTGAGTGCAAAAGGTGTAGAATACAACCAAGCCGTAACAAAAGGATTAATAGGAGGTTTAATGGTAGACCAAGCTTTAAATAACTACTTAGGTGTAGCTGTGCTAGACAGAGGTGGTATAAATAGAGAAGATAACGATGCAGGTGTACTTGTAGAAGGTAAGCCCTATACAGATATGGAGCACAAATGGGATGAAGCTTACGGGTATTTATTTGGTACAGCACCAGATGAAGCAAATCCTTTAACAAATATAGGTACAGGAGCTAACCAAAAGGGAGACGATAGTTTCTTAAACAAATATTTGGACCGTGTTAATGACGATTCAGACTTTAACGGTATAGCAGAAGAGATATTTAATGCTTTTAAACTAGGTAGAGCAGCTATAGTAGCGAAAAATTACGAAGTAAGAGACGAGCAGGCAGCCTTTTTAAGAGAAAGAATTTCTGAAGTTGTAGCGATAAGAGCAGTACATTACTTGCAACAAGCTAAATTTAACTTATCAGATAAAGCAGTTGCTTTTCACGACCTTTCAGAAGGATATGGTTTTATTTACAGCTTACAGTTTACAAGAAAACCAAACGAAATAGCACCTTATTTTACAAATAGTGAAGTAGAAACAATCTTAGAAACGTTGTTAGAAGGTAATGGTTTTTGGGATGTAACAGCAGAAACACTAGATACGCTTTCTGAGCAAATTGCATCAGAATTTGATTTTACTGTAGCAGAAGCAGCAATAGCACAATAGATATAAACAATTTTAATATTATTTTTGCAAAAAAAACAGCTACACATTATTTAAATGTGTAGCTGTTTTAGAGACATTAAAAAAACGTGATATGAAAAAGTATTTTATAGGATTAGCAATAGTGAGTTTAATAATGGCGTGTAGCAGTTCTTCAGACGATAGTTCTTCTAGCGGCGGTGGCGATGAAGCCTTCGATAGAGGTGCGTTGTTATCTAATCTTGCAGACAATATCATCATACCTGCTTTTCAAGACCTAAGTACAGATTTAAGAACGTTAACTACAAGCAAGAATGTCTTTACAGCAACACCTAATCAAGAAAACCTTGAAGCCTTAAGAAGTGCTTGGTTAGAAGCCTATACCACATGGCAAAATGTTGAAATGTTTGATATTGGAGAAGCAGAAACCATACAGTATGCATTTCAAATGAATGTGTACCCTACAAACACAGACGATGTAGAACAAAATATAGCCTCAGGAGATTACGATTTAGGGTCGCCAAATAATAACGATGCTGTAGGTTTCCCCGCATTAGATTACCTTTTATATGGTGTGGCAGAAGGAGATGCGGCAATAGTTGAGGTATACAGTTCGGAAAATTACAGAACATATTTGTCTGATCTTGTAGACCAAATGGAGCGCTTAACAACACAAGTATTAAACGATTGGACCAGCGGTTACCGTGATGTTTTTGTAAGCCAAACCGGAAATACAACAACAAGCGCCCTAAACCTATTTACCAACGATTACATCTTCTATTACGAAAAAAAGCTTAGAGCTAATAAAATAGGGATACCAGCAGGTAATTTTTCTGGAACACCTTTACCAGATAGAGTAGAAGGTTTTTACAGTAGAATATATTCTAGAGATCTTGCCCTAGAAGGCATGCAAAGTGTAGTAGACGTATTTAATGGTACAGGATATACTACAGGCGTAGATGGAGAAAGTTTTAGAACCTATTTGGAGCAACTAGAACGTACAGACTTGGCAAATACAATTTTAAACAGATATGCCGATGCCACAGAAAGACTCGAAGTGCTAGATAACGATCTTGTAAATCAAGTAAATACAAATAACATTGCGATGACGCAAGCTTTCGATGCTCTGCAACTTGCTGTAGTATCTATAAAAGTAGACATGTTATCCGCATTCGATATTAGAGTAGATTTTATTGATGCAGATGGCGATTAATACGATATAAATTTTAGAAAAAAGGTTGTCTTATTATAGGCAACCTTTTTTAATTATAAACTTATGGTAAGCACATTACGTACATATTTAAATAAGAATAGCAATGCAGCACCTCTAGCTGTTTTTAGAATCTTATTTGGTATAATGATGTGTTTTAGCATTATAAGGTTTTGGTACCATGGGTGGATAGAAACCTTGTATGTTGCACCAAAATTCCATTTTTCTTATTACGGTTTCGAGTGGGTAAAACCTTTAGGAAATTACACCTATTTGCTTTTTATAATCTGTGGACTAGCAGCACTTTTGGTAGCCTTAGGGTTAAAGTACCGATTGGCAATTATAACCTTCTTTTTAAGTTTTACGTATATAGAACTAATGGATAAAACCACCTACCTTAACCATTATTACTTTATAAGTTTAATGAGCTTTTTAATGGTATTTCTACCAGCAAATGCACGGTACTCTATAGATGCTCTTTTAAGGCATAAAGCTTATTACAATGTGCCTCGATGGACTATAGATAGTATAAAATTACTTTTGGGTATTGTTTATTTTTATGCAGGTTTAGCAAAACTTAACAGCGACTGGTTACTAAAGGCGCAACCTTTAAAAATATGGTTGCCTTCTAAATACGATTTGCCCATTATAGGCGATACGTTAATGCAGCAGAACTGGTTTCATTATGCCATGAGTTGGAGCGGTATGTTATATGATTTAAGCATTCCGTTTTTATTGCTATACAAACGCACACGCACATTTGCCTTTATTTTGGTTGTTATTTTTCATGTATTTACAAGAGTACTGTTTCCCATAGGAATGTTCCCTTTTATCATGATTGTATCTACGCTTATTTTTTTCGACGCGCAGTGGCACGAAAAAATAATAGCAGCATTAAAACGAGTGTTAAAACTACCTTTTAGTAAGACTGTCGAAAATCATGAAACGTACAAGTACAAGAGTAAAGTGCCAATACTTATAACAGTAGGGCTGTTTTTAAGTTTTCAAATGGTATTTCCGTTTCGCTATCTGGCCTACCCGGGCGAGTTATTTTGGCGAGAAGAAGGCTATCGTTTTTCATGGCGGGTCATGCTTATGGAAAAAATGGGCATAGCAACTTTTAAAATTGTAGATAAAAAAACCAAAGCATTTTTTTATGTAGACAATACAGACTTCTTAACGACGTTTCAAGAAAAACAAATGAGTTTTCAGCCCGATTTTATATTACAATACGCCAAGTTTCTTGGCGATCATTTTACCGCTCAAGGCCACGAAAATGTACAAGTTTTTGTAGAAAGTTATGTGGCATTAAATGGAAGATTAAGCACACCATTTATTGATAAAACAGTAGATTTGTATGCAGAAAAAGAATCGTTTAAACCAAAGCACTGGATATTACCTCTCAAAGATGAAATTAAAGGATTATAAGTTTATTGCATTGTTACTATTTAGTATATCAATGTATGCCCAACAAACCGTAAAAGGTGTCGTGTTATTTTCTAAAACTAATGCACCTGTAGCCAATGTTACTGTTTACGATAAGGCTTCGGGAGAGTTAGCCACGACAACAGAAGCAGGACAATTTGAGTTTAGCACTCAAAAACAAGCGCTTACTTTGGTGTTTTTTTCTTTTGAATACGAAGTAAAAGAACTTACCATAAATACAGCCGAAGCAAAAAACTTAAAAGTACTCTTAAACGACCTTACTACAAAGCTAACAGAGGTAGAAATTACGGCAAGAAAACGTAAAGTTTTCGAACTAAAACGATTAAAAGATGTTGAGGGTACCGCCATTTATGCAGGTAAAAAGACAGAAGTTATATTGGTAGAAGAATCTCTGGCAAATCTAGCAGCAAATAATGCGCGACAAATATACAGCCAAGTAGCAGGTTTAAACATTTACGAAAACGACGATGCTGGTTTACAACTTAACATTGGAGGGCGTGGTTTAGACCCCAACCGAACCTCTAATTTTAATACCAGACAAAATGGTTACGATATAAGTGCAGATGTTCTAGGGTATCCAGAAAGTTATTATGTGCCAGCAGCAGAAGCACTGGAGGAAATACAGATTATAAGAGGCGCAGCATCTCTACAATATGGAACGCAATTTGGAGGTTTAATTAATTTTAAATTAAAACGGCCAAACCCCAAAAAAGTACTGGAAATTGTAAATAGAAACACTGTTGGTCGGTTTGGGCTTATTACCAATTTTGTGAGTTTAAGTGGTACAAAAAACAAATTAAGTTATTACACATACTACAATTATAAACGAGGCGATGGTTTTAGACCTAACAGCGAATTCGAATCTAAAAACTTTTTTGTACATCTAGGTTATAAATTTAATAGTAAAACGTCCTTGGAAGCAGAGGTGTCTTATTTAGATTATTTGGCCCAACAAGCGGGAGGACTTTCAGACGATGCATTTCAAGAAGACCCATTTCAAAGCAATAGAGCCCGTAACTGGTTTAAAGTAGACTGGTTACTGTATAATTTAAAATTTGCACATAAGTTTTCAGAAAAAACAAACCTAACCTTTAATGTTTTTGGGCTAAATGCGTCAAGAAAAGCAGTAGGTTTTAGAATACGTCGTGTAGACTTGCCAGATCCAGGGGGAGAAAGAGAATTGCTGGTAAGCGATTTTAATAATTTTGGATTTGAAGGACGCATATTAAGTAAATACAAGCTGTTTGGCAAAAAGGCAACTTACTTACTAGGCGGTAAATATTACAATTCAGATAATTTCGATTTTCAAGGTCCAGGCTCAGATGGTTCAGACGCTAATTTTAGATCTGCTATAGATCGTTTCCCCGATTTTCAGTTTCAGGGAGACTTTGTTAATCCCAACGAAAACATAGCACTATTTGGAGAGCATATTTTATACCTATCGGACAAGCTATCTATAACACCCGGTGCGCGTTTCGAGTACATCAAAACAGGAAGTAGCGGCACATCCCGTCGCGTAAATTTTGACGGTGCAGATAACCCAATAGGAGATCAAATCTCAATTTTCGATAGAGTTAACGAACGCTCATTTGTTTTATTAGGTATAGGTGCCAGTTATAAGCCTAACGATGCTATAGAATTGTACGCCAATGCCTCAGAAAACTACCGCTCAATTACATTTTCCGATGTTAATATAGTAAACCCCTCGAACGGTATAGATGAAGATTTAGAAGACGAAACAGGCTTTACCTTAGATTTAGGCTTACGGGGCAATTGGAATAATTTAGTCTCTTATGATGTAGGGGCATTCGGTTTATTTTATAATAAACGTATCGGGTTTTTAACCACCCAAATACCACCTATAGGTAACGTGGGGCAACTAAGAACAAATATAGGAGACGCTAGAATTCTGGGTATAGAATCTTTGTTTGATTTCAATTTAAAAGCATTATTTAAAATCGACAATGCTTACAGTTTAAATTTTTACGTAAATACATCTTTAATAAACTCTGAGTACACAAGAGTAGAAGAAGGGGTAACAGGTATTTTAGGAAATCAAGTAGAGTTTGTACCCAATTTAAACCTAAAAACAGGTCTGCGTTTTGGGTATAAAAACTTTAATTCGAGTTTGCAGTACACCTATTTGGCAGAGCAATTTACAGATGCAGGAAACTCTACAAATACCGATGTAAGTGGCATTATAGGAACCATACCCAGTTATGATATTTTAGATATTACGGCCTCTTACAGTTACAAGCAGTTCAAGTTAGAAACGGGAATAAACAACTTATTAGATAACACTTATTTTACCAGAAGAGCAACAGGGTATCCAGGCCCAGGTATCATACCATCATCCCCTAGAAGTTGGTATGCAACCGTACAGGTTAAATTTTAAGGTTTTATAGCTAAAAAAGTAAGTGTTTGGTATGAGATGAATGTCTCTTTGTTAAGATTACTAACTATTCTGTGTTAGAACAAAGAGCTAGAATCCATTTATGGATAAGAGTAACAGAAAAAGAAACTATACATGCGAAATTTTTGTTTGTAAATCGTAAGATACAGTAGTTTAAATAGGCGTTATTTAAAGTAGAAACGCTATTACAGAAGGTGTTTTAACAGCGATGTTAAGCCCATTTCAAAAAGTGTACCTTCTATAAGTTCTTCCATAGCCATAAGATCCAAATAAGTTAAAGCAAAGCTAACTTGAGTAAAAGGCGTGTGTAGCACTATAGATTTACAGGTATTGCTTTTGTAACACTCCTTACAATGCAATGGTTGAGTTAATGTAGTCTTAATTTGCCGCGAAAATAATACGAGTTCTTCTCTTGAGAAATGCAAAATAGTACCGTTAAAAATCAAATTTACTTTAGAGATCTGCTCTAAAGCATTGTGCTTTAAACAGAAAGTAATGCCAAAATCGTTGCTATAAATAATAGTTACGTCCTCCATTTTAAAATCAATTTAAAAAGAACAAATAATCAACATCCATAACGTTTAACTTCTCAAAAGGTTTTTTAGTAGTTTGGTTTAGCAATGTCTTTAAAGACATTAATTCCTGTTTATTAAATACCAATGTTAAATTCTGTTGCATGGTTTGTATGGTTATTTTACGCTGTACAACAGTACGTTCGTATCTGGATTCCCAGTACGCTGCTTCTATACCATTTACATGGTCTATAAAAATTTGTAACTCTCTTTTTGTAAATTCAATACGTATGTTATTAAAGGTTAAATGGTATAAAATACAAGTTTTACAAAAGGAGAGTTGTCCGTCGCAATTTTTAGCTAATGTTATCGTTTTATGGCACATTTAAAGTTCTATTTATATAACTACGAAAATAATTATTTTTATTTAGAATTAATAAAAATAGATGTTTAAAATTTTATAATTATTCCAGAATTGTAATTAAATATAATATGGAATGTATACCTATTACTAGTATTATAAATACATAATTGAAAAAGCATTAATTGCATCTATTTTAGATTTAGAGATGTCATCAAAAAGCCCAAAAGAGTATTCTTTTTAAAATAAGCTTAAATATCAGAATGTACGATTGCTCCAAGCAGCAGAGAAAGAATCTACTATTTTGAAATGCAAAGTTGTTTTGCGGAGCATTTATTAGCCTATTAAGTAGCATAAAGCAAAATCCAATATAAAACGATCTAATGGTTTTACAGGTAGGGTTGAAAAACTACAAGCTTAAAACACTATGAAACACAAAATATAAAAAGAAAAAATAAAGGAGAGTGGTAAATGGCTTAAAGTTAATTTATAGAATAATCCAGATCGATATCTCTAATATTAAGTATCGTAAAATTAGATTTGGCTTTGGGTGCTAAAAGTTGTCTTAGGGCAATTAATTCTTTTTTATCGAAAACCAAACACAAGTTTTGTTGTAGAGTTTTCATAGGGATTTTGGTTTCAGGTAGAGGATGTTTCAGTTTTAATTGTCTCACCTGCATAAGCTCGATAAGCTTAGAAAAATAATTCATCTCTTCCGAAGAAAATTTTAAATGAATGTTATTAAAAGCAAGATCGTAGGAGAGGCACTTTTCGCAAAAATACAGTTCGCCACAGTAATTTTTTGCTAGTAAAACGGTTTGGTGACACATATAGTAGGTGTTAGTTAATACTAAGGCACATATAAAGATAAGGGTATTTATTAAGATTTAATATAAATAAAATTTTAATTGGTAAAATTTTAACGCGAAAAGTCGGTTTTTTCTCCATAATTAAGATTTTTTTAAATATTTGCAGTACGTTACAGCGTATAACACAGCATTTTTGTTTGTTAGGTTTAGATGTTGCTTTTAGTGTTATGTGTTAATTTTTTATAAAAAAATGCAAATACAGAATTAGTTTATTGTAGTGGTGGAGCTGCAACATCTGTACTTTGCAACTGTTAATATAAAAAGAATATGGGGGCTTATAAAGACATAATTATTGTGTATATTTGCACGCAATTATAATCGTAATTGCATCATGACTGCACATCAAAATAAAATTGTTGGAGAAGGATTAACCTACGACGACGTTCTTCTAGTACCAGCTTTCTCTGAAGTTTTACCAAGAGAAGTTAGTATAAAAACTAAATTTACAAGAAACATTACCATAAATGTACCTATAATTTCTGCAGCTATGGATACGGTTACAGAAAGTAAAATGGCCATTGCCATGGCGCAAGAAGGTGGTATTGGTGTTTTGCATAAAAACATGTCTATAGAAGCACAGGCTGCTAAAGTACGCAAGGTAAAACGTGCCGAGAGCGGTATGATTATAGATCCCGTAACTCTACCTTTAACAGCTAATGTGTTAGACGCCAAGCAAAACATGGCAGAACACAGCATCGGTGGTATTCCAATTGTAGACGAAAATGGAACGCTTAAAGGTATTGTTACCAATAGAGATTTGCGTTTCGAACATAAAAACTCTAAATCTATAATTAAGGTAATGACTAGTGAAAATCTAGTTACTGCTCCAGTAGGAACATCTTTAAGCGATGCTGAAACCATTTTACAGTCGCATAAAATAGAGAAGCTGCTTATTGTAGATGATAATTATAAACTTTGTGGTTTAATTACATTTAGAGATATAACTAAGCTTAGCCAAAAACCGAACGCTAATAAAGATGAGTTTGGACGTTTACGCGTTGCGGCAGCTTTAGGAGTTACAGGAGATGCAGTAGATAGAGCAGAAGCTTTAGTAAATGCAGGTGTAGATGCCGTGGTTATAGATACAGCCCATGGCCATACTAGAGGCGTGGTAGATGTTTTAAAAGCTGTAAAATCTAAATTTCCAGAGCTAGACGTAATAGTTGGTAATATAGCAACAGGCGCAGCTGCCAAATACTTGGTTGAAGCAGGAGCAGATGCGGTTAAAGTAGGTATTGGGCCAGGCTCTATATGTACAACGCGTGTTGTAGCAGGAGTAGGTTTTCCTCAATTTTCTGCTGTTTTAGAAGTATCGGCGGCCATTAAAGGTTCTGGTGTGCCAGTAATTGCAGATGGTGGGATACGTTATACTGGAGACATTCCAAAAGCGATAGCAGCAGGTGCAGATACCGTAATGTTAGGTTCTCTTCTTGCAGGCACAAAAGAGTCTCCGGGAGAAACTATTATTTACGAAGGTAGAAAATTTAAGTCTTATAGAGGTATGGGTTCTGTAGAGGCTATGAAAAAAGGAAGTAAAGACAGGTATTTTCAAGATGTAGAAGACGATATTAAAAAACTGGTGCCAGAAGGCATTGTTGGTCGTGTGCCTTATAAAGGAGAGTTGAACGAAAGTATCCACCAGTTTATTGGAGGATTACGCGCAGGAATGGGCTATTGTGGCGCTAAAGATATAGAAACTTTAAAGGAAACTGGGCAATTTGTGAAGATAACGGCAAGCGGTATTAACGAAAGTCATCCGCATGATGTTACCATTACCAAAGAGTCGCCTAACTATTCAAGATAACATAAAATAATAAATTGCACAAAACCACCTGTAACACTTAAGTGTTACAGGTGGTTTTGTTTGTTGTATTAAGTATACATTCAATGGGGAGTCTATCAAAGTTTATAAAAGCAATATAGCCGAAAGCTATTGTATGCTTTTAACCGTGTAGAGCAAAATGTTTTAATAGAGGGGGGTAGCGGAAATTATGTGTTTTTAATATATTGATGAAAATTGCATCGAAAAGCATCCTGATTTCCTTATTACATTCAATGTACCCAAAGCAATATAAATAATAGATAAGTGTTAGTTTTTTTAAGGTACAGGATCATGGCCAGAACCTCCCCAAGGATGACAAGATAAAATGCGTTTTAAAGACAACCAACTGCCTTTAAAAAGACCATATTTTTTTAAAGCCTCTACACTATAATTAGAGCAACTAGGTTGGTATCTGCATGTAGCAGGAGTTAGGGGCGATATAAATAATTGATATATTTTTATCAGTACTAAAAAAGGCGCAATAAGTATCTTTTTCATAGCGCTATTAAAGTAGTAATTTGCTAGTCAATACACTTAAATAAAAACAACTTTTAATCTTATTTAAGATAAGCTAAATGTTGTGCCGTCTTTACTATCCTTAAGTTGAATGCCAGCTTCTGCCAATTCGTCTCTAATTTTATCAGATAGCGCAAAATCTTTATTAATTCTAGCGTCTTGTCTTAGTTCAATTAAAATATTTACAGCACTGGCCAGCTTATCGTTATTTGCATTCGTGCTGGCTTCACTTGTAGCCTCTAAACCTAAAACATCGTAAACAAAAGCATGCATTGTGGTTTTAAGTACCTGTAAGTCCTTAGCAGTAATACTAGCACTACCTTCTTTTATTTGGTTTAAATATTTAACAGCTTCAAATAAAGTTGCAATTAATATAGGAGTGTTAAAGTCATCGTTCATGGCATCGTAGCATCTTTGTTGCCAGGAAGAAACGTCAAAAGAAGAAGTGTTAGCTGTACCAACACTTTGTAACAAACGCATGCCTTCCATTAATTTATTAAAGCCTTTTTCACTAGCCAATAAACCAGCATCTGTAAGGTCTAAAATACTTCTGTAAGACGATTGTGCGCTAAAAAAACGTATGACGCCAGGCGCAAAAGCTTTGCTAAAAAAAGCGTTTTCTCCAGACAATAATTCGTGTGGGTTAACGGTGTTTCCTGTGGTTTTAGACATGCGTTGGCCGTTTAACTCCAACATATTGGCATGCATCCAGTAATTAACAGGAGATTTTCCTTTGGCAGCTTCATTTTGCGCAATTTCACATTCGTGGTGCGGAAATTTCAAGTCCATACCACCTCCATGGATGTCAAACTGTTCTCCCAGATACTTAGTACTCATAGCCGTACATTCTAAATGCCATCCAGGAAAACCATCGCTCCATGGCGAAGGCCAGCGCATAATATGTTGAGGTTCTGCTTTTTTCCAAAGTGCAAAATCCTGAGGATTCTTCTTATCACTTTGCCCATCTAAAGCTCTTGTATTGTGTATTAAATCTTCGAGTTTTCGTTTGCTTAATTTGCCATAGGCATGGCTCTCGTTAAACTTATGTACATCGAAGTAAACGGAACCGTTAACTACATAAGCAAAACCATTTTCTACAATAGTTCTAATAAGCTCTATTTGTTCTATAATGTGTCCCGTTGCAGTAGGTTCTATGCTAGGCGGTAAAAAATTTAATGTATTTAAAATATTATGAAAATCTACAGTGTAACGCTGTACCACTTCCATGGGTTCTATTTGTTCTAAACGTGCTTTTTTGGTAATTTTATCTTCGCCCACGTCGGCATCGTTTTCCAAATGTCCAGCATCTGTAATGTTTCTTACATATCTTACTTTATAGCCTAAATGCTTTAAATAGCGGAATACCATATCAAAAGACATAAAAGTCCTAACGTTACCTAAATGTACATTACTGTATACTGTAGGACCACATACATACATGCCTACATGACCGGCATTTATAGGTTTAAAAATTTCTTTTTGTCCTGTAAGAGAATTGTAAATTTTTATTTCGTTGGATTGGTATAAGTGCATTTTTTAAAATAAAATATGGTGTAATACTACAGGAGTATTTAAAAACTAAGGCTTAAAAATCGGTATCTAACTGTATGTAATCCAAGAATTCTCGTTTGGTTTCAGGAGATTTAAATTTGCCTCCAAACTCAGACGTTACAGTACTACTTTCAATATCTCTAATACCTCTAGAATTTACGCACAAATGCTTGGCATCCATGACGCAAGCAACATCTTCGGTACCAAGAACTTTTTGAAGTTCTTTTACAATTTGAATGGTTAAACGCTCCTGTACTTGTGGGCGTTTGGCATAGTAATCTACAATTCTGTTCATTTTAGATAAACCTACAACAGTACCTTTAGAAATATAAGCAACATGAGCTCTACCTACAATGGGTAGTAAGTGATGCTCGCAGGTAGAATACACTGTAATGTTTTTTTCTACCAGCATTTCTCCATATTTGTATTTATTGTCGAAAGTAGATGCGTTGGGTTTATTATCTGGACCCAGGCCGCCAAAAATTTCGTTTACATACATTTTAGCAACCCGATTTGGGGTACCACTCAAACTATCATCAGTTAAATCAAGGCCTAAGGTTTCCATAATATGGCGAACGTCTTCTCTAATAAGCTCAATTTTTTCCTTGTTTGTAAGTTTGAATGCGTCGCTTCGCAAAGGTGTATCTTCAGAGGAACCAATGTGTTCATCTCCAAAGGGATCAAAATCTTCTAAATTGTCAAACTTCATAAGTTAAGAGTGAAAAATTAAGGTGCAAATATACGCAATTCGCAGTTCTAAATAATTCGAAAAACCGAAAGAAATCGTAAGATTTTTATGTAAAAAATAAATTTCACATGAGCTTTAAAGAATAATATTTTCAACTAAATAAAGTTTAAGATATAAGTTTTATCCATGTAAAATGTGATTTTAACTTAAATTATCGAATATATATCTTGAAAAATATATATTTGAGGTCTTAATTAGCTATTAATGAATTACATATTTAAGGTATTACCCTTCTTTTTTATTTCTGTTGTTTTCTCTCAGGCCTGTCAAGTTATTAACACCAATTTAGAAAGTGTATTTCCTGTGCAGAATGCAGAAGGAATAGTACAAGTATGTTTAAATGAAACGATAAGTATTGAAGGTAGTGCCACTTTTGAAGATAATGACCAAACAGGCGTTGTTTACGAATGGGATCTAGGTAATGGCACTAGAGTATCAGGATTAACAACAACGTTTTCTTATGCTACACCTGGTATTTATTTTGTAAAATTGATAGTAAGCGGAACAACAAGAGAACGATGTGATGCCTCAGTCAATATCAACTTAGTAATTCAGGTAGCAGATGTGCCTGATTTTAGTGAGACTGGAGCTGCAAATACTGTTGGCTGTTTAGGCGATGTTATACGCTTAGAAGGTCAGGCCTTGCCAAAAGAAGTTGTCTTTAATTGTACACCTCCTGTTGGCACATTAACGACTTTACCAGACGGGATTGATATACCCTATGAAACTTCTATTTTTGTAGATTGCTTTGAACCTTCAGATGTATTAACGAGTATCAATCAAATAGAGTCCATTTGTTTAAATATAGAGCATTCGTTTTTAGGAGATTTGTCTATAAGTATCAATTCGCCCAATGGGCAAAGGGTTTTGTTGCATAATCGTACAGGTGGTTCAGCTAATTTAGGGATACCGTGGGCTATAGGAACGGTGGATTCCGATAGCTCAAACTTAACACCTGGTATAGGCCATGAATATTGTTTTCTACCAGGCCGAACACTACCTACGCTAAGTGAAGGTGTAGCACCTCAAGGTGTATTTCCTAATGGAGGTGGTCCAGGTACTTATTTAGATAGTTTTGTGCCCGAAGGCAATTACAGGTCTGAATCTCCACTAGATGGTCTGCTTGGGTCTCCATTAAATGGAGAATGGGTTATACAGATTATAGACCATTTAAGAGCAGATAACGGTACCATTTTTGAGTGGCGCTTAGAGTTTACTTCGTCTATTTTACCAGTAGGTTTTTCTGTGACTCCAGAAATAGTTAGTCAATCTTGGGATGCAGACGCTCTTATAGTTTCAAGGCAAGGCAACGCTATCGAAGTTCAACCAGAATCTGTAGGAAACCATTGTTTTACCTATAGAGCAGTAGACGAATTTGGTTGCGAATATACAGAAGACGTCTGCATAGATATTTTAGAACAAGTAACGCTAAGCTCAAATATTATTGGTAATGAAATAACCCTAACACAGTGCGATGATGATGCAGACGGAATAACACATTTTAATCTTACAGAAATAGAGGCTACAGTCTCTCCCAATTTCGCGGCAGAAACGTTTACTTATTTCGAAACCTTAGAAAGTGCGGAAGCAGGCGACCCTGCCAGTATAATTGAGAATAGCACGTCTTATTTAAACGCAATACCAGTTTCAGGAAGTTCAGTTTATGTTAGAGTTGAAAATAGTAACACCTGTTTTGAGATTGTTAAAATTAATTTACAAGTAAGTGTTTCTCAAATACCATCAACCTTTTCAATTCTTAATTATTTTATATGCGACGATGACAGTGTAGATAATGATGCCACAAATGGGATAGCTGCATTTAATTTTAGCAATGCTACAGAGATTATAGAAAACTTATTTCCAGCGCCTAGAAATTTTACCATAACCTATTATTCAACAGAGCGTGATGCTTTGGAAGAGATGAATCCAATTACAAATATCTCAAATTACAGAAATGAATCGTCTCCTTTTGTGCAAGATATTTTTGTTAGAATAGACCAAAACGATACTAATGCATGTGTGGCTCTAGGGCATCATATTACACTTAACGTAAACCCTATACCACAAACAAATATTATTACAGCGGCAACAACATGTAGCGCTTCTGCTTTGGGTGTTTTTGACTTAACAGCTAAAGAAAGTGAAATTGTAGGCAATGAGACAAGACCAATTTTAGTAAGCTACCACATAACAAGTTTGGATGCAAGTAATAATACCAATCCTATACTTAATCCAGAAACATACTCATCTACAACAGGGGAGACTATTTTTGTTAGAGCTCAATTTGATGATAACCAAAACGGAATTTTAGATGCCCACGAGTGTGTCAATACAAGCATGTTTTTCGATTTAATTGTTAACCCTTCTCCTATACTAATTACACCTATGCCTATAAATTTGTGTAGTGAAACCGTTATGGCGCTAGCAGATTTAACGCAGCGCGAAGACGAAATCACAGGAGGAAATTCCAATATCTCTTTGCGTTATTTTTCTAACTTAGGAGATATAAATGCCAATACACCTATATTAGACCCGTTAGCATACACTACAACACAGTTAAGTACTATTATATACGTTGAAGCAACAGGAATTAATGGTTGTACAACTGTAACAGAATTAAAGGTTAATGTTGCTTTACTTGATGATTTAAACCCATTGCCATCACCTATAGGCCTTTGTGAAAGTGATAACGACGGATTTGATGTTTTCAACCTAACAATTAGAGAAGCACAAATTTTGAATGGTTTAGATAGTGCGCAATTTACGTTTAGATATTATGAAAACATGGAAGATGCTGCGCTTGCAACTTCAAATTTTATAACAACACCATTGCGTTTTGAAAATACACAACAACGCGAACAGGATATTTATGCAAGTGTAACATCAAACATCAGTGGATGTATTCAAGTAGCCAGAATTTCTTTAATAGTCAACCAATTACCAAATCCAGATTTGGATGCGGAATATGTGGTATGCTTAAATAGAAATGGTGATTTTATCTCATCGGTAGAAAATACACTTATAGAAGAAGTGCCAATAGACACGAATTTAAACGATAATGATTTTAATTTTCAGTGGTACTTAGGAACAGAGGTAGCAGCATCTAATTTAATACCAGAAGCAACAAATTCAATATTTAGTCCAAACGCTTTAGCAACGTATACAGTAGTAATAACTAATATAGAAACGGGCTGCGAGATAATAGCAAGTACAAATGTTATAGGTTCGTTTCCTCCAGAATCTATAAGTGCAGAAGTAACAACAGCAGCTTTTTCCAGTAACGATGTAATTAACGTAAATGTAGTTGGTAATGGCGAATATGAGTTTAGTTTAGACGGTATCGAATGGCAATCTAGCAATACATTTGAAAACGTAATAGGAGGAACTTACACAGTGAGGGTAAGAGATATTTATGGCTGTAATATGTTAGAAATAGAGTGTTTAAATATTATAGATTACCCAAGAGTTTTTACTCCTAATGGCGATGGTGTTAATGATATTTGGAATGTAAAAGGTATAGCAAAACAGCAAAATTTAATTATCAATATATTCGATAGAGGTGGTAAATTTTTAAAACAGATTAGATCTGGAAGTTCTGGTTGGGATGGTACTTTTAATGGTAAAAACTTACCAACAGACGACTATTGGTTTTATGTAGAATTGGATGATATTAATATTGGGAATGTAAGAAGAGAATTAACAGGGCATTTTACTCTTAAACGGTAAAATAATTATCTAAGCTCTCAGCAATAGCTTACAATTTTAAAAAGAACTTGAATTTACTCAAAAAAAGTGAAAAGCAGTGCAAGACGCCTGTTTTTATATGTACGCTATAGTGACAGAGGGAAAACGAAAAGGGTACAAACCTTTGTTAAATTACATTGATAATAAGTAAACTTCAATTTGGTGAACCGCCGTATACGTTCGCGATAAAAGTAATCCAGTAAATTATTTTTTGAAGGGACATAGCGTAAGCTATTGTACGTACGGAGGTGTGAGATGCGGACTCTCCCTAATTAGGGGAGAGCCGTCTACTGGATTTTCAACAGTTGTTTTTACGTTTTTTACTTACTTAAAATTTTAAAAAAAATTCGATGATAACAAACCAGTTAAAATTTCCGTCATATTTTTTAATTCCGCAAACTTGCTAAATTCTGCAAAAGTAATTTTCCTACTTCAGTTCGATTTTTCACGACGTTTATAAATTCCGTTTGAGTGGTAATTCCGCAAACTTAATCAAATTCCGTTTTGCTTTTTTATTCTATATTTGAGTCAGAATTCATTTAGATTTTTTCAATAATTTTTTTCCTAAAATTGAAATATAAAAGGCCACTAAAATCGCTAAAGAGCTATAAAATAAAATTGCATAGAGTTCCGTTTTACCAGGTTCTGTTTTTCCAATATAATCAGGTTTATCATTTTCAGTCAGCATTAAATATGTACAAACTAAAAACCATAAATGGACTACAAATATTTGAAGTTTAAAGATTAATTTCATTCAGCGTTCTAATTTTTCTCAATTGTTTACAACAATTGAATAACATGCACTAGTGCATGTTATTTACACTATAAATTTAGGAGGTTTTTTACAATCTGCAAATGGTTAGTGGCTACATGCGTATAAATTTCTGTGGTTTTGCTGGAACCATGACCTAACAACGCTTGTATGTGTCTTAAGTTAGTGCCGTTTTCTAATAAATGTGTAGCAAAACTATGTCTTAACGCATGTGAGGTAATATTTTTTTGAATGTCTGCTGTTAGAGTTGCCTTTTTTATAAGTCTATCTACACTAGTAGCACCGTATTTTTTTACCATTAGGTGATTCAAATAAATACGTTTTAGGTCTATAAATGCAATAATAAGAACGTAAATAGGTTAAAAGTTTTTCTGAAAGTAAGGTGAGTCTATCTTTATTCCCTTTACCTTGTTTAATGCATATTACCATGCGTTTTCAGTCAACAAGGCGTATAGCGCTGGCCTATCGGCGAGTCGTACGCTTAATTATTAGCATAAGTACTTATTTTTCATCTTCCATATCTATCCAATATCCTAATTCAATTACTTTAACTAAATGTTCTAAAGTTAAATCAAAATATTTAACTCTATCTTTTTTAAATCCATTGAATAGCCATCTCCAATCGAAGAAAAGTATTAATCCTTCAGAACCAAAATATGTTTGCCATTCTCTATCCTCTTGATAATCAATGTTAAAATGTGATAGGAATTTTTCCAAAAACTCTATTCCATCTGTTCCTGTAATCCCTAAATCTTTTTCTATGGTAGTATTAAGGTTCATTTTATCTTTATTCCCCCAATATTCTCTAATAATAAAACTAACTAGTTTATCAAAAGTATTTTTATTATCCATCTGTTATATGATTAAAAACTATTTGAGTATCATATAAAATAACGCCTAAATCATAAGCTAATATTCCCCAACCGATAAAAGGAATTGCTCTACCAACAAATTTACCGATAACTTTTGTCAAAGCAATTTTCATACCCTTTCCTCCAATTATCTTTGGTTTCCCTACTATGGAAGGAAGTCTTATAGGTGAATTACCTGGTATTTTGGAAAGATATTTAGAAGCTACAGATGTTCCCTTAGTTTTAGCGCCTTTGAATTTAGAACGTGTTGGAATATAAGGTTGTCCTGAGAGAACAGCAATCAAACCTATAACATCTAATATACCGAATTGTTCCGCTACTTCGTAAGCTAAAATAGCTATATATAAATCGAACTTACTGAAATACCATTTGCCTTCATATTCCCACGCCCCAGGTTCTTCTGTGTAATTTGGCTGTAGTAGTAATTCATTTCTAAGCGCTTCTCTAAATTTATAGGATTCGTAACTTAAATTAACAGTATCAAATTTTGATGGGATCATTTTATTGTATTAATGTTATACACACTATAAATCTAGGAGATTTTTTATAATCAGCAAATGATTAGTGGCTACATGTGTATAAATTTCTGTGGTTTTGCTGGAACTATGACCTAACAACGCTTGTGTGTGTCTTAAGTTAGTGCCGTTTTCTAATAAATGTGTAGCAAAACTATGTCTTAACGTATGTGGGGTAATATTTTTTTGAATGCCTGATTTTAGAGTTGCCTTTTTTATAAGTCTATCTGCACTAGTAGGTTATTGTCTTTGAGACTTTAACACAATTTATGGGCTTACGAAAAATAAATACTATAGGGATGAGACAAGCCAATACAATCATGCAGCTATGGACTTGTGCAACGGTTACCATTGTTACCAACTGTAATTTTTTACAATAAGTTATTTAAATCCTGGCGTCCAATTATAACCATAATCTCTACCAAATCATTATTTACTCTGTAGTAAATACTATCCGATCCGCAGACACAGCGTCTATATCCGCTTTTTATAAAGTCAACCGATTCAAATGAATAAGGTCTTTGCGAAATGATGTCAAAATATTCAAAAAAAGAGTCAAAATATTTGTCAGCTAGCGCCATCCCAAATTTTTTAACTCCGTAACGATGAATTCTTATTAAGTCCTCTTTTGCAGAGTTACTTAATTTGTATTTAGCCATTTGATAAATTCTTAGATTGAGATAATATTTGCGCTTTACTATCCGAAGTAAATCCACTTTTTTCTGCCTTATCTATCTTTGCTGCAATCCAATCAATTTGTTTCTGCTGCTTGCGCGCTTGTCTAATCAAGTCATTAACAAGTTCACTTTTACTTGAGTACTCGTTATTATCAACTTGAGCTTTTAACCAATTATCGTTAAGTTCTGTGAAAGAAATACTTTGCCGTCCCATGAGATACTTATTTGGTGCAAAAATACACCAAAATTTAATGCTTCGCAAGTTTTACTTCATAAAATTAGTTTCTAAAAAACTCAGAGCTATAGTTGGTAACGTACTATGTATGAGTAGTAGCGTGTAAAACCCACCACAGGAACTATTTAGACGAAAGATACTAAAATGCACTGACTTTTTGGATAGCAGAAAGGAGCTATTACTTATACATTATGTGCCTGTTGCACAAGTCTTGCTAAATAATAGTATTATTAATTATCTTAAGCAATGCAAGGAAAAAAGACCTATCAAGAAAAGTTGTTTCATACGTTTAAATTAAGCGACCATGTTCCTAAAACTAACTTTTACCGCCATTTAAAAGCCGTATTACATTTAGAATTCCTTTATAAAGAAACAGCTTCTTTTTATGGCTCTAGCGGCCAACAAAGCATAGATCCTATTGTGTTTTTTAAACTCTGTTTAGTGGGCTATTTAGAGCATATTATTAGCGATAGAAAACTCATAGCCCATTGTAGCATGCGACTAGATATTCTCTATTTTTTAGGCTTTGATATTGATGAGCCACGTTCAATCTTTTTTTCAGATTCTCCATTAATCCGTTTTTTGATAAACTTCTTTCTGTACAATTTAAATCTGTCAATGACACAATCTACAGGAATATGATTTACTAGAATCCAGTTGTTATTTTCAGAAATAAGCACTCCAGTTTCTTTTTCTTTCCAACCTTTTATTTTATAAGATTCAACTTTCGTTTTTTCGATTGTTAAGTCAACGAATTCAGCTTGTTGTAAAGTATATATGATAAAATCAAAATCTTCTTTTCCGAATATCTTTTCAAGGTTTTTAGTTCCAGTTATTTCAATTAAACAATCTCCAGGAAAACCAGGTCCTTTTGCTGTTATAGCATCATTAAATGCGTCAAGGTTTTTCCCGAAATCCTTTTTAGCAGAGAATTCCATATCTGCAATATATTTGTTCCAAAAGTCTAATTTGGAATTGCAAAACTCTCCGTTTATAAATATTTTTCGCAGACGTTTAATGTTTCCATTTTCGTCTTCTGTAATACTCATAAATGTTTGTTTACTATAGGCGAATTTGTCAAATACTTTAGAGTAACCTTGATTCAACCATCTTTTGTAGATTAATTTATCATTAAAATACAGATAGAGCTCATTGTCATCTTTAATTTCTTTTCGAAGCATTTGAGTTTGTTTAAAATTACCCACAACAATTAAATAACATGCACTAGTGCATGTTATTCACACTATAAATCTAGGGGATTTTTTACAATCTGCAAATAATTAGTGGCTACATGAGTATAAATTTACGTGGTTTTGCTGGAACTATGACCTAACAACACTTGTATGTGTCTTAAGTTAGTGCCGTTTTCTAATAAATGTGTAGCAAAACTATGTCTTAACGTATGTGGGGTAATATTTTTTTGAATGCCTGTTTTTTAGAGTTGCCTTTTTTATAAGTCTATCTACACTAGTAGCACCGTATTTTTTACCATTAGGTGATTTAAATAAATACGTTTTAGGTGTATAAATGCAATAATAAGAATGTAAATAGGTTAAAAGTTTTTCTGAAAGTAAAGTGAGTCTATCTTTATTCTCTTTACCTTGTTTAATGCATATTACCATGCGTTTGCAGTCAACAAGGTGTATAGCGCAGGCCTATCGGCACGCCATACGCTTCTTAATTATTAGGCAACGTTACTTGTTTTAAGAATATTTTACCTAAATCAATTGTGGCCACTTTTCTATTATTTTTATTGTGCGATTTTAAGTCTATAGTATCATTAATATATTCTTTTGATTGAAAAATTAATTTGTAAGAAATATTTTTGCGTGCTGTAAAATATGTGTCATAATTTTTAGTAGACATACTATTAATGATAAAAAAGCCTTTTTTATCTGTTTTAATAGGAGTAAAAGAATTAACTGATATTGAATCTGTATATATTAATAGATCTCTAATAGGTGCTTATGTTTCTTTATCATATACAAAACCTTTAAAACTGTCCAAAAGCACATATTCAGATTTACAAGAATAAGAAGTTAAGATTATTAATAAAAACAATATCCTGATAAGTATTTTCATTACTCTAATTCTAATTTAGTTAACCATATAATGCCCAACACATCTTTCATTGATGCCACTGTCAATATATAAATAGTCATTTATTGATGGGGTCAACTGCTAAAATTTCTCCTGTATTTTTATTTTGAATGATAGCAAAATCATGATCTTTAAAAAAAGGAGAATCGAAATATTGATGAACATTTACTCCTAAAAAATATAATTGCCCTTTATGTGGCACTGCTTTCCAATCTCTTATATTCTTTTTTTCAAGAAGGTAATTACATATAGACGAAAAAAAAGTAGCATAGCCTATACGATTAGCTGTTTTAGTATCTATAAGTTTATTTGGATTATTGTAATTTTTAGATGCTGTAAATTCTAATAACTGTGAAGTTGTTGAAAGCCCTACATTTATTATTTCTTCAATTTTAGTGTCTTTAACATTGACAATATTTTCTTCAAAATAGCTAATGAGGTTTTCATTTGTAGCTGTATAATTTACTCTTTCCCCTGTTGATTTATATGTAACAATTTGTCTATATATCCACCCACGAAATACAAATCCAATTACCAATATAATTAGGATTACTTGTAATATTCGTTTTAAAATTTTCATGGACTATTTAAGGGTATAATACTTCCTAATAACAAAAAATAAATACTTATCTTAATAATAAAAAAGATAATCATTATTAAAAAATACATCCAAACAATCTTTTTTTGATTTTTTAAGGTAAACAATACAATTATTAAACATAAAGGAATTTGAATTATCTCTAAAAATGGAGCATAAAAAAATAATACCCCAGATATATCTACAAGAAAATTAGGGATAGAAATTTCAAAATACATAGCAAGAAAATAAAGTATAAACAAGCTAAACACTATAACACTTACATATATATTAATTTTCCAAAATAACTTCATTAATCAAAAGGGTTTAAATCTTTTAATTTTTCCTTAATCTTCTCTATTGTTTCTTGGCTTTTTTCAAAAGTAGTTTTTGTTCGAGGTTTTGGATTAGGGTTAGTTCTTGCAGTAATCATATCTTTAGGTTTATTAATGACATGCAACAGTCCATCTACGAAAATTGATGCTACTTCTTGCGATAGTGGTTCAAAATATCCAGCTGCATCATTAAATTCTTCTAAGCCCCCACTATTTTTGTCTTTCATTCGTAAGCCTAAATACCAAGAAGCGAACTCATCTATATGGTCTGAAATTTTTTCTTCTACTTTTTCTCTATTGGTTAAATTATTGCTTCCATCAAACTTGCCTCCAAGCATTTTTAAAAAATACAATGTTCTACTGTCCCATTTACAATCAAAGTAATCTTGTAGGGCTTCATGAATAGTAGTGAAATTATCAGTTGGGTTATCTATTTTTGAGGGGCTATTTTCATCCATGCCTACTATATACGATGCAACATCTCCCTCTAAGTTTACCATAGTGCCATAACTATGACCACTTACAGGAAATAATGTTTTGGCTCTTACTTTTGGATTCTTTATTCTATCTACTGATAGTTTGCCAACTCCTCCTCCTAAATCTCCAACCCAAGTAGATATCTCTAATCCTGTACCTCCTTGTGTAGGTATATGAACACTTTTAGCCCTCCAACTTCTTCTTGCTTCTAAACCAATAATCAAATGGCCAAAATCTATTGCTCTATATGGAGTTTCAAAAACTTCATAACTTTTATATAATGAATTGAATAAATCAGCTTTGCAGTCTTCTAAGCATTTCAGTTTTTCTCTTGCATCAGGAGGAGTTGTAGTAGCAGTATATGGCATATTAAATGCCATATTTCTCATTGTACTTTTTTCTACGCCATAATCTAAACTCCATTTAGTACCATAATAAATACCTCGTAATATATGTATTCTATCTCCCATCTCATCATACCCATTAAGCATTAGTACTTCTTCTGCTTGTTTAACTAATTCCACTAATTCCTTGAAATTTTTAGCAGGTTTAGATTTTTCGCATGAGCATTCAACATTCAATGTTAAATCTTTTTTATATCCGATAGACGGTACTTCTAAAGTAAAAGTGTTCATAGCTTAATTTTCTTGTTGTTTGATAACCTCTAATTCTAATTTTTCTAAACTTTTAGTGATTTTATAATTAGAAATGGTGTCATTTGGTAAAACCTTATCATTGTATTTAAAATCAACATTTTTATCATCTAAAGTGATAGTAAGTAATTCATTTATTAAACCTTTAGTTTTAATATTTAAGAATACTTTCTCGCCAATTTTTGCTTTATCTATTCTACTACCATCAAGGTCAGTCAAGTAATAATCTAACACTTTTGGTTCTTCACTCTCCATAGATTGATATGGCATTCTCTCACTTGGCGGAATCCAGCTTTCATTCCAAAGTTTTACAAACTCTACACCATAATTTTGAATTGCGGGCGAAATTGATAAAATAGTCTGCATAGGTTCTTCGCCTTCTGCATTGAAGATTTCTTTAAAATAGATTAAATGAGCATCATTGAATTTGTATGTTTTGATAGGTGGATAATCAAATCCATTTTCATAAAAGCAAACTTTGCCCATTTCCATTTTATCAGCTTCATTCCAAGTATCGTCTTCACTTTCTTTAGTCATCCATCGCAAAACAAGGTCTGAATAATAATCTGTGGAATAACAAACAGTTATTAAACCTCCGTTGGTATCTGAAGCAGGTTTGCCATTTATTCTTGTATCCCGATGATAATTCATATCTGTCCATAGTAATTCTATTTCTTGCCCTAATATGAATAACTTTGCTAATGTCATTTTTTTGCTTCTTTGTCGTTTTGAGTGAGTAATGTTACCATTGTAGGCACAGTATTTTATTTCTTTTCATCCGTTTCTTTTCGACCAAATAAACTCCCAAAAATTGGAGGCTTGTCATTATGAGATTGTTTTTCCAAAGTTGAACTTGGATTGAATCCAGCAGTATCAATCATAGTTCGAACTAATTTTTCCATTATTTCATTTTTCTCATCGGTTTCAGGTAGATTTTCAATCTCTCTTTTATAACCATCATAGGATTTGGCTAAACTTTCTTTATATGCATATTCTTGCTCTAGCCTTCTATTTTGACTTTGTTGTTTGCTGGCAAATAAAGCAAGCCAAATTGTAGGAATGAAAAAAGGTGCTCTTGACAGAATGTTTATAAATACATTTCCAATATCAGTACTTTTGCTTATTGTATGAATTGCATAGTAAACCATTCCAACCATTGTTAGAGCAAAAACTGCGGACCAAATAATATTTGGCCATCTATAACTGTTTTTTTGATCGAAGTAGGATTTAGCTAGTCCAGCAGAAGTTGCTCCAGGTAGAAGACCTTCAATTTTGGCAGTCAATGTTTCATATTTTCCTTCCCATTCTCCGTGTAATTCCTCGTGTTGAGTCTTTAAGTCATTTAGTTTGACTTTCAGCGATTCTTTGTCTTCAGCTGTTTTTCCAAAAATTTTGATTTCGAAGTCTTTTACTTTTTCCTCAATATCAGATATTTCAGAACTGTACTCGTCAATTTTTTCAAAAGTTTCATTGAGTTTTTCAGCCTTACTTAATATTGCGGAACTTGGTTTTTTAACAAAGTCATTATAAAGATCTGTAATATCATTTAATTCAGCCTTTAGAGAGGTAGTTTCTTCTTTTGCTTTACTTATAAACTTCTCGAATTTTTCTTCGAAAGTTTCAATTTTTTCTTCTTCTGGTTTTTCTTCCTCCATATGGTTGTGTCATATTGTGGCTAACAATTGAATAAAACGCACTAGCACATGTTATTTACACTATAAATATAGAGTATTTCTTATAATATGAAAATAATTTAAGAGTAAATGTGTGTAAATTCATGTAATTTTATCAGAACTATGACCCAATAATTCTTGTATGCGTCTTAAGTTAGTGCCGTTTTCTAATAAATGTGTAGCAAAACTATGTCTTAACGTATGTGGGGTAATATTTTTTTGAATGCCTGCTGTTAGAGTTGCCTTTTTTATAAGTCTATCTACACTAGTAGCACCGTATTTTTTACCATTAGGGGTTTCAAATAAATACGTTTTAGGTTTATAGATGCAATAATAAGAACGTAAATAGGTTAAAAGTTTTTCTGAAAGCAAAGTGAGTCTATCTTTATTCCCTTTACCTTGTTTAATGCATATTACCATGCGTTTGCTATCTATATCCTCTAATTTTAGGTTTAGCAATTCACTTTTTCTTATTCCTGCCGAATATAATAGGCTGATAATACATTTGCGTTTGCTATTTTTAGTAACGTCTATCATTTTTACCACTTCCGCTTTAGATAGTATGGTTGGGAGCTTTTGTTTGTGCGTGACCGCTCTATTTGATAAAACCTATTAGGCATGCTTAAAACTACCTCGTAGTAAAATTTAATGCTATTACTGTTAGGCATACCCATGACTTAGTATAAAATAATAGCACTACAACTTCATGTCTTTTTCTTTTCTACAGTAGTTTACCATTTCTACTCATAATGCCTAAAATACAAAAAGCGCTTACGTTTTTGCAAAAGCATTTTTAAGTTTCTTATTGTTGAAGTTGCTAAGCAGCGCTTGGCAGTAGCTGATACTTGTCACTCTAACGTCGAGTTTGAGTCAGCTCAAGCATGTGCTTATGGTTTACAAAGAATATAAGTTTCAGCACCAATTTCCTGACAACTAGATATAAGAGAAGAAATGAACCATAGAATTTGAATAACTTCATTTTTTTCGGTAAAATTTTCTTCACGTTTTAATTTATTTAATCTGTCTTCTAATTGAGCTTTTGAAATAAAGTTAATAACTAAAATAACTTTCTTCTTTAAGTTAGGGTACACTTTTAAGTTTTTGAAATATTCGATGGAATTGGAGGTGTTATCTCCTTTTCTCAATCTTTTTATATTAGTTTCAATTTTATCTGTCTTATAATTTTTACTCCATAAAGCCTTTTTTAAAGGCCATTGGTTTTCAGAAGGACTAAGGTTTCCAAGATTTTTTTGCGCTTGTCCAATTATGTCCTGAAAAGCTGAAGCAGACATATTTGAGCTTTTAAATTTAGAATGATAAAAGGTTATACTGTCATCACTTAATCCGATATGGTCAGCCCACTCTTTTCCTAAATCGTCACAAATGAAGTAACAAGAATCATCGATAAAAGAGTTTTCAACAAACCCAAAAATGGAATTTCTATCAAATTTTTCTGACGAAGATGTAAAAGAACCTTTTTCAGAAACAACATGTTTCAGTTCTTCTCGTGGGATAAAAATTTTCAGAAAAGCATTAATGTTTTCTAACAATCTAGAGTCTTTAAATAGTTTTCTATTACTATAAACTATATCTGGAGTATTAAACGTGATTATAAAACCACTTGTCGAGTTAATATATTGAAGAATAGGGCAAATTATATCTCCTGATAGTTGAATGTATACTTTAGATAATTTTTTAGATTTGAGCGTTATAGACTTTTTGTTAAGAGATATAAATAAATCATTAATAGATTGGCTTGAGATTTTATAATTTGGTAGGTTATCTTTATCGTGTTTTTCTATTTTTAATAGACGTTCGAAATTATTTAATACAGAAATTAGATTAAAGTTTTTTTCTTCCTCTCCTTTACGAATAAAGAATCTTTCAATGCGGTTATCTTCATAATCCATGTATAGTTTTGAAAGTGTGATTAATACAGCTATTGGCTCTAAGTCATCTTTTTCCTCTTCATAGTCTAATGGAGTAGCAAAAGAGGAAAGAAAACTAGATTTTGGTTCAAAGTTTATAATACGCTGTACAATTTTTTCTGACCAAAAGATAAAGCTACTAATTCTATTTTTTGTTCCAAACTTATTGATCCTTGACGAGTTTAGTGAAACAGAAATTTTGTCATCTTCATTATTAATGCGTAAATTATTTAATATATAACTATTTAAGCCTAGAGTAGAAACATTTTCTTTTAAATCAATAGATTCAAGACTTTTTTGTCTAATAGATTTGTCAGATATATTCATGTTATTCATTGAAAATTTTTCAAATGTTGTTTTATCAGTAGTAAATATTGAAGTTAATATGTTGTAGTCAACAGGTGAAAAAAGTTTTATGAATTCATTAATTCCAGAAACATTACGTTTGGCTATGACTAAATGTTTTTTGAAATCAACAATACAGATATAAGCTAATTTTTTTTCTTCCCATCCCTCAATGAGATCATCGACAAATGTAGGCTTTCTTTTGTATTTGAAAACTGCAATCGAATAGTATGCGTAATGATTCCCATCAAGTTGATGTTTGAGTTTAACTTCGTTTAAAAGAAAATTACCAGCTTTTTCACTTGAAGCTTCTCGAAAAGTATTTTTTATTAATTTTTGACTTAAATACCCTTCCTTTTTTTTAAGAAAGAAATAAGCATTTTCATTTAAAATTATATTTTCTATAAGTTTTTGCTTACTCATTAAAAGATTGTTTTTATGTGTTGAATGTAAAAAAACATCTAAATAAATAAAAAAAATTCTACATAAGTGTAAAATTCGTTAAAATGTTATTGGTGTTTACAAAACAAAAAACAGCCACAACTTAAAAAGTCATGGCTGTTTCAATACAAGTGAAATACAAGGCTTACTTCCGCAGTACCCGTACATTCATTTCTTCAACTTTTTTATCCGATAGAGGAGAAGGCGAACCAAATAATAAATCCTCACTGGTGCCTGTTTTAGGGAAGGCCATCACCTCTCTAATAGAAGCTTTCTTTTCCAGAATCATCATTAAGCGGTCTACACCCCAGGCAATGCCCCCGTGTGGTGGTGCGCCGTAGTGGAAGGCATCGTACATGGTGCCTACACTTCTCATCATTTCTTCTTTGTTGTAGCCCATGTTTTTATAAGTAGCCTCTAAAATTTCAGGTTTATGGGCACGTACCGAGCCACCACCAATTTCGTAACCGTTAAGGATAAGGTCGTACTGCTGGGCGATAATGCTGCCAATTTCTTCCTCATTGCCATTTATGTGCTTCTCTACATCGTAGATGGCAGGCATAGAGAAAGGGTTATGCGTAAACGTCCAACGGCCTTCTTCGGTCTTTTCGAACATCGGGAAATCGACCACCCATGCTGGGCGTAATTCCTTAGGGTTAATTAAGCGTAACATGCTACCCAAAGCCTGTCTTACGGCATCTAAAGCCTTATTGGCTGTATCGTAATCGGCAGCCGAAAAGAACACCACATCACCCACTTGGGCATTGGTAGTACTTATAATATTTTGTGCAATATCTTCTCCTAAAAACTTAATGATAGGCGATTGCAAATCGTTTTCATTTACAATAATATAGGCCAAACCACCTAAGCCATTCGCTTGGGCAATAGCCGTTAATTTCTCTATTTGCCCTTTAGATAAACGCTTGCCGCCTTGTTCTTCGGCAGAGACTTTAATACATTTTACAATACCGCCTTCTTCTATGGGTTTGCTAAACACTTGGAAGGTGGTGTCTTTTACAATAGCGGTAATGTCTTGTAGTTTTAAGCCAAAACGCAGATCGGGACGGTCGCAGCCGTAAAAGTCCATCGCCTCCTTATAGGTAATCACCTCAAAAGGCTTTAAAATCCATTTTTTACCATAGATTTTTTTCACAATAGTATTAAACATGTTGGTGTTTAAATCTATAATGTCCTGCATGCTGGCATAGGCCATTTCAATATCCAACTGTGTGAATTCTGGCTGGCGGTCGCCACGCGAATCCTCATCTCTAAAGCAGCGTGCAATCTGGAAGTACTTTTCGTAACCACTTACCATCAAAATTTGTTTGAATTGTTGTGGCGCTTGTGGTAGGGTGTAAAACGCTCCTGCTTTTTTACGGGTAGGCACAATAAATTCTCTTGCACCTTCATCGGTTCCTGCCGTTAAAATAGGGGTTTCTACTTCTATAAATTCTTGAGTGTCTAAAAGATCGCGCATCAATTTAATCACCTTATGGCGGTTTACGATTGCACGGCGTACCTCGTCGTTTCTGTGGTCTAAATATTTATATTGAAAACGTACCGATTCGTTAGATTTATTGGCGCGTTTAATTTCAAAAGGTAAGGTTTTAGAGAGGTTTAAAATCTCTAATGCTGCTGTTTCTAACTCTATAGTACCTGCGCGTAGGGCAGGGTTGTAGTCATCCGTTTTACGCTGTACCACGGTTCCAGTAACGGTAATAACCGACTCTGGTTTTAGCTTTACCAGGTCGTCTAGATTGGCAAAAGACTCGCGGCTTAAGCGCACCTGAAAAATCTCATGGCTAGAGTCGCGTAAATCGATAAACATCAGTTCCCCGTGATCTCTCACACTAGACACCCAACCAGCAAGGGTTACGGTTTCAGAAATAGAAGCTTCACTTAATTGTGAAATTTTATGAGTTCTATAGGTGTCTTTAACCACTAAAGGAATTTCAGGGAGTACTTCCTCGTTTTTAGCAGCTGTCGCTTCCTGCGGTGTTCCTGTCGTTGTCGCGCCTGTTGCTGTCGCTTGTTGCGATGCTTTTTCGGTACTAGCAGCCAAGGCACTTAAAATACCTTCGCGAATCACTTTACCAGAAGCGCCTTTACCAATAATAGCAATCACTTTACCTACTAGAATGCCTGCTTTGCCTTGGTTACCGCCTTTAATAGCGTTGGCGACTGCTTCATTTTTAGCAATCACCTCTTGTATGGCGTTACTTATTTTATCTTCAGAGATGGTATGCGTTTCAAAATAACTGTTATAGTCAAACGCAGCATCGTTTATTACCGATTTTATAGCGTGTTGGGCTAAAACAGGTGTTACTTTTTCAGCCTTAAACAGTGTAAAGATGGCTTCCAGATCGGCTATATTTTCAATCTTAGCATAATCCTCTGGTTTTATAGTATTACTTAAGGTCTTAGCAACAAAAGACGGATCTTTAAGCGCAGTGTTTAAAGCGACAAAGGTTTGCGAGCGCAAGGCATCTGCAGTAAAGAACTTTGCATCTTGTGGCAGTACACCACCTTCTATTAAAATAGACTCTACAGCATAAGGCAAACGGTCTAAATCGACATGGGTGTTGGCTACGGCCTCTTTTATGCTTACAAAAGGCAGGTCTGGTTCGGAAATAAAGCGGTAATCGGCTTCAAATTCCTTTTTACGCATGGTTTTAGTTTGCTTTAAATCGGCATCAAACAGTACTGTAGTTTGGTCTGGCCTAAAATCCTTATGCTCTATATAGTAATTAAGTTGTTTTTCAATTTCTTCTTTTAAAGCCTCTACCATAAACTTAAACGAGTTTAAGTTTTTTATTTCGGTACGTGGGTTTAAAGCGTCGCTGCCTTTTTTACGTAAGGATACCGATACGTCGGATTTGAACTCTCCCTTTTCAAGATTGGCTTCAGAAATGCCTAAGTTTTGTACAATACGTTGAATGTATTGTGCATAGGTAGAGGCATCTTCAATATGGCGAATGCAGGGTTCTGTTACAATCTCAATAAGTGGTACGCCCGCTTTATTAAAATCGACTAGAGATACCGTTTTTTCATGCATGAGTTTGGCGGCATCTTCTTCAATATGCGTCTGGGTTAATTCTACCGTAAATTGCGAGCCGTCATTTCTGTAACAAGACACTGTACCATCTGGAATCACAGGGTTATGAAACTGCGTGATTTGAATGTTCTTTGGGTTGTCGGGGTATTCGTAATGCTTACGGTCCCAAGAAATCACTTCATTTTTAAATGAGGATTGTACGGCTTTACCAAAGTAAATGGCCTTGCTAATGGCTTCTTTGTTAATGGATGGTAATACACCCATTTGTCCTGTACATACCGAACATATATTATGGTTGGGGGTATCTATATCGCCTGCATTGGCGCAGGAACAAAATAATTTGGTTTTTGTGTTTAACCGAACGTGGGTTTCCAATCCGATTACTAATTCTATATCGTGTGCTTCTAAAAGCGTGTTTAAGTGCTCCAGTTCCATTATATCGTATCTTTTAAGAAGTTAGCAAACTTCAAAACAAGTTCGTCATTCGTTTTTGCAGCGGTTACTTGTAAGCCTGTTGCGGTGCCTTGTGGGATGGTTAGTGTTGGCAATTGGCCTAAACTAAAGCCTACAGTATAGGCATCGGACAGGTACATCGCTAAAGGATCTTTTAAACTGTCTCCTATCTTAGGCGGTGTGCTTGGGGTAACTGGCGATAGGATAATGTCTACCGCGTTAAAGTCACGTTCAAAGTTTTTTGCAATTTGGTCTCTAAGGTTAAGGCCTTTACGATAAATTTCGTCTGAAAATCCTTGAGATAACACTTGGTTGCCCCCAACGATACGGCGTTTGGTCTCTTCAGAGAAATTCTCCGATCGGGTTATGGCGTAAGTGTCTTTTAAGTTTTCGCCCTCTATGCGGTTGCCATAATTGGTGCCATCTAAACGGGATAGGTTAGAGGCGGTTTCTGCCATGGCTAGGGTATAATAAGTCGATACTAAGGTATTCGACTCAAAGAAATCCAAAGCTTTTACCGCAATACCTGTGGCTTTTAGCTTTTCTATAGCCGCTAAGAAATCGGCTTTTACCGTGGCGTCTATAGCATCACTTTCTATAAAATTCTTAAAATAGCCTACCGTTTTTACGGTGCCAGCATCGGGTGTCGTAGTTTCAGCAATCGCTTCAGACGCATAAGTGGTTTGGTCGCGCTCGTCCTTACCGCTTATTGTGTTTAACACAATGCGAATGTCTTCTATAGACTTGGCAATAGGTCCCACACAATCGGTAGACGAGGCGTAAGCCATCAACCCAAAGCGAGACACGCGGCCGTAAGTTGGTTTTAAACCATAGACGTTATTGTAGCCCGCAGGTTGGCGTATAGAGCCTCCTGTATCGCCACCAATAGAGAATACGGTGTAGTCTTTGGCAACGTTTACGGCAGAACCACCACTAGAACCACCACCTACTAAATCGGGATTTATGGCATTTTTAACTGCACCAAAAATGGTATTTTCACTCGAGGACCCATGGCCAAAACTGTCGCAGTTTTCCTTAACGAGCGGAATGGCACCAGCATCCAATAGCTTTTGGATGGCTGTGGCCGTATAAGCCGATTTGTACTGTTTTAATAAATCTGAACTGGCCGTTGTATACGTACCCTGTACCATATACACATCTTTAATACCAAAAGGAATCCCTTCTAGTAAGCCAATAGTTTCGCCATTGGCAATTTTAGCATCTACTTTAGCGGCAAGCGTTAAAGCCATGTCGTCTAGCAATGCATTTACGGTATGGTGTGTGTTTTGCTTTAAAGCGTCTAGCCTAGCTTGTACCAACTGGGTACAGCTTAGCTCTTTGTTCACCAATTGCTGGTGAATTTTATGAATTTGAGACTCCATTACTATTCTTCAATTACTTTAGAAACTACAAGGTAGTTGTTCTTCTCTTTTGGAAAGTTTTCGATAATAATTTGCTTTTCAACGGCAGAACTGTCTCTAACAACATCGGCTCTCAAATTATCTAAAGACACAGCATTATTAGAATTGGCCACAGAATTAGGTGTTGAGGTATTCGCGTTTTTAATCACTTCAAATAACTTGTTCACAGCCTCAGAAGGTTCTGCGCCCTTAATGCTCGACAATACGTCGACTGTCATAATTTTACTCATGTCTTTTTGTTTCGTTTTCGGTTCAAAAATCTAGCGCGTAAAATTACAAAAGATTTTATCTAGAATAGCGGTTTAAGGATGTAAAGTTGTAACGGAGCATTACAGCTTTAAAATATGTAGTGTAACAGGTGTTTTGTTATGGATTTCACAGTGAATCTGTAGGAATGGTAATAATCTTTAAACATAATGCTTGTAATATGTACACAGGCAGCGCTAAATGTGTCTAAAATGGTTTAGATGAAAAAGGAATTGTAAAACCGATGGTTAGCGCTACGTTAATCGTTTTTTTTTAGCATTGTTGCTGTAAATCGATAAAAGTAAACAGATTTTAAAAGCGTTTTAAGGCAAAAACAGAATTTTCTATTTCTACAAGCGCTAATTTACCATGTAAAACGGGTTTTAAGGCTATTTTAAGGCGATTTAAGCGCGTTTTATGTAATTAACAATTGTTGATAATTTTTATAGAAACTCGCTGAAATCCTTTTTAAACGCTTTAAAAATAGCTATATTTGTTTTCGACCAGAAAATGATGCAATAGCGTCATTTTTTTGTGTAAAATCGATTTTGATACTAAAAAATTTATCTTATTGATAAAAAGAGAGGTGTTAGAATGTTGAATTTTAAGAATAATATTAAGTAAATCAAATTTAAAAAATAGATGAGCGACGAAGCTAAAAAAAATAATTACTCGGCGGATAGCATTCAGGCCTTAGAGGGGATGGAGCATGTACGTATGCGACCTTCCATGTATATTGGAGATGTTGGTGTAAGAGGGTTGCACCATTTGGTATATGAAGTTGTAGATAACTCTATAGATGAAGCCTTAGCTGGACATTGCGATAATATTACGGTTACCATAAACGAAGACAACTCGATTACCACAGAAGATGATGGTCGTGGTATTCCAGTAGGGCTACACAAAAAAGAAGGCATTTCTGCTTTAGAGGTTGTAATGACGAAAATTGGTGCAGGTGGTAAATTCGATAAAGACTCTTATAAAGTTTCTGGGGGCTTACACGGTGTAGGGGTAAGCTGTGTTAATGCTTTGTCTACGCATCTTAAAGCTACAGTACATCGCGATGGTAAGGTATGGGAGCAAGAATACGAACGCGGTAAGGCCTTATATCCTGTTAAAGTAACGGGCGATTCTGATAAAAGAGGTACAGTGGTTACGTTTAAACCAGATCCTACCATTTTTACCCAAACCTTAGAGTATAGCTATGATACTTTAGCGAGCCGTTTACGTGAGTTGGCCTATTTAAATAAAGGCATTACCATACATATTGTAGACAAACGCGCCACTAAAGAAGATGGGAGTTTCGAAGGAGAGACTTTCCATTCTAAAGAAGGCTTAAAAGAATTTATAAAATACTTAGACGCCACAAGAGAACCTTTAATGAAGCATGTTATTGCGTTTGAAGGGGAGAAGAATGATATTCCTGTAGAGGTAGCAATGATTTACAATACCTCTTATGCTGAAAATCTACACTCTTATGTGAACAATATTAATACCCATGAAGGGGGAACCCACTTGTCTGGTTTTAGACGTGGGCTAACCCATACTTTAAAAAAGTATGCCGACAGTTCAGGGCTTACCGATAAATTAAAGTTCGATATTTCTGGTGATGATTTCCGCGAAGGTTTAACCGCCATCATCTCTGTTAAAGTACAGGAACCGCAGTTTGAAGGGCAAACCAAAACAAAATTAGGAAACCGAGAGGTATCAGCATCAGTAAGTCAGGCGGTATCCGAAATGTTAACCGATTACTTAGAGGAACACCCAGACGATGCTAAAACTATAGTGCAAAAGGTAATTCTTGCCGCACAAGCCCGTCACGCTGCGCAAAAGGCACGTGAGATGGTACAGCGTAAAACTGTAATGAGTATTGGAGGCTTACCTGGGAAATTAAGTGACTGTTCTGAGCAAGACCCTGCAAAATGCGAAGTATTTCTGGTAGAGGGAGATTCGGCAGGTGGAACCGCTAAACAAGGTCGTGATAGAAACTTTCAAGCGATATTGCCTTTAAGAGGTAAGATTTTGAATGTGGAAAAAGCCATGCAGCACAAAGTGTTTGAGAACGAAGAGATAAAAAACATCTTTACCGCATTAGGAGTTACCATAGGTACAGAAGAAGATAGCAAAGCACTTAACCTGTCTAAATTACGTTACCATAAAGTTGTAATTATGTGTGATGCCGATATTGATGGTAGTCACATTGCAACTTTAATCCTAACCTTCTTCTTTAGGTATATGAAAGAACTTATAGAAAATGGACATATCTATATTGCCACACCACCTTTATACTTAGTCAAACGAGGCGCGAAGAAACAATACGCTTGGTCTGATAAGGAACGCGATGATATTGTAGGGGAGTTTGGAGATGGAAGCAAGATACAACGCTATAAAGGTCTTGGTGAAATGAACGCAGAACAATTATGGGATACCACGATGAATCCTGAGTTTAGAACCATGCGTTTGGTACAAATCGATAATGGCTCTGAGGCCGATCGTATCTTCTCTATGCTAATGGGAGACGAAGTGCCACCACGTCGTGATTTTATAGAAAAGAACGCTATTTATGCCAATATAGACGCATAGTTATTACAAAATTCTTAAATTTAGATTAAAGGCTTAACACCAGGTGTTAAGCCTTTTTTTACTACAAAAAACAAAAAAACATCGTTTAAAAGCATTTTTTTTCGCTAAAACGTTGGTTGAATCATTTTTTTATATATATTTGTACCATCAGAAAGAAACAAATGAAGCATTTTGCACTAAATTTAGCATTACTACTAGCAACGGCAGCGTCGAGTGCCCAAAGCGATATAGATGCTTTTTTAGCGGCTGGTACAGATGATGCAGCTCGTTTTGCAAACGATTATTTAGCGCCAGGCACAAATGGTTTAATGCATAGCATGAATGCCAATTGGTTTAATTCTGGTAAAGCTAAACCTTTAGGTGGTTTTGAGATTTCTTTAATTGCCAACGCAGCAATTATTGGTGATGATAATAAAACCTTTAATCTAAACACCAACGATTACAACAACGTGTCGTTTGTTCAAGGACCAGACACGCAATCTGTGGCAAGTGTGCTTGGAGAGAACGATCCAAATATAGCAGTACGACTAGAGTTTGAAGATCCGCTTTTTGGAAACCAAACTGTAGACATAAATTTACCCGACGGTATAGGCGATGGTAGCGAAAATTTATTACCTACAGCTTTTATTCAAGGTGCTGTTGGCCTAAGCCACGGCTTAGAATTAAAGGCACGCTTTATACCAACAGTAGATACAGACGATGTAGAGTTAAGTATGTTTGGTGTTGGCTTACAAGTCGAATTTACCGATTGGTTACCAGCAGACAAATTATGGCCCGTAGCAATTTCGGGATTGGTGGCTTACACACAGTTAGATGCAACTTACAGTTTAGAAGAAACCTCTATTGTAGAAGGCGAAAATCAAAGATTAGAGAGTTCGGCAAATACAGTATTATTACAACTTGTTGGTTCTACAAAACTGCCAATAATTAATTTTTACGGCGGTATTGGATACATAACAGGAACATCAGAGTCCGATCTCTTGGGTACTTTTAGAGTATCGAGTAATGGTATTACATCAGCAGAAATTCAAGATCCCTTTTCTGTAGAAAGTGAAGTGTCTAATTTAAGAGGGACAGTAGGAGCAAAATTAAAATTAGGTTTTTTTAGACTTAATGCAGAATATCATATTTCAGAATTCGATGCCTTTTCATTAGGTGTTAACTTCGGATTTAGATAGAAAATATATTTAGTTATTCGTAATTATTTAGTTAGTTTTTTAGTTAGTTTTTATTTTAATTAGTGAAAGTGCGATCTAGTCAATCGCACTTTTTTTTTTGGATTAATACAGCTGTAAACTAAGGTTTAAACAAAAGAAAAGTCATAGTTCAATTTAAATGAAAACATAATGAAAAGAAAAAGTACTTTAATCGTCTTATTTGTTTTTTTTATAACGTCCATATACGCTCAAGAAAAGTTATGGGAAAAGGATTTAAAAACTGAGTTGTACGAGGTAGGTTGGATAAAACAAGCTAATAGCGGTATTATTGTTGCCGCTGGTGCTAAAGGCTTGCTTGGCATGGATCACGTTTCAGGAAAAACCTTATGGCATAACAAAGAGTTGAAAGGGGTAGATAAAAATTCCTTCTTTAACATAGATGGTCTGCCATTGTTTTATGTAGAGTACGCACCTGTTATAGGTAAGATTAGAGGTATTATTGTAAATTCAAGCAATGGAGATATTGTATTCGATACAAAAGACGAGGGGTATAGAGTTAAAAATTACACCACTGTACCAGATAAGGGTATCATTTTGTTTGAACTACTAAAAGCCAAAACACGTATACTTATGAGTTTTAGCTTAAAAACATGGCAACGCACATGGCAATGTAGCTTAGGAGAAATATCAGGAGGTCTTATCGGTAAAGTATTTAGCCGTTCTTTTATAGATCACGGGCCTTATTTTAATGCATCAGGACATGTAATAGTAGGTATAAAAGATAACATATATACTATAGAAAGAGAAAATGGAAACATTATATGGAATCATACAACCAACAAAAAAATTAAAGCGTTAGTCTTCTCCGAGATTAACAATAGTTTGTATGTTGGGGTTCGAAAATCAAAAAAGTTATTAGTATTAGATCCAGAGAAAGGTAACGATATTACACCTGGCAAGTTAAAATTAAGAGGAACTTTAATAGATATAACATCAGACATTGAAGGGAATTTAATTTTGGTAGAAACAGAAGGCTTCAACATTATAGATCCTAAAACCAATACCTTTAAATGGAAAAAGAGTTTCAAAATCCCTTTCTTAGATGAGGTAATTCCACATGAAAAAGGATTTATAGCCATAGGTAAAAGCGATAAAGATGGTTCTGTAGCCTTGGTAGATAAAAAAGGCGGAAAAATATGGAGCAGCAACGTAAAAGGATATGCTTATTTTGTAGTGCCAATTCCAAAGGGTGTATTTTACATTTCTACAGAACGTTCTAATATTTTAGATTTTGAAAAAGGAAAGGACGTTTGGAAAAAAGATGTGAAATTTAAAGCAATACCTGCAGTTACTTTTGATGAGAAAGAAGACAAAGTGATTCTTTTTGAAAATAAAAAAGGGTACAAATTTGATTTGAAGACTGGCAATGTTAATCTATTTGCAGAAGATGTTCAACTAGAAAAAGTTAAAAGAAGTACGCCTTTAGTAGCCGAGTATATAGATGGTTCTGGCTACTTAATTCATGGCGACCAATACATTTCGTTATTAACACCTTCTGGACAGTTAAAATACACTAAATATTACACCCCAGCTTCAGATATAAAAGGACTTGCATCGGTAGCGCAATTAGGTTTAGCTATCGCAGGTGTAGATTTTGATGTTGAAGGTGCTATTAGTAACATAGAATTATTAGAATCAATTTCAGCAGTTTCAAGCGGTGCTTATAGAACTTCTGCAGATCAAACCGATGGTAAATCTACAGAAAGTGTTGTAGCAGGGCTGTACGTTGGTTCTAATGCGGAAAACATGAGCACCATTTTCGAAGTAACTAAAGCACGTCATACAAATTCAAAAGAAATTAAAGGCCATAAATTTATTGTAGCTAAAGTAAAAAGTGAAACAGAACCTACATACCATAAAATATTAATGGTAAACAAAAAGACAGGTAAAGAAGATGCTCAAATAAAACTGGTAGACAAAACACCTAATTATGTTATAGACGAAATTGACAGTGTTGTTTTTGTAAATGAGAAAAATCGTTTAATATCTGCATATAAATTTTAAAGAAATGCATTTTAAATTATCATAATGATAAAACAGTAAACACTCGAGCTTATCCTCGAGTGTTTTTATTTAAAGACAAACATATTTTTGTAACTTGTGCAGGCTTAAATTTGTAGTATCTATAAATTTATTGGCCTTAGAACATTAAAAACAAATTAAAATAAAAAAATTATGAAAGTTACTGTAGTTGGAGCAGGAGCAGTAGGCGCTAGTTGTGCTGAATATATTGCAATAAAAGATTTTGCATCAGAAGTTGTCTTATTAGATATCAAAGAAGGGTATGCCGAAGGTAAAGCCATGGATTTGATGCAAACTGCTTCTTTAAACGGTTTTGATACTAAAATAACAGGTGTTACTAACGACTATGCGCAAACAGCAGGTAGTGATGTTTGTGTAATTACTTCAGGTATTCCTCGTAAGCCAGGGATGACTAGAGAAGAATTAATTGGTATTAATGCTGGTATTGTAAAAACAGTATCTTCTAATTTAATAGAGCATTCTCCAAATACAATTATCATTGTGGTAAGTAACCCAATGGATACCTTAACGTATTTAGTACATAAAACTACAGATTTACCTAAAAATAGAATTATAGGTATGGGTGGTGCGTTAGATTCTGCACGTTTTAAGTACAGATTGGCAGAAGCTATGGAAGCTCCAATTAGCGATATAGATGGTATGGTTATAGGAGGGCATAGCGATGTAGGTATGGTGCCATTAACAAGCCATGCTACACGTAGTAGTATAAAAGTAGAAGAGTTTTTAACAGAAGAGCGTTTAGCTCAAGTTGCTGCCGATACTAAAGTTGGAGGCGCTACACTAACTAAATTATTAGGTACATCTGCTTGGTATGCACCAGGTGCAGCAGTAAGTGGTATGGTACAAGCTATAGCATGCGACCAAAAGAAAATGTTCCCATGTTCTACATATTTAGAAGGAGAGTATGGTTTAAATGATATTTGTATCGGTGTGCCAGTAATTTTAGGAAAAGATGGTATCGAGCGTATTGTAGACATTCCTCTTAGCGATGCAGAAAAAGCACATTTAAAAACAAGTGCAGAAGGTGTTGCCAAAACGAACCAATTATTAGACTTATAAGCCTAATACCGTTTAAATAGATATTTAATATAAAGACTGTAGAAATACAGTCTTTATTTTTTTTATATTTGCCGCATGACATTAAAAAGGTATACCGTTGCAGTAGTTGTACTACTGGCTGTTATTGGTGCTGTACTACAGCAGCAAACAGCTATACCTAATCAAGAAATTGTCTTAGAACTTAATGCTCAAGTTCTAAATATAAAAGACACGCAGGGTACAATTCACGTTATTGAAGATGCTCTTTCAAACCTTGGTGCTACTCATGTTAAGATTAAAGAAAACGCAAATGGCAAGCTAAAAATAAGCTACCATAGTGCTACACCAATAGGCGAAATAAAGCAAAAGCTGAGCAAACGTATTAGAGGTGAATTAGGTCTTACTGAAACTACAGACGAATGGCCTCTACAAAATGAGTCCTTAAGTTATAACTTAGACGTTTACGAGATTCAAAATGCATTAGATGGAGATTCTGGTGTAGACGGAACAGGAACTACAGTTTTAGAACTGGAAACTAAAGGCGATCGTTTTTCTAAGCCGAATTCCTTCTCAGGAGTCACTTTGGCCGCGTTAGCAGCCTACGAGACTTATATATTAGATTTAAGACGTAAAACGGCACCTTATGGTACTGCCATTGCATTACAAAATGCATTAAAACGACTTCCAGAAGGGCGCGCAGGCCCAAGATCTTAAATTAAGGGAGAGGTGTACAGGCCTTTTTTCCACACAAACTTCAATTAAAAATACATTTAGAGAAATCCTCTAAGTGTTTTCAATGCCATTTTTGCACTACGCAAAAGGCCATAATTACAACGATTAAAAACCGCTAATACGACAAAAGCAACCCATTGCTTTGAGATTTAGCACTATTACAACTAAAAATGCAAAACAAAGGACTAGTAAAATTATTTGCAGTGCTATTTGGTTTGGTAAGTATATACCAATTATCATTTACATTTAAGGCAAATCAAATCGAAAATGAAGCAGAAGCCGCTGCCATTTCAAAATTTCCAGAAACAGTAGAAGATTACAGAGCAAAGCGTAGTCAAGAAGAAACGAGTTATCTAGAAGCCAAAGCTACAGACACCGTATTTAATATAGGTGTAGCAAAGTACACGTATAACGATGTAAAGCAAAAGGCCATGAACTTAGGTTTAGACCTTAAAGGCGGGTTAAATGTAATACTTCAAGTCTCTGTAAAAGACATTTTAAAAGGTTTAGCAAACAATACTAAAGATGTTGTATTTAATACCGCTTTAGATGATGCTTCAGAATTACAAAAGAACAGTCAGAACACCTATTTAGAAGATTTTTTCATTGCTTTCGATAAAATAAAAGGCGATAAAAAATTAGCATCACCAGATATTTTTTACACCAAAGCATTAGATGGTGAAATAAATGGAACGATGACTGATGATGAAGTTAAAGAAATTATAGAAACAAAAATAGACGAGTCTATAGTTTCTGCCTTCGAGGTATTACGTAAGCGTATTGATGAGTTTGGGGTAACACAACCAAACATACAACGTTTAGGAGAATCTGGTCGTATTTTAGTAGAACTTCCAGGAGTTAAAGACGTAGAGCGTGCTACAGGTTTATTACGTAGTACAGCACAATTAGAGTTTTGGGATGCTTACAAAGGAGAGCAATTTCAACAATTTTTATTTCAAGCAGATCAGGTATTAAAAGACATTGTAGATGTAGAGAAGAAAGATACTCCTGAAGAGCCACAGGCAGAAGGCGATACTTCTGATGATAAAATTGATGAACTTTTAGGAGATGCCGTTACAGATTCTACAGCTGTAGATGTAGCTGGTACAAACCCTTTAATTAGCTTAATTAGAGGCCAAGGCTATAGAGGAGGACCAATTGTTGGGGCATTCGATATTAAAGATAAAAATAAAGTTTTAGAGTACTTAAATAAACCCCAAGTAAGAGCATTGCTTCCTGCAGGGTTGCGTTACGTTAAGTTTGCTTTTGGTAAGCCAGAAAAGAACAGCGAGCTTGTAGATTTGTATGCTTTAAAAGGCAATAGAGATAATATTCCAGAATTAAGTGGTGCTGTAGTAACAGATGCAAGACATACATTTGGGCAAACAGGAAAACCAGAAGTATCTATGCAAATGAATGGTAAAGGTGCTAAAATCTGGGAAGAAATGACGGGTAGAGCTTACCAACAAGGCAGCCAAATTGCCATTGTACTGGATAACGTAGTGTATTCTGCACCAGGTGTAACTTCTGGGCCAATATCTGGAGGTAACTCTTCCATCTCTGGAAGCTTTACGTTAAATGAAGCCATAGATTTAGCAAACGTTTTAAGAGCAGGTAAATTACCAGCTTCTGCAGACATTATTCAAAGTGAAGTTGTAGGGCCTTCTTTAGGTCAAGAAGCTATAGATAGTGGTACAACGTCGTTTCTTATAGCGTTAGTGCTAGTGTTACTATGGATGATTTTTTACTACGGAAAAGTGGGTGGTTTTGCAGATATAGCCATGCTATTAAACATTTTATTAATCTTTGGGATCTTATCTGGATTAGGAGCTGTACTTACATTACCTGGTATTGCAGGTATTGTATTAACCATTGGTATGTCGGTAGATGCTAATGTACTTATTTTCGAGCGTGTTCGAGAGGAGCTTGCTAAAGGAAAATCGCAAAAAGAAGCCATTAAAGATGGTTTTGGCAATGCATTATCATCTATTTTAGATGCTAACATTACTACAGGTTTAACGGCATTAATATTATTTATTTTTGGTACAGGACCTATTAAAGGGTTTGCAACTACGCTATTAATTGGTATTGCAACATCTTTATTTACAGCAATATTTATTACAAGATTACTTGTAGATTGGTACAGCAATAGAGGCGGTAAACTAGAGTTTTCTACAGCCATTACTAAAAACTTATTTAGAAGTATTAATGTAGAGTTTTTAAAGAAACGTAAAATAGCTTACATTATATCTGGTGTTTTAATTGTTGTTGGTTTAGGCTCTTTATTTACTAATGGTTTAGATCAAGGTGTAGACTTTGTAGGAGGTAGAACTTACCAAGTACGTTTTAAGCAAGATATGAATGCTTCTGAAATTACAGATGTATTATCCGATCCAGCGGTGTTTGGAAGTGCAAACGCTAAAACATTTGGAGATGCCAACCAGTTAAAAATTACAACAAAATATAAAGTAAACGAAACAGGAGCTGTTGTAGACGAAGAAATAAGATCCTCTTTATTTAAAGCATTACAGCCGTATTTAGACGGGATGTCTTACCAAGATTTTATTAGTGATGCAGAGACTAAAACTGTTGGTTTAATGCGTAGTGATAAAGTAAGTCCAACGATTGCCGACGATATTAAGAAAGCTTCTATATGGGCAATCTTAGGATCGCTTATCGTAGTATTCTTGTACATCTTAATCCGATTTAAAAGATGGCAATACTCTTTAGGTGCAGTAGTAGCTGTTTTCCACGATGTACTTGTAGTGTTAGGCGTATTCTCTTTAACATACAAATTTATGCCATTTAATATGGAAATTGACCAAGCATTTATAGCGGCTATATTAACCGTAATTGGGTATTCGTTAAATGATACGGTAGTTGTGTTCGATAGAATTAGAGAGTTCTTTAATGAGCATACAGGGTGGAAATTCGACCGTGTAGTTAATGCGTCGTTAAGTAGCACGCTAAGTAGAACCTTAAATACATCGTTAACCACATTGGTGGTGTTATTAGCCATATTCATTTTTGGAGGCGATTCTATTAGAGGGTTTATGTTTGCACTTATTGTGGGTGTTATTGTAGGAACATACTCGTCGTTATTTATTGCAACACCAGTTATGTTCGATACTGTAAATAGATTACAAGGCAAGAAAAAAGAAGACTAAAAATAGGTTTCTTGTTCTAGAGTTTTAAAAAGCCTGCTCGCGCATTGTGTGAGCAGGCTTTTTTGTATTCGATATGCCTCATCCTGAGGTCACAATTTTAATTAAATCGCTTTAAACGAGATGCTTGAAGCGATTTTTTTGTTTTACCGTGATCTGTAATTTTTGTGTAAAGGTTATGTTGTGAGTGAGGCAGTGGTTTTGAAACTGTTTTAGCCACCTCTTAGTATTTTGAAGAAAAATAGCACCAATTTGGGACAGATATAAATTCTATTAGGACGTAATAGCTCGAAAACTACAGAAATATACACACATGTAGCTATTAGTAGTTTTGAATCTGTAAAAAATCCTTTAGTTTTGTGAAACACATACATGAGATATATGTGCAATTGCACATATATCTATGTTAGCTTACATTAAAAAAAACTCATGAATAGAAGTCAACAAAGATTAAAAAGTTTAAAAATACATGATTTAAAAAACATTAAAAATTTAAACATTTCCTTTGAAGACAAAAATGTGACAGCCATTTTAGGTCCTAATGGCAATGGAAAATCTACAATTCTTCATGCACTAGCCTGTGTGTATAAACCACAAGACAAAGGAGAAAATTATAGATTCAGTAGTTTTTTTCTGCCAAGTACTGATGCCCTATGGAATGATAGTCATTTTGAAATCAATCATTTTTATAGGCAAGGTACAGATACATTTACAACAGATAGGAAATTTCAAAAAACACAAATTAGATGGACACCTAGATATGCTAATAGACCTGAAAGGGATTGCTATTTTATGGGGATTGATAGCTGTGTACCAATGATAGAAAAAGAAACTCGACATGCAAGAATTAATTATGATACTGAAGAAATTACTGTATCAACAGTCAACAGAATATTAGAAAAAGCTTCATACATTTTAAATAAAAGATATGAAACATTGAATATTCATAATTCAGGTAATAAATCTTTTATCGGTGTAGTTTCTGAAGGAGTACGATACTCTGCAATTAGTATGAGTGCAGGTGAACAAAAGGTTTTTGCTATTCTAGAAAAATTATTTAATGCTAATAGCTATTCCTTACTTTTAATTGATGAGTTAGATTTACTACTTCATGATATGGCATTCAAAAGGTTAATAAATGTAATTATTGAATATTCTAACAATAAGAATATCCAAGTCATATTTACAACACACAGAGAGTCAGTTACAGAGTTTGAAGAAAAAATTAACATTAGACATATAGTTAAAAAAGGAGAAAATACATTGTGTTTCAATGAAACTAAACCAGCAGCCATAGATAGACTTACAGGAGAACAATCAAAACCTGTTGAATTTTTCGTTGAAGATGATTTATCACAAGCTATAATTAGAAAACTATCTACTGACGAAAAAATAGGTAAATACATATCTATTACTAAATATGGTGCATGTATCAATGCTTTTAGTATTGCCGCAGGACTTCTTTATGGAAATAGTAATTATGATAAAGTCAAGATCGTGATTGATGGAGACGAATACAAAACGCCTAGTGAAATAGAGACGCGTATAAATAGTGTAATTACTGGTACAGACCAAACCTCACTTGATTATAGAGAAAAAGCAAAAGAATTAATTACCATGTATAATTTACCTGATAATTTAAGACCTGAGCCATATATTCATTCAATAATCAAATCAATGCCTGAAACTGACAACCAATGGAATGTCTAGTTTTATTGGTACGAATTTATGTGATTGAATTAGATTTGTATTATGGGAAAAAAACTTTATAACCA
>CANLCJ010000023.1 GCA_947489085.1 uncultured Flavobacteriaceae bacterium
TCTCTCAAAATGCTTGTTATCAGGATTTAATAAATACAACTTAAACCTTATCCAATTTTTGTCGTGTACTTAGAAAAAATTTATAAAAAAACTTGAAACAAATTTAGACAAAACGATACAAACAGGAGAATTTGGAGCTGATATGCAGGTAGAATTGATTAATGACGGTCCCGTTACTATAATTATAGATTCTAAAGCTAAAGTATGATTATTGGCTTAAATAGTTAGAGACTTATTAGTTATATTACGCAAAAATTACATCTATGTATAAATATATAGGAATACTATTTTTTCTGATAATAGTAAAACAGAGTGCCTTCTCTCAAAATAATGTACTGTCTAGCTTAACACTGCCAAAAACATTAACCACAAATGCCAATGCTGTAGTGAGAGACTACACTACAAAAGTAACTCTCGAATCTTCCAAGCAGATGCGAGTTGCACAAAAACGCATTGTAACCGTACTTAATGGCAAAGGGAAAGATTTAGTAAACTCATATTTATATTACGATGATAATAAGAGAATAATAAAGTTAGAGGCTAATATTTATAATGCATTTGGTAAACAAATAAAAAAAATAAAGAAGAAAGATTTCAAGGATGTAAGTGCTGTTTCAGGAGGTACCTTGTATTCCGATTCGAGAGCAAAATATCTAGAATACACCCCAGTAAACTACCCTTACACAGTCGAGTTTATTTGCGAAACAATAGACGAAAATACAGCGTTTATAAGACCTTTTTCGCCTTTAAGCAGTTACTATCTTAGTGTAGAAAAAAGTTCGTATACCATTAGTTACCCAGAAGACATAACCGTTAGAGTAAAGGCGATAAATTTTAAAGGTTATGATTTAGAAAAATTAGAAGGTACTAACACCTACACGTTTAAGGTAGAAAACATAAAAGCAATTGGCAGAGAAACATACAGCCCTTCATGGTCCACAATAGCCCCTAGAATACTGGTTGCAGCCAACAAATTTACGTTAGAGGGAGTTCATACAGAAGTAAACAACTGGAACGATTTTGGGAAATGGATGTACAACGATTTAATAGCAGACACACAAGATTTACCTGAAGACACAAAAAACGAAATAAAAGCATTGGTAGAAGGCGTAACAGACCCTATTGAAAAGGCTAGAAAAGTATACCAATACGTACAAGATAAAGTGCGCTACATAAGTGTGCAGGTAGGTATTGGGGGGTGGAAACCATTTAAAGTGTCTAAAGTTGATGAGTTGGGTTATGGAGATTGTAAAGCACTAACAAATTACACAATGGCGCTGCTAGATGCTGTAGGGGTAGAATCTCATTACACTATAGTTTATGCCAGAGGCACCCAAAGAAACATAGAAAAAGATTTCTCAGCAATGCAGGGTAACCATGCCATGTTAAATATTCCACTAGAAGAAAGTGAAGATATATGGTTGGAATGTACCAGCCAACAAGTTCCGTTTGGTTACATCGGTAGCTTTACAGACGACAGAGATGTTTTTGTAGTAACACCCCAAGGCGGACAAATAAAGCATACCAAACAATACACAACAGAGGAAAGTTTACAGCGCATAAACGGTAAGTATACCATTCTAAGTAATGGCGGTATAGCAGCGCAAATTAAGATAGATTCTAAAGGCATTCAATACAATAACAAATACTACTTAGAAAAAGAAAACAAGAGAGATTTAGATTTACACTATAAAAAAACATGGAAATACATTAACGATCTGCATATAGAACAGATGAGTGTAGAAAATAACAAGCGTGATGTGGTTTTTACAGAAAACATAAAATTCAATGCGTTTGGGTATGCTAAGGTTTTAGGAGATAGAATGCTACTAACCTTAAACGCTTTTAATAGAAATAGAAACATACCCAAAAAATATAAAACCAGAAATTTACCCGTACAGGTTAAAAGAGGGTTTACAGATATAGATGTTATAGAAATTGAGCTGCCTGCTGGTTATAAAATAGACGCTAAACCCAAAGAAGTATCGGTAACAAATGCGTTTGGTGTCTATCAAATGAGTATAGAGGTTAAAGATGAAAAAACGTTAGTTTATAAACGAAAATGGATTGTAAACAAAGGATATTACAATAAAGAAGATTATACAGCATTTAGAGACTTTTACAAGGAAGTCTCAAAAAACGATAACACAAAAATAGCACTAATTAAAAACTAAACTTATGAGAGTTATAATACTTATCGCAGCATTATTTTTTTCAATAATAATGCCTTCTCAGAATTATAAATTTGGCAAGATATCTAAAGAAGAATTAGCAGAAAAATTTCATCCAGAAGATTCTACGGCAATTGCTGCATATTTGTATAAATATAGAAACAGTTACTTTGAGTACGCACCAGAAAAAGGATTTCAATTAAAAACGAAAATACACGAACGCATTAAGATTTATAATAAGCAAGGATTTAATTACGCTACAAAAGCCATCTTACTATATTTGAGCACGAGAGGAGATGGCGAAGAAAAAATATGGAATATTAAAGGAAGTACTTATAACTTAGAAGAAGGTAAGATAACCTCTCAAAAATTAAATAAAGCTGGGATATTTACAAACAAAAAAAACAAACTTTATAATGAAGTAAAGTTTACAATGCCTAATATTAAACCAGGTTGTGTTATCGAGTATAAGTATGAAATGGTATCTCCTTATGCCTCTAATGTAGATGAGTTTGTGTTTCAGCATAGTATACCCGTAAAAGAATTAGAAGCACGTTTTGAAGTGCCAGAATATTATCATTTTAAAACAAATACAAAAGGCTATTTATCTATAAAACCAACTATAGAATCAAAATCCACGTCCTTTTCCTATAAATACAAAGTGCCCGTATCAGAAAATCAAAGTTTCGATCCTGTTAACCATTATAGAACTGGAACTGTAGACTATATTTCAGATATTTACAATTACAAATTAAGCAATGTCAAAGCATTGAAAAACGAACCCTACACAAATAATATAAGAAATTATAGAGCAGCAGTAAAACATGAGCTATCCAGTGTAGGTTTACCAGATACAGCTACTAAGTACTATGCAAAAACATGGAAAGATGTAGCGCGAACAATCTACAAAAGATCAGGCTTTGGAGGAGAACTTAACAAAACAGCATATTATAAAGAAGATATAGATAAACTGCTACGTACAGCAAGCAGTCCAGAAGAAAAAGCAGAACTGATCTTTAGTTTTGTAAAATCTCGTCTTAAATGGAATGGTTTTAACAGTGTATATTCGAAAGGAACAAAAAAAGCATATAGTGAAAAACTTGGTAATAGCGCAGATATAAATTTAATGCTAACCTCAATGCTAAGATACGCTGGCTTAAATGCAAATCCAGTACTTGTAAGCACGAGAAATCATGGGGTACCATTGTTTCCAACTCGAGACGGTTTTAATTATGTAATAAGCTGGGTAAAATTTCCAAATAATACAACTATGCTGTTAGACGCTACAGATAAATTAGCAGCTCCAAATGTTTTGCCTTACAGAGCTCTAAACTGGAAAGGAAGAATGATAGCAGAAAACGGAGGATCGGGTTTTATAAATCTATATCCCAAAGCAAAGTCTAAAACAGTTGTAAATTTAATGGCTACTATGGATGAAAACGGGAATCTTTCTGGAGGCTGTAGGAATGTGATAACAAATAACAGAGCATTAGTTTTTAGGAAAAAATATAGAAGTAAAGGCAAAGAAAAATACATTGAGACTATGGAAAATAAGCACGGCAGTATGGTGGTAACCGATTTTAAAGCCTCAGACGTGTCTAATGTATCAAAACCAGTACAAGAATCCTTTAAGTTTAATATTGAAAATCAAGCAGATGTTATAGGTGATAAAATATATTTTTCACCCTTATTTCACCTTAGACAAAAAGAGAATCCCTTTAAATTAGAAAAAAGAGAATTTCCTCTAGATTTTGGATACCCTACTACGACGTCCTATAGAATATCTATCACAATTCCAGAAACGCATAAAGTAGAACATGTGCCAGAACCGGTAAGCTTTGCCCTTCCAGACAACCTAGGTAAATTTAGCTATAAAGTAATTAGTAAAGGTAACAGCATACAGGTGGTTGTATCTAACCAAATAAACGCTTCTATAGTAAGCCCTGTATATTACAGTGCTTTAAAAGAATATTACAATACCTTTATACAAAAAGAAGCAGAGCAAATAGTACTAACAAAATTATAAAGATGAATATAGAAAACGCACAAAAAACAGTAGACGAGTGGATAAACGCGCATGGCGTTCGTTATTTTAACGAGCTTACCAATATGGCACAACTTACAGAAGAAGTTGGAGAAGTAGCACGAATTATTGCAAGGCGGTACGGCGAACAAAGCGAGAAAGAAAGCGACAAAGGCAAGGATCTGGGAGAAGAACTCGCCGATGTCTTATTTGTAGTCCTTTGCCTGGCAAACCAAACAGGCGTAGATTTACAGGCTGCATTTAACAAACGTATGGATAAAAAAGCCAAACGAGACCACGATAGGCACCATAATAATGAAAAACTAAAATAATTTATATCTATATTTGACGCTTCTAAATCCAGAAGCGTTTTTTAATGAATATCACTTTATTACACTCGAAAATACAAGAAAAGTCTACAATAAAAATAACAGGATCCAAGAGTGAATCCAACAGGTTGTTATTATTACAAGCATTATTTCCAGAATTTACATTGGAAAACGTGTCGAATTCAGACGATAGTAATTTAATGACGAACGCTTTAGCCTCTAAAGCAGAAGTTGTAGATATTCACCACGCAGGAACCGCAATGCGATTTTTAACAGCCTATTTTTCAGTGCAAGAAGGCAGAACAACAGTACTTACAGGTTCTAAGCGCATGAAAGAGCGCCCTATAAAAATACTGGTAGATGCTTTAAGAACATTAGGGGCAAACATAAGTTACGAAGCAAACGAAGGTTTTCCACCAATAAAAATTATAGGAAAAAAATTAGAACAACACCAAGTAGCATTAAAAGCAAATGTTAGCAGCCAGTACATCTCAGCATTGCTATTAATAGCTTCAAAACTAGAGAAAGGCATCGTACTAACCCTAGAAGGCGATATTACCTCTGTGCCCTATATAAACATGACGTTAAGTTTATTGAATGAGATAGGTGTAAAAACAAGTTTTAAAAATAATGTAATTACCGTATTTCCAACAACAACTCAGGTAAAAGCAAAACCACTAACAGTAGAGTCTGATTGGTCCTCAGCATCCTACTATTTTAGCATAGCAGCCCTAAGTCCAGTAGGTACAGAAATTACACTATCAGCATACAAAGAAAACTCCCTACAAGGCGATTCCTGTTTGGTAGACATATACAAACATTTTGGAGTAACCACATCATTTCAAAACAATAGCATTACCTTAAAAAAGGAAGCCAAAACGCTAACACCATTAGTACAAGATTTAAAACACGCGCCAGATATTGCGCAAACTATAGCCGTAAGCTGTTTTACCTTAGGCATACCCTGCGACTTAACAGGGCTACACACCTTAAAAATTAAAGAAACAGACAGGTTAGTAGCATTAAAAACAGAAATAGAAAAACTAGGAGGCGAAGTAGAAATAACAGACAAATCGTTACACTTAAAAGCCTCTACAAGCATAAAGCCAATGGTGCCAATAGCCACATATAACGACCATAGAATGGCAATGGCCTTCGCGCCAATAGCGTTAAAGCAAAGTGTTATTATAGAAGATGCAGGCGTAGTATCGAAAAGCTACCCCACATTTTGGGAAGACTTAAAAACCCTAGGATTTCAAATAACAGAATAATAATTAATCATTTACTTGACAACCCCTACCCGCAGATTGTATATTTGCTTTTTTGAAAACTTTAAAAGCTTCAAAATATACAAACGTATAAAAACTTTTTTTAGATGAAATTATCGAACTTTGGTTTTGATTTACCAACAGAATTATTAGCAGAATACCCTTCAGAGAATAGAGACGAATCCCGCTTAATGGTTTTAAATAGAAAAGAACAAACCATAGAACACAAGTTGTTTAAAGATCTCATAAGTTATTTCGATGAAGATGATGTTATGATCTTAAATAACACCAAAGTATTTCCAGCAAGACTGTATGGCAATAAGGAAAAAACAGGAGCAAGAATCGAAGTCTTTTTATTAAGAGAGTTAAACGAAGAACAACGCCTGTGGGATGTTTTAGTAGACCCCGCTAGAAAAATAAGAATAGGCAATAAACTATATTTTGGAGACGACGAAACCCTAGTAGCAGAAGTAATAGACAATACCACATCTAGAGGGCGAACACTACGTTTTCTGTACGATGGTTCTTATCAAGAATTTAGATCTAAACTAAGAGAATTAGGAGAAACGCCACTGCCAAAATACATAAAGCGAGACGTAGAGCCAGAAGACGAAGACCGTTACCAAACCATATTTGCTAAAAACGAAGGTGCAGTAGCAGCACCAACAGCAGGTTTGCATTTCTCTAAGCACCTTTTAAAACGTTTAGAAATAAAAGGCATTAACTTTGCTGAAGTAACTCTACATGTTGGTTTAGGTACCTTTAACCCCGTAGAAGTAGAAGACCTCTCTAAGCACAAAATGGATAGCGAAGAAATCGTGATAGGGCCAGAAGCAGTAGACATAATAAACACAGGAATACAAAGAAAAAAACGTGTGTGCGCTGTAGGAACAACAGCCATGCGTACCATAGAAAGCTCTGTATCCTCTAGTGGATTGTTAAACGAAATGGAAGGATGGACCAATAAATTTATTTTTCCACCTTACGACTTCAGTATAGCAAATTGTATGGTAACCAACTTCCATACACCAAAATCTACATTGTTAATGATGATATCTGCCTTTGCAGGACATGACTTTGTAATGGAAGCCTATCAAGAAGCCATTAAAGAAAAATACAAATTCTATAGCTACGGCGATGCCATGCTAATTATATAAAACATGTAAAGCCCCGTTATCGGGGCTTTTTTTTAAGCACAAATAAAAGTAAAGGCATTACTCTTAAAACCAAAAAAAGGTTTAATACTCATATGGATAAGAATTTCGTGTCAATAGGTTGAATTATGTTTCGCTAGTCTAAGGCAAAAAAATGAGCTTAGCCGTAGTTGAGATTTTATTTTTAACGCAAGAATAGTAGAAAAGAAACACAGGTATGCGAAATTTTTGTTCGTAAATTGTATACCCGTTTTATGGATTAAAAGACTGTTATGAGGCTGAGATGTCCAATACATACTAGTGTTTTCTCCGTTTTAGTATAATACCATTATGGTGAAACTTAAAAATGCAGCTTTGCGGTAGTATACGAAGAAAGTCATAGCTGTAATAGTGTTTTTAATGCTTAAAACAGATGTAAGAGTCGGGCTATAATAGGTAGTAGCGTTCAGCGATGCGCTCCAACAATACCTTTATCCCTAATGCAAGAACAATGCTTTTACCAATAACAATTCGTTATTAGTAAAAGCATTCACTATTTTTGTATATATAAAATGAGCAATACAAAAAAAGACATAAGGGCATTAACAAAAGCACAATTGCGTGATTTTTTTGAGACCCAAGGCGACAAAGCATTTAGAGGGAATCAAGTATACGAATGGTTATGGCAAAAAGGGGCGCATAGTTTCGAAAACATGACGAATATTTCTAAGCAAACACGGCAAATGCTAGAAGAAAATTTCGTGATAAACCATGTAAAAGTAGATACCATGCAACGCAGTAGCGACGGTACAATAAAAAATGCAGTAAGACTACACGATAACCTTATCGTAGAATCTGTTTTAATACCAACACCAACGCGAACCACAGCCTGTGTGTCTAGCCAGGTAGGCTGTAGTTTAGACTGCCGTTTCTGTGCAACAGCACGCTTAAAGCGCATGCGTAACCTTAACCCAGACGAAATATACGATCAAGTTGTAGCTATAGATAAAGAAAGCAGGTTATACCACAACAGGCCATTGAGCAATATTGTATTTATGGGCATGGGAGAACCATTAATGAATTACAATAACGTATTAAAAGCCATAGACAAAATAACATCTCCAGAAGGCTTAGCCATGTCCCCAAAACGTATAGTAGTATCTACATCTGGTGTGCCAAAAATGATTAAAAAAATGGCAGACGATGGTGTAAAATTCAAACTAGCCGTATCCTTGCATTCTGCTATAGATGAGGTAAGAACAGCAATAATGCCGTTTAATGCCACCTTTCCATTAGCAGATTTGCGAGAAGCCCTGCAACATTGGTATGCCAAAACCAAAAATAGAATAACCTACGAATACGTAGTGTGGAAAGGCATAAACGACAAAAGAAAAGATGTAGACGCACTGGTAGAATTTTGCAAATTTGCACCAAGTAAAGTCAATTTAATAGAATATAACCCTATAGACGATGGCGAGTTTCAGCAAGCCCGAACACAGGCCATAGAAATGTATCAAAACGTGTTAGAAGCCAATAACATAACAGTAACCATACGCCGAAGCAGAGGAAAAGATATCGACGCAGCATGCGGCCAACTGGCCAATAAGGCTTAAGGGAATTTACCCATTTATACAAAATTGTAAATGAAAATTGTAGAACAAATAAAACAACCCATAGCCTACGAAATGGAACTTTTCGAACAAAAGTTTCAACTCTCCATGTCAAGTAAAGTAGCGCTGTTAAACCGTATAACACACTACATTGTAAATAGAAAAGGAAAGCAAATGCGCCCTATGTTTGTGTTTTTGGTAGCTAAAATGGTAGCCAGAGGAGAAGTGCGAGAACGTACCTACAGAGGCGCATCGGTTATAGAATTAATACATACAGCTACCCTGGTGCATGACGATGTGGTAGACGACAGTAACATAAGACGTGGCTTTTTCTCGGTAAATGCATTGTGGAAAAACAAAATAGCCGTTTTAATAGGAGACTATTTGTTATCTAAAGGGCTGCTTCTCTCTATAGATAATAACGATTTCGATTTATTAAAAATAATATCTGTTGCCGTACGCGAAATGAGCGAAGGCGAACTATTGCAAATAGAAAAAGCACGTAAACTAGATATTACAGAAGATGTCTATTACGAGATAATAAGACAAAAAACAGCAACCCTAATAGCAGCATGTTGCAGTTTAGGTGCAGCCTCTGTAAAACCAGAATCTCCAGATGTAGAAACCATGCGTAAATTCGGAGAATTAATAGGTATGGCGTTTCAAATAAAAGACGATTTATTCGATTATGGCGATGCTCAAATAGGAAAACCAACAGGTATAGATATTAAAGAGCAAAAAATGACTTTACCATTAATACATGTGCTAAACAATGCCAATAAAAAAGATAAAAAATGGTTAATCAATTCCATAAAAAATCACAATAAAAACACCAAACGTGTTAAAGAAGTTATAGCATACGTAAAGCAAAACGGAGGTCTCGACTATGCCATAACAAAAATGAAAGCCTTTCAAGAAAACGCACTACAACTATTAAATAATTATCCAGATTCGGAATATAAAACAGCCTTAAAGCTCATGGTTAATTACGTTATTGATCGAAAAAAATAAACCTAAGAGCTATTTTAACTATTTTTTGTAAGCGAATCACCTTAAATAGGTGTATTTTAAGCATGCTATTAATTTTAATTTTTACAATACCCACCTTTTCAACTAGAACAAAATTTACATTTTAATAGCACACCCTACATGTATGTGTAGATTAAAAAGAGTGTAATTGCATATTAAAAAAGAAAAAAAACTATTTGTAAATAATGGCGTTGCCAAGTATTTATAAGTAGTCTATTTACAGTTATGGTAAAAACCACCTTATACACATTAGTCTTAGGTATTTTAATGGTATTGCAACTAAGCGCGCAACAAAATCAACGTGAGTGGAATAATCATAACAACTATAAGCAAGAAGTTATTACGAATATGCGTAATACACCATATACTATTAAAAGGGCTAAAGTAGCACATGCTAATAAAAATACAATACATAACAAAAACATGGAATTATTTAAAAATTTCGATTTTGTAAACGGTATAAACATAGCTTGGGTAAATTTTGGAAGGGATATAGGCGTCGAAACCGAATTTGGAATAACAAAAACAGCATACCATCCGGACCTAGAAAAATTTACCGAAATTTTCGATAAGGTAAGTGAAACTGGCGGTAACGTTGTACGCTGGTGGTACCACACCAATGGTTCTACAAGTCCTGTTTTCGATGCCAACGACGAATTTGTAGTGCCAAATCCTGATTTTTTTGAGACAGACTTACGCATGCTTCTAGATTTAGCAGCTTCAAAAGGGCTGAAAATTCAAATATGCTTATGGTCTTTCGATATGCTTAAAGGGAGGCAATGGCGTGTAAATTCAGCCAGAAACAAAAAAATACTAACTTCAGAACCTCATTTAAATGCTTATTTGGAACACGCACTTATTCCATTAGTAAAAGCTATAGGAAATCACCCCGGGTTGTATGCTTGGGAGCTGTTTAATGAGCCAGAAGGTATGACTAATACTTATGCGGGGCATTGGCCAGACTTTACCGATAAAATAACAGTTCCAGATCTAAAGAAAGTTATTAATAAAATGGCCGCAGCAATACGAAAAGAAGTACCACAGGCCAAGATAACCGTAGGTGCATTAGGTTTCCTCTCGGCACTTGATGACAGCAGGCTAAGCTTTGAGAATAACTATTCAGACGCGCAACTGCAACAAGCAGGAGGAGAAACAGAAGGCTATCTCGATTTTTACAACATACATTATTACGATTGGGCGGGAGAAGCAGGTTCCCCGTTTCACAACACATTTTTAGAAAGTAATCTCGATAAGCCAACCATAATTGCAGAATACTACCCAGACGATACATTTCAAGTTAACGCGCAATACTTAGGCGTAGAATTAATTAACAATGGCTGGCACGGCTCTTTAATATGGTCTTATACCGATCGCGATTGGCAAGCCATAGCACCAGTACTAAAGGCAACCGAAACAGCCCTGCAATTTGGTGTAGACAGCGTATTACCAGAACCATTAGCAACAGTAAATATTCTGCCCAATCCAGCAACACAACATATAGAAATTACCAACATCCCAGAAACAACCGAACTTATTTTATTACTCAACCCCCAAGGGCAAATTTTAAATCGTTTTACAGGAGATTTTGCAGCACAATCGCAATTAAACGTAAGCTTATCAAATTACAGTACAGGAACTTATATCATTTCACTATACAAATCGGGCAAAGCCATACATAAACGCTTTGTAAAATTATAGCCAGTGTTCGAGTGTTGGTAATACACCTCTATAAACCGCAATACTTTAGCACATGTTCTGGGACTTGTATTTTAGAATCCAAATGAGAGTCGCTAACAGGAGGCGCAACAACCTGAGTAATTGGAACTATTCCCGCCCAAATAGGCAGTGCCATATCTTTTTTCTCATCGATAACATCCTCAGCACGTACTTTAGCAGACGCTGTTGTAATTTTTAAGGCAACAACCAATGTCGCATTAAATTCTTTTGTGCTCATAGGTCTTAACAAATCCCATCGGTTAGGTATCATGTGGTCTACAATACATTTTAGAGCGGTTTCTTTTGTTTTAGAAGCCTCAACAGCCGTAACTGTACCAAATACCGTAGCAGATCTATAGTTTACAGAATGATGAAAACCTGAGCGTGCTAAAACCAAGCCATCGAGATGCATTACAGTTACACTTGCCGTTTCTTGCGCCAATAAAGCTAGTAACATGCGGTTTTTTTTAGAACCATGGAGGTAGATGGTATCATCAATTCTACCATAAGCCATAGGGATACTAATGGGAGTTCCTTCGAAATTATAGGTAACAAAACCGATAAAACCAGCATCGAGAATGCTATTAATTTGGTCTTTATCGTAAACGGCTCTATTGGCTCCTCTGGAGACTTTGTTTAAAGAGGTTTTAGTATACTGTTTCATAATTTATGTGTTTTATGCTGTAAAATTAGTAACTTCATGGACTACTAAAATAGTCCAGTTTTTATTTTATTGATAGTCCAGAGATGATCCCTTATAAAACAATACTAAAGTTAGATAATGAAAAAAAGCAAGCGCTTTACATTCAGCTTACCAATCAATTTATACATTTAATCAAGCAAGGGGTACTATTACCAGAGACGCGATTGCCTAGCAGTAGGCAGTTGGCAGAACTTATTGGGGTACACCGAAAAACGGTGGTAGCAAGTTACGAAGAGTTAGATATGCAAGGCTGGGTAAACACCTTAGCAAAAAAAGGAACATTTGTTAATGCAGAACTGCCAGTACTAAAAACGCAATCTATTGGAGAAGCATTAGAGCCACTTAAAACAGACGAGCCTGGATTTTCATTTAAAAAAAACACTATTTTAGAACGTAGATTCCCCCAACATTATAAGGAAGGTTCTATTTATGTGAATGATGGTGTTTCAGATGGCAGACTTGCTCCAGTACAAGAAATAGGGATTTTGTATAGGAAATTACTATCTAAAAAGCACGCAATTAATGCGTTGGGATATGGCAGTACTTATGGCCATTTAGAGTTAAGAACAACATTAGCCAACTATCTCAATGCCACTAGAGGTTTAGATATTACTGTAGATAATATTATAATTACAAGAGGGAGTCAAATGGGCTTGTTTTTAAGTGCGCAATTGCTAATTAATGCTAACGATTATATTATTATAGGTGCGACAAATTACAGCTCTTTGGATACCACATTCGAATGCGCAGGCGCAAAATTACTAAGAGTTGCTGTAGACAGTAATGGATTAGATACGCAGGAGGTAGCACAGTTATGCGAGCAGTACCCAATAAAAGCAATTTATACCACATCGCACCACCACCACCCCACAACAGTTACCCTCTCGGCCAAACGTAGGTTACAACTCTTAAATTTAGCTAAAACCTATGGTTTTGCAATTATTGAGGATGATTACGATTATGATTTTCATTACAATCAAGCACCAATTTTACCTTTGGCAAGCCACGACAAGTATGGGCACGTTATTTATGTGGGTTCGGTATGTAAAACCGTAGCCCCAGTATTTAGAGTAGGGTATTTGGTGGCTTCAAAATCTTTTGTAGACGAATGTGCCAACTGGCGTAGGTTTGTAGACCGGCAAGGCGATGCCATACTAGAACTTACATTTTCTAGGTTTATAAAAGAAGGTGGTTTAGACAGGCACATTAATAAAGTTATGAAAATATATAAACGCCGAAGAGATGTGTTTTGTACGCTTTTTAAAACGGAATTGGAAGCATATTTTTCTTTTGAAGTTCCTAAAGGCGGTATGGCTATATGGGCAGTATTACACAAAAAATACACTTGGGATGCTGTAGCTAAAAAAGCCTTAGATGTTAAATTGATAATTCCAGAATGGCAACGTTACGATATGGCAGGCACAGGGCATAATGCGATTAGAATAGGCTTTGCAGCTTATAATATAAAAGAAATTCATGATTTTGTAGAGCGCCTTAAGACGAGCCTATTAGCATTAGATTAAGACGTCTTAGGCAAATTTCATTTTTAAAATGGATACTTTACAGTACATTTACAATGTATTTTAGGTCTGTAAGAAGGGGCGTGTTGTTAAGGTGTTTTTTAACACACAAACTGTTCTAGAAGGCAACACTATTAATTAAAATTAGACACTACAGGTATTTTGATATCAGCAACCACCATAGATCAGGTTTTTGAAACCTCTAGAGTAGAAGAGGTTATAGGCGATTTTGTGCAACTAAAAAAAGCGGGAAGTAATTATAAAGGCTTAAGCCCTTTTAGCGACGAGCGTTCTCCTAGTTTTATGGTGTCTCCTGTAAAGCAAATTTGGAAAGATTTTAGTACTGGAAAGGGGGGGAATGTAGTTGCTTTTTTAATGGAACACGAACATTTTACTTATCCCGAGGCCATAAAATACCTGGCTAGAAAATACAATATAGAAATAGAAGAAACCGAGCAAAGTAATGCGCAAAAAGAAGCCGCTAACGAGCGCGAGAGTTTGTATTTGGTGAGTGATTTTGCAAATACGTATTTTCAAAAGATTTTACATAAAACAGACCAAGGTAAATCTATAGGTTTAAGTTACTTTAAAGAACGTGGTTTTACGCCCGAAACCATCAAGACTTTCGATTTAGGTTACTCCTTAAACGAATGGCAGGCGTTTACAGACGAAGCTTTAAAACAAGGTTACCAATTAGAGTTTTTGGAAAAAACGGGGCTAAGTATTGTAAAAGGCGAAAAACGATTCGACCGTTTTAAGGGAAGAGTAATGTTTCCTATTAAAAGTATGAGCGGTCGTATTCTGGGGTTTGGTGGACGTATTTTAATCGCAGATAAAAAAGCAGCCAAATATTTAAACTCTCCAGAAAGCGATATTTATCATAAAAGTAAAGTGCTTTATGGTATTTATAATGCGAAACAAAGTATAGCCAAAGAAGACAACTGTTATTTGGTAGAAGGGTACACAGATGTTATCCAATTTCACCAAACCGGAATTACCAACGTAGTATCTTCTTCTGGAACAGCGCTAACGTCTGAGCAAATACGGCTTATAAACCGACTTACAAAAAATATAACGGTACTGTTCGATGGTGATGCAGCGGGTATGCGGGCATCGCTTCGTGGTATAGATCTTATACTAGAACAAGGCATGAATGTAAAGGTATGTACATTTCCAGAAGGCGAAGATCCAGATAGTTTTGCCAAAAAGAATGATTTGGAAGCCTTACAAACGTATTTAGAAACCAATGCTAAAGATTTTATACAGTTTAAAGCCAATGTATTGTACGAAGGCTCGAAAAACGACCCCATAAAAAAAGCAGAAACCATTAGAGATATTGTAAACAGTATTTCTAAAATACCAGATACAATAAAGAAAGAAGTTTACATCCAAGAGTGTGCACGAATAATGGATATAAGCGAAAGTGTGTTGTTTACAACTTTGGCGCAAATAAATCAAAAAACAGAAAAAGAAGACGCTAAAAAAACACCACAAAAACAAGAGCGCTTTCAGGTTATAAAGCACGAACAGCCCGTAAAAAAAGTAGATGTGCAGTATGTATTGGAGCGTAAAATTATAGAAATTCTATTGTTATACGGAGATAAGGTTGAAGATTTTGAGGACCTTGTACTTAAAGAGACAGAAAAAGGAGATTTGGAGCTAGAGCCTGTTGTACAACAAGCACGTGTGTTCGAGAAAGTATATTTAGACCTACAGGACGATGAGATGGAATTTTCAAACTCACAGTTTAAAGACCTTTATTACACAATAATAGACCGTTTAAATCAAGATGAAACCTTTGAGCTGAAAACGTTTATTAATACAGTCGATGCCAATACAGCCAATGAAATAACAAATATTTTAATGGAGGATGAGCGTTATACCTTAGATGATTGGCATCGAATGGATATTTTTCCTAAAGAGAAATCGCATACTGTTGCACAGTTGGTAAGCGAAACCATTTTAAGTCTTCGTTGCTTTTTAATAGACCAAAAGGTGTTCGAGTTTCAACAAAAAACATTGGAACACAAATCGGAAATTAATAGGGCAGTACTAGAAGAAGTAAAAGATTATTCTGGCTTAAAAATGCTACTCTCTAGAAAGCTTAATCGTGTATTATAATTCTAGTAACTTAGCTTGATTTACTAAATCTACCATATTATCCACTTTAAGCTTTTTCATTAAACGAGCTTTGTAAGTACTTACAGTTTTTTCGTTAATGTCTAACTCTTGAGATACTTCTTTGTTTTTCTTACCGATAGCTAAAAGTTTTAAAACTTCAGTTTCTCTGGTAGATAATTTTTTAAAGAATGTACCATTTTTGTTCACTCTATTACCAAAAGCAAGCTCTTGTGTTAAGGCATTACTTAAGTGTATACCACCATGGTAAACTTTAGTAACAGCTTCGCTTAAAATAATTACATTTTCTGTTTTAGAAATGTATCCAGCGGCACCAGCTTTTATAGAGTTAAATCCATAAACGTTTTCAGGTTGCGCACTTAACATAAGCGTTTTAATGTCTGGGTATTCAGTTTTTAAGTGTCTTAAAACTGTTAAGCCATTAAGTTTTGGTAAATCAATTTCTGCCAAAATAACATCAACGGGTTCTTTTTTTAGAAATTCTAATACGGCTTCTCCATTGTCAACGGTTCCTACAATCTTTACATCAGACGAAGCTGAAAATAAATGTTCTAATCCTTTTCTAACAATAGGGTGTGGGTCTGCAATTAATAATTTTATCATAATTCTTAGGGTTTTAATATCATGACATTAAACTATATTTTTTGAGAGAGTCATGATTGAGAGTCCTCCTATAGGACAAAAGTAATAAAATTTATTATATAATGCAATACCTACACAAAATTAATCGGAATCTCACAAACGGGTATTGGTGTCATTTTATGTTTATTGCTGGTATTGTAGCGCTTATAAATTTTAAAAACATCTTGTTGTCTGCCTTCAAAATCAGACGCAGTTTTACCTTTTTCATCCATTTGCATAGCCCACTCCAGTTCTGGGTATGAGGCGCCAATTTGGTCTTCGTCGCTTCTGGCATCTCCAAATAAGCCATCGCTAGGAGCAGCCTTTATAATAGATTCAGGTACATTTAAGTAGGCGCCAATAGTGTACACTTGAGATTTTAATAAATCTGCAATTGGGCTTAAATCTACACCACCATCACCATACTTTGTATAAAAGCCAACTCCAAAATCTTCAACTTTATTACCTGTACCAGCAACTAACAAACCATATAGGCCAGCATAATAATACAATGTCGTCATTCTTAAACGTGCTCTAGTATTGGCCAATGCCATATCTATAGTCGCTTGTTCGCCATCCATAAAAATTTCACTTTTAAAAGATTCGAAAACGGGAGTTAAATCTGCTCGCGTATCATCAACATTTTCAAAGCGCGCTCTAAGTTGTGCAATATGCTCGTGGGCACGAGACACATGGCTTTCGGCTTGGTGTATGGGCATTTCAACACATAATACGTTTAAACCTGTTTTTGCACATAGGGTTGAGGTTACAGCAGAATCAATGCCCCCAGAAACACCTACAACAAAACCATTAACACCTGCTTTAGTAGCGTAATCTTTTAACCAGTTTACAATGTAATCTACAACTTTTTCTGTTTGCATATAAAGTGAATTTAATTCAGAGAATAGTACCTTTGTACAAAAATAAAGCATACACCCTATTAATAAAAATTTATAGCCTTTTGTTTCAATGAAAAAACTAGTGTTTGTAATCGGTTTACTTTTTATGCTGCACGCCTGTAAGCAAGAGCATACTCTTGAAAACAACATCGCAGCTATAGATACTAAGGTTACAATAGAGCGTTTCGACCAAATTTTGGCTCAAGCTACAGCAGATAACTTACCTGAAATTAGAGCAGAATATCCGTTTATGTTTTCTGGAACGGATAAAGATTCTCTATGGCTCTCTCGAAATAAAGATACCATACAACAAGAATTGGTAGCAGAGGTAAACGCCACGTATAAAACGACGGCAGCTTTACAGAAAGATATTGTATCCTTGTTTAACCACATAAAATATTATTTTCCAGAATTTCAACCTCCACGAATTATTACAACCACCTCTATGGTAGATTATAGAAATAGTGTAATTGTTACAGAGGGTTTAGCGTTAATAGCTTTAGATACTTATTTAGGGAAAGACCATCGTTTTTACGAGGGCATACAAAAATTTATACGGGAAAACTTCGAGGCACACCAAATAACAGTAGACCTTTCTAAAGCTTACGCAGACCGTTACATATACCAAGAAGAACGGAGAACGTTACTAGATGAAATGGTATACTACGGCAAGCAATTGTATTTTAGTGCCACAATGCTGCCACACAAAACGGCAGAGCAACATATAGGTTATACACCAGAGCAATTGGAATGGGCAAAATTAAACGAGCATTACATTTGGCGATATTTTGTTGAAAGAGAATTGCTGTTTAGTACAGATACCAAGCTGCCAGTGCGCTTTATTAAACCAGCCCCTTTTAGTAAATTTTATCTTGCTGAAATAGATGGCGATTCCCCAGGGAAAATAGGGCAGTACATTGGTTGGCAAATTGTAAATGCTTATATGGCGCATAACGAGGTCTCTTTAAAAGACATGTTAAAAACAAAACCGAAAGTAATTTTCGATAATTCTAAATTTAAACCCCGTAAATAATGGCAAAAACCATACAATCTAAAATTGAATTAAACGTTGAGCTAGATGAAAACCGTGTTCCTGAAAAATTATCTTGGACGGCTCAAGATGGCGGTATTTCTAACGAGGAAGCTAAAGCTATGATGTTGTCTGTTTGGGATGATAAGGCTAAGGAAATGTTACGTATAGATTTATGGACTAAAGATATGCCTGTAGACGATATGAAAATATTTTTTCACCAAACGTTGTTGGCTATGGCCAATACTTTTCAAAGGGCCACACAAGATGAAAAAATGACAGCAAGTATGAAAGATTTTTGCGATTATTTTGCTGAAAAATTAGAGCTTAAAAAATAGGCAGGAAGTATTACTGTTGTAGAGTGTTTGCGATGTCTCTCTGTAAGTGGTCGAGGTAGAGAATGCCATTTAAATGGTCTATTTCGTGTTGAAAGATAACAGCGGTAAACCCAGAAACGCTTTCGGTAAGCTGTTTGTTTTCTAGTGTGTGGTAGGTTAGCAAGATGTTTTCGGCACGCGTGTTTAAAGTCTCAGACCTGTTTGGTATAGACAAACAGCCTTCCTTTACGGTTTGCTTGCTTTTAGAGTAATTCTCTATTTTAGGGTTTAAATAAACTTCAAAAGGAAAATCTGGCTTATCGAAACGTTGTACCCAAATAATTTGTTTTAAAACCCCAACTTGGGGTGCAGCTATGCCCACGCCCATAGAAGCACTGTCTGTAACGGTAGCATACAAACGTTTTATAAAGTTACGCAGCACAATGTTGTTCTTATCTGGAATTACAGTGCTGCTTTTTTGCCTTAAAACTAAAGAATCCTTTTTTTGAGTAATTTTTAGAACCCGCATGGGTTTTAAATGGTCTGCACTCATAATAAGTTTTGCAGTTGTTTTGGAAAACCCAGTTTCTGTAATATTTTTAGAACTTGAACAGCTGGTAAATAGCAGCAGTACAAGTGTAACAACAAGAGTAATAGTTTTTATGTAAACCATTTTTACACCTACCATTCGTTAATACGGTTAGAGTCTAACTTAATAAAAATAAATAAAAGAATGGTAAATGCCCAAAGCCCCGAACCGCCGTAACTAAACATGGGTAGCGGTATACCTATGGTAGGTATTAGCCCCATAACCATACCTATGTTTATTAAAAAATGAATAAAGATAATTGCAGCAACACAATAGCCATAAACTCTGCTAAATTGTGTTTTTTGAAGTTCTGCCAAATGTAAAATACGCAGTATGAGCAAAACAAAAAGCAAAACAACAATGCCAGATCCTAAAAAGCCCCATTCTTCTCCTACTGTACTAAAAATATAGTCGGTATGTTGTTCGGGTACAAACTTTCCTGTAGTTCTTGTGCCTTCCAAAAAGCCTCTGCCTAGAAATCCACCAGAGCTAATGGCTTTTTCAGATTCGTTGAGGTTATAAGCAAATGTACGTTTCATTTGTTCCAGCTTTTCAGGATCTTTTTCTAGACGAAGCCATAAACTTATACGGTCTTGTTGGTGTGGTTTTAAAATACTTTCATAGAAAAATTTAATGCCGAATGCCAAAACACAACCAAAGGTAATAATGCCAAGCGTTTGTAGTAATGTAACTTTTTTTCTGTTGAAATAATAGAAAATCAATATTAAAACGGAAACACCAGAAGCTACAACCAAAGCGCCAAATTTTAGAGCCAAAACAGCTATAATAACCACAAATAGGCCTGTGTAAAGGTATATTTGAGACAAGCCTTCTCTGTACAATACAAATATAAAGGCCGCATAAACTATTGTACTTCCAGTGTCGTTTTGTAACAGTACCAGAAATGCAGGCAATGCAATTATGGTAAAGGTTTGTAGCTGGTCTTTTAGCCTATTAATGTCTGTATTTAAATCGCTTACAAATTTAGCCACAGCCAGCGCAGTTGCTGCTTTGGCAAACTCACTGGGCTGTATGGTAAACCCGCCTATGCCATACCAAGAGGTAGCACCATTTACGTTTTTTCCAAACAGAAAAAGACCTACTAAGGAGAGCATGGAAACAATATATATAACACTAGAAAACCGCTCGTAAAACTTTGTGTCTAAAGCCAATAAGGTTATAATAATGCCAAAAGTTAACACTATAAAAACAAGCTGTTTGCCGTAAGGTTGAGCTGTATCGAAATAATGGATAGCGTCTCCTGTTTGCGAAGCCGATAAAATATTAAGCCAGCCAAAACCAACCAACACTAAAAATATAAGTATAGTTATCCAATCGAATCTATAATGTTTGTTTGTATTTCTAAGCATTAATTTACAACTGTATTTAAATTTTTTAAGCGTTGTTTTAGTTTGTAATACTCTTGTTCTTCTACAATTTGCAATTGTGTACGCCCATTTATAGCAAATGGTTTACCAGAATAAGGCTTGGCGTACTCGTTTTCTAAACTGTGTTTTAATAACCACTCCTCAAGATCTGTTCTGGTAATGTGGCCTCTAATGTGCTTTTCTATCATTAAACTGGCTACTTTACCAGCAAAGCGGCTACCCCAATAGCCATTTTCAACAAAAACAGCAATTGCTATTTTAGGATCGTCTTTTGGTGCGAATGCCACAAAAATAGAGTGGTCTGTAAGCTGTGTTCTTACACTGTCTATAATGGCAAAATTTTCTACAGTACCCGTCTTACCACAAATATCGATACCCTTTACCTGCAAAAATTTAGCAGTACCATTGGTATATACCCTATGCATGCCTTCTATTACAGGTTCGAAATGAGGCCTGTCTATAGTGGTGTACTTTGGAGTTGTAAAAAAACGAGGTATCGTATCGTTTTGTATGGATTTAATAATATGGGGTGTATAGTAAAAACCTCTGTTGGCTATACCAGCCGTCATGTTTGCCAGTTGTATGGGGGTGGTGGCTACTTCTCCTTGGCCAATGGCATTAGATATGGTATAGGTGGAATAAAACGTTTTAGGGTAAATATGTTGGTAGTAGGCTCGATCTGGAATACGCCCTTTTTGGCCAACAAATAAATCGTTGTTTAAAAAGCTACCTAAACCAAAGCTTTTAGCATGTTTGCTCCAAGTGTCTATACCTTCAGAAGCATTACCGTTTTTATCTAAAATTTTTCGGTAGGTTGTAGCAAAATAAGCGTTACAAGATTCTTGTATGCCAGAGGTTAAATCATTACGTCTGCCCCTGTAACAGTGGCATTTCATAAACCGATTTCCGTATTTATAACCTGCATAACAAGTCACCTTATCATCTTTAGTAATAACACCTTCTTGTAAGCCAATCAAGGCATTCATAAGCTTAAAAGGCGAACCAGGTTCGTAAACACCTTGCAAACTCCTATTAAATAAGGGTTTGGCAATAGAATCGTTATAAAGCTTGGTAAAGTTTTTAGACCGTTCTCTACCAATTAAAATATTAGGGTCGTAAGTAGGAGCTGCAACCATAGCTAAAATTTCGCCTGTAGCAGGTTCTATAGCAATTACCCCACCGCGCTTATTTTCCATTAACAATTCGCCATAAGCTTGCAATTTGGCATCTATGGTTATGGTAATGTCTTTACCTTGCTCAGGGAGTGTATCGTATTTCCCTTCTTTATAGGGGCCAATATCTCTGTTAAAACGGTCTTTTTGTATCAATTTAATACCTTTTCTGCCTCTTAAAATAGCTTCATAAGACGCCTCAACACCTTGCTTGCCTTTTAAATCGCCTAATTGGTAATAAGGGTCTCTTTTAATATCTCTGTTATTAACCTCTCCAATATCACCTAAAACATTAGCACCAATGGTGGTTTGGTATTTTCTTAAAGGCCTTTTCTGTATGTAAAACCCTTTGTATTTTCGCATTTTTTCTTGAAGAACGGCATAATCTTCTTTAGAAAGCTGGGGTACAAAAGGCGAGGCTAACCTTGTAGAGTAACGTTTAGCGCGTTGTAATTTTTTTTGGTAAGTTGCTTTAGATATTTTTAGCAAATTACAAAACTCTTCAACGTTAAAACTATCTACCTCTCGTGGTATAACCATAACATCGTAAGAGGGTTGGTTACCAACTAAAAGCGCACCGTTCCTGTCGTAAACAAATCCTCGTTTAGGGTAATTCCAAACTTTTCTAAGCGCATTATCTTCGTATAAACTGTTAGAAGTACCTTTATAGATTTGCAGGTAAAACAATCTGCCTATAAACGTTACTCCAGTAAGAATAACTAATAAAAATAAAAGAAGTTGTCTCATTGTGTTTTACGGCTAAAAATAACAGAAATTAATAGTAACATTAAGATAGTGAAACTACTAGAGAATAACGTTTTTTGAAGGATGTGTAGTATTCTCGTAGCACTAAAAATTTCTAAAGTAAATAAAACAAAATGATGTATTAGGGTTAATAGTGTTGTATAAATAAATTTTGCACCAAAATCTGTATTATCGAATTTTACATGGTTGTGCTCGTACAGCGTACCGAAAGCAGATTTTAAAAAGCCGGGCCTTAAATAAGCTATGGTTACTGCTGCCGCGGCATGTATGCCTCCAGAGTCTGAGAAAAGGTCTACTGCTAAACCTAAAAAAAAGCTGGTAACCATAAACACCACTCTACTGTTGTTTGTAGGGTAAAAAATAACAAACAAAATATAGACGTAAGGGTTTATATAGCCTAAAAAGTTAATGTGATTAAACAGGGTAACTTGAAGTATAACAAGTAGTATAAATTTAAAGCTATGTTTTGTGGTTATACTATTCATTAGCGGCTTCTAATAACGAGTCTATTTCTGTTTTATCCATATTTTTTATAATATAAACGTGTTCTATATTCGTCATGTCGTTAAATAGTTTTACGTCTATACTATAAAAGTTCTCTGTGGCATCTAAAGTTTTGTTTATAACAGTGCCAACAGGAATATTTTTAGGGAAAATGGAAGAACGCCCAGACGTTACAATAGAGTCGCCCACTAAAACAGGCGCTGTTTTTTCCACGTCGGTTAGCTGTATAATGTTTGGCGATTTTCCATTCCAAGTAAGCGAACCAAAATGGCTTGTCTTCTTCAATTTTGCACTTATTCTACTCTTAGAATTTAAAATAGAAATTACGGTGGCATAATTTCCAGAAATATGATCTATAATACCAATAATACCCAAAGAAGATGTTACACCAAAATCTTCTTTTATGCTATCGTTTACGCCTTTGTTTATTAGTAAAAAGTTATTTGCAGCATTGTAACTGTTTCTAATAACTTCTGCGTTGGTAAGCTTATAATTTACGTTTGTGTTTAGATTGGTAGTACTGGTGTCTTTATAAGCGTTAAATAAAAGCTGATTTAAACGTTTGTTTTCTTCTGCAAGAATAACATTTTGAGATTTTAAATTGAAATAAGCACTTACACCATTAGCGGTATTGTATATGCTGCCCGTTACAAAGTTGGCAGAATTGATAAACTTACTGCGATGGTAAGAATGCGATTGAATGGTAAATAATATAGAAATGCCAAAGAGTAATAAGAACAACAAAAAGTTTTTATTCCTTATTATGAAATTAAGAATTTGTTGCATGTTTTAGCCTCTATTTTATCAATACACTTTTATATTTTGGTAAGTTTTTTAGTGTGATGCCTGTACCACGCACTACGGCACGTAAAGGGTCTTCGGCAATGTAAACAGGCAGGTCTGTTTTTTGAGACAAGCGTTGGTCTAAACCACGTAGCATAGAGCCACCACCCGCTAAGTAAATTCCTGTATTGTAAATGTCGGCCGCCAATTCTGGAGGAGTTTGCCCCAAGGTTTCCATAACAGCATCTTCTATACGCAAAATCGATTTATCCAGAGCTTTTGCAATTTCTCGGTAGGATATAGAAACCTGTTTTGGTTTACCCGTAAGCAAATCACGACCTTGAACGCTCATGTCCTCTGGTGCTAATTCCAAATCTTCGGTAGCTGCACCAATCTGTATTTTAATTTTTTCTGCGGTACGCTCTCCAACATACAAGTTGTGTTGCGTACGCATGTAATACACAATATCGTTAGTAAATACGTCTCCCGCAATTTTAACAGATTTATCGCAAACAATACCGCCAAGAGCTATAACAGCAATCTCGGTAGTACCACCACCTATATCTACCACCATGTTTCCTTTAGGTTGTGTAATGTCTACGCCAATACCAATAGCAGCAGCCATTGGCTCGTGTATTAGGTATACTTCTTTACCATTTACACGTTCGGCACTTTCTTTTACCGCACGCATTTCTACTTCTGTAATTCCAGAAGGAATACAAATTACCATACGTAGCGCTGGAGTAAAAAAGCGTTTTTTTAATGCAGGGATGTTTTTTATAAACATACTAATCATTTGCTCGGAAGCATCAAAATCTGCAATAACACCATCTTTTAAAGGGCGAATGGTTTTAATGTTTTCGTGGGTTTTGCCTTGCATTAAGCTGGCTTCTTGGCCAACAGCTATAATTTTCCCAGAGACTCTATCTCTTGCAACAATAGATGGGGCATCTACCACAACTTTGTCATTATGAATAATTAAAGTATTTGCTGTACCTAAATCGATGGCAATATCCTCGGTTAAGAAATCAAAAAAACCCATTGGCTATTAGTAGTTTTAAAACGAATCCCGTAAAAGTAATAAAAGTTAGTAAATATTTAAGGATATCATATTCAAAATGCTAATATAAAAGCAGTTTGTCTAATTTGTGTTTAGGCATCTATTTTTACTTTGTTTAAAAACAAAGTATTTTAAAATTTAAAAATCTATTATAGAGCTTAATAACAATGCTTTTTAAACTAATTTTGGTTTTAGGAATACATGCGGATGTATAATTACTTTAAAAGCGTTAATAGAATGCTATTTTATAGAGTCTAATTGTGTTTTATAAGTTTATTCCCATTAAAATTGAATTAATTATCATAAATCTAAAGTGTTTTTTATGTTTTTGTGCGTAATTATCAAAATTATTATTTACTTAGGGGCATTAACCTTAATAATTAATTAAAATAGATTAAAAATGAGTACAACCAATTCAGAAATTAAACCACCAGGAGTAAAAGTGCCACATGATAGTGTAAGCGTAAAAAAATTAGATGATGCACAAATTACTTTCGACTTTAAAACTCCTACTACACAGCCTCTACAACCTCTTATACAAGCAAAGGGTAATGAGTGCGAAATAAAAGTGAGTGCTATTGTATTTATAGCTGCTTCGGAAAATGTAGACCCTGAAAGTATTTTCGTGACTTGTCAATCTGTAATTTCAGGTTCAGGATTACCACAGCTCGATTTGTTTATTGTTTACAACGCAGAAGAGAAAAAAGCTAAGAAGTTTCAAGGGTATCGTGTCGATATTACTTTAAAGGATGTGCCAAAAGAAATAAAACATGTTTGTGCCTTCCTTTGGGATGAGGATCCTGAGACTTCTAGAGGGACTTGGACTACTGTAATGGGAAGGTAATAGCGGCCTTACAGCAAAACAAAAATAGCCCCATGATTTTTTTAAAGTTTATGGGGTTTTTGTACAATGGAAACATTTAATACTAAAACAACAAGTCTACTATTTATATTGTTTGTCAATGCTTTAGTTTTTTCTCAAAAAAATAATGAAGAGCTTTTTTTTAATTCTATAGTAAAGAGAAAAGCGGATAAGCATAATGAAGTTTTTTTTTTCATTAAAGCATCAAGTTTTTTTATTGATAAAGAGTGGGATTCTACTTTGATTTACACTAGTAAGCAATTAGATAAAACAAGTATTCAAACAGATATAGGTGATTTTTTGCATTACTTTAGAGGATTTACTTTTAAAAAGAAGAAACTTTTTAAGGAAGCTCAAAAAGAATTTGAATTGATATCACTTGATTTTGATTATTTTGATCTGGTTAAAATGCATATGGGGCAATTATCATTAGAAATGAAGAAGTATGAAGATGCAATTTATTTTTTAAAACCGTTACTAATATTAGACAATGAAAAGTATAAGTATATAAATAGAAATGTGATTTTATCTAATTTGGCTATATCTAATTTGCATTTAGGTCATTTTAATAAAGCTGAAGAATATTTATTAAAAAATAAAGAACTACACGAAAAAATAAAAGACACCATAAATATAATTAATTCTTATGGAAATTTAGCTAATTTATATTACGAGCAATACAAAGACAATTTAGCAATTCCTTATTTTGAAAAAGCGTATCAACTTTCTAAAAAAATAAATAATTTTCAAACTAAACTAGCTACTGCACGAAACATGGCCGTAGTAGAAGAAAACCGCAACAACTACAAAAAAGCCTTAGCTTATCGTAAAGAAGCCGAACAATGGAAGGACTCCCTAAACAATCAAAATAAAATCTACGAGGTAGCCCAACTCGAAAAGCAATTTGCGGTAAAACAAAAGCAGCAGGAAGTCGATTTATTACAAGTTGAAAACAAGGCCAAAGAGGTAGAACGTAATGGACTGTTGTATTCGGCACTAACTTTATTGATTCTATTGGGGGTTACCTTTTATTTTTACAAAGAAAAAAACAAAACTCACAAGATTATTGTCGCACAAAAAGAGACTTTAGATGCTTTAAATGCTACAAAAGATAAGTTATTCTCTATAGTGAGTCACGATTTACGATCGTCTGTAAACGCGCTAAAAACAAGTAACGCCAAATTGCTATCGAATTTAGAAGCCAATAATTTGTCTGCTTTAGATACCTTGTTGCAACGTAACAGTGGTATTGTAAATGGAGCTTATAATCTGTTAGATAACCTATTGCATTGGGCATTATTACAAACCAAACAGTCGTATTTTTATATAGAGCCGTTGCGTTTGTTTTTTATTACAGAACAGGTTTCTCACAATTATAAACCTTTATTAGAAGACCAAGGCTTAACTTTCGAAAATAGTGTGTTAAAGACTGCCAAGGTCTTAGCCGACCAAGAATCTTTGAAAATTATATTACGTAACCTGTTAGATAATGCAATCAAATTTTCTAAACCCAATGGGCAGATTAAAATCTATACGACTGTAAGCAGAGATTTTTGTAATTTAATTGTAGAAGATACGGGCTTAGGCATGAGTGCAGATACTGTAGCAACACTGCTACGAGATACCCCAAACTTAGCAAAAAAAGAAAACGAAGATATTATAGGTACGGGGTTAGGGGTACAACTTTGTAAATCTTACATACAAAAAAATAATGGGGTGTTTTCTATAGAGAGTACATTAGGAAAAGGGACTAAAATGATTGTGGCTTTGCCAAAGACCACCTAATTCATAATAACAGTCATTGCATTTTAGAACTATCAAATAAATAACACGCATTGAAATTTAACACAGTTAAATAATTTGAAGATGTATTGCATTATTTTTACTGTAAAACTACGAAATAAGTTTAGGGTGTTCGTGAATTTTGTATCTTAGTTAAGATATGGATATTCAAGCAGAAAAATATCATTTAATACAAAAAATTGTTCATCTTCAAGATAGCAGTATTATCAGTAAGTTAAAAGAACTTCTTAGTTCTCAGTCTACAACTACTGATTGGTATGATGAATTAACGACTTCACAAAAAAACGCTATTGACAAAGGATTACAAGATTTAAAAGATGGTAATACATTAACTCATGAGCAAGTTCAACAAGTTGTTAGACAAAAAATTGAACAATTAAGGCAAAGGAGTTAATGCAAATTATTTGGGCAGCTTCTGCTAAACAGACTTATCTTGATGCTATTGAACAACTATTTGAAAAATGGAATATTTCTGTAGTTGATACGTTTGAATTACAAGTAAGTCAATTAATAAGATAGAATTTCATAATCACATTTGTCCTAAATCTATTTTTGAAGGACTTCACAAATGTGTTATCAATAAACACAACTCTTTAATCTATAAAGTTAAAAACGATAATTGTATAGAGATTGTAATGTTTATCTTCAACAAAAGTGAACACATCTTTTAAAATCATTACATGCTTTAGTATTTGAGGAAAGATAACTTATAAAATATGTTTTGTGTCATTTCAAATATAAAACTTACAGCTCGCGTCCGAGAGATCGCTATCGTTACGACTTTGTCGAGTGCCGTATTGAGGGGTACAACTTTGTAAATCTTACATACAAAAAAATAATGGGGTGTTTTCTATAGAGAGTACATTAGGAAAAGGGACTAAAATGATTGTATCTTTACCAAAAACCACCTAAATGCAAAATATTAACGTTTTAGTTATAGAGGACAGGCCAGAGGAAAGTAAACCCTTGGTTGCCACTTTAACAGCCAATGGTTATACTGTTGTGGCCATAGCTACAAACTTTAAAGAGGCTTTAGAGCTGTACCACAAGCACCCTATAGATATTGCCATAATAGATATTTTTTTAAACGGCAATCCAGAAGGTATTGCATTTGCCGAAACCATAAATCTAGACCCCAATAGCTCGAAACCATTCGTATTTTTAACCAGTTCTACAGATAGGGCCTTATTTGAACGTGCTAAACTTACCCAGCCGTTTAGTTACCTTATGAAACCCTTTAACGAGCTGGAAATTTTATATGCTCTGGAAACAGCAGTAGAAAAATTTTACAAACAAGCCGATGTGTTTTTGGGAGAGGAAGAAGACACTATAATAAGCGAGGATTACTTATTTATTAAAAAGGGGAAGGCTTTAAAAAAAGTACTTACAAAATCTATTATTTATATTGAAGTTGAAGAGAAGTACTGCAATATTATAACAGAAGATGAAAAATTTGTCATTTTAATTTCATTGACAAAAATTTTAAAGTTTTTGGATAAAAACAGGTTTAGCCGCACCCACAGAAACTTTATAGTTAATACCGAAAAAATTACAGAAATAGTACCTAGTGATAATCTTATAGTACTTTCTGGCCAACACAAAGCGATACTTAGCGATACTTATAAAGACATTTTAAAACGCATCAGGACACTAAAATAATACGCTTTGCTTTACGGCTATTAATTTGTTACAAATGAAGTGATTTAAACTTTTTTGATTCTAGCGAAAATTCTAGATTTTGTTTAATTGAAGTGTTTTTTGCTAGTCTAAGGCAAAAAATAAAGCTCAGCTCTCGTTAAGGATTCCTTTTTTAACATAAGGCATTAAAAAAGAAAGCACAGGGACGCGAAGTTTTGTTTGTATATCGCATAGTCTTACTGCTATTGGTTTTTCTTATTGAAATGTAGGCACTTAGCCTGTCTGTGTATAGCCACCTTACTACGTTTACAGGCAACAAAATATCCAGCCATTCTTTACATGATGTTAATTTACGGATTCATGACCCTAATTTCCTGTTTTATGACTATTTCTAAATACTGATTGCTGTTTATCAGTAATTTAGACCTATGTAAAACGAAAAACATCATGGCATGTTTTCAAGAAAGAAATGGGATCAAAAATCGAAACGAAATATGAATATTACAGAACGTAAAAAAACGGACTACTTTATCTATGCGCTAATGGCAGCAGTTATCGCTCAGCTTTGTATCTTGATATACCGTATTATTATGATAACGTCTATATAGTACTTTGTACTATTTGTAATTGTTGTAATACATTGTTTTTTTCAGGTTCAAGAAAAAAGCAACTATGATGGCTATGCTTAGGTTTTTATCGAGTAGTAACTTTAGCTATAAGTTGGGTAAACCGAATTAAACATATATAAAATACATCTTGTAACCAACCTTGTTTTAACAGATGTAGCATATAAACTCATGTTTATAGTGCATAAAAAAAGAGCACTCCTTAACAAGTGCTCTTTTTACAATTATAGGGATTGAAGCTTCTAGTGCTTAAAGTGTCTCGTACCTGTCATTACCATAGCAACACTATTAGCGTTACAATAGTCGATGCTTAATTGGTCTTTAATAGAGCCTCCAGGCTGAATAACAGCAGTTATACCCGCGTTATTGGCTATTTCCACACAATCTGGAAACGGAAAAAAGGCATCGCTAGCCATAACAGCACCATTTAAATCGAAATTAAAAGAACCTGCCTTGTGTATAGCCTGTTGTAAAGCATCTACACGGCTTGTTTGGCCCGTGCCACTAGCGCAAAGTTGTTTGTTTTTTGCCAAAACAATGGTGTTAGATTTTGTATGCTTACATATTTTAGACGCAAATAATAAATCGTCTATCTGTGCCGCAGTTGCTTTAGTGTTAGTTACTGCTTTTAAACCTTCAGCAGTATCTGTAATGTTATTTCTGTCTTGTACCAAAATACCATTTAAACAGCTGCGTACATTAGTTTGTGGCATGTCTATATCATGGATTTTTAGTAAAATCCTGTTCTTTTTTCCTTGAAGTACAGCTAAAGCATCATTAGCAAAAGAAGGAGCAATAACAACCTCACAAAATAATTTATGAATCTCTTCTGCGGTAGCCAAGTCTATTTCAGTATTACTAATAAGCACTCCACCAAAAGCCGATACGGGATCTCCAGCTAAAGCATCGATATAAGCTTGGTGTAAGTTATCACGTTGCGCTAAACCGCAAGCATTGTTGTGTTTTAAAATGGCAAATGTAGGTGCATCGTTTTTAAACTCTAGCATTAAGTTTACAGCAGCATCTACATCTAAGAGGTTGTTGTAACTTAGTTCTTTACCGTGTAATTTGGTAAATAATTCATCAAAATCTCCAAAAAACACGCCTTTCTGGTGTGGATTTTCTCCATAACGTAAAGTTTTACCTTTAGTTTCACTAAGTTTTAAAACGGTTTCTTCGTTATTCTGATTAAAATAATTGAAAATAGCAGAATCGTAATGCGAAGACACATTAAAAGCCTTTCCTGCAAAACGCTTTCTATCAGCTTCAGAAATACTGCCGTTATTAGCAGAAATAAGCTCTAAAAACTCAGCATAATCGGTAACAGAAGAGACACAAATAACATCTGCATAATTTTTAGCGGCGGCACGAATTAATGAAATACCACCTATATCAATTTTTTCTATAATGTCTTGATGACTTGCACCAGAAGCGACAGTCTTTTCAAAAGGATATAAGTCTACAATAACAACATCAATTTGAGGAATCTCATATTCCGCCAATTCTGCCACATCGCCATCGTGGTTTTGTCTGTTTAAAATACCACCAAAAACCTTTGGGTGTAATGTTTTTACACGACCGCCTAATATAGAAGGGTACGATGTAACATCCTCTACAGGAACAACCTTAATGCCTAAATCGTTAATGAATTTTTCTGTACCACCAGTTGAATAAATAGTAACCCCTTGTTTATCTAACTCTTTTACAATAGGCTCTAAACCGTCTTTACTAAATACAGATATTAGTGCTGATTTAATGGTTTTTTCGTTGCTCATGTTTTTAAATGTTGTTTTAAACTCCTCTGTTTAGGATGTGATTATGTTGTTTATCAAGAGGTTATCCTCTGTGTTTTAAAAATATTTGCAAAAGTAGCTATTTCATAAAGAAATACAACTTAGAATGGTTTTAAAAAAGTAACGTTTTTTTAACTAAATTATAGATTTGTTAACAGCGCTTAGCATACAGGTAAACACACACATGCTATGGCTATTAATTTTAAAGCTTAGTAAATAGTTTGGAAAAGCAGTTTAAAAAGATGTATTTTGTAGTAGCGATGCATTTTCAATGTTTTGTCTTATACCAAACGATAAAGCAATTCTATAAAGCCCATAGTATATTTTGAAAGCACTTTTTATAAAATTTAAACCTGTAGTACGATTTATAACAACATTTTTGTTGGTCTATTTTGCCTTATCGGTTGCTTACAAGTTTTATTTAGAATATTCGAAAACAAGCACATACTATCCAGACTATTTTACGCATTTGGTAGCGCAACAAACAAAGGGGCTGCTCAATGCATTTTCATATACTACGGAAACCCTACCGCATGAAAATGAACCCTCAATAAAACTCATAGTTAATGGCAATTATTTAGCCCGCGTTATAGAGGGGTGCAACGGTATTAGTATTATAATTTTATTTGTAGCATTTATAGTAGCGTTTGCATCTCGATTAAAACCGACACTATTATATGTTTTAGCAGGGAGTGTATTAATTTACAGCATAAATTTAGCCCGCATAGTTTTATTGTCTATTGGTTTGTACCATTACCCAGAGTTAGAGGTGGTTTTGCACACCGTTATTTTTCCGGCATTAATTTATGGTGTTGTGTTTTTATTATGGGTGTTTTGGGTAAATACATTTTCTAAATTAAAGCCAAAACATGCCTAAATTTATAACCTATTTGAGTGTTATTGTGCTTGTTATTATACTTGTGCTAATTCGTCTTTTCGAGAACACGCTATTTTACGATCCCTATCTCACATTTTTTCAAAACGATTATTTGTATTTGGACAGTCCAAGACGCGAGTTGCTGAAACTCGTGGGGTATACTACACTAAGATACGTGTTAAACACATTAGTATCATTAACATTAATACAGGTTGTATTTAAAGATTTAAGTATTTTAAAATTCTCAACTATTTTATACGCAATAGCTTTTCTTATACTATTACCACTGTACCTTTATTTTGTAATAAATCCTAGGCAAGAAGACTATTATTTGTTTTTTAATGTGCGGCGTTTTTTAATTCAACCTTTAGTATTAATCCTGTTATTGCCTGCTTTTTATTATCAAAAGCGAAAATTTAAATAAGCTATAGGTATATCCTAAAATAAAAGTTAATCTATTTTAAAATGAAAAACATTAGGATAGAATTTTGTAATTTTGAAATGTGAAGGTAACATCAACATATAAGATAGTAGCAATAGGTATGGCGCTTTTAGTGTTATGTTCTACGTTTTCCTTTACGGTACAAAAGCACTATTGCGGAGATGTTTTAGTAGATACTTCGGTATTTACTGAAGTGGAAAGGTGCTGCGCACACGGTACAGATACTTCTGTATTAAGCCCGAATCCTTGTTGTAAGGATGAAGTGACTTTAATTAAAGGGCAAAAAGAATTAAAAATTTCGCTACAAGCCCCTGTTGCATTTCACAAAAAACACTTAAAAAAACATCACGTTTGTTACCAAGCTCTAGAGCGTATTTATGCATACAAACGGTTCTTAGAGCCTAAAAAATACGTACCCCCTAAATTGATCCCAGATATTCTTGTATTGGATCAAGTATTTTTAATATGATTTTATTGACTGCCTATTGTAACACACAATAAGCAGTGCTTCCTTTTTAAATTTTAGAGAAGTTTAAAATTCGATTACAAATACATATTACATGAAACTTACATATACAGTTACAGGCATGACGTGTAATGGCTGTAGTGCTAGTGTTACAAAAGCATTACAACGCATAGCAGAGGTTACACACGTTACAGTTAATCTAGAAAACGCTGAGGTAACGCTTACTACTACAGCACCAGTTACTATAGAGAAAATACAGGAGGCCTTACCGCCAAAATATAAGGTTGCTGTACCAAAAAATGAGGAAATATTGCAAAATCCCTTGGCAACAGGCAGCTTAAAGCAACTCTACCCACTAGGTCTTATTTTTGCATATTTGTTAATTACAGCCGTGTTATTAAACGTAAAATCGTGGCAAACATCACAGTTTATGTACGACTTTATGGGGCTGTTTTATATCGTTTTTAGCTTTTTTAAGCTATTAGATGTAAAAGGATTTGCTATGTCTTTTAAAATGTACGATCCCCTTGCCAAACGCGTGCCGTTTTACGCTAAAGCATATCCTTTTATAGAAGTACTATTGGGACTTATGCTATTACAGCGTTTAGAACTAAAAGCAACACTTGTACTAACACTTTTTATTCTAGGTATAACTACAATTGGCGTTACGCAAAGTCTATTAAAAAAGGAAACCATACAATGTGCTTGTCTGGGTACTGTACTTAATTTACCGATGACGAAAGCCACTTTTATAGAAAATAGCATTATGCTAGTCATGGCTTTAACCATGCTAATCTTGGATTGATGTGTTTATTGCAATGCTATATACCGCATGCCACTTAAATTAAATACAATTTGAAAACATTACTATATATCATAAGCTTTTTGCCTGTCTTAATGAGTGCCCAAACGCACATTTCGGGACGTGTTACAGAAGCCGATGCTAAAGGGACACCCATAGAACTGGTAGGAGCTAACGTATTTTGGTTGGGTACCAGAGTGGGTACAGTAACCGATGTAGATGGTTCCTTTAAAATATCTTATAAGGAGGCCTACAGAAAACTTGTAATTAGTTATGTAGGTTATAAAACAGATACTTTAACTATAGAAACTCCAAAGTTTATAACCCACACATTAAAAGCCAATGAAACTCTAAACGAGGTTTTAGTAACCACGCAAGCGCAAACGACCTCACGTTCTTATTTTAAAGCTCAAAACGTAATTACAGTAAATAGTAAGGAGTTGTTAAAAGCCGCATGCTGCAACTTGTCTGAGAGTTTTGAAACCAACCCTTCTATAGATGTAAACTTTGCAGATGCCGTTTCTGGTACACGACAAATTAGACTGTTAGGTTTAACAACGCCCTATATTTTAATAGCTACAGAAAACGTACCTTCTATACGCGGCGCGGCACAAGCTTATGGATTGAGTTTTATTCCTGGTACTTGGGTAGAAAGTATACAAATAACCAAAGGCGCAGGTAGCGTGGTAAACGGGTTTGAGAGCATTGCAGGGCAAATTAATACAGAGCTTGTAAAACCAACAACAGATGAAACACTTTTTGTAAACCTTTACGGTGCGTCCAGTACACGTACAGAGCTCAATACACATATTAATACAAAAGTAAATGCGCATTGGGATACAGGACTTTATATACACGGTAACAGGCATAACCAAAGGCACGATAATAACAATGATGGCTTTTTAGATATGCCACTTTTTCACCAGATAAATCTTATGAGCCGTTGGCAGTATACCAATGCCAAACGCGGTTTGGTAAGTTTTATTAATTTAAGGTTTTTAAACGATGAGAAACAGGCAGGCGAGCTTGATTTTAGACCAGAACACGACCGTTTTACAACAAATAACTGGGGCAGCGAAATTGATACCAGGCGTTACGAATTGGCGACTAAATTTGGCTATGTAAATCCAAACATACCATGGCAAACTTTGGGTGTGCAAACCGCATATAGCAAGCACGAGCAAGCGTCTTATTTTGGATTTAATACTTATACCATTAACCACGATAGTTTTTATGCTAATGCCATATACAATTCCATATTGGGCGATTCTAGACATAAAATTAAAACAGGTTTAAGTTACACTAACGATGTGTATGATGAATTGGTAAACACGACTGTTTTTAGTCGTAAAGAGCATTCAGTAGGGGCTTTTGCAGAGTATAACTATAACAATTTAGAACTTCTAAATCTTACGGTAGGCTTGCGTGTCGATAGGCACAATTTATTGGGTACATTTGTAACACCGAGATTTCATTTAAAATACGCGCCTTGGCGTAAATCTGCTTTTAGAGCTTCTTTTGGTCGAGGTAAACGAAGCGCTAATATTTTTGCAGAAAACCAGCAATTATTTTCTACAGCACGACAAATAGATATTTTAAATACAGATGGTCCTATTTATGGCTTAGAACCTGAGATAGCTTGGAATTTTGGAGTCTCTTACCTACAGGGGTTTACGTTGTGGAATAGGTTAGGGGATGTAACTTTAGATCTGTATAGAACCGATTTTAAAAATCAGGTGGTTGTAGATTGGGAAGACCCCAGAGCAATTCGCTTCTATAATCTAGAAGGCCAGAGTTTTGCAAATAGTTTACAAGTAGAAGTTAATTATAGTCCTGTAAAACAATTGGACCTCCGTACCGCATACAAATTTTACAATGTAGAAACCGATTATATCTCAGGGCAACTAGAACGCCCATTAACACCAAAACATCGCTTTTTCTTAAATATGGGTTACGAAACGCAGCGTACAAAAAATGGTTTCGGACATTGGAAATTCGATACAACTTTTAACTGGTTAAGTACACAACGTTTTGCTTCAACATCTGCTAATCCCATCCCTTTTCAATTGCCAGAGCGCACACCCACAGTAAGCACTTTAAACGCACAAATAACTAAAGTGTTTTCCTCGAAGTTTGAAATGTACTTGGGTGGCGAAAACATTACAAATTTAAGACAATCTAATGCCGTTTTAGGTACTAACGATCCATTTGGGCCTCAATTTGATACCACTTTTGTTTACGGTCCAATTTTTGGAAGTCTCTATTATGCAGGTTTAAGATATCAATTAAAATAACGTATAAATAAAATTACAGAACACTATGAAACATTTAATAATCCTAGCACTCCTATTTTCAACCTTGAGTAGTAACGCTCAAAATAAAAATGCTAAAGCCTCCTTAGATGTAAATGGCATTTGCGGTATGTGTAAAGCACGTATAGAAAAAGCGTGTTTAAATACTAAAGGTGTAAAATGGGCAGATTGGAATGTAGAAACTCATGAATTAAAACTTATTTACAATGCACAAAAAATAAGTATCGATTCCATAAAGCAGAGTGTGCTAACAGTAGGGCACGATGTTGAAGATAATACGGCTACAGCTGCAGCTTATGCAAGCGTGCATCCATGTTGTAAATACAGAAACGCTACTGTTAGAAACGAACACCAAGACTAACAAATTGAGTATTATTTAAAGACAGGAAATATAGACTAGCATGCCTAAATGCAAAAAGAGGTTGCTTTTTCAAGCAACCTCTTTTAGTTTAATATTACTGTATTTATTATTTTGAGACAAGCTCGAAAGTAGATTTCAGTGTTGCTTGAGAACTGCCACCAATAAATACTTCGAACATGCCAGGTTCTACCACATAGTTCCCTTCATTATTGTAAAAGCCAAGTTCATTTTCGGTTAAGGTAAAGGTTATGGTTTGAGAAGCGCCAGGATCTAAAGTTACCGATTTAAAGCCTTTTAACTCTCTAACAGGCCTTGTAACACTAGCTGTAAGATCTCTAATGTATAACTGTGCCACCTCTTTTCCTTTAAGTTTTCCTGTGTTTTTTAGAACACAAGAGACCTTTACGTCTTCTTTTAGTTGATATGTTTTCTTAGAGACTTTAATCGCATTATAGTTAAATGTCGTGTAACTTAAGCCATACCCAAATGGATATAGCGGTGTGTTTTCCACATCGCCGTAGTGAGACCAAAACACAAAGTCTGGTACATTAGCTTGCTCGTTTACAGGTCTTCCTGTATTTTTATGATTGTAGTATATTGGAATTTGACCCACATTTCTAGGGAAAGTTATTGGTAGCTTGCCACTCGGGTTATAGTCGCCATAAAGTACCTCTGCTACAGCATTACCTGTTTGGCTACCCAACTGCCAAGCTTCGACAATGGTAGGGATGTTTTCGCTGGCCCAGTTTATGGTTAACGGTCTGCCGTTGTTTAAAACTAGAACGATGTTTTTGTTAACTTTAAAAACAGCTTCTAAGAGTTCTTGTTGTACGCCGGGTAGCGATAATTCGGTTCTGCTTCTCCCTTCGCCACTTTGAAATCCGTGTTCTCCTAATACCATAACAACAACATCTGCTTTTTTAGCAGCAGCAATAGCAGCAGGAAATCCACTTTTGTCTGTGGTATTAACTTTAACTTCTCTGGTAAACTCTGTTTCTGTTGTATTAACATCGGCACCTTTTTCGAATACTAACGTATTGCCTTTGTAGCGTTTCATGCCCTCTAGAACAGATACCGCAGTACTATCTTTAGAAGCAAGCCTCCAACTGCCAAGTGGGCTGTTATTATCTGCCGCCAAACCTCCAATAAGAGCTATGGTTTGTCCTTCTTTTTTTAAAGGTAAAAGTTGTGTTTCATTTTTAAGTAATACAATAGATTTTTTGGCCATATCTAATACGGCAGCATGGCTGGCTTTGCTATTAATAACCTTTTTTTCGCGTTTAGAATCGCAATACCTGTAAGGGTCGTCAAACAACCCTAATTCGTATTTAACAGTTAGTATGCGGCGCACGGCTTCATCTATAGTACGTTCTTTAACAGCACCTTCTTTAATTAACAGTTCTAATTCTGAAACATAAGCATAAGACTCCATGTCTAAATCGCTACCTGCTATAGCGGCTAGTCTTGCAGCATCTTTATTACTTTTGGCATAGCCCCAGGTTACCATTTCCTTAATAGATGCCCAGTCTGATACTACAAAACCTTTAAAACCCCATTTTCCTTTTAGGATGTCTCTTAATAAATAAGTATTTCCAGTGGCGGGAACACCATTTAATTCGTTAAATGCATTCATCATAGTTTTTACACCACTATCAGATGCCGCTTTAAATGGAGGCAAAACAATATTATGCAAAGTCGACGTGCCTACATCTACGGTATTGTATTCTTTACCTGCTTCAGAAAAACCATAAGCCGCAAAGTGTTTAGCACAGGCCGCAATGGTATTGGGTGCAGATAAATCGTCTCCTTGAAATCCGCCAACTCTGGCTTCAGCAATTTTACTGCCTAAAAAAGGGTCTTCTCCTGCGCCTTCCATAACACGTCCCCATCTGGGATCTCTAGAAATGTCTACCATGGGTGCAAAGGTCCAGTTAATGCCTGCTGCAGCGGCTTCTGCGGCAGCGGTACTGGCTGAGTTTTTTATAGCATCTAAATCCCAACTAGCGGCTTCTGCTAGGGGTATAGGTGCCAACGTCTGATACCCGTGTATAACATCGAATCCTATAATTAAAGGAATGCCTAAGCGAGTTTCTTCTACAGCTATTTTTTGTACTGCTTTAACATTCTTAACACCTTTAACATTAAGCATGGAACCTACAAGCCCATTTTTAAGGTGGTTGTATTTCTTTTTGGCATTACCGTTTTTAGGGCTAGGCCCTGTAACGTTCCAGAACCCATTGTATTGGTTCATTTGGCCTATCTTTTCTTTAACCGTCATTAACTTAAGTAAAGAATCTACTTTAAAGTTAATTTTTTGATCTTTAGAATAAGAAGATGTTTGGCCTTTTACAGCCTGAGTTATTAGTGTTAAAGTAATAACAAGTGCTATTGAAACTTTTGTTTTCATTTACTGTAAATTATTAGTGCCAAGCGTAGAATTACGCTTGGCGAGCTAGTAGGAGTTAGTATTTATAAATGTTAGTTGGATGCTGCTTTGCGTATATTATCTAAGAAAAATACCCCAGGATCTGCTTGAGCACCGTTTACTATGAGTTGTATTTGTGTGTAGATTCCAACTTCTTCCGCAGGTAAAGGTTGGAAATTTTCAGGATCGTCAGCCTCAAAAGCTTTTGTGGCATTAGAATAATCGAAGCTTAAGGTTTCCCAACCGCTTCCTGTATGTTCTGCAGCAACATTAGCAGACCTGGCACCATTTAAACCATTTTTAACATCAACAGAAACCGAAGCGGGTATGGTAGAATAAAACTGAATGGTAACTACCCTATCAGGTGTGGTTAAATCTAGCTCAGGTATCCCAAATCCAGAACCTTGAAACTGTCCCGCTCCTCTATCGATACGCAATATGCTTTCAGACATGTTAGCCTCTTCTACAAAGGGGTTATCTACAATTTCTATAGGAGCCCCAAAATCGAAAGCACCTTCTAGTGTAGTGTTCTCAAAATCGAAATCAAATTCGAACTCAGGTTCTGTTGTAAAATCAATAACTATAGCTTCGGTAATTTCGGTGGTTTTATCGTTAGGTGCTGTTGCAATAATACGAATAAGATATTCTCCTTCTGGGTAGGTGTTGGTTGCAGAGCTATTTCTCCCAATTAAAGCTTCATTACTATTAGGGTCTCCAAAGAAAATGGTAAACGATGCAGCGCCTACAGCATTTGGAGATACGGTTACAAGCCCAGGATTTTCATTATCTATTTCTATTTGGGCTTCTACGCTGGTAGGTGCTGGCCCTTCCACAAGTATAGCATTAAAATCATCATCGTTTTTACAAGATACTATTGCTATAATAATAGCAAGTAGGGGTAATGCATTTTTAATTGTTTTCATCACTAGATTAGTTTTGTTTTTAATTTTTGGTTAAAGTTGCGTTTAGCTGTGGTTTTGTAAATACAAGCTAATAAATATTAGTTTTCAATATATACCTTTACAACAGTTATGTTATAAAATGCTTTATTTGTAATATAAATAGAGTGTTTGTACACCATCTTGCAGATGTAGTTTTACACGATTTTAGAATAGGAATCATTTTTTTATTTTTATAAATTGTAAAAAATCACTGTTTTTTGCCGCAATAATGTAAGTGCCTTGTTTTGTTTTTACAAATGCAGCATCTTTTGTGTCTCCTTCCATATATAATCCACTTTTAATAGCTGTTACAGGAGTAAAATTGCCTTTACCATTCCCTTTTAAAAACAGCCCATATCCAGCATCTGCTCTAGGTGTTTCCACTTCAGAAGCATGTAAATTTCCAGCAATTAGCGCATCTAAATGTCCATCGTTGTCAAAGTCTTTTATTAAGGATTGATTTATTGGGCTAGTTTGTGCTAGTTTTGGTAGCTCATGTATTTTAAATGTACCGTCTTTATTTTCGAGATATACACTGGCAAACGATTTTACTTGATAGTGCAAGCCTTTTTTTAGTTTAGAGGCGTCGTAAACATCCGTTAATGTTGCGGTAGAAAACGCATCGTAATTTTCAAATTGTTTCTTTATTTTAGGCATTTGCTGCGAAGAACATTCTCTTCCGCGAACAGGGTATTTTTTACCGTCGTTGTAATAACTCAATACAATATCATTAATGTTATTGCCATCGAAATCGTTAAAGTAAATGTCGAAGGTTTCATTTTTACTGGCTTTATACTTGTAATTTAAACCAAGATTGCCACAAATAAGATCCAAATCGCCGTCGTTATCGAAATCGCCACTAGAAAGGCTAAACCACCATCCTGTTGTGTTTTCTAAACCTAGAGCTTTAGAAACGTCTTTAAATTTCCCTTTTGTGTTTTTAAAAACTTTAATAGGCATCCATTCTCCAGAGATAAACAAATCTTCCCAACCGTCTTTATCGTAGTCCATCCAAAGTGCAGTGGTTACTAAACCTAGTTTTTCTAGATTGATAGTGTTTTTGGATACTTTTCTAAATTGTGGTCTGCCTTTTTTACTAATGTTCTCTAACAGATAACTGTTAACAGGGTAGGGGTAATTAGCAGGAAGGAGCCTGCCGCCTACAAACAGATCTAAATCTCCATCTTTATCGAAATCTTTGGCAGTAACTCTACTGCCACTTGTATGTAGTTGTGGTAGAGCAAATCTGCTTTTAATAAATTTGCCATTACCTTGATTTACATACAACCTGTCTTGTAATATTTTAGAATTGGGCTTAAACTCATTACCACCACTAACAATGTAGAGGTCGTTATCGCCATCGTTATCCGCATCGAAAATTAAAGCTCCTATATCTTCATGTTGCCTGTCTTCTAAAAGAATTTTAGTTTTTTGTTGTATAAATTTGCCTTCTGGTGTTTGGAAATACATGCCTCCAGGGTATTTCGATGCGGCACCTACATAGAAATCGTCTAAACCATCGTTATTTAAATCGCCTACTGCTATGCCAGGGCCAAATTTTGAAGTTTTATGCGGTAAAAGAATCTCATACTTAAAATCGTCGTATATGTTTTCTTTATGCTTGTAAATGGCTAAGGTATCGCTAAAACTATCAAATAAAAGGGGGTGTTTGTCTTGGGGGGCTTGAGATGGGGGTGCGGCATCGTTATAGTTTAATGTGATAAATTGATTCGATTTTACATTTTTTAAGACTTGTGTTTTACCATCTGGCCAGGTTACTGTAACGTTTTTGCTTACGGGGGTTTTGCCCAATCCAAAATGAAGTTGAGGTGCCACAGAAGATTGAAACCCTCTACTTAGTGTTAGCGCTTGCGTAAGCTGTAAGGTGTCTAAATCTATATCGATTTTAGAACCTAATCCGAACTTATTTTTGGGAGCGCCTGTAAAGTTGAAAGTGAGATGGTTGTGCGTTTCAGAGCTTTTGTTTTCAAAAATAGTTACTTTATCGTCTATATTGTTTGTTACAATTTCCAAATCGCCATCGTTATCTAAATCTACATAAACGGCGCCATTGGAAAAGCCTTCGAATGTAAGTCCCCATTTGGAATTTGCTTTCTCGAAAGTTAGGTCTCTTTTGTTTTCGAACACATAATTGTCTATTTTTTCTGAAGGTATTTTTAAGCTTTTAGAAAGTAGGCTATCCTTATGTTTTTTTTGACCTTTTAGGGTTGCAAAATAATCTTTGTTGTTAATTTCTCGTCTTGTTCCGTTTGATATGAAGATGTCTTTCCAACCATCGTTATCTAAATCTACAAATAGTGGTGCCCAACTCCAATCTGTAGAAGAGAGGCCTGCTAACCGAGAGATGTCGCTAAATTTTGGAGTCTTTCCATTTTGATTTCCTAAACCCAATTGTAGTGTGTTTTGCATGTATTGGTATTGAAAACCGACACGTTCTATATTTTCAAAAAGTGTAGGATTCATACTTGCCATATTGGCCTTAGAGCGCCTGTTAGATGCGGCATCCATATCCATTTGTAGAATATCCAGAAGTCCATCGTTATTAAAGTCGGCAATATCTACTCCCATACCATAGAAGGAGGTGTGCTGGGTGGTTTCTTTTATTTTATCGGTAAACGTACCGTTGCCATTGTTTATGTACATACAGTCTGGAGAGCCAAAATCGTTCGATACATACAAGTCGGACCAGCCGTCTCCATTAAGGTCTGCTGCGGTAACACTTAGCGATAAACTGTATAATTTCACATTTGCCTTTTCGGTAACTTTAGTAAACGTATTACCATCATTACGGTACAGATTATCTGTTTCTACGCTGGTAACTCTATCCATTCGCATTTTATAATTATAACTATTGTAATTGAATGGTGTTATAGGGTAATTGGCCACAAAGACATCTAAATCGCCATCGTTATCGTAATCGAAAAAAGTAGCATCTACACTATTTCCAACATCGTTTAAACCAAATAGCTCTGCTTTTTCGGTAAAAGTATTGTCTCCATTATTAATAAATAATTGATTGTCTTTTGTTCCTGATAAGCCACCTACTAAACAATAAATATCCAGAAAGCCATCATTATTAACATCGGCCATAGTAGTACCTGTGTACCATCTGGAATCTCCTGTGAGTTTAGCCGATTGGGTAATGTCTTCAAATTTTAAATTGCCCTTATTTAAGTAGAGTTTATTTTCGACCATATTACCTGTAAAAAATAAATCGGTAAGCCCATCATTATTAACATCTCCAGCAGATACGCCACCTCCCATGTATATGTATGGGTAGGTAAAATAATTTAAGGTATCGTTTTCTGTTAATGTATTCGCAAAGGTTACTGCAGTAGAGTCGCTGCTTAATTTTTTAAAAAGTTTGGGTTTAGAGCTGTTGTTATTGGTTTTAGGTTGTTCTTTATTACAAGAAAATTGCAATAAAACGATAATAGTGAGTATATAATATTGTGTTACTTTCATACTAAAATACGAATACATTTTTTTATAAAGTTACTATTAAAAGATGTGTATAGACCATTAAAAACTAAAAATGAAGAAAGAGCAAGGTGCATTCCTCGCTCTCTCTTTAGACAACAATAATTGTAATCTACTTAAACTATCTTTGTTTAGAAACCTGGGTTTTGGTCTGCTTCTGATATTGATGGATTTGTATCAATTTCGACTTGAGGTATGGGCATTAGCCTGTGTACGTCTGGGTTGTAACCTCTGGAAATTCCTGCATTGTTAGTAGTTATTTCCTGAGCGTCTAAATTCCACCTTACTAAGTCGTCGAATCTTACTTGTTCTCCACATAACTCTACCATACGCTCGTGTACTATGGCGTTAAATATGCCCGTGGGCGTGTCTACAGGAAAACCAGCAGCATCCATTTCTGGCGTGCCGTAAAGTGGCATTTCTACCCTTTCTCTAATTTGATTTAAAAAGTTTATAGCAGCAGAATCGTTTCCTAAATTTAATTCTACTTCGGCTTGCATTAGCACAACGTCTGCGAAGCGTAAAACTCTTGCATTGGTGGTTCCGTTTTGCACAACGGTAGGGTTGTCGTACAATTGCGAAAACTTAAACCATCTTATATTACCTTGATTCCATATTAACTCATTGTTGGGACCAAATGGTACACCGTCTTGAAGTATAGCAGCGTTTAGTCTCGGATCGTTTTCTTCAAATTCGGCTATTAGTTTATTGGATGGGTTAAGGTTACCCCAGCCTGTATATTCTTGAGCATGAAATGTAACTTCAGACACGCCAATACCTGTTTGAGACCACAAGTCGTCTTCGGTATTGTCTCCGTTAAAAGAGACTTCAAACATAGACTCGTCATTAAATTCTCCAGAGTCGTTAAAATTATCATTATAATCTTCTAAAGGTAATAATGAATAGCCTGTAATTTGCGCAAAGGTAGCTTGAGCCTCGTCGTACATTTCTCTAAATAAATAAACTTTCCCTAAAAGGCCTAGCGCTGCACCCCTTGTTGCTCTACCACGTTCTGTAGCGCCTTTGGTAAATAAAAGGTTAGAAGCTAACCTAAGGTCGTTAATTATAAGTCCGTAAACTTGATCTACCGTAGCTCTTGGTCTTTGTTTGGTGGTGTTTCCAGATTCTACGGTTATTGGTACACCCCCATAACGTCTTACTAACATAAAGTAATATAGACCTCTTAAAAAATGGGCTTGCCCTACAGCATCTTCAATATCACCTTCGGTAAAGTCTGAGCCTACAAGCCTACTTCTCATTGTTTCTTCACCTTCTATAACAAAGTTACAAGCGCCAATACCATTGTAACAATTGTTCCAAAAGCGTGTGGTTTGTTCTAGGGAAGGTGTTAATGCAAAATTAAAAGAAGTTACAAAATTGGGGTCACCTCCAGATTCAGATTCGTCTGAAAATGTGTCTGGTAAGATGTAACCGAAACGTTGGTATAAGCCAGAATTTTGCAGTTGTGCATAGGCTGCATTTGCAGAGGCTTCAATTTGAGCTAAAGACTCAAAAAATAGATCTGGAGAAAGTTCGTTTGTGTTGCGAACCTCAACATCGTCATCACAGGATACTACAAACAATGCAGTAATCATGAGAATTGCTAAACTAAGTTTTTGCGTTGTTTTCATATTTATTTTTTTAAAATTCGAATTGTACACCTACAATTACAGTTTGCGGTCTAGGGGCTTCCCCACGGTCTATATTGGTACCTTGTAGCAGGCCATCTGCGCCATAGAAAGGAGCAATTTCAGGGTCTAAACCATCGTAATCTGTAAGTGTAGCTAAGTTTTGTCCTTGAAGATAAAATCTGGCTTTGCTAACATAACCTTTAAAGATGTTTTCTGTTACTTTAGAAGGCAATGAGTAGCCTAGAGTTACGTTGCGTAGTCTTGCATAAGAGGCATCTTGAATGTAACGTGTAGATATAAAGTTGTTGGGGTTGTTTCCTTCAAACCTAAATCTTGGTATATCTGTAATGTCTCCTGGGTTTTGCCAGCGCCTTAATACTTCTACACCATGGTTGGTTACGTTTTCTTGACCTTGTAAAAACCAAATGTTAGAATTTAGAGCATCGACACCGTATACGCCAGTTATTAAAAAGCTAACATCAAAATTTTTGTATTCGGCTTTTATATTTGCTGCAAAGGTAAAATCTGGATTGGGATCTCCAATTACAGAGCGATCTTCGTCATCGATATCGCCATCCCCATTTACATCTCTATAGCGCACATCCCCTGGCTGAGCTATAAATACTTGTCCAGACTGAGGGTCTAAGTTATCTGCACCTATGTGGTCTATAATTTCTTGCTCATCGGAATACACACCTTCAAATTCTAAACCAAAAAAGTGGAATATAGGTTCTCCAGGGGCTAATCTACTTAACTGCTCTGAAAAAGGAGGATTAAAACTAGCTTGTCTTAATTGTTGGGTTACAGATCCTAATGTCTTAACGTTACTTTCCGATCGAGATACATTACCCCAGAAACTCCATTTAAAATCGCCTTCGTAATCGTTATATCCCAATGTTAACTCTAAACCAGTAACTTCTACGTCTCCAACATTTCTAGGGAGGACAACACCTGTTAAGCCGTCTCCAGGAATACCAGAGGATGGTGTTTGTGGTTCTCCTACAATTAAACGATCACTGGCATTATTAAAATAATCTGCGGCAAACGTAATTTTATCGTTCCACAAGCCTATTTCAAAACCATAGTTTTGATTGATACCACGCTCCCATACCAAATCACGATTATCTGCACCAACTGGGCTAAATCCTAACTCTCTGTTGTCGCCTATAGGAAAATTAAAACCGGGAGCTACAGCAGGTTGAAATTGGTTTACTCGATTTGACGAATTTGGCAAACGGTTGTTTCCTGTTACACCATAACTCGCTTTAAATTTTAAGTTATTTATAACTTCGCTTGTTTCTAAAAAACGTTCTTTAGAGGCTACCCAACCTAAAGAAGCACCTGGAAACCAACCTACGCTATTTTCTGGAGCAAAACGAGAAGATTTGTCTCTACGTATAGAAGCTTGTAATAAGTACTTGCCTTTATAATTGTAATTTAAACGGCCTAAATACGATACTAATTCATTAGGGATAGTTCTACTATTAGATATGCCGTTTTGCACTTCTGGAATTTCAGAAGTAATGTCTGTAGATAAATCTCCTGTAAGTACTTCTGTGGTTTCTTTTAATTGTTCTGCTACAAGTGTAACATCGAAATTATGACCAGAAAAAGTTCTGTTGTAGTTTAACGTGTTTGTAAACAGTGTGGATATAAAATTGGTTCTGTTTTTAGAAATAACAGTGTTTTGTTGTCCAAATTGTCCACTGGTAGTAAATGCTCTAGAAATATCATCTTGAAAATTGTATTGCGCATTTAAACCAAATTGCGATCTGTATGTTAATCCTTTTAAGAGTTTAAATTCTGCGTATAAACTACCTATAAGAGATGTTATTCTGTTCAAGTTGTCTTCGGTCTCTTGTACACGCACTTGGTTTCTTGAATTATTTACATCGCCATTGTTGGGACCTGCAAAGGTGCCATCTGGATTACGAACAGGAATATAGGGTGCAGCTGCAATAATGTTGTATAAAGGTACACGTCCTGCACTTACTTGCGGTGCTACGGTTTCAGTATACCCATAAGAAAAGGTTTCTCCAATTTTAAAAAAGTCGTTTATTTTTGCTTCAGAGTTTGCATTAAATGTATAACGTTTAAAATTGGTATCGATATAAATACCATCTTGATCGAAAGCAGAGAACGAAAAGTTATATTTTGCTTTTTCGGTACCTCCATTTGCACCAAAGTTGTAACTTGTTAAGAAAGCAGTTCTAAATAATTCGTCTTGCCAGTCGGTTTCTATACCATTACCATCGAACAAGGGGTTGTTGTTAATAATACCAACTTGGGTGCCACCTAGTTGTTGCGCATTAATTTCTCTAATGTATTGTACGTATTGCTCTGTGTTTAATAAATCGTACCGTTGGTTAGATTGTTGAAAACCAGTGTAAGTACTAAACGTAAAAGAGGTTTTACCTTCTACACCTTTTTTTGTGGTTACAATAATAACACCATTAGAACCTCTAGATCCATAGATTGCAGCAGCAGCAGCATCTTTTAAAACGTCTATTTTTTCTATACTATTGGGGTCTATGTTATTGATACTTTCTGTAAAAACACCATCAACAACATATAGTGGTTCGCCATCGCCAAAGGTGTTTAAACCTCGAATAGATACTAATGTTCTAGAACCAGGTGCACCACCACTGGATATGCTTACCCCGGCGGCTCTTCCTTGTAGGGTTTGAGCAATGTCTGCTGCCGGAATTTCACTTATTTCTTCGGCTTTTACAGAGGATACTGCCGTTGTTAAGTCAGATCTTTTTTGAGTACCATATCCAATTACAACAACCTCATCTAAGGTGGCTATATCTTCATCTAGCACAACGTCTATCGTCTCTTTTCCTTTAACAGGTATTTCTTTGGTTACATAGCCTATGTAACTTATTACCAAAATGGCATTTTCGGATACATTTTTAATGGAGTAAGCACCATCAAAGTCTGAAGTAGCACCGTTTGTAGTTCCTTTTTCAATAACGCTAGCTCCTGGTAAAGGATTTACCCCGTCTGTAATAGTTCCAGAAATGGTTTGTGCTAACATAATGTTTGTAAAAATAAAAGCCACAACAAAGAGTCGCTTCTTTAAAAAGTACATCGTCATAAATGTTTGAGTTTAGTTAGTTATAGTTTTGTTAAAATGTTAAGTTTATGCAAATAGTTTCTTCAAATTTACTTTCAGGGCTTACGATCTGCCTAAAAGAATTGAAGCAATAGCTGGTATTTTTGATGCAAATGCAAGATTACACTCAAATTTTGTAGTCTTTTAAGTGTATTTTTGGGGTTTTGTATGTTATTTTATGGACTCGGTAGGTAAATGATTATATTCTACCTTAAAGCATTTTGTGAAGTAGGAGGGAGAAGAAAATCCTATTTTATAAGTCACTTCATTAACATTATAGTTGCCTGTTTCTAAAAGTTGCTTAGCCTTTTCTAGCCTTATTTTACGGATTAACTCGTTTGCAGAGATTCCTGTAAGTGCTTTTATTTTTCTGTAGAACTGGCTACGACTAAGGTTAAACTCACTAGAAAGTATTTCTACTCCTAAATTGGTGTCGCTTATGTTAGTGTCTATAAAATCTAACACTTTTTCTATAAATGTTTTATCTAGGGGAGTGGTTTTGGTTTGGTTTTTATTTACAATAAAATTAGTGTTGTACTTGTCGAAAAGTAATTGCCTGCTGGTAAGTAATTGTTTTAGCGTGGATTTTAGTACCCCCATATCGAAAGGCTTGCTTAGGTAAGCATCTGCACCAGATTCTATACCTTGTATTTTTTCTTCTGTCATAACCTTTGCTGTTAGCATTAATAAGGGGATATGACTTGTTTTTACGTTCGTTTTAATATTCTTGCAAAGTTCGTAGCCATCCATAATTGGCATTACAACGTCTGTTAGTATAACATTTGGTGTTTCTTTTTCGGCAATGTTATAGCCTATTTTGCCGTTTTCTGCCGTATACACGGTATAGGTTTTTTCTAGTTCATTTTTTAAATACGTTCTAAGTTCTATATTGTCTTCAACAATTAGTAGCGTGTGTTCTTTTTTTAGATTAGTGTTTTCGGTAAGAGAAATAGGAGGACTTATTTGTGTTTTATCGTCTTTGATAGCAATAGCTTTTTTAACAGACTCTGGCCTACTTTCGCTTATAATTTCCTCCATTGTATACTGAGATTTTCCAATAGGAAAACTTACAGTAAATGTAGTGCCTTGACCTATAATACTTTTTACATCTATTTTACCTTTGTTAAGTTGCACAAAGCTTTTTACCATTTCTAAACCAATACCTGTACTGCCATAGTAATCTTTATTGTCTTTACCTACTTGGTAAAAACGCTTAAATATGTTTTTATATTCTTTTTGGTTTAAACCAGGGCCTGTATCTGCAATGGATATGTCTATAGCATTAGAGGATTCTATGTTTTTGGCATCTTTTACTTCGCGTACCTTTACTCTGGTTGTAATTTTGCCCTTGTCTGGTGTAATTTTAAAAGCGTTAGAGAGAATATTGAATAGTATTTTTTCGAGCATGCCAGAGTCTATCCACGTTTTTAAACTGCTAATAGAGGTTTCGAAAGTAAGTTCTATTTGGCGTTGTTTTGCTTCTTCTTCAAAATAAGCAAGAACGTTTTCAACTTTGGCAATGATGTCTATCTCTTGAGCTTGAACTGCAATTTTATTGAGTTGAAGTTTTCTAAAATCCATCAACTCATTGATGAGTCTAGAAAGGCGATCTGCATTTTTTCTTATAATTTTGTGCTTGTGTTTAATATCATCTGTTAATGTTAAGGATGTATCTTTGATAATATCTTCAAGAGGATTTATAATTAGTGTTAAAGGCGTTCTAAATTCGTGAGATATATTTGTAAAAAATTGAAGTTTCTTCTTGTTTAAATGTTCTTCTTGCATTCGCTTTTCGCGCTCGAAAGCTATAAGCTGTTTTTGCTTAAACCTGGCTTTTATAAACTTGCTAATTAAAAACAAGGCTATAATAAAAAACAGGATAGCGCCAATATATGCGTATGTACTCTCCCACCAGGCTGGGCGTATTGTAATATCTAAGATTAATGGTGTTGTATTCCACACCCCATCGTTGTTGGCGCCTTTAAGTTTAAAAATGTAATCGCCTTTTGGCAAATTGGTATAGGTGGCACTTGTGCTGTTACCTACATAGTTCCAATCTTTATCGAAACCGTCTAATTTGTATGCATATTGGTTTTTATCGGGCTGTGTGTAACTTATACTCCCGTAATTAATTGTGAATACAGATTGGTTGTGTTTTAAGGCTATTTTCTTGGTTTGCGAAATTACTTTACTTAACGGCGAATGTTTGCTGGTAATGTCTACATCTTTATTAAAGAGCTTTAAAGAAGATAAATAGAGCTTGGGCGTAATAGTGTTGTTTTCTATATTTTTTGGATTGAAATGGTTTATTCCAGAATACCCGCCAAAGTAAAGTTCTCCCTTGTTGTTTTTTAAAACAGCACCGTTGTTAAAGTAATTATCCATCAACCCGTCGTCGACCGTGTAATTAATGGCTTTTTTAGTTTTAACATTTAAAGCAGTAATGCCAGATATACCGCTTAGCCACAATGTTCCTTCGTTGTCTTCAATAATTGTATTAACAGAGGTTTCAGTAAAACCTTCAACATTATTATAATTTGTAACTTTTTTAGAATTTTTATCATAAGAAAATAAACCACCTCCATTAGTACCAATCCAAATCATGCCATCTTTAGATTGAAATAAGGAAAGAATGTCGTGTATGCTTGGGTGGTCTTTGGTAACGCTTGCCAGCTCTGCACGTATAGAAGTTACACTAAAGTTACCATTTTCCATGGGTTCGATTTGAAATAAACCACTTGTAGTTCCCATCCAGATAACGTCGCTATCATCTATCATTACCACTTTAACATCAGAGTTTGTTAAATTGTAATCTACAAACGGTGTACTATCGCATTTATGAAACGTTTTGGTATTGGCATCGAAATACAATAAGCCTTTTAAAAAAGAACCAATCCATATTCTGCCTTTAGAATCTTCGGCAAAGCATGTAATGCCGCTAGAGTTAATAGCATGAGGGGTGTTTTCTTTGGTATAATTTACAAATGTTTTTTTGCCTGCTTCTAAGAGGTATATGCCTTTATCCCAAGTACCAACCCATATATTACTATTGCTGTCTATAAAAACGGTTTGCGTGTCTTTACTGGTTAACCCTTTGTATTTAGAGTTAACTGCGCCGTTTATGTGTTCGAAAGTATTGCTTTTAGGCTTAAAAATATCTACACCACCTGTTACGCCAATCCAGTACCAACCCCTTTTATCTTGCCTAATAGCAGATACAGAGTGGCCTTGAAGAGAATTTTTGTTGGGATGGTTTTGTATAGACGAAAATTTGCTGCGCAAGCTATTGTGTATGCTTACTCCTCTATTGTAATACCCTACCCATAAACGGTGTTGCTTGTCTATAAATAAAGACCACACAGAATTAGAACTTAAACTTTCAGGATCGAAAAGGTTATTGATATAGGTTTTTACAGGGTTACCATTAGTGTCTACAACTATTAAACCATCATTTTCTGTACCAGATAGAATATGGTTTTCGTAGGCGCATAGTGAAAGTATTTTTTTGCTGGATATAGGAAACACACTTAATTTTGGTGCGTTTTCTATATTAGATATTTTGTAGATGCCTTTATCTGCTGTGCCAGCCCATAAATTATCTTCCTTATCGAAAATTAAAGTTTCTACATGGGTGCTTAAAACGTCTGTAAGTGGGCTGTTGTCTAGAGTAAAATCTACTAAAGCATTATTAACTTGGTCTAGGTATTTTAGCCCTTGATTGGTGGCGGCATAAATGGTGCCTGTTTTACTTCGTGATAGGTTATTTATAAAAAAACTCCTAACGGTATTGTCTAGCTCAATATGAACTACAGAGGTTATTAAAGTATTGATGTTAAGTTTTAAAACACCACTGCTATAAGTACCTATAATTAGATTCTTATTATCGTCTTCAATTAACGATTTTACGTCAATAATAACAGGGTCGCCTTCATGATTGGATTTTAGATGAATTTGTTCAAAAATATCGAGATCTCTATTGTATCTGTTTAAGCCTACATTGGTGCCTATCCATAAGTTATCTTCAGAATCTATAAAAGAAGAAAAAATTAAATTGCTGTTTAAAGACTCATCATTTAAGGCATTGTAGGTATAAGGATAATAGTTTTTACCATCGAAACGGTAGAGGCCAGCCCCTCTGGTGCCTATCCAAGTAAACCCATGTTTGTCTTGGCAAATAGAAGAGATAGGCATTTGCGGTATACCTTCCCTTATGTTGGCAAAAGTTAGGTTAGTAAGGTCTAACTTTTGTCCGTAAACAGACAAAGCAGTGAAAATGAAAAGCACTAAAAAAGGAACTCTTAATCTAAAAAGCATAACATAAATTGTTTTTTTTTGTTTGATAAACTAGCGTAAACACTTTGATTTTTTAATTGAGTTTTTGGTAAAATTGGGCACATTACAGTGATCTTATTTTCTCCAAAATAGGAAATTATTTCTTATAAACTTTAATCCAATCTATTTGAAATGTAGATGTATCAACGAAAGTTGAAGGATGCATTCCAAAGAAAAAATCGCCACCAACAGCTAAATTTAATACGATTTTTAGCTTGTTACCAAAAATGTCTGCAATGTGGTTTTTACCGTCTGCAGTATACTTGTATAAAGGTTTGCCATCGAAAAATATTTCTAAACTGTCCTTACTCCAAACAAGTTCGTAATCGTGAAAGTTCGCAGTAAGGTTTGTGTTAAAATCGTAAGTTCTTTCTGTGTATTCGTGTTTAACGATTGAAATATTGGGTTCAATACCATAAAAGATATTAGATTGAAAAGCCTTTAGATTATTGCCTTTAGCTTCTAAAATGTCTATCTCTCCTTTAGTAGGCCAAGGGTTTGCATAACACCAGAACGCAGGCCACATGCCATGCCCTTTAGGCAATCTCATACGAGCTATAATACGATACGTGCCTTCGCCTTGACTATTAGAAGGGCCGAATCGTTTTTTAGATTCAATTTTGCCAGATGTATAAGAAAAAGCTTTAAGAGCACTATCGTAAGGGTTATTTACACCGGTAACTGCTTTTTTTTGAGCTGTTATGGTTAAAACACCATTGCTAACATTCAATTGTTCTTTTGTGTACAATTGTATCTCGTTATTAAAAGCGCCGCCTTCCCAAATGTTCCATTGGTCTAAATTGGTGTTAAAATCATCTTGAAATACTAAAGTCCATTTGCGGTCTTCTAAATTTACTTTAATGTGTTTAGAGTCTCCACCAGTAGCAGTAACAGCAGTGCTTTGCGAAAAGCTTTTTAGAGTTATAATGCTTACAAATAAAACGCATATTAATTTTAAAGTGCGTACACATTTCATGAATGTTAGATGTTACAGGATTAACAAAGTAAAGATAATTATACCGCTCTGTAGGCTACAGTACTAGTGTGGTAAAAATGAAGCAATTTAAAAACTTATGATGCATTTAAAACATAGTTTGAATTACAAAGCGCAAAAAAAGAGTAGTCTTAAAAGAAGAGCTATTTTGCTGTAAAACTCCAAAAAGCAATGTATTGATACACTATTTTGGCAAGCCATGTAATAACATTAAATATGTTATTTTCGTTGATGAAACAGATATAGTGCTTTTTAATACTGCTTCCATACAACGTGTAACTAACTAAATTTAATTGTAATGAAATACATAAACCTGCTCTTAGTAGCAATATGTTTTAAAGTGAGTTTGTCTTTCTCTCAAACCGCAAATGATGTTTCTATAACGGGATCGTTTAAAAAATGGCAAAAAATAACGTTAAATTTTAAGGGAGATGTGTTGCATGAATATGGAGAAGTTAATCCTTTTTTAGACTACCGCCTAAATGTTATTTTTAGAAACGAAGGAAGAGTAATAGCAGTTCCAGGTTTTTTTGCGGCAGATGGCAATGCTAAAGATTCGGGAGCGACCTCTGGTGCGGTATGGCAAGTAAGATTTACGCCAGATGCTGTTGGAGAATGGACGTACGAGGCCTTTTTTAGAACAGGAAAAGGTATTGCTGTAAGTGATGATTTTTATGCAGGAAAACCTGCTAACTTTAATGGTGCTAAGGGCAATTTTACAGTTACGGAAGCAGATAACTCAGGATCTGCATTACAAATAAAAGGCCGTTTGCAATACGACGGCACAAGATATTTAAAATATAGTGACACTGGCGAAGCGTTTTTAAAAGGCGGCGCAGATAGCCCAGAAAACTTTTTGGCCTACTACGAATTTGACCAAACTCCACCATCGCACAAATATGCCACTCATGAGAAAGATTGGTTGCCAACCGATGCAACATGGAAAGGCGGAAAGGGCAAGTCGATATTAGGTGCTTTAAATTATTTGGCATCAAAAGGAATGAACTCGGTATACTTTTTAACTATGAATGTTCAAGGCGATGGTAAAGATGTTTGGCCTTGGACAGATAAAAACGAGAGGTACCGTTACGATTGTAGTAAACTAGACCAATGGGAACTTGTATTCGACCATATGGATAAATTAGGCATAATGCTGCACATTGTAACCCAAGAAACAGAAAACGAATTGTTGTTAGATATAGGTGCATTGCAAACACAACGCAAACTTTACTACAGAGAATTAATAGCGAGATTTTCTCATCACTTGGCAGTAACTTGGAATTTAGGTGAAGAAAATGGTTGGGAAACATGGACGCCTAAAGCTCAAAATAACGCAGATAGAATAGCCATGGCCAACTATATAAAAACCCATGATCCTTACAAGAATTTAATTGTACTGCACACACACTCCAAACCACACTCTAAATCTCACATACTAACCCCACTATTAGGGCTTCAAAGTTTAGATGGACCCTCGTTACAAACGGGTAAACTTGCCAATGTACATAAAGACACAAAAAAATGGATACAGTTGTCTCAAGAGTATGGCAAACAATGGGTGGTAATGCAGGACGAAATAGGACCTGCTGGTACAGGGGCAAAGCCAGATGCAGACGATAGTACACATGATGCTGTGAGAGCAAAAGTATTATGGGGTAACTTAATGGCAGGCGGCGCAGGCGTAGAGTGGTATTTTGGTTATAAATATGCCCATAACGATTTAAAGTGTGAAGATTGGCGCTCTAGAGATGTATTGTGGGAACAAACCAACCATGCTTTAAGGTTTTTTAAAGAGCACCTCCCTTTTAGTAATATGGCCTCTTTAGACCATTTAACCCCAAATACAAAAGATTATGTATTTGCAGAACAAGGCAACGTTTATGCTATTTACTTGCCAGAAGCAGAAAAAACTAAAATAAATTTAAGCGAAGCAACTGGAGAATACACATTAGCGTGGTATAACCCAAGAACAGGAGGCACTTTAACGCAAGAAAAACGTGTTAAGGGCGGTAAATTGGTGTCTTTAGGTATGCCACCAAGTAAAACAGGAGACTGGGTAGCGCTACTTAAAAATAAAGCCCCTAAGCAAGCTATTAAAGCGGATACAAAACCAACGCTAACTCTAAAGGCTTTGGAAGATTTTACACCAGTAGAAGGCGACACACAATACTATAAAGACAAACGTAATAAGGCACTGGCAATTAAAGCCAACATTGTAGCTCAACGCAAAGGCTTTGCTAAAGCAGGTGCTGTTTTTATGGGAGAAGAAGGTCTATATATGGTTACATTACAAAGCATGGCAGAGCAAGATGGCGAATCAACCTACAACCTTTATAAAAATAAAACACTAATACGCAGTTTATCCAACCCACAAGTTACAGAACCATTTAAACATGTTACGCTTAATTTTGGAACACTTTACCTAAAAAAAGGAGAAAAAATTTATATAAGCTCTAACGCTCACACTAATGGTATTATTCCAGAAGGCGAAGGTACAGCATGGTCTAGAGGGCGTTGGAACTCGATTTTATTTACTAAAACAACTATTTTAGAAGCAGAAAACTTAAAAAAGGCCAAAGCGATACAACCAGACGCGAATAATAAATTTGAAGTAGAGGCAGAACATTTTCACTTAAACACTACAAATAACAGCCCACGCAAATGGTACATTATAAAAAAGCAAAATCAAGACCCTGCAACGCACTCTAAAAAGTATTTTGAAACGGCAAGTGGCAAAGCCTACTTAGAAGCACTACCCGATACACGAGTAAGCCACAAAGACGAATTGGTACGAGGAGAGAATTTTTATCCAATACCAGGATCTGGAGGTATAGTTGCTTATAAAATAAATGTAAAAACCCCAGGCAAATATTATGTTTGGGTAAAAGCCTTATCTACAGGCCCAGAAGATAATGGGTTACACGTAGGTATAGACGGAACTTGGCCTAACAGTGGCGCACGCATACAATTGTGTAAAGGCAAACACAAATGGACATGGTCTTCGGCGCAACGCATACCTAAAAACCACTGTGGTACCCCAAACACTATATTTTTAGATATTAAAACCCCTGGAGTGCATACGCTAATGTTTTCTATGCGAGAAGATGGTTTTAAACTAGATAAATTTATAGTAACACCTAATAAAAATTTAAAGCCAGAATAACACCATCAATACTATAAAGCGTGTAATCAGTTGTTATTTGGGAGATGTATTAAAGAGTATTAGTATTCTTCTAAATAGAACGTTAATACTTTTTTTTATGTCTCTAATTTCGCTATTTTTGGCCACAAATTAAAATTAAAAAGACAATGAAATTAATTAAATTATCGTTTTTGGTAGCGGTTATAAGTTTAGCATCTTGCCAAAATAAGCCAGGGGCTGTATCACAAAAAAAATTAGAAACATCTATAGATTCAGTAAGTTATGCTATAGGCTTAGATGTTGCTAAAAATGTAAAATCTAGTTTCGATGATTTTAGTAACGAATTATTTCTTCAAGGTTTTCAAAACGGATCAGACTCTACAGATATTTTAATAGACCAAGCCCAAGCACAGGCAGTTATACAATCGTATTTTCAGAAGAAACAACAAGAAGAAGCTGAAAAGCGTAAAGCAGAAGGCGAAAAAAATAAAGCAGAAGGCGAAAAATTCTTAGAAAGTAATGCTACTAAAGAAGGTGTAAAGGTTACTGAAAGTGGTTTACAATATCAAGTTATAAAAGAAGGTACAGGTAAAAAACCATCTGCAGACTCTAAAGTAAAAGTACATTACCATGGTACATTAATAGATGGTACGGTATTCGATAGCTCTGTAGATAGAGGACAACCAACAGAATTTGGTGTAAACCAAGTTATAAGAGGATGGACAGAAGGTTTACAATTAATGAAAGAAGGTGCAAAATACAAATTCTTTATTCCTCAAGACTTGGCTTACGGTGCAAACCCAAGACCAGGAGGGGCCATTAAACCATACGCGACTCTAGTATTCGATGTAGAGTTGTTAGAGATTGTAAAATAAGTACATCGTACATTTTAAATATTATAAAAACAGGAAGCAATGCTTCCTGTTTTTTTTGTTTGTATTTTTGCCATTTTAAGCAATCTAATTACATTTAGGCTAAAACAAGTATATATGAGTCATAAAGCAGGTTTTGTAAATATTATAGGAAATCCAAACGTAGGCAAATCCACATTAATGAATGCTTTTGTGGGCGAAAAATTATCTATAATTACTTCGAAAGCACAAACCACAAGACATCGTATTTTAGGGATAGTAAATGGAGACGATTTTCAGGTAGTATTAAGTGATACACCAGGCATTATAAAGCCAGCTTACGAATTGCAAAGTTCCATGATGGATTTTGTAAAATCTGCTTTCGAAGATGCAGATGTACTCATTTATATGGTTGAAATTGGGGAACAACACCTAAAAGATGAAGCTTTTTTTAAAAAAATAACAAACTCTAAAATACCAGTACTATTACTTTTAAATAAAATAGATACTTCCAACCAAGAGCAATTAGAAACTCAAGTTCAACTATGGGCAGATAAAGTGCCTAATGCCGAAATTTTTCCAATTTCAGCATTAGAAGGGTTCAATGTAAAAGAAGCTTTTAATCGTATATTAGAACTACTGCCAGAATCGCCACCGTTTTATCCCAAAGACCAATTAACAGATAAGCCAGAACGGTTTTTTATTAACGAGAAAATAAGAGAAAAAATACTATTGCATTACAAAAAGGAAATACCGTATGCTGTAGAAATTGAAACTGAAGAATTTTTTGAAGAAGACCATATTATAAAAATACGATCTGTTATAATGGTAGAGCGCGAGACCCAAAAAGGCATAATTATAGGGCATAAAGGCAGTGCTTTAAAACGTGTTGGGGTAGAGGCTAGAAAGGATTTAGAAATTTTCTTTGATAAAAAAATTCATTTAGAACTTTATGTTAAGGTAAATAAGAATTGGCGTAGCAACCAGGCACAGCTGAAACGTTTTGGTTACAATAACAGGTAAATCCTAACCTTAATTTCTTAAACCCGTAACATTAGCTTTAATAACAGGTTTCATATTTGTGAATTATTAATCTCACACAAATTATGAAACTAAGTAATCTATTTAAACTAAGTTCCCCATTTCTTCTAGTGGCAGTTATACTACTATCTGCGTGCGAAACGGCAGAAGATGGTATAGACGGTACCGATGGCGAAGATGGCCAAGATAGTCAAGACGTTACCTTTTTCTCAACCCAAGCCCAAATCGCTTTTGGAGATGGCGTAAGCGAAATATCGGCCTACGATGCAGCAACACAAACTGTTTTTTCAACAAATTCTGAAGCTAAAGAGGTAGAAGTTATAAACATCTCAAATATAAGTGCGCCTCAAATTCAAACCCCAATAGATATTACAGCATTTGGGGGTAATGTAAACTCTGTAGCCAGTAAAAATGGATTCTTAGCTATAGCAGTAGAAGCCGCAGATGCCACAGAAGACGGTGTTGTAGTAATTTACCAAACAGACAATTTAACCACGCCGTTTCTACAAGCCAGTGCAGGAGCATTACCAGATATGGTAACATTTTCTCCAGATGGTAGATACGTTTTAGCAGCTAACGAAGGAGAGCCTAATGATGCTTATACTGTAGACCCTCAAGGCTCTGTCACTCTTATAGAAATAGAGACACAAACCATATCTCAAATTACTTTCGATGCATTTAATAACCAAGAAGCAGCTTTAGAAGCAGATGGCTTTAGAGTATTTGGACCAGGAGCAAATTTAAGTACAGATGTAGAACCAGAATACATAACAGTATCTGCCGACTCCAGAACCGCCTACATTGCACTTCAAGAAAATAATGGTATAGCAGTATTAGATATAGACACAAAAGCAATAACAGCTATACACCCTCTAGGAACAAAGGATTTTTCGCAGTTTGCTTTCGATTTAAGCGATAGAGATGATGAGGTAGGCAATTTAAGATCATGGCCTGTACTTAGCTATTACCAACCAGATGCTATAGATTATTTTGAAGTTGGAGGCGCCGGTTACATAATTACAGCCAATGAGGGAGACGCCAGAGATTACGATGGTTTTTCTGAAGAAGTAAGAGGAGATGATTTAACTTTAGATCCAGACGCATACCCAGATGCAGAATTTTTACAAAATGATGAAAACTTAGGGCGTCTTAATGTAACAACAGCTAATGGCGACACGGATGGAGATGGCGATATCGACCAGATTTTTACCTATGGCGGGCGCTCATTTTCAATATGGGACACTTCTGGAACATTGGTATTCGATTCTGGAAACGAATTTACATTAAAAACGCTATTTACGTTTGGAAGTTACCCAGACAGTAGATCAGACTCTAAGGGTACAGAACCAGAATCTGTAATAACCTATACAGAAGGTAGTAACACATTTGCTGCTATAGGTTTAGAACGTAGCGGCGATGTGTTAATTTATAACATTACAGATGTTTTTAACCCGGTGTTTGTGCAACGTTTGCGAAATACCTCACCAGAAGGTCTGTTAATTGTTAATGCCAACGAAAGTCCAAATGGAAAAACACTTTTAATAGTATCCAACGAATTTCCAGATAATGCTACTTTAAATATTTATTCAAAATAAACTACGGCACATAACTCCTATAAAAAGCCAGAGTACGCCATAAACTCTGGCTTTTTATTACCTCAAATTTAGAAATTATAAGTTTAGTATCTAAGGAACTAAAATTTGGAAGCTTTCTTAACTATTATATAGTACCTTTGCACTCAATTTACAGCTTATGAGTAATATAGTAGCCATTGTAGGAAGACCAAATGTTGGAAAATCTACATTTTTTAACCGCCTGATTCAGAAACGAGAAGCCATAGTAGATGCTGTTAGTGGGGTAACAAGAGATCGTCATTATGGAAAGACAGATTGGAATGGTAAAGAGTTTTCCCTTATAGATACAGGAGGATATGTGGTTGGAAGCGATGATGTTTTCGAAGCCGAGATCGATAAACAGGTAGAACTGGCTATAGACGAAGCAGATGCTATAATTTTTATGGTAGATGTAGAAGCTGGTGTAACAGGTATGGACGAGGATGTTGCCAACCTATTACGTAAAGTAACAAAACCTGTATTTCTTGTTGTAAACAAAGTAGATAACGGCAAACGAGCAGAAGACGCTGTAGAGTTTTATGCCTTAGGTCTAGGCGATTATTTTACTGTGGCGAGTATTAATGGTAGTGGTACAGGAGAACTTTTAGACGCTATCGTAGACGCATTACCAGAGAAGGAAGAAGTCATAGTAGAAGATTTACCACGTTTTGCAGTTGTAGGACGTCCAAACGCAGGGAAATCGTCGTTTATAAATGCCTTAATAGGCGAAGACAGATATATTGTTACAGATATTGCAGGAACTACCAGAGATGCAATAGACACAAAATACAATCGTTTTGGTTTTGAATTTAATTTAGTAGATACAGCGGGGATCCGAAAAAAATCTAAAGTAAAAGAAGATTTAGAGTTTTATTCTGTAATGCGAAGCGTGCGTGCCATAGAATACAGCGATGTCTGTTTATTGGTATTAGATGCCAATCGAGGGTTCGATGGCCAGGTGCAAAACATATTTTGGCTGGCAGAACGCAACCGTAAAGGCATTGTAGTTTTAGTAAACAAATGGGATTTGGTAGAGAAAGACCACAAGTCTGTTTCAGCCTACGAAAAAATGATACGCAAACAAATGGAACCCTTTACAGATGTTCCTATTGTTTTTATTTCTGCTCTTACCAAACAGCGTATCTACAAAGCTATTGAAACGGCTGTCGAAGTTTATAAAAACCGTACAAAGAAAATAAAAACGAGTCAGCTTAACGATGTCTTACAACCCATTATAGATCATTATCCGCCACCAGCTTATAAAGGCAAGTTTGTTAAAATAAAATACATAATGCAATTGCCTACGCCTCAACCACAATTTGCATTTTTCTGCAACTTACCGCAGTACGTTAAAGACCCTTATAAACGTTTTTTAGAAAACAAACTAAGAGAACACTTTGGTTTTAATGGTGTACCTATTAGTGTGTATATGCGAAAGAAGTAAACAAATAGTCTCTTTTAAAGTCGTGATTTACTCATTTGTTGCGTGAGAATTCTAATTGAATGTATATGTTGTTGATTTAGCGACTATATTTGTTTTTCAATTACAACTCTTATGACTAAAATAGGTTTAGCGTTGTGCGCTATTTTTTGCATTCTACAAATTGGTTTAGCACAAAAAGTGATTCATAATCCCGATTATATTTCAAAAAATTTTAGCGCTGTTGTAACAAAAATAGAGTTAAACGCTAATGCAACTGTTTTACATTTTTTAATTAAGCAATCAAGGGGAAAGTATGTTACTATACCTAAAGAGACTTATATAGAAGATGCTTCGGGTAGTGGGCAAAAGATTTATGTTACAAAAGGCGTAGGTCTTAATGTTAGTGTTAGAACAATTATTCCAAATACAGACGAGTTAAGGTATAGCTTGCATTTCCCGCCCTTAAAAAAAGAGGTGCGAAGGATAAATTATGGAGAATCCAATCCAGGGGGTAATTGGTATATTTACAAGCTTAATCTTACTAGAAACGGGAAAGACTTTTTAAAGCGCTATAATAATTCCAAAATAGAGAATAGCGTAAGGCACCATAGAGAATCCATTCTGCGTTATAAAAACAAAGGAAATTCTAACGCGTCGGTACTACTGGAAAATTCAAGAAATACATTATTTCCCAGAGATCTGCCAGAGCAGTTTTTTGGGAGTTGGTACGATAAGTTTGGAACATTACTGTTTATTGCTACGCGAGATTATGTTGTACTAAATTCTAGAGTGCAGTACTATCTAAATATTCAAGAAAAAGGAATCAATAAATATCAAATAGAAACATCATTTAACTTTATAGAGATTTTAAGCCTTGAAACAAATACTATTACACTACGCACAAATCGTATCATGACTTTAAAAAAAGCATCTCATTTACTAAAAGTACCCGAATTAATTCAAGGGAATTGGTTTCTGTCTCAAAACCTAAAACGCATTAAAATAACAGAAGATTCCTTTATTTTAGCAGAAACAAAACATGAGAAAACAGAAGATATAGAGACTTATAACATTGATTACGTTAGTACTTCAGAAAACGGTGCTTTAATTTTGTTTGTATTGTACCATAAAGGTACTTATAAAGTATATTATGCGAGGAAAGAAGGTAAAAGTTACGAGTTGTATTCTAGAGAACGAAAAGATATAGTTTTTAAAAAGGAAACCCTCACTAATTAAATAAGCTTTTAAAACGAATGCGAATATTTCTTTTCCTTTTTGTTTTACTACCCTGCATGGGTTTCGCTCAAGCGAGGAGTAGGTTGCCCTCCGATTTGCCTAGCCAAATTGTTGGCGCTTGGGTTGATGATAAAGAGGATATTGTACTAATTATTTCAAGAGATTACATCGTTATAGAAAACCAACTTTACTCTTATAATGATATTGTATCAGAACGAAAGAAAACCTATTTTACTTGTGTTTATAAATACGGTGTAAAGTACCTTAATACAGAAAAAATTAATGCCTCAAAATTATATGTAGATGCAGGCGATAAGATAAAAGTACTTACCAAATTGCCGTTTGTAAAGCAGAACAAATTGCCCGATTTTATAATAGACGATTGGTATTTAAAGAGAGAAAAGATAGTATTAAGAGAAAACGGAATGCTGTTTTCAGATACATTTTATCAAATAGATAATGTGTTTTCATCAAATGGAATTGATTACAAAATTATAGTTTACCACAGCGGAGAGTACAGTTTTATATATAATTATTTAAATAAAAATGGCCATTATTTAAATACTAACTTTTCAGAAATTAAAGTTTTTAAAAAGGCTTCTTTTTTTAAAAAATACAAAATACATAGTATATTTTTATTAGTAACAATAATGCTGCTCGTAACTTATTATACTTTAAAAATGAAAATAGGGATAGCAAAAAAACGAGAAATGACTAAACGCGCATTAGTAGAAATGGAGTTGAAAAGTATACGTTCTCAAATGAATCCTCATTTTTTATTTAATGCCTTAAGTGCCATTCAAAACCTTATACATAAAAATGATACCGAAAAGGCAAATCACTATTTAACCCAATTTGCACAATTAATGCGGTTAACATTAGATAAGTCTGAAAAAGGTGTAGTGCCTTTGGAGGACGAGCTAAAATCTATACAGAAGTATCTCGAATTAGAAAAACTACGCTTTTTTTTCAATTACAAAATTGAAATAGATGCTAGTGTCGACGTATACCAAACAGAAATCCCTGCAATGCTAATTCAGCCCTATGTCGAGAATGCTATAATTCACGGATTAAAGGAAATAGAAGGCGAGAAACATTTAATTTTAAAGTTTAAAATAATAAAAGATAGCCTGTTGTCTATTGTAGAAGATAATGGCGTTGGTATAAAAAAAGCTACGCAAAAGAAAAAGAATTTAGGTGTAGAAAGAGCGCCTTACGGACTTAAATTAGCAGAAGATAGAATACAACTTATCAAGGATAGCTATAAAACAGATGTAGAAATTAAAATCGTAGACCTTTCTACAGAAGATAGTAAGCTAACAGGAACAAGAGTTGAGATAAGGTTGCCTTTAAAATATTAGTAAACTTAAATTAAAGACTTAGTATGCAAATTAAATGTGTTATAATAGACGACGAACCACATAATTTAGAAAATCTTAAACGCCTACTAACATTGCATTGCGCTAACATTACAGTTATTGGAGTGGCAACATCTGCCAAAGAAGGAAAAACATTAATTTTAAATGAAGCTCCAGATCTTGTTTTTTTAGATATTGAAATGCCTAAGATGAATGGTTTTGCTATGCTTGAAAGCTTGGAGAAAGTTGATTTTCAAATTATTTTTGTTACAGCATATAGCAAATATGTTTTAAAGGCTATTAAATCGTGTGCTCTAGATTATTTAATGAAGCCTATTGCTATAGATGAATTAACTAGTGCCGTGGCAAAGGTAACCGACATTGTGTACAGCCAAAAAGAAAATGAAAAATTGAAAATGCTGGTTGAGAATTTAAGGAGTGTTAACGCACCTCAAAAAATAGCGCTTCCAACAGCCGAACAACTTTTTTTTGTATCTGTAGACGATATAATACGATGTAAAGGCGAAAATAATTATACCATGTTTTACCTTGCAGATGGCTCTTCAGTTCTAGTTTCTAAAACATTAAAGGAGTGGGACGATTTACTAACGTCTTACCAATTTATAAGAACACACCAATCTCACTTAATTAATAAAAATTACGTAACCTCTTATGTTAAAAAAGATGGCGGTTATATTTTGATGAAAGACGGAAGCAGAGTTAAAGTTTCAAAGCAAAAGAAAGAACAAACATTAAATGAGCTAATATCTGTAAAATAAGATTCTAGAGCAAAGCTGCAAAATTCTAATTAAAGTATACCGAACACTAATTGTACCAGAAATTAATAAATAGTATGTATTATATTTCATGTAATTAAGGCTCTTAAGCCGTATTAAATAAGCGTAACAATATAAATATGGCTGTTATAATTAAATATCTAATTCTATTCATTATGTTTTTCTGTAATTTATGTATTACGAAAAATAAAATTCCAGTTAAACGTACTACAACCAATATTATAAAAACAAGAATAAGTAATGACAAGCTAAAAATAATACCGTTACGATACTATGTATACAAAGGGACAAGACACCCTGTTACTTATTTTTCTTTTACTATTAAAACTAACTATTGCAATAAAAATTGAAAATGGATATAATGTCGAACACTAAAAAAGTAAACCTATACACTATAATACTTCTTTTTTGTGCATCTGTATATGGGCAGAAAAGTATAGAAAACCCAGACACGGGAATTAGTAGGTATCCAGGAAGTATTACTAAAATAGAAATTTTAGAAAACGAAACATTATTACATTTAAAACTCAAAGGCAAACCAGGTAAAGCTATCCCTGCACACAAGAACGCTTATATAGAAGACTTTGAAACCAAAACAAAACTAAAGGTAGTAAAAGCAGAAGGAATAGATTTAAATACAAAAACGCCCATACCAAAAACAGGGGAGATTAACTATATACTCCATTTTCCAAAACTAAGAGCAACGACACAAGCAATTGATTTTCGTTTGGAAGATGGAAAAATATCTTGGTTTTTTTATGCTATTTTTTTAGGAGAAAAACAAGAAGTTGTCCCCAAGGCGGTTAAAGATTGGCTTTATAAAGAAGTTTCTAAATCGACTAAAAAACCATTAGAAAATTACGACACTAAAGATTTTTTTAACAAAAATACGGCGCGACTTGTAGGGTATATTAAAGGCTATTCTCCTAGGTTGGGGTTTACAACAGGTATTATACATACTACAAATAATATAACAAAAGAAGACTACCCTTTGGTAGTACCCATTGCCGAAAATGGACGCTTTGAGATTGATGTGTCACTATCTCATCCTTCTTATTTTTCATTAAAATTTGGCAAAATAAAATGGTGTTCAGTATACCTAGAACCCGAACAAACGCTAGCAGTTGTGGTTGGTGCCAAAGATACTTACTTAGGACCATTAGCCGAAATAACTAAAAATTTATCTGGATTTCGATTAATACGAATGTCTAGTCGTAATTTTAAAAAACATGTAACAACATCAACTCCAGACGAATTTAAAAAGCGCCAACTTGCAATTTATAAACGTAATGTGGCAAAAATAGAAGCTTATTTAGAGGCGAATACGATTAAACCAAATTCTAAATCTGCGATTTTGCTACAGCATAAGAATGAAATGGTAAATGCAAGCAAGTTGATAGATTTTGAAAGTTATAGAAAGAGAGCTCTAAAGAAAGATAGCACTAATTTAGTTTTAAAGACTAAAGTAAGCAAGACTTACTACGATTTTTTAGAAGATATCGATTTTAATGCCAAAAGCCTTTTGGTTTTAGAGGATTTTTCAAGTTTCATTAACCGTTTAGCGTATGCTAATCCTTTGCGTATTTATCCCCAACGCAACATTAAAAATCCCAAAAAAACATTTACAACTTATCTTAAAGAAGAAGGTATTAAAATAACAGATACAGACAGCGCAAATCAAGCAAATTTCGATAGAAAGAAAATCTCATCACAAAAAGCGTATAACGCTTATTCAGATAAATTTAGTGCAGTTTACAAAAAAGCAAAGTTAGAGTACAATGCAAAATACGTGACGCCTTTACTGCAAGATGGTATTGATACTTTTTTACTTGAGAAATGGCGTTTAAAAGATTCTGTACTTATCAATACTCTTAAAAAAGATAAAGGTTTAGTTTACGATATTACAAAAATTAGAGCGCTGGACTTCGACTTAAAAAAAATAAATAATGCGGAAAAAGCAAGAACGTACTGGGAGGCTTTAAGCAAACAAATAGAACATCCTTTTTTAAGAGAAGAAGGTAGACGTTTGGTAACAAAAATGTACCCTGACATATCACAAATATCTAAAACTGGAATTGATGGTAAAGCGAATGGTACTTTAAAAATAGAACCCATTGCATATACTTTACCAGATGGCAAGGGAAAAACTATCTTTAAAAAGCTAATAGCCCCCCATAAAGGGAAAATACTGTTTGTAGATTTTTGGGCTACTTGGTGTGCACCCTGCGTTTCTTCGATTAAAAAAATGAAAGAGACGCGTAGCGATTATGCAAATCATAAAGATTTTGATTTTATTTTTATAACAGACACGTCGTCTCCCGAAAAAGCATACAATACATTTGTTGCAGATCAAGACTTGAAAAATACAACACGTTTATCTGAAGACGAATTCAATTACCTGAGACAATTGTTCGAATTCAATGGGATACCTCGTTATATTTTGGTTGATAAAAACGGTAATGTTGTAAATAAAAATTTTCCTATTCATAATTTTTATAGACTACTCGATTCCATTTTAGAAACCTACAAATAGTCCGTTAATGAGCTAAGCGTATTTAAACTAAACGATCCTAAACAAAAATTTCGCATATGGTTTGTTTTCTGCTATTCTTAAGTTTAAAAGTGAAACCTTAAACTATTAATCATTCCCCCAAAAATAGGACAGTAAATTAAGTTCAAAAAAAACATTAAATTTACTGATATGACACGAAGAAAA
>CANLCJ010000024.1 GCA_947489085.1 uncultured Flavobacteriaceae bacterium
ACTATCTCTCAAAATGCTTGTTATCAGGATTTAATAAATACAACTTAAACCTTATCCAATTTTTGTCGTGTACTTAGCACTTTTTTATATTAATATTTCTTACATAATGTCTTATTGGCGTTTCAAAATACTTAAAACTTAGAGCAGACATCGCCATTAATACCATTACTCTAATTAAAAATAACACAGAGTCGTCTTCGCCTCTTATAAGCCCTAAATAAGTTTTCATTCTAAAATCTGAAAGCAATAACCATACTGGAAATTGTAGTATGTAAATTCCAAAACTGATTTCTCCCAAGAAAATAAATTGCTTTTTTGATAGAAAGCTAACCAATTTAGATTTAGACAGAGATAAAATTACAATTATTGGCGTAAAGACTAATGCTAATAGTCCGTTGTGATATAGTATTCCGTCATTAAATTTTAATAATAAAACAAATATGAGTATAGATATTATAAGAGTTTTCAAATAAGCGCCTTTATAAACTCTATGATTTTTTATAAACCAGAGTCCTGCTAAATTACCTATTATAAATTCATTTAAATGAAATAACGGATGATACAATACTGTTTTTGATTTAAGGCTAGGAATTGTTATTGCATCTTCAATTATGAAATAAAATACAGATTGACTTATTAGCCAAAAAACAATCACTCCTAAGGCTAGCTTTTTTATATTAATTGTTTTGTAAAATCTATTAAATAAAAAAGGAAACAATATGTAAAAAAACAGTTCTACAGATAGAGACCAACCTGGCGGATTAACTGTTAATGCTTTTAACGGTACCCAAGTTTGTAACATTATAATGTTTAACATTAGATCTTGATAGCTTTCGACTCTAAAGTGGTTTATTAATAAAACCGTAAGAATTGCAAAAAGGTAAAGCGGGTATATCCTTGATAATCTTTTTTTAATAAACTGAAAAAAAGAAACAGGCTTATTATAGTATGCAATAATCATTACAAAACCAGATAAGATAAAAAAGTAACTTACTCCAAAATTAGCTTGCTCAAAAATAAACGCCACATACTCATTACTAAACAAAGAAACATTTTGTCCATAATGAAATATCACAATGGCTATTGCTGCTAAAAACCTAGTAAAAGTAAGTTGTTCTAATCTCAAAATTATATAAAATCATTATTAATGAAGTTACGTAATTGCGCTTTATTAAGGCCTTTCTTCCTGTATGCTAAGCGTTTAAATGTTTTTATATAGAACAGTTTTTTAAATATTTTTTCGGATATAAAATAACCTATTGTATTTGATGACAATTTAGGTATTTGGCTGTAATCACTATACTCCTTTTTAGAATCTACTAAATCAGTAAATGTCTTTTTTGCCCAATTCTCTAACTTATTTCCTAAATGATACGCATAATTATCGTACGTAGCCAAGCGGTAACCACCAACTTTTAGTACGGGTTCATCCAAATATAAAAACTCGCTATTACCGCCTAGTTGATATAATGAATCTTCTTTAGGCAATTGTTTAAATACTTCATTTTTATAAGTACCCACAAAATGTGAGTTCCCAACATAAGCTATTGTATTCTTCTTAGATTTTAAGGTGAGCGCTACATCTTTCATTTTATGAGACAAATTTGGCCATCCCACGCTTTTTGCAAAGCGCTCCAATGCTTCTGGATTTTTTACCGCTCTAAATTTTAGCTTATTTGAAAAGAAGTAGCGTAACCAAATATTAGATGTTAACCGTAATTGTGTTCTATACATAGGCACAGGACTAACCATACCTGCTTTAGGAAAAGCGTTAAAAACATCTACAACTGCTTGTTCCCAATTATTTAAAAACAATACATCTGCATCTGTAATTGTTATTAAGCGCTCTTTAGAATGCCTCAAACATTTAAGTATACTATTAATTTTACCTATTTTAGATGTGGTAATAATGAGCTCATCTATTGCATTTAATGTGCAAAATGTTGCGATTTTAGTATTTACAGCATCGCTGCTGCCATTACTAATTACAGATATTTTTAGTGGAGAATTGCTTGTTTTTAATATGGAACTAACACATAATTCAAAAACATTGTAAGCATCTTTATAATACCCCGCTTCATTTGGTATAAATACAGGAATAATAACCCTATGCGACGCTTTATCTACCTCAATTAATCGATCTCTAACAACATTTGCTCCCTTTCTCATAACAACCTATACTATATATCTGTTTAAATATCCTAAACCTAAATTGGAACAGTTTTTAGCTAAAAGTAATTTTATTTTAATTCGTTTCCTAGTACCCCATTTCTTGTGAAAAACAATTAAACCTTCTAGCATTTTCTTATTATTCAAGACCCATATCCACTGTTCTTTTATAATATATTTTGGTGTATCTTTTGGAATGCTAAAATCTATTTTACTTTTTTCTTTTATTGTGTTTTGCCCTTCCAAATGCTCTACATGTGCTTTTGTTACTAATGCATGCTTGATATCATATTTTTGAAGTTGCATTGCATAATCATTATCTGCGTAATAAAAATCAAAACGTTCATCTAGTCCATTAATAATTTTATACACGTCTTTGTGCATGATGATACACCAACCTGTTAAATGCTTTTGTATTTCAAAACCTTCGATATAAGATTGGTTATTGACTAATGCTTTGGGTAGTTTATTTGATTTAACATCGTAAGGAGAAAAAGATTTAATATTTTTTTGTTCATTTACGACTTTAAACAGTGCTATCACGCAATTTTCATCAAAAACAACATCGTTATTGCTTAACATAAAGTACGTGCCTCTCGCTTGTCTTAGACCTATATTGGCAAACTTATGAAAATTAAATATTGTATTGGGTTTTATAACTATAATAGCTTCCTTATAGTTGTAATCTGCATTAGTGTTACTCTCTACAAGAATAATTTCAAATGGTATTTTGGCTAGTTTAGCACTTTTTACAAACGAATTTATACAATTTAAATTCATATTATAAATAGCATCAGAGTTTGTGTTTGATAAAATTACTAGTGAAATCACAACGACTAATTTAGTAACTTTTTTAATGCAGCATTCATCCTATCTTCATGAGATCTAAATTTATTCCTGCCTTTTAATCCATCTATATAGATATTAGGTAAATGGTGAATTAAGTTCTCTTCGAATTCCGATATACATATTAATTTTTTCATACCTCCATAATCATAAATATCTGTATTTACCTTACATTTTACACTATAATCATTGGGATATTTTAAAGGTTTACGCATTACCCTTCTTAACTTATTGAACACCTTATCTATCAACGATAATGAAGGATCTTCAACTAAACTATTGAAATTGAACGCATTGTCAATTTTATGCAACTGTCTTTTAGATAAAATAAATGTAGCTTGATGTGTATTAGAAAAATGTGCAAACTTTAGCCCATTATAAATCTCCACAGAATTGTATTTCCAATCGTAATGATGGTGGTATCCTGGGTAGTAACGTCCTTTCTCATTTTCCTCAAACTGTATTAACCCAGTAATTCTATTATCTGGTAGTATCTTCTCGTATTCTAAATGTTTATCGATATGGCGCTCTAGAAATAAATGATCATTTTCTCCAAAGAGAAAAATGTCATAATCATCCTTATTGTCCCAAATTACTTTTCGGCATGTTAAAGGAAGTAATTGGTAATCTTCTAATGTTATAATATTGACTTTATCTATATTTTCAATATTTAAAGCTATGTTACTTTGTACTATAACTGTAACATCATAGTACTTAAAGCTTTTTAAGCCAGAAACAACCTTAGCCAAATAATTAAGTTGCTCATCTCCATAATTTACTAACACAGCAAGTAATTTAAGCTTGTTCATTAACATGTACTTTTTACTTCTAATTTTCTAAAAATCTAAATATAGTAAAAGAGAAGATATTAACTAAGAATCAACCTTATTTACTCTTAGTTATTTTATCTCTGATTCTTGTAGTAGGTAGTGCCCTTAAGATATCCAAACCATAAATTCTATTTGGATTCAATTCAATTTTAAATAATTCTCTCAAACTATGATAATTTGGTTGTTGTAGTTCATTAAGTATTATTTGCATTATATATAGAAACAAGTTTATCTATTTGATAATCTTGATTATAACTATTAATGACTTGAAACCTTCCTTTCAAACCTAAATCCGTCCAAGAATTTCGCATCGAAATCATTTTTAATACTCCTTTATAAAAGCTTTCTATATTAGGTTCTACCAAAACACCATTTTCCTTTTTAACTAAATCTTGTATTGATCCAACGTTAGTAGCCAAAATTGGCAACCCAACAGATTGCCCTTCTAGGATTACTGTTGGTAGTGCTTCGTTAATACTAGAAAGCAGTAAAAAATGACACTTATTTAGCATTTGAAATACGAATTTTGATGGCTTTTCACCATAAAACACTATGTTTTTCTCTAAACCAGAGTCCTTAACTTGCTGCTTTAATTCATCTAATAGGTTTCCTCCTCCTATAATGTGATACAAAAAATTAAGTTTAGGTTGATTTTGTTTTAAAAGCCGTAAAGACTCTATAGCCAACTTATAATTTTTATCTTTTACTAATCTACCAACAGATAGAATTTCTATACTTGCAGTAGATTCATTAATAAATAATGTAGGCTTTTCAGGCACTTTAACGCCATTATTTATAGATATAATTTTACGTTGATCCAAGCCAAAACTCAGTAATTTTTCTTTGTTGAAACTTGAAATTGATATAATTGCATCTGAATAATCAAATAAGTCTTTATAAAAACTACGTGCATAAGATGTTTCAATTCTAACATCATATCCATGAAATGTAGTTATTAGCTTAACAGGATATTTTATTTGTTTTAAAAAGACAAGCTTTCTTCCGTTTGTTCCAAAATGCGCATGAATCACATTTATCTTATTTTTAATAATGTAATTTAAAAGAAAAAAATACCTTAAAGAAATTGCTTTTTTTTTAAATCGAGAATAATTAATCGCTCTCATATAAAAAAGAAATTTAGTGGAAAAAAAAGATGTAACTAAAATAATCAAGGCGCGTACAACTCTAATAAAAAAAGATTGCGGTAAATACTCTTTTTCACTAAATACTTTCTCGAAAAGATTATAATGTTCATATTCTTTTAAAGCTTCAATATTAGATTTATCTTTTTTGGAAGAATAGATGAGAACATCTAAGTCTCTGTCAATTAGACCTGTTATATGGTCTCTAACAAAGGTTTCAGAAAACGTAGGAAAAACATCTGTCCAAATTAATACTTTCATCAGATTTGACTACTTTTTTTTAAATATTACAGTAATATTTTCTCCGATAATATTTTTCTTTTGTTGAAGATGATATAACCTTGTTTTTCTTACAAATACATCTGTATGCTTTTGAATTTTATCGTATAAACTAGGCTTAATTAATACTTTTTTTGGATATAATAAATTTAAAATAACTTTCAAAAAGGACGCCTTAAAATAGGCATATTTACTAATCTTTTTAGTTATTGTATGAATTTTATATTCTTCTAATTTTAAATTAAATAAATCACCTATTCTAACTAAAGTATTAAGATCCCATCGTGTAATATGGTGCGGTGGTAAATTTAAAACATGATTAACATTATTAGTTAATTTCGACGCATTAAATGGTACGGCTATAATTAATTGCCCTTCTTTATTTAAAACGCGTACAGCTGCCTCTATAAATGCATAAGGATTGATAACATGTTCTAATACATGAAAAGAACATACAACATCAAATACCTCTTTAGTATCCTTTGAAAAACTTTCTATACTGCGCTTTAAGAGTTTTATTCCTTTTTTTTGAGCTTCAGTAATCGCTTTATCATTAAATTCTAATCCTAAATACTTTTTAGTTTTTAACTTCTCAGCAAAAAAACCACTTCCCGAACCTATTTCTAAAACAGAGTCGTCGGTTTTAATTTTAGTTTTAGCATAATCAAACTCCGCTCTATTAGGGTTGTAATATACTTTTCTATGTTTTTGCAAATCCTCGTAAAACTCTGCTGAGCCTGCAAATTCAGGATCAAAAAAACTAAGAGCACACGAGTTACATTTATAATAACATATATGCTTTTCAGCTTTAATCTCACTAGATATGTCTATTCCAAAATGTCTAAAATAAAGTTCTTTTAAGTCCTTAGTCTTTAACTTTTGCTCTAATCTTAAGTTTTCTGATTTACAAAGTAAACAATTTAAAGTTTTTCCGTTCATACAATTAATAATCCCAAATATTTGATATATGAACATTTCCCCATTTTTTAAGAGGCGCTTTTATATTTGAAGTGTTGTCCCAAAATACCTGAAAAAAAATGGCATTGTCAATAACATCTAAATCATAATTTCCATTACCAAAATACAAAGAGAGTGAATACTTTCCAGGCGCTAATGGTAAATTTTTAAGCGTTAAATCTATAAATCTTGATGTCTTATTTTCAAACAATAAATCGCATTGTTTCATATTTGACGCATGAATATTGGCATCTTTATCATCTTTTATTAAATATCCCAAGGAAATGTTTTCTTTATAATCTTCTTTAAAATAGATTCTAAAACATACATCTCTTCCTGATATTACGCCTTCTTTGTTTAAGATTTCAATTGAAGTCATAATTTGCTGAGCTCCTGTATCTCTTATAGAGTTTATCAAACTTTTGGAAGACGTGGATACTACATCTTCATTACTTAAATACGAGTCGACAACCTTATCTATATTATCATTTAAAACAATCTTTCCTTTATCAATTAATAATCCTCGTGTACATAAATTTTTAACCGCAGCCATGTTATGACTTACAAACAAAACTGTTCTTCCTTCTCCCTTACTAATGTCTTGCATTTTCCCTATAGCTTTTTTTTGAAACTCTGCATCGCCAACAGCTAATACTTCATCAATCACTAAAATTTCAGGTTCTAAAAATGCTGCTACGGCAAATGCTAAACGCACTGTCATACCAGAGCTATAACGCTTTACTGGTGTATCAATATATCGCTCACATCCAGAAAAAACTATTATTTCCTCTATTTTAGATTTAATTTCTTTTTTAGTCATTCCTAAAATAGCGCCATTTAAATACACGTTTTCTCGCCCAGTCATTTCGCCATGAAACCCAGTACCAACTTCTAATAAAGACGCAATGCGCCCTTTAGTTTTAATTTCTCCTGTTGTAGGGCCTGTTACTTTAGATAAAATTTTTAATAATGTAGATTTTCCTGCACCATTTTTCCCTATAATTCCTAAAACTTCACCTCGTTTTACTTCAAAATTGATGTCTTTCAATGCCCAAACATATTGAGAATTTGCTTTAGAAGTACGATCGTTAATATCGCCCACCTTTAAATACGGATCTTCTTTACCTCGTATTCTAGACCACCATCTGTTTAAATCATGACTAATAGTACCTGTACCAACTAATCCTAAACGGTATTGTTTAGAAATATTTTCTGCTTTCAGGATAATGTCCTCCGCTCTCATATTAAACAGTGTCTATAAAAGATTTTTCAGTTTTATTAAATATAACTAATCCTATTAAAAAGAAAATAACACTAACGCATCCAGCATACAAAAAACTAAACAAGGAGAATTCGCCAATGCCTAAACACATGTATCTAAATAATTCAATTATTGTCGTCATGGGGTTATGTTCTACCAACCACGCGTATTCAGGAACTTTATCTTTAAAATAAGACAAAGGATACATAACGGCAGAACCATACATTAACAACTGTACACCAAAACCAACAAGAAAACTAAGATCTCTATATTTCGTTGTCATAGAAGATATTGTCATTCCTAAACCTAAACCAAACAAACCCATAAAGATGATAATAACTGGAAGGCAAATTAGCGCTATTTGCGGCATAGCATTAAATGCTTTATCTGTAAAAAAAACAAAATATATATAAAAACATATAAATACTAATAATTGAATTCCAAACTTTAAAAGATTAGAAAAAACAACCGAGAGTGGTGTTATTACTCTAGGAAAATAAACTTTACCGAAAATACCTTGATTAGCAGCAAATGTATTGCTTGTTCCTGTTAGACAAGCACTAAAATAGTTCCAAGATGTAATACCTGCCAAATTAAATAAAAATGAAGGTACACCATCTCCTGTAGGTATAGCTGCGAGATTATTAAATATTAAAGTAAATATTATACTTGTAAATAAGGGCTGTATAAAATACCATAACGGCCCCAATATGGTTTGTTTATATTGCGTAATAACATCTCGTTTTACAAATAAAAACAATAAATCTCTATAACGCCAAATTTCTTTAAAGTTAAGATCTATTGTCTTTTTTTGGGGCGATATGGTATATAGCCAATCGGTATTTATTATTTTAGATTTCAACGTTTAATTTTAAATTTGTAATTTAAATGACTAAGATTTAAGGATGCTTACTTATCTTTTAAAAAAAGAACGCAATTTATCAAATATGCTTTTTTCAGACTTAGAAGGCTTATGATAGCCGTTATTATACGATCCATACCCGTAACCGTAATTATAGCCATAGCCATAACCTCCTTTTTGATTGTAAAAATTATATAGAAAACTAATATTTTTCACTTCTCCATTACTGTATTTTTTGTTAATCAACGTTAACATGTCCTTTTTCGTGTAATCCTGTCTTACAACGTATAACGAAGCGTCTACAAAATCCAGCAATTCCAGAGCATCGGCAACTAGGCCCAAGGGAGGCGTATCTAATATAATGTAATCGTATGTCTGTTTTAACTCTTTTATAAACTCATGCATTGTCTCTCCCATCAACAGTTCTGATGGGTTTGGTGGTACAGGCCCCGCTGTAATAACATCTAAATCGTCCACTTTGGTTTTTTGTATAACCTCTTCTAATTTCTTTTGGCCTATTAAATAATTAACTGCCCCTATAGCATTACTAATTTCAAAATCATCAAAAATCTTTGGCTTTCTCAAATCTAAACCTACAAGCACTGTTTTCTTACCGCTTAAAGCAAATACAGAAGCTATATTAATTGAACAAAATGTCTTACCTTCTCCACTAATGGAAGAGGTGAGCATTACTGTTTTACTACCGCTTAAATCGTGTTTCTTATAAATAAATTGCAAACTCGATCGAATAGCTCTGAAGGACTCTGCAATTGCCGATTGGGATTGATCAAAAACAACCAAATTCGTCTCAGATTCATTTTCTCCAACAACACCTAATAAAGGTATTTTCGTGTTTTTTTCTACATCTGATGGACTATGAAATTTATTATCAAAAAATGTAACTATAAATGCTAATAAAACAAATGGTATTAACGCTGCAAAAAACGCAAATACGTATCTCACATTTAAATTAACGACATTTCGCCCTTGTCCTGTATCTTTGGCCGGTTCTAATAATATAATATCGGAGATATTAGACGCTTTAATTAAATCTGCTTCTCCACGTTTTGCTAAATACAAATCGTAAGTATTTTGACTTAATAAATATGCCCTTTCTATACCTTCTAATCTTTGTTGATTTCCTGGTATGTTGGAAAATTTAAATTCTGAATTTGAGATTTTTGAATCTAAATATTGTATCCTCTTCCCAATGTTATTTTTTACGGAAGCTATATTTTCTAATATAACATACTTTAGTGCCTGTATTTGTCTATCTAAATCATTAAAAATAGCCACGTTATCTCTAACCGAATAGGATAATTTTGATTTTTCGGCTGACAACTGTATGATTCTTGAGACATTGGATCCTATATTTGCCTCGTCAATGCCATTAGTTGAAGGCACTTGTAGATTAGAATAATCATTATTAGAAATTAAATAGTCCTTTAAAATATCGTAAGTTAAAATAGCCTCGCTTAACTCTTCTTTTTGTTTACGGTAGGCTTCTATCTTATTGAATAAAACTTCACTTTCATTATCAATATCAAATATTTTATTCTTTTGTTTAAATCTATTTAAAGAGTCTGCTTTTGCATTCAATTCTGCTTTTACTCGGGCCAACTGCTTATCAATAAAAGCAACTGTATTAATGGCGTATTGATTTTTACGCTTAAGTTGATCTCTTTCTAATATAAATGCAGACGTATTGAGGTAATCTACAATCTTAGCTTTATTTTTATTTGTTAGTCTTAATTGCAATAAAGGCGACTGCGCCTTATTTAAAACAGTGAATTTACTTAGGAAACTAGAAACTGCCGAATTAAAATTATTATACTTTATATAATACTCACTACCTAATATTACAGACTTATCTTTCTTCAACTTAACAACTCCCTTTAAAATAGGAATATCAATTAGCTCTCCTACAGTAAACGTTTTGACAAAATTTGAACTTTTAAGAGCAAGCGATTTTAGAGTCTTGGTCTCATAATTTTGTAAAAGCACACTGTTCAATTCTTCAAAATCATAGGAAAGTTCGAAAGTATGCTCTGTTAAGAATTTTATCTTGATAGGCAGACCTGTTATTTGGAAAGCATTCTGAGCTCCTAAAAATTCGAAAGGTACACTACCATAAACATCTGTTTTATAAAAACGATCCTGTTTTAAATACGTTAGATACAAATTTAAACTATCAACAACCTTTTCATGATGCTTTCTGGATTTTAAACTCAATAATACATCTTGTACTTTACCTGAGATGCCTCCATAATTAAATACTAAACTTGTATTAGAAGTAAATAAAGGGTTTTTATCGTCTTGTACTGTTATAGATGCTGAAAGCGTATAAGGAAACTCTCTACGTATGTTTTGCTGGTATACAACATAAAAGCCTATAATTAATGCTAATACAAACCATTTCCAATATTTTAAGCATCTAAAAATAAATGCTTTAAAATCAAAGTTTAAAACAGCATTACCATTGTATGTTTTAAGTTCTTCATCCATATTTTATAGATTGCGTACTAAGAAAAATGTACTTACCAATACCGAAAAAATACTGGCTACTGCTGTTATGGATTGAACAGCTGTTTGCCCTGCTCCCAATGCTTTTCGTTTTAAAGGCTTAACCATAATAATATCATTAGGCTTTATGTAGAAAAACTCAGATTTTAATGCTGCATAATCCGTGAGATCTATGTGGTGTATTTTTTGTCCTTCAGGATATTGCCTTAAAATTAAAACATCTTTCCTATCTCCGGTATCTCTTATATCTCCTGCATTTGCTATCGCTTCTAAAATATTAACACGATCTTGATACAATACTCTGGTGCCCCTATTACTAATTTCCCCTAGTGTAGTATACTTTAAGCCTGCAAGCTTTACTGTAACAAATATTTGAGCTGTTTCTTTAAAATACTTTAGCAACAACAACTTTTCAACTTTCTTTTCAACTTCCTTAACAGTATAACCTAAAACATTTATTTCTCCTAAAATAGGAAATTCGATATTCCCATGTAAATCCACTGTAAATCCTGTAAAATATAAAGCTTCAGGTGTATTACCTATCTCTTTAGAAGTAGGATTAAATATTTCAACCAATTCTTTATCTAAAGCTTTAACATCAATACTTAATATATCATTTACTTGAAGACGATAAGGTTTAGCAAGAGCACTTATTTGAGTAGTACCATCTGTTTTAGTACCTTTATCTTGTAAATAAACCACATCTTTATTTGTAATACATGAACTAAAAAGTAAGCTAAACACTAGTAAATACAACCAACTACATTGCTTCATTCTAAGGGGTTTCAATTCTAGCAAATATAGCTTTTCATAATAAATAATAAAATTTTAAAATGATATTTATAAGTTCAAAAAAACGCTTCTAGCTTTTCTTAATTATAAGTGCGTTATTTGTAAAAAACTTTCTTTTGAATTACTTAACTGTAGAAAATATTTCGAAGTCTTATGGCGAACGCACGCTTTTTGAAAATATTTCATTTAGCATCCATAAAGACCAAAAAATAGCCTTTGTTGCTAAAAACGGTACTGGAAAAACATCCATTTTAAATATACTATCTGGCGAAGACAGTGCAGATAGTGGTCAAATTATTTTTCGAAAAGACATAAAAGTGGCCTTTTTATCGCAAGATCCAAAATTTGACGACACGCTAACTATAGAAGCTACTATTTTAGCAAGCGATAATCCCGTTCTTAAAGTAATTTCTAATTATGAAAAAGCACTGTTAAAACCAGACGATACCGAGGCCTATCAAGCAGCTTTCGATGCTATGGAACACCACCAGGCTTGGGATTTCGAAACGCTTTACAAACAAATACTCTTTAAATTAAAGTTAGAAGATTTAAATAAAAAAATTAGCACATTGTCTGGAGGTCAAAAAAAACGCTTAGCACTAGCCAATGCCTTAATTAATAAACCAGACCTTTTAGTTCTAGACGAGCCTACCAACCATTTAGATCTAGAAATGATAGAATGGTTAGAAGCCTTTTTTGCTAAAGAAAACATTACATTATTTATGGTAACACACGACCGTTACTTTCTGGAACGCGTGTGTAACGAAATTATAGAACTAGACCAAGGGCAACTCTACAGCTACAAAGGGAATTACTCTTATTATCTAGACAAGAGAGATGCCAGAATAGAAAGAGAAGCTGTAGAAACAGGAAAAGCAAAACAGCTCTTTAAAAAAGAATTAGATTGGATGCGCCGCCAGCCCAAAGCCAGAACCACAAAGTCCAAATCCCGAATAGACGATTTTGCGGATATTAAACACAGGGCACACCAACGCCGGCAAGACCACGAAGTACAATTAGAACTTAACATGGAGCGCTTAGGAAGCAAAATTCTTGAATTCCATAAAGTCTCTAAACGTTATGAAGACAAAGTTATTTTAAACAGTTTCGATTACACCTTTAAAAAAGGAGAGCGTGTTGGTATTATTGGTAAAAACGGCACAGGAAAAACCTCTTTTTTAAACATACTTACACAAACCGCCCCACCAGACTCGGGCAAGGTTGTAAAGGGAGATACTGTAAAATTTGGATACTATACCCAAAACGGTATAAACATTAAACCAGAGCAAAAGGTTATAGATGTTATCAAAGCCTTTGGAGATTATATTCCCTTAAAAAAAGGGCGCCAAATAAGCGCGCAACAATTACTAGAACGCTTTTTGTTTACCAGAAAAAAACAGTACGATTTTGTAGAAAAATTAAGTGGTGGAGAACGTAAGCGTTTGTATTTATGTACCGTTCTTATTCAAAACCCTAATTTTTTAATTTTAGATGAGCCTACCAACGATTTAGATATTGTAACCTTGAATGTTCTAGAGAGCTTTTTATTAGATTTTCCAGGTTGCGTTATCGTTGTAACCCACGATCGTTATTTTATGGATAAAGTTATAGACCACTTATTTGTATTTAAGGGCGATGGCGTTATCGAAGATTTTCCAGGAAATTATACCGATTATAGAGTATACGAAGACAGCCAACCTGTAATCTCTAAAACTACCGAAGATAAAAAGGAAAAAAGTACTTGGAAAGAAAATAAAGCCTCGAAGCTATCATTTAACGAAGAAAAAGAACTTCGTAACATTGAAAGCAAACTCAATGCTTTAGCTTACGATAAGAAAGCATTAGAGCAAAAGTTTAATACACCCGATTTATCTCAAGACGAGATAAATAAACTCTCTGAAACCCTACAAGAGTTAATACAAACTATTACCACCAAAGAAGAGCGTTGGTTTGAATTATCTGCTAAACTTGAAGATTAAAACCCAAAGAATGTTTTATCAAGTAAAAGCATATTTAAAATTTCTTTTAAAAGCCACCAATCAACATGGTGTACACTCCCCTTTTGTTTTCAATCTTGTTACCAAATGCTTTTACAACAAAACGCATTATACAGCTTACAGCCAAATAAAAACATACCGTAACCTATTGCTTAACAGTACAGAACGTATTTCCATTACCGATTTTGGAGCAGGAAGCAAACGGTTTAAATCCAACCAAAGGCGTATTGCCGATTTGGCCAAACACGTAGGTATTTCAAAAAAAAATGCAGCCCTACTCTTTAGGCTTTCTAATTATTTTTCTCCGCTGCAAGTATTAGAGCTAGGCACTTCTTTAGCTTTAGGCACCCAAGCTATAAGTTTAGGTGCTCCCAACGCCGAAATAACAAGTATAGAAGGCTGCCCTAATATTTCTAAATTTGCAACCCGCCAATGTTCCAAGCTTAAACTAGACAGGGTTTCCATTATAAATGGTGAATTTTCTAAAGTATTATCAACTTTAAACACTCCAAAATTCGATATGGTTTTTTTTGATGGCAATCATCAAAAAGAAGCCACCTTAAACTATTTCGAAAGCCTATTGCCAAAAGCACATAACGACTCCATTTTTATCTTCGACGACATTTATTGGTCTGCTGGGATGACGGAGGCCTGGCACACCATTAAAGCACATCCTAAAGTTTCTGTTACCATAGATACCTATCAGTGGGGAATGGTGTTTTTTAGAAAAGAGCAAGCCAAAGAGCATTTTACCATCAGAATCTAAAATAACCAACCAAGCGTTAAGAAATACTTGTTAAAGATTAAGGTTTAACCTAATTTTGATGGCATTGAAAAAAAATGGCATTCAAAAATGAAAATTTACACCAAAACAGGAGATAAAGGCACCACAGCATTGTTTGGAGGCACCCGAGTACCCAAACACCATATTCGTATTGATAGTTACGGTACTGTAGACGAGTTAAACTCATATTTAGGCCTTATTAGAGATCAAGATATTAACAACACCTACAAAGCCATTATACAGCGCATACAAGACCGATTATTTACAATAGGTGCCATATTAGCAACAGACCCCAAAAAAGCTGTTTTAAAAAATGGCAAACAACGCCTAGACATTGCAAAAATAGCAACCAGTGATATTGAACAATTGGAAAATGCTATAGATGTTATGAATGCTGATTTACCCCCAATGACGCATTTTGTACTCCCAGGAGGACATCAAATCGTGTCATTTTGTCATATTGCACGCTGTGTGTGCAGGCGCGCAGAGCGTTTGGCCAGTGCTTTACACGAAGAAGCCCCTTTTGAAGCCAATGCTTTAACCTATTTAAACCGCCTTTCTGACTACCTGTTTGTCTTGGCACGAAAGTTGACTTTCGATTTAAAGGCAAACGAGATTAAATGGATTCCCGAAAAAGGATAATTGTTAATAGCGTTTTAAGTCTGCATTATTAAGAGCCATACAAGGGCTTAGCATACAATAATGTACGTTCTTATAATTAACGATTAAATAATTCGTTTTTTTCTTGGTGGTTTGGAGTAAAAAATTATTTTTGCAGAAAATTAAATAGTAAGAAATGTATTGGACTTTAGAATTAGCATCTTATTTAAGTGATGCACCTTGGCCAGCAACAAAAGATGAACTAATAGATTACGCTATTAGAACTGGAGCACCTTTAGAAGTTGTTGAAAATTTACAGTCTATCGAAGACGAAGGAGATTCATACGATTCTATTGAAGAAATCTGGTCGGATTACCCTACCGATGAAGATTATCTCTGGAACGAAGATGAATATTAAATAAAAGCATAAAGAATAGTTAAAAGTCTCGAATCGAGGCTTTTTTTTTGCCTGTAACACAAAAAAAAGCACAACAAAATGTATCTTTGAGTGCATTTTTAGTGCAGGTAATCAATCAGAAAATTAGTACCTAGACCGGCGGTCTAGTTAAAATATAAAAACATACACATATGAGTTTTTTAGATTCAGTCTTAAAAATGTTTGTCGGAGACAAATCAAAACAAGACGTAAAAGCCATAACACCTTTAGTAGATAAAGTAAAAACCTTCGAAAAAGCACTTGAAGCGTTATCTCACGACGAGTTAAGGCAAAAAACTTTCGATTTCAAGGCGCAAATTGCAGAAGCTACTAAAGCTATAGATACGCAAATAGCCGATCTTTTAAACGAAGCTGAAAACACCGAGGATATCGATAGACGTGAGGACATCTATCAAGATATTGACAAACTTAAAGACGATGCTTATACAGCTACAGAAGATGTGTTAAACAATATACTTCCAGAAGCTTTCGCTGTGGTTAAAGAAACCGCAAAACGTTTTGCCAACAACACAGAAATAACTGTTACTGCAAACGAGTTTGATAGATCTATCTCTGGAGAAAAAGCATATGTAACGTTAGATGGAGAAATGGCCACTTGGGCAAACTCGTGGGATGCCGCAGGAAAACCCATTACATGGGACATGATACACTACGATGTACAACTTATAGGTGGTATTGCCATGCACCAAGGTAAAATAGCAGAAATGCAAACTGGTGAAGGTAAAACACTTGTAGCAACCCTGCCTGTATATTTAAATGCGCTTGCAGGTAAAGGTGTACACCTGGTAACGGTAAACGATTATTTAGCAAAACGTGATAGTGCTTGGATGGCTCCAATTTTTGAATTTCACGGTATGAGTGTCGATTGTATCGATTACCACCAACCCAATTCCGACGCCAGACGTAAAGCCTACAATGCAGATATTACCTATGGTACAAATAACGAATTTGGTTTCGATTATTTGCGTGATAACATGGCACATTCGCCAGACGATCTTGTACAACGCCCGCACCACTATGCTATTGTAGATGAGGTGGATTCTGTACTTGTAGACGACGCACGTACACCATTAATAATCTCTGGCCCAATACCAAAAGGAGACCACCACGAGTTTACCGCATTAAAACCTAAAGTAGACGATATTGTAAGCGTACAACGCAAGTACCTAACAGGTGTTTTAGCAGAAGCAAAAAAACTTATTAAAGACGGAGACAACAAAGAAGGTGGCTTCCAATTATTGCGTGTATACAGAGGTATTCCTAAAAATAAAGCACTGATAAAATTCTTATCAGAAGAAGGTGTAAAACAGTTATTACAAAAAACTGAAAACTTCTACATGCAAGACAACAACCGCGAAATGCATAAAATAGATGCAGAGTTGTATTATGTTATAGAAGAAAAAAACAATCAAGTTGAACTTACCGATAAAGGTATAGATTACATCTCAGGCAAAGACGATCCTAACTTTTTTATACTTCCAGAAATAGGTATAGAAATTGCTAAAATAGAAAACCAAAACCTAGAGAAAGAAGAAGAAGCCGAGCTTAAAGAAAACCTGTTTAAAGAATTTGGTGTAAAGTCTGAGCGTATACACACCTTAAATCAGCTCCTAAAAGCTTATGCACTGTTTGAAAAAGATACACAGTACGTTGTTATGGATAACAAAGTAATGATTGTAGACGAACAAACGGGGCGTATCATGGACGGCCGTCGCTATTCAGACGGTTTGCACCAAGCTATTGAAGCTAAAGAAAATGTTAAGATTGAAGACGCCACCCAAACATTTGCAACTGTAACACTTCAAAATTATTTTAGAATGTACCGCAAACTTTCTGGTATGACGGGTACTGCGGTTACAGAAGCTGGCGAATTCTGGGAAATCTACAAATTAGACGTTGTAGAAATTCCAACTAATAGACCCATTGCAAGAGACGATAGAGACGATTTAGTATACAAAACAAAACGCGAAAAATACAATGCGGTTATAGACGAGGTTACCGAACTCTCTAAAGCAGGACGTCCTGTCTTAATAGGCACAACATCTGTAGAAATTTCAGAATTATTGGGCAAAATGCTTAGCATTCGTAAAATACCACACAACGTATTAAACGCAAAACAACACAAAAAAGAAGCCGAAATTGTAGATTTGGCTGGTAAATCTGGACAAGTTACCATTGCTACAAACATGGCAGGACGTGGTACAGATATTAAGTTAAGTAGCGAAGTTAAAGCCGCTGGAGGTTTAGCCATTATAGGTACAGAACGCCATGACTCTCGTCGTGTAGACCGCCAACTTCGCGGTCGTGCAGGACGCCAAGGAGATGTTGGTAGCTCGCAATTTTATGTGTCTTTAGAAGATAACCTTATGCGTTTATTTGGTAGTGAACGTATTGCTAAAATGATGGACCGCATGGGCCTAAAAGAAGGAGAAGTTATCCAACATGGTATGATTTCGAAATCTATAGAACGTGCTCAGAAAAAAGTAGAAGAAAACAACTTCGGTGTGCGTAAACGCCTGTTGGAGTACGATGATGTTATGAACGCACAGCGTGAAGTGGTGTACAAACGCCGCCACCATGCCTTATTTGGAGAACGCTTACGTGTCGATTTAGCTAACATGATTTTCGATACTTCTGAAGGTATTACAGAAACAAATAAAGGTGCTAACGATTTTAAAAACTTTGAGTTTGAATTGATTCGTTACTTCTCAATGAGTTCGCCTATTACAGAAGAAGAATTTGGAAAACTTTCCAATCAAGACATAACATCTAAAGTATACAAAGCTGCATTCGAAAGCTACAAAAACAAGATGGAGCGCAATGCAGAAATTGCCTTCCCTGTTATTAAAAACGTATACGAAACGCAAAGTGATAAATTCGAACGTATAGTTGTACCTTTTACAGATGGTGTAAAAAGTTTAAACGTAGTTACCAATCTTAAAAAAGCTTATGAGACTAATGGTAAACAGCTTATTACAGATTTTGAAAAAAACATAACACTCGCCATTATAGACGATGCTTGGAAAACCCATTTAAGAAAAATGGACGAATTAAAGCAGTCTGTACAACTGGCCGTTCACGAACAAAAAGATCCATTACTTATTTATAAATTCGAAGCTTTTGAATTATTTAAGGCAATGATAGACGAGGTAAATAAAGATGTAATTTCATTTTTGTTTAAAGGAGAACTACCTCAAGAGACACAGGACACTATACAAGAAGCAAAAATTCGTAAGCAAGAAAACCTAAACATAGAAAAAGAAGAAATTCCTAACTTAGACGAACGTTCTGCTCAAAATAGAGCTGCCTCTAACATGCAACAACCACAAGAAGTTATAGAGACTATTGTTAGAGACAAACCAAAGATTGGACGTAACGATCGCGTTACCATAAAACATATTATGAATGGCGAAAATAAAACCGTAAAATACAAACAAGCCGAGCCTTTAATTGCTAAAGGTGAATGGGTTTTAGTCGATGAAGATTAAATAACATTTTAATCAATACAAGTAAAAAGGTCTGTAACGTAAATGCGTTGCAGACCTTTTTTGCGTTAGGATATATGCTTTAAAATTGCATTTATTACGAATTCATAGATAAGAACTTTGTAAGCATGTTGAATTATTTTTCGTTAGTCTGAAGCAAAAAATTAAGATTTCATTTTTTAACGTAATAATAGTAGAAAGGAAACCATATGAGCAGAATTTTTGGTCGTAAATCATAGTATTTAGTTTCTATTTTAAAAGAGCACGTTTTATTAGTAATCGCAATACACATAACGAATACTAAAAACTAATTTTAAAAATAAAATATGATACGTAAAGGCAGTAAAGTATATTGGAACTGGGGAAATGGAACCGCCAATGGTAAAGTTGAAGAAACCTATACCAAAACAGTAACAAAAACAATAAAAGGCACAGAAGTAACGCGGCATGGAGAACAAGGTAATAAGGCACTTTACATAAAACAGGAAGATGGCAATCATGTTTTAAAAAGTGAATCTGAAGTGTCTCACAAAAACAGTTAATACGTTAAAAACAGGATAAGACTTTTTAATAGATTACAAAACGCATAAATGTATAATTTACCTTGTAATAATTTTACTATAAATTCCATTTACTACTATTGCTTTGGTGTGGTTTGGACTGACAATATGCAATGTTGTAACACGATTATTGTTTAAATTTTTAGGATGAATTAGTTGAGAATATGCGCCCTTGTAATCAAAGTTATGAATAATTTTGGGCAACAATAATTCCATTTTAGCATGCTTTAGCTTAGCATTTAGATTGGAGAAACTAGGGGCTATATTTAAAATTTCTACATCTCCTACGTTAATATCCATATCTAAAGTATTATGTATGTCGTTCAAGTAAATATTGGAGTAATTACTTTTTAATACCAAGTGCTCAATATTTTGTAGCGTTGCACTATGTACGTGTTCTAAATTTAATGTACCACTACCCCAAGTTTTCACTATAACAGGTGCGTAAGCTGCGTGTATAATAGTTTTATTGCCCTTTATTGCATCTGCATCAAATTTAGTATATGCTAAAGTAATATTCGCATTTTCCATGTTATTGGCACAAGTTAAACTACCATATTTCATATTAATATTAAGCCTTGCTTGCTTTGGAAATTTTACAATAACGCTTTTATTAAAATTAGACGCTAACTTCTTATTTTGGTCTTTCTTGAATAATACACGTACTTGTTTTCTTTTGGAAGCATCTTTTCTGGATTGTCTAACAAAATTCGCATGAAATTTTGCGTAAAATACAGCTCTATGCTTTTCAATTTCTGCTCTTATTATTTTTTTAACGCCTTCCAACTCTTTTTCAGTTGTTAGTTTCGGTTTCGCCTCTAAACTTGCTTTGTAATCCTTTAAACGGTTTGCCAATTTTTTCGCCCAAGCCATCAATTCGTTTGGATACCTGTCTCCTACCTGTTTTCCGTATTGAACAGCCCATCGCTTTAAATCTTCGTCGTCAATTTCATTATTGTCAAGTATCGATTGCCCAAACTGTTTTCCCCACATCTTCATGTTTTTAGCATGTTTCTTTCCATATAAATTTTGAAAATTATCTACCCATTCTGTAATATACTCTTGCGCTTTGGCCTTGTAAGCCTCATAATCGAATGGTATTTTACTAGCGTCGACATAAAGCCTTGGTATATCTGGATGCTTGGGGAGTTTAATTATTTCAGGAAGATTAAAATTACTAACACTAGCTGAAATTAATTGTTCTTCAGACACGTTTTCTAGCACCTTACTTAATGCTATTAATCCTTTTTTTGATAATAACTCATGTGCTTTAGCCTGTTCGACGTGTGCTGTGCTTTGAGGGGAATTATCTATTACGATATTTATTTTACCATCTGTTACATTTATGAGAGGGGCTTTTAATTTATGTTTTAAAGAGGGGCTTTCAAGAGGCTTACCGTTTGCTATAACCTCTACTTGTACAGTATTAGAATCCCATTCTTTAAAAACAACATCACTATAGGTAGATTTAAAAGAGATTTCATCTCCCTTATCGTATCTAATAGTGCGAATTATTTTGTTTTGAGAGCTACAAACGCCCATTACAAAAAATAAAAATGCTGATAAATTAGTTTTAATTGTACCTTTTTTCATGATTATAACAGTGTTTCGTTTAAATGGTTATCCGCTTTACTTTTTTCTATCGTTTCTAATTGTTCTTTTAAACGCAACAATAGCTTTAGCCTTAAATCCAAATTAGTTAATAGTGCGTTTATTAAAATGTCCTTACTGCTATTTACCCTTAACTCTAAAGATAAATGCTCATATTCTTTATTTAAAGCATCTAGTTCTTTCATGTAATCGTCGAACACCGTCTTTGTGTTATAAGATGGTACTACCTCAACTAAATGTGCATTAATACTGTTTAAATAATAATCTTCTATAATCTTATAACTAGGCGATACATCTCCCAAGGAAGTAATTGTTTTTAAAGTTTCATTTTGAAGGTTGTTAGCCCCCATTTTATTTGATTGAAACAAAGCATATACTCCCAAACCAACTAGTAGAACACTGGCGGCGACATAATAGCTGATACGCCTTAACCTTTTATACGGTTTAGGCAATGCTTTATCTAGTTTTTTTAAAAAACGCTTTTCGTGTCCTTTAGGCATACGTGTCTCTTGCGACACTTGTTTTTCAAATAAATTTCTTATATCTCTCTCCATTTTTGTCTTTTATTAATAACGCTTTCAATTTTTTCTTCCCTCTCATGAGTAGAGTTCTCGAAGCAATAGGTGTAATTCCTAATATGTCTGATATTTCTTGATGGTCGTAGCCTTCTATTAAATACAACATTACAACATACTTATAGTTGTTTGGCATTTTACTTATGGCTTGCGTAACATCGGTTATAGTAGTATCGTTTGCCATCCATTCACCTTCATTATTATGTGATATTATGTCCTCTGAATGGCTATTGTCTAAGCTTGTAAACTGTGCCTTTTTCAGTTTTAAACAGTCTAAACTTTTGTTAATAACAATGCGTTTTAACCAAGCCCCAAAAGCAACTTCTCCCTTATAAGACTCTAATTTTTTAAATGCATTGATAAACGCTTCTTGAACTGCATCTTCAGCTTCAGCTGTATCCTTTAAATATCTTGCAGCTACGTTAAACATTGCATTGCAGTACTTATTATACAATTGCATTTGCGCCCTACGGTTATTTTGTTTACATTTTTCTATAATACTTTCGAGCATACCATTATCAAGATAAGCGGTTAACCACTAGCAGAATTGTTCTGCTTTTAGAGATTCATTATTAAGGACGATAAAATTTATAAAGTGTTGCAAAAAATCTTATATTTTTAATAAACACGTAACCTTACGAAATTAATTAATGTTTCGTTTTAGCAGGTCTATGCGATAAAGTATATTTATGGCAATTAATACGCGCTTCCCTCACTATGAATACCTTTTTAAAACGCATTATCTTTGTTTTAATACTTGCTGCAATTTCAGTTTTTATCTATTCTTACTTTAACGAAGGATTACAGAAAAGAAAAAGTCCCAAGAAAAATGTAGCGTTTAAGGTAGACGATATAAAACTTAATGTGTTTTACAACAGACCATCTAAGCGCAATAGAGCTGTTTTTGGAGCTTTGGTTCCTTACGATAAGGTTTGGCGTACAGGCGCTAACGAAGCCAGTACCTTTAAAACTAATACTGCTTTTAAAATTGGTAGCGATTCTCTAAAAGCTGGAAAATACACGCTGTGGACAATACCTAATGATACCTTATGGACCGTTATATTTAATGCCAAGCAATACCCTTGGGGCGTAGACCATGAAACGCATGAACCGCTTAGAGAACCTGAATACGATGTTGTAAAGTATAAAGCACCTGTGGAACACTTAAACACCACTGTAGAACAATTTACAATTGCTTTCGATAATTCTACCGATAATCTCTTTATGACGATGGCTTGGGATAACGTTCGTATTAAAATACCTTTACAGTAAAATCTAGAATTTGCGTTTTACGAATACTTTTTAATGGATATTTTTTCAGGTTTGCTTTAATTCTTTATATACTTAGCCTTTAGCATTTGTCCTAACTTATAGAATGCGTATCCAGAAATAGCACCAAAACTTAAACCGCATATAATATCTAGTGGATAGTGTACGCCCACATAAATACGGCTGTATGCTACAATTAAACTCCATAAAATAAGTACAAAAATTAAATACTTATAGTAGGCTTTAAACAGTAAACCTGCAAAAATTGCAGCAGCCATTGTATTGGAGGAATGGCCTGAAAAAAAACCATATTTACCACACCTAACAGCTATAAATCGCATTTGCAGCTCTAAATGGGCTACTCTACAAGGTCTAGGGCGTTGAAAACCTCTTTTAAAAACGTTTGTAATTTGGTCTGTAAACGTTATCATCAACGCAATTACCACCATAAAAAGTAAAAGGGATTTCCATCCAAATTTTTTATAAATTAAAGCTAGAAGAATGGCATATAAGGGAATAAAACTAAACTTATGTGTAATGATTAACCATAATGTATCCCATTGGGCCGCTCCTAGATTGTTTAAATAAAGAAAAATAGATTCGTCATATTGTAATAATTGCTCCATCGTAACAAAAGTTAATCTTCGTATTTTGCAATTTCGCTATCGTAAAATGCTGTTGCCTGAGAAATTGCATTTTCTGTTTCTGTGTTTAATTCCTTCTCATCTTCAGCATCAAAATCTTCAAACCATTCCACCTCATCGTTTTCTAAATTAATAATAAATCTGGGAAACTCGGTATGTATTACATATATCGCATTAGGATAGTTTGTATTGTCTCCAAGGATAAATTTAGGTAAAGCCATGTTTAAAACAGTTTTAAACGCCTAAAATAGGTAAAGTTTTAAAGCTAAAATAATGAGGTTTAAAAAAATTGAAGAAAAGAGGGCTATTATAGTTTGGCTAGACCACTTGCATATAGTTAATACGCCCTTATTAACTTTTTAGATAAGTAGTTAAACCTAAGAAATAGCAATACAGCAGCAGTAGTAAGTCCAAATAACAAGCCAATCCATATACCTGCACTGCCCAGCACATCGGCTTTTCCTAAGCACCAAGAAATGGGAAAACCAATAACCCAATAAGCAATAAATATAAGCACCATTGGTATTTTTACATCTTGCAAACCACGCAAAGCACCTAAAACTACTACTTGTATACTATCGCTAATTTGAAATATAGCTGCTATTATCAATAATTTTGAAGCAATACGTATTACCTCCTTGTTATCTATAGCGTTAGTAACATCGTTAGCATCGAGGTAAACTTTAGGCAGTTCGTCTTTAAATACTAAAAATAATACGGCAAATCCAACAGCTAACAGTATTCCCAACAAAAATATAGAAAACGCTATTCGCCTTAATTCTACATAATTTTTTAAACCCTTTTGATGTCCTACACGTATCATTGCTGTTACGCCCAAACCAATAGCAATCATAAACGTCATAGAACCTAAGTTAAGAGCTATTTGGTTTGCTGCTTGCGGATTTTTACCTAAGGTACCACTAAGCCATATTGCTGCTGTAAAAATGGCAACTTCGAAAAACATTTGCATAGCACTAGGCATACCTAGATTTAATATTTTTTTTGCTTTTAAAGCACTGAAATTAAATGCTTTAAAATTAGCCATGTAAAATTTGGCTATTTTGTGTTTCTTTAACAACACATATATAAATAACACCATAAAGCATCTTGCACCAATAGTACCGTAAGCTGCACCATTTATACCCAAACTGGGCATACCAAACTTTCCAAATATTAAGACATAGTTTAATGCTGCATTTATAAGATTAGCTAAAACTGATGCGTACATGGGTGCTTTTGTTAAAGATAAGCCTTCGCTGAATTGTTTAAAACCTTGGAAAATTATTAGCGGAATTAAAGAAAATGCAGCAAGCTCTAGATAAGGTATGGCTAACACTACAACTTCTTTTGGCTGGTCCATGCTATGCAAAAGTGGGCGAGCTCCTATAACTAAAAGAAAAAGTAAAACGCCTAATATGGCACATAAAACCACACCATGCTTAAAAAACGATTTGCTTTCTTCATATTTTTTCGCGGCATTCTCTTCGGCTATTAGTGGGGTTATTGCGGTAGAAAAACCAATTCCCAGAGACATTGCTATAAATATAAAACTATTTCCTAAGGATACAGCAGCAAGCTCTGCCGTTCCCAATTGGCCCACCATAATATTATCTACTAGGCCAACTAATGTATGCCCCACCATACCTAACATAACTGGTAAAGCCAGTTTCCAGTTGTATTTAAACTCCTTAGTGTAATCTTTTAGTAGCACCCTGCAAAATTAAGGCTTTTAAACCTGTAAAAGCTGTGTATTGATTTAATAAAATAGATTAAAAAAATAATATTTTTCACCTTAAAATAAAATGTATTTTCTTACTTTTGAGGGAATGATATTTAAATGACATAGAACCACTCATGCTTTTTTATTAAGGGATTGAAGATTAAAGCTGTTGTTTCTAATTTAAGGGGGAAATTTATTTCCCCCTTTTTAATATACAGTCTTTAAATTTAGCTGCATTGTACTCTTTTTCGATAGTGTTCGCAACGTTTTTAAAGGTAACACACTAGTTATAAAGCTAGAAATTTGTCTTATCGCCTGCTCTTTATTAACTCTATTGCCTTAAAACGTACTCAATCTGGCACGTCCGTTTGCCAAAAACTCTCTCTATTTACAGATGCAAATTTTATGCTATTACTCCTGAACCTATAAGCTCGTCTTCAATATACCATGCTACAAATTGGCCTGCTGCTATTGCACTTTGAGCATTCTCAAATTCTACATAAATGCCTTCTTTGGTTTTGTATAGGGTTGCCTTTTCTAAAGCTTGCCTGTACCTAATTCTTGCATCTACTCGCATTTGGTCTTCATCTTTAAGCGCCAAATCTTCTCTAATCCAATGTATATCTTTAGTATTTACAAGGAGTGCTTTTCTATATAAACCTGGGTGAGATTTTCCTTGTCCTGTATAAATAATATTGTCTTTAACATCTGTATCAATAACAAATAGAGGTTCTGGTGTGCCTCCTACACCTAGCCCCTTGCGCTGGCCTTTGGTAAAATAATGTGCGCCTTGATGCTTGCCTACTATTTTACCGTCTGTGGGTGCATAATTTATTTTTTTAGATAAATACTTTAGGGTTTCGTGTTTAGTTTTAAATGTGGGTTGATGCGCTTTGTAGAGCGTATTAGAACTCGCTATTTCAACAATCTCTCCTTCTTTTGGTTGCAGTTGCTGTTGTAAAAATTCTGGTAATTTTACCTTACCTATAAAACACAGCCCTTGAGAATCTTTTTTTTCTGCTGTAACCAAGTCCAGCTCTGTTGCAATTGCCCTTACCTCTGGCTTAGTTAACTCCCCTATTGGAAATAAGGATTTAGACAATTGTTGTTGTGAGAGTTGACACAAAAAATAGGACTGGTCTTTATTACCATCTACACCTGCTAATAGCTGATATAGTGTTTGCCCATGCTTCTCTATTTCGCCTTTTCTACAATAGTGTCCTGTGGCTACATAGTCTGCTCCTAAATTTAAAGCAATCTCCATAAAGACATCAAATTTAATTTCTCTATTACACAAAACGTCTGGATTCGGCGTTCTACCACTCTCATACTCTTTAAACATATAATCTACTATACGCTCTTTATACTGTGCACTCAGGTCTACGGTTTGAAATGGAATACCTAATTTATCGGCAACTAGCATCGCATCATTACTATCGTCCAACCAAGGGCATTCGTTAGATATCGTCACGGAATCATCGTGCCAGTTTTTCATAAACAGACCAATAACTTCATAACCTTGATTTTTAAGCAAGTAAGCAGCAACACTAGAGTCTACACCTCCAGATAACCCTACAATTACACGTTTCATTTGTAACTATTTTTTGGACAACAAAGATAAGCATTTGTATTGCTTTTTGCTGGAGAGCTCCACTTTGTTTACAACGTGCTTTAAACATATTTTGTTTGTCTTATATACCATAAAGACAGGAGCATAAAATCTTTACGTGCTCATGTGGCTAATGAGAGCTTACAATCTACAGCTTTAATATCTGGACCTTTAACCTCCTTAAATGGTAGTGCAGATGTTAATACTATCGATCTCACTTTAACTGATGAAAGAGGCAGAGTTGTTAATCTTGTTGCTTTTTTATTGGATGTTCAAGCCAGCAATGGTGTTGTACATGTTATAGATCGTGTAATACTGCCTGAGACAGAAAAAGGTGCTGATTAACTAAACTAATGTTTATATTTTAAACAAGGAGCTATTCTCGCATTTCCTCCTTTACCTCCTTCAATTCAATTTGAGGGAGGTTCTGTATTTTATAAAGAGATGTTTTAAGATATAGAAACACTTCGATTTAGACTTTTTGTTGATTAGAGGTAATAATTTTTTAAACAAAAAATCAAACTTAAGATATATTGTTTAATTATTTAGTATATTTGTGAAACAAAAAAGATAGTTTGGTTTGTTTAGATTAGACTGTTTTAGAAATAAAATTGTCTATGAAAAAAAAGTCTCCTAGGTTCGCCCTGGAGACTTTTGCCATTTAAAAAAACATCTTTTTAAACCTAACGGTTAATTTTATTTAAATTACTTCTAAGTCTATTTTGGATGTTTCTACTTTTCTTAATTATTTACCAACCTTAACTGCGGCTAAGCGTTATATTTTGCCTTAAACTAGCGCAAAGTAATTCAACATATCCCCAAAACCGTATTAATCTACCTTTACAACTGGTTATAAAGAAGAAAAGGCCATCTAAATTTAGACAGCCTTTTTTGTTATATGTATTATGTGTTCTAGTGTAGCATTGAAATTTAGAAATCGTATCCTAAACTTGCACCAAACGTAGCTGGATTACCTACCCACACAACATCTTTTCCTCCGTTAGAGAATGGTTCTCCAAAAAATTCTGTGATATAATCTTCTCCAAGAATATTGTCTCCCCAAACGAATAGAGATAAACTTTTATTGAATTTGAATCCTACTCTTCCACTTAATAAACTGTAAACAGAAGATACCGCAGCATTATCCTCATGCCAATATATATCTCCTGTACCTTTTAATAGTACGTTTGCATTAAATTGTGTTTTCTTAGAAAAATCTATTTTAGACTCTAAACCAAGAGCAAAACTATTTTCTGGAATAAGCGGTGTTCTATTACCTGCAACATCAAATTCTGTGTTATCTATGGTACTAAATCTGGCAGTACCTCTTGTAATTCTGGAAGTACTTAAGCCATAGCCTGCTAAAATATCGAAATATTTAGATGGTCTCACTCTTAAATCAACTTCAAAACCATACGATTCACTCTCTTCGAAATTTATAATTCCGTTTCTAACACTCCCGTCTCCTGTTCCACCTCCAACAAGCAATCTAAATTGTTGTTGGTTTGTAAAGTCTATATAATATGCAGATGCATTTAATATTACTCTATCTTTCCAAAAGCTGTTTTTTATTCCAAACTCAAAATTATCTGTTAATTCTGGCTCGTACGTTAATTCTATACCACCTACACGATCTTGGTTAAACCCTCCGTTTCTATAACCTCTACCATAATTTGCGTATAGTAAAACGTTATCTAAAGCTTTATAGGCTAAAGAGAACTTTGGTTGCAGCTCAGAGTCTGTTCGTTCTTGTTCTTCTGGTAAGGCAATGTTTTCTTGAGAAATATCGTCGTTATCAAATCGTAGTCCAAAAGACACGGTTAATTTATCAGATAATTTATAATCTAAGAATCCAAATGCGGCAAGCGTTTTAAATGTATTTGTAAAATCTCCAACTCCAAACTGAGTTAACCCTTGATTTACAAACACTTCAGTAAAAAATAATTTGTCTGAGTTTTGATAAAACACACCTAAATCCCAACTAATTTTTGAGTCGTTGGCAACAGAACTTACTCTTACTTCTTGACTAAATGTCTCAGAATTACTGTCTTGATTTTGTCTTAGAATATCAACATTTGTAAAATCAAAATCCCCAAAGTTATTTCTATCTGATTTATTGTAGGTTGTAGAACTTACAATTTTAACATCATCTAAACTAAATTGTAGTCTTGCATTACCATAAAGCCCTTCTAAAGAGGATCCTCCTAGTTGGTCTGAAGTAATAGCATAATTATCAAAATTATCTGGTGCTGCGTTATCTACAAGTGGTGTTTCTGGAGTTTCGTCTACTATAGGAGACGCGAAATAAGACCCGCCACCTTCAGAATCTAAATACTGTCCCGTAACAGTTAACTTTGTTCTATCGGAAAAAATAGTTCTTATTTGGGCTCTTACTGTAGTTTCGTCTATAAAATCTACAGGCGTATTTAAGAACTCATTATCTATAACACCATCTCCTTTTTTAGAAGATGCTGAAAGCCTGTAAAATACTTTGTTTTTAGCTAGGGGGCCCGATGTTACAAATTGTCTTTTAAATGTTGTACCACTACCATAACCTAATAATACTTTATGCTTAAAATTATTTGTTGGTTTGTTGGTAAGGATATTAACCGCTCCAGCAATAGCATTTTTACCATAAAGTGCACCTTGTGGGCCTTTTACGACCTCTATTAAAGCTATATCAAATAACTCCTGATTTATTAAATTGGCATCTGGTAAGGTTACTCCATCGACAACAAAGGCTATTGGAGATTCTCCATTTCTAATATGAGATATACCTCTAACGGTAATAAAATTGTTTCCTATTCCTAACGATGATGTAAAATTAACGTTGGGTACATAATCTGTAAATGTTTTAAGGTTTTCGACACCTTTAGTTTCTATAGCTTCTGAGGTATAAGTTACCACAGATTCTGGTATATCTTGTATCGATTCTGCTCGCCTTCTTGCTTGCCCTACCACACCTTCAAAACCATAAATAACAAGCTCGTCTAGCTCATTTACGGTTTCTTTTAAAATAATATTGAGGCTTTCATCTCCAGTTATTAAAACTTCCTGAGTAGTAAATCCTATATAGGAAAACACAAGTGTAGCATTAGTACTAACTTTAATTTGAAAGCTGCCATCAAAATCTGTAGTAGTAGAGTTTCCTGTGTTTTTTTCTGTTACAGAAACGCCGTAAAGCATGTTTTCACTACTAGCTACAATACCTCTTACTGTTGTTTTTTGTGCAAAAACGGACGTAAAAATAAATGTTGTTAAAAAGAGTAATTTAAAGTTCATAGGTTAAGTCGTTTAATTAAGCGCGCGAAATTACGTATCACAACCTGAATAAAACTTTTTTTCACACTAAAAAAACAAAAAAACTTTAAATAAGTGCTTTTCGTCGATTAAAACACAAAAAATACCTTAATTTGAAAGAAAAAAACTATAGGTCTAGTAGCTATTAAATACTAAAATGTATCTAGCTATATTAAAAAATTAAAGACCGTATTTTTAGGATTTAGAATTTTTTAGTTTCTAGAATTTCTCCATCCTTATAGTATACCCACGTGCCTTGCTTTTTATCTTCTTTGTAATGCCCTTTAGCCTTTAAATTGCCCACACCATCGTAAAATACAGCCATACCATGAAGTTTCCCTTTAAGGTACACGTATTTTTTAATAAGTGTGCCGTTTTCGGCATACCACAAAGCGTCTCCGTCTAGCATGCCTTCATTGTAATGGTTTTGCTCTGCTATTTTTCCATTTCTATAATACACAGTACGTTCTCCATGTAAAGCGCCTTTTGTATTGTAATGCTCTACAATAAGCAATTGCTTGGAATTGTTTTGATAGTATTTCCATGTCCCTATATACGTTTTTCCGTCCATTTCTCCTTCACTAACCACAGAACCATTAGGGTTATAAAAGGTAACTTTGGCTATAGGAGCTGTTTGGTTAAATTCTCTAATTGCAGCGAGTACTGCCTTGCCTCTACTTTTTTTATAAAATTTAAAGGTGCCTGTTTCCTTTCCATGGTTAAAAGTGCCCTCATACCTTAGTGTATTTGTACCATCGAACATTTTGCGCCATACGCCATGACGTTTTCCCGCAGCGTCGTATTGGTTGTATGTTTGCGCATCTGTTGTTAAAACAGTGGTTAAAATACTTAGCAATAAAAAGATATATAATTTCATCTGTTTATATTATTGTTTTACTTATTTACTATTAATGCCATTAGGCTTTTATAGGCTAGGATAATATGAGTTAAGTTACAGGCCATGCTTGATAGCAATTAAATGCACTACTAGAATGGTAACGCGGTATTTTTAAATATCTTGTATAAAAAAAGCTGCCCTTAGGCAGCTTTTAACATTTTTACTTTTTTCGCTTTTGCTGCATTTGTTTTTGCTGCTCTGCTTGCTCCATCATTTGTTTCATTTTTGCTTGAAACTTACTTTCTTTCTTGGGTTTCTTTTTATTTTCTTGAATTTGAGCGTGTATCTTGTCTTCATCTAATATGTAGTTTTTAATAACTAATATGATACCTATACTAATGGCATTAGATATAAAATAATACAAACTTAATCCTGATGCGTAATTGTTAAAGAAAAACAACATCATTATAGGAGAGAAAAACATCATGTACTTCATCATTTTAGCCATATCTGGCATACCTTCTTGCTGTGGCTGTGCCTGTACGTTTTGTCCTGTTGTTAAACGCATATAGAAGAATATTGCTATAGATGCCAGTATTGGAAACAAACTTACGTGACTACCGTAAAAAGGAATATGAAATGGCAACTCTAATATGGTATCGTAAGACGATAAATCTTCTGCCCAAAGGAAACTTTTTTGTCTTAAATCGAAAGCTGAAGGGAAAAATTGAAATAAGGCATAAAACACGGGCAATTGTATTAAAGCGGGTAAACAGCCTGAGAGCGGACTTGCACCTGCTTTAGTTTGTAAGGCCATTGTTTCTTGCTGCGCTTTCATTTTATTATCCTTGTATTTTTCTCTAATGGCATCTAACTCCGGTTTTAACACTTTCATTTTTGCCTGAGACAAGAATTGTTTGTACTGTACAAAGGATAATAATATTTTCACCAAAATCGTCATTACTACTATAGCAATACCATAGGGTAAAAATCCTCCTAAAAACCCAAATAGAGGCATAAACACGTAACGGTTTATAAAACCAAAAATTCCCCAACCAAATGGTACTATTTCATCTAGGTTTCTATTGTAAGCGTTAACAACTTCAAAATCGTTTGGTCCTATATACCAATCTAAAGATTCATTTAGTTCTCCTCCTTTTAGCTCTAGTGGTATTTTAGAGGTAAATAATTTTGTGTAAACGGTGTCAATTTCCTCATCATCTACTAAACTTTCGGCTGTTACAGATGCTGTCTTAAATGGCGCGTCTGTTAGCAATACCGACGAAAAAAAATGTTGTTTATACCCAATCCATGTTACGTCTTCGAGTTCTTCTTCTGCATCTCTAGCGCCTGTGTAGTCTGCATTGCCCCCATCGTGCTCGTAATGTATGTCTGTATATCTATTTTCGTAAGTTATACTTTTAGCATGGCGATATCCTTTTAATTTCCAATCTAAGACTATAGGCTGAGAACTGTTAATAACGGCATTTAAACCTTGAGATTTTACACTAAAATCTATCATGTAATCGTTTGGCTTCAACTCGTACCTGTACTCTAAAAATTTACTTTCAGAGACTTTAAGTTGCATAGAAACTACTGTATTTTCTCCGTTTTTAGATATTTTAGGTGTAAAATATAAATCGCGTGTATTTAGTATTCTACTATCTGTTGTACCAAAATTGATATTAAAGTCTGCATTTCCGTCTTTAATAATATACAACGGTACAGAATCGTAATCTACAAATTGCTTAAGTTTAACTTGAGAGAGGTATCCTCCTTTGCTGCTAAATTTTAAACTAAAAACATCTGTTTCTACGTTTGTCTCTTTTTGAGATACTTGCGTTGCAGAATAGGCAAATGCGCCTAACTTATTTTGCAAACTTACCCGTTGTACAGAATCTAGATTAGAACCTACCGCATAATCTTCGCCAGTGGTAACAAGCGTTTGTTTATCTGTCTTTGCTTTTGTTTGGGCTGCAACTTCTTCTTGTTTTGCTTTTTCTTGGGCTTCTAATTCTTCTGGTGTTGGCTTGTTTTGCCAAAACATATAAATTAAAATACCAAAAATTAAAACAAAACCTATAATTGAGTTAATGTCTAACTTCTTTTCTTCCATAATTATTAATTCAATCCTATTAAAAGGAAAAGGTTACTTGTTCTTTTCAAAAAAGTATCCAATGTATTATAAAGTGTCACAATGGCACTTATCTCGACTTTTTATGTTTAAATGCTGCTTTAACAAACGCTACAAATAGAGGGTGCGGGTTGGCCACTGTACTTTTATATTCTGGGTGGTATTGTACTCCCATAAACCATGGGTGGTCTTCCACTTCTATAATTTCCACAAGTTTGGTTTTAGGATTAAACCCTGTTGCTTTCATCCCCCCTGCTTCCATTTGGCCTTTATAGGCACTGTTAAACTCGTAACGGTGTCTATGGCGTTCTTTTATGTCTTCTGTTTGGTAAATTTTTGCTGCTTTACTGTTGGGTTCTAATTGACATGCCCAAGCTCCCAAACGCATTGTGCCTCCTTTATCTTTAACATTTTTCTGCTCTTCCATAAGGTTGATAACAGGATGCTGGGTTTCTGGTTCCATTTCGGTCGAGTTGGCTTGGTCTAATTTTAACACATTACGTGCAAATTCTATAACTGCCATTTGCATTCCTAAGCAGATACCTAAAAAAGGGACGTTATTTTCTCTAACGTATTTAACTGCTGTTATTTTACCTTCTATACCGCGTTCTCCAAATCCTGGTGCTACCAATACAGCGTCTAAATGCCCAAGCATTAACTCTGCATTTTCATCGTTTAAGTATTCGGAGTGTACAGATTCTACATTTACTTTTAGTTCGTTTTCTGCACCTGCATGTATAAAAGCCTCTAATATAGACTTATAAGAGTCTTGTAACTCTACATATTTACCTATTAAACCTATGTTTACTTCAGATTTAGGGTTTTTATGGCGGTGTACAAATTTATTCCAAATGTCTATGTTTGGAGTAGAACTTTCTAGTGCCAGTTTTTTTAATACGATTTTATCTAAACCTTCTTTTAACATCAGGTTGGGCACATCGTAAATTGTAGATGCATCTATAGATTGTATTACGGCGTCTGTAGTAACGTTGCAGAATAAGGCTAACTTTCTACGTAAGTCTTTAGGAAGTTTATGCTCTGTTCTACACACTAAAATATCTGCCTGAACCCCACTTTCCATAAGTGTTTTTACACTGTGCTGTGTTGGTTTTGTTTTTAATTCTCCCGCAGCAGATAAATAAGGTACTAAAGTTAGATGGATGACTAGCCCATTATCTTCTCCTAAATCCCATCTTAGCTGCCTAACAGCTTCTATGTATGGTAAGGATTCGATATCGCCTACTGTACCGCCTATTTCTGTAATTACGATGTCGTAATCTCCAGATTTCCCTAGTATTTGTACACGTCTTTTAATTTCATTGGTAATGTGCGGTACTACTTGTACTGTTTTACCTAAAAATTTCCCTTGCCGTTCTTTCTGTATTACGCTTTGGTATATGCGCCCTGTAGTTACGTTATTGGCTTGACTGGTAGGTACGTTTAAAAATCGTTCGTAATGCCCTAGATCTAAATCTGTCTCTGCGCCATCTTCTGTTACGTAACATTCTCCATGTTCGTACGGGTTTAGTGTACCTGGATCGACGTTAATGTATGGATCTAATTTTTGGATAGTAACTCTGTAACCTTGAGCTTGTAAAAGTTTTGCTAAAGAGGCTGCTATTATGCCTTTTCCTAAGGATGATGTAACCCCTCCGGTTACAAAAATATACTTTGTATTGCTTGTCATGTTGCGCTTATAAACGCAGGCAAATTTACAAAATAAAAACAGTTATAGCAGAATTGTTTTTCAACTATTTAGAGAATACTATTTTTTTTAAAAACTTAAGTTTAAACTTGTATTCTGTTTTGGTTTAGCCTACAATCTATTAGTATTTTGTTTTGTATGTATATTCGGGTTTAAAATTTATAAAAACCTCTTTGGTAATCTCCCTAAAAATGGCTCGAATTAAACTATTCCACAACTTCAGCATATAAGTCGAAATCTTCTGCTTCTGTAACTTTTACTGTAGCGAATTCTCCTGTTTTTAAATAGGCCTTGGTGGCGTCTATTAAAACTTCGTTATCTACATCTGGCGAATCGAACTCTGTTCGGCCTACAAAGTAATTACCTTCTTTTCTATCGATAACTACTTTAAACTCCTGCCCTATTTTTTGTTGATTGAGTTCCCAAGAAATTTGAGATTGTATCTCCATGATTTGATTGGCACGGTCTATTTTAACATCTTCTGGAACATCATCTTCCAAATTGTAGGCATGGGTGTTTTCTTCGTGAGAATAGGTAAAACAGCCCAAACGCTCAAAACGCATGGCTTCAACCCATTCTTTTAAAATTTGAAAATCAGCTTCGGTTTCTCCCGGGTAGCCTACAATAAGTGTTGTTCTTATTGCCATTTCTGGCACTTTGGCTCTAAAGGTTTCTATAAGCTTAGTGGTTTTGGCTTGTGTTGTGCCTCGACGCATACTTTTTAAAATAGCATCAGAAATATGCTGTAAAGGAATATCTAAATAATTACAAATTTTAGGTTCGCGCTTCATTACATCTAGCACGTCTTCTGGAAAACCTGTTGGGAATGCGTAATGCAAACGAATCCATTCTATACCTTCTACTTTTACCAAAGCTTCTAAAAGCTCTGCTAAATTACGTTTCTTATACAGGTCTAAACCATAATAGGTTAAATCTTGAGCAATTAACACCAGCTCTTTAACACCGTTAGCTGCGAGTTTTTCGGCTTCTGTTACTAAATCTTCAATTGGAGTAGATTTGTGCTTGCCTCGCATTAACGGAATGGCACAAAAACTACAGGGACGGTCGCAACCTTCTGCTATTTTTAAATACGCATAATTTTTAGGTGTTGTGGTTAAACGTTCGCCTATTAATTCGTGCTTGTAATCGGCTCCCAAAGCTTTTAATAATCCCGGTAATTCTGTGGTGCCAAAATATTGATCTACATTAGGTATTTCCTTTTGTAAATCGGGCTTATAGCGCTCGCTTAAGCAACCTGTTACAAAGACTTTATCTACCTCTCCTGCTTCTTTCTTTTGCATAAATTCTAAAATAGTATTTACGCTTTCTTCCTTGGCATTATTAATAAAACCGCAGGTGTTTATTACAACTACATTTCCTTCTTCTTCGTGTACAACATCTTTACCGCTAGCTTTAAGTTGGCCCATAAGTACCTCGCTATCGTATACATTCTTGCTACATCCTAAGGTAACAACGTTTATCTTGTTTTTTTTGAGTGATTTTGTACGCATAGTCTTTGTAAATCAATGCGCAAAGATACAACTTAATTAAACCTTTTGTATATTTAAGTGTCCTAAAATATAAACCTGCTTTATGAACTATTAGACCATTTTACTGCTGGTATTCACCCCTCTTTTATATATTACATTTTCGTTATTTGAAGATCCGTCAACTGTTTTTTCGTATTATTTGTCTACTTCGAAAAGTATTTTTTTGAAAGGTATTATTTATACAGACAAAATAGTATTGCCTAGAGCTGTGAAAGTGGGTATGAATAAAATTGAAATAGGGCAAGTTTTTAATTGTGTGCTTGACTCAAATAAAAATGTTTTCAGGATTTATGATACTGACGGTTTAATAGAAATTGTTCTTAATTTTAATCCATCGGGCAAAATCTTTGCTATTGAGGTTAATACTAGTGGGTATGTGTCTTAGTTTACATTTTCCGTGGAGATATATCAAAGCTACGGTTGTGCTAGTGCTTGTTGTACATTAAACCCTTAAGTTACTATCATGAATAAGTAAAATACTTGTAGAGATTATATTTTCATACAGGCTCTTAAAGTAGTTTATTTATAGATTTTTGTTGGGGTACTAGCAACCAACTCTTACTTGAAGAAGGAGTCTACAAATTCGTATTTATTGAATACTTGTAAATCGTCAATACCTTCACCAACACCAATATATTTTACAGGAATTTTAAATTGATCGGATATGCCAATTACAACGCCACCTTTTGCGGTACCGTCTAATTTTGTAACTGCTAAAGAGGTTACTTCTGTTGCTGCCGTAAACTGTTTGGCTTGTTCGAACGCATTTTGCCCTGTAGAACCATCGAGTACTAAAAGTACATCGTGAGGGGCATCTCCAACCACTTTTTGCATAACGCGTTTTACTTTAGTAAGCTCATTCATTAAATTAACTTTGTTGTGCAAACGCCCTGCAGTATCTATAATAACTACATCGGCCTCTTGCGTAACAGCGCTATTCAACGTATCGAAGGCTACAGATGCGGGATCGCTTCCCATAGATTGCTTTACAATAGGCACATCTACGCGGTCTGCCCAAACCTGTAATTGGTCTATTGCTGCCGCTCGAAACGTATCTGCTGCGCCAAGCACCACCTTAAGCCCTTGCTTTTTAAATTGGCTTGCCAGTTTTCCTATGGTTGTGGTTTTACCTACACCATTAACGCCCACTACCATCATTACATAGGGTGCTTTGGTTTTGGGTATGGTAAAATCTGTATCTTCTCCTGTATTAATTTCTGAAAGTAAACCTGCTATTTCTTCACGTAATATTTTGTTAAGCTCGTCTGTTCCTAAATATTTATCTTTTGCCACTCTTGCCTCAATGCGATCTATAATTTTAAGCGTGGTATTTACACCTACATCGCTAGACACCAAAATCTCCTCTAAGTTATCTAAAACTTCATCATCTACTTTAGATTTGCCTGCTACAGCTTTACTTAGCTTGCCAAAAAAGCTAGATTTGGATTTCTCTAGCCCTTTATCTAAAGTTTCTTTTTTTTCTGACGAGAATATTTTTTTGAAAAAGCTCATGTATTCTTATTTATACGTTAAAATACTATAGCATTTTAACAGATTCTTTGTTTTGGCTCAAGCACATTATGATATATATGACACTAATAAATACTTTATCAGCATCTAGCATGGTTTCAATGCTTTTCGACATAAAACTGTTGATTCTTTTAGTTTTTTAAACTCATAAAGTTTCAACCACTTGATTTACGTACAAATCTCTAATAACAAATTTCTTGCCTTTGTATTGCACCTGAAATATTGTCATAAATTTTGTTTGAATGCTAAATATAAAAAAAGCTGCTATCTTAATAGACAGCAGCTTTAAATATTATATTGTAGACGCTTATTTTTTCTTTAAAAAATCGTTTACTAAGTCTGGGCTCATTACTGATTCTACGAACATGTAAGCTCCTGTTTTTGGAGACTTCACCATTTTTATGGCTTTTGTTAATCTTTTAGAACCTGTTTGTAACGATGCTACTGCTTTTTTTGCCATGGCTTTATACTTTTTTGCTTTACACTAGTGTAGGTAAAACGTTGTTACTTAATTTCTTTGTGAACAGTCATTTTCTTTAGAATAGGATTAAATTTCTTTAATTCCATTCTATCTGGAGTGTTCTTTTTATTTTTAGTAGTAATGTATCTTGAAGTTCCTGGCTTACCAGTTCCTTTATGTTCTGTACACTCTAATATTACTTGTATTCTATTACCTTTCTTTGCCATTTTGTGCTACTTAAACTATGACTATTATTTTAAAAATCCTTTAGATTTAGCCTCTTTGATAGCGGCTGAAATCCCTATTTTATTGATAGTTTTTAAAGCAGAAGTAGACACTTTTAAAGTTACCCATTTGTCCTCTTCTGGAATGTAAAAACGTTTTTTCACTAAGTTCGCGTTAAATTTGCGCTTAGTTCTATTTAATGCATGAGACACGTTGTTTCCAACCATTGCCTTCTTTCCTGTAAGTTCACAAACTCTTGACATTATTCTTAACTTTAAATTTCTTGTTGCTTAAAAACGAGGTGCAAATATATTAAAAATTCGGGTTATGACAATTAAAAAGAGATCATTTTTTTAAAATTTCTTTTTCCAGCAATTCAAGAGCTTTGTTAACAGCACGTTTTATAACACGTTTTCTATCTGTGCCTAAAGTAAATTTCTCTGAAATAACAGCATTTTTTGTAGCTACAGCAATGTAAACCGTACCTATATCTGCACTGGCTTCGCCTTTAGACGGTCCTGCGTTTCCTGTCGTTGCAATACCGTAATCGGCATGAAGTAACTGGCGTACATTTTTAGCCATGGCTTCTGCTACTGCTGCGCTTACTACAGAGTGTGTATTAATAATTTGCTCTGAGACCTCTAATATTTTAACTTTAGTTTCTGTTGCATAAGTTACCATCCCTCCCTTAAAGTAAGTGGATGCACCTGCATTTTGCGTAAATTTTTCTGCTAAGGCACCTCCTGTACAACTTTCTGCTACTGCTAGTGTTTTTTTAGCTTGCGTAAGTTGTTTTGCTATTAAAAGTTCTAAAGAGGTTACCTCATCCTCAAAACCGACAAAGACATCTTCTATTAATGGTAAAAGTGTATTTATTTGAGCTGCTACTTCTTGTTTTACCTCTTCTTCTATAAAACCTTTGGAGCTTAAGCGCAACCGCACACTGCCTAAGTTTGGTAAATAGGCTAATTTTATGGTGCTGGGTAATGCATCTTCCCATGCTTCTATACGCTTAGCAATGGTACTTTCGCCTATACCCTGTGTTAATAAGGTTTTGTGTAATATAAAAGGACAATTGTATTTTGCTTTTAGCGCTGGAACAACCTGTTCTTTTACGAGTTTTTTCATCTCGAATGGCACACCTGGTAAGGCTATAAATGTTTTATTCCTATTTTCTAATAACATCCCTGGTGCTGTACCTATGGTATTCATAAGTACTTTTGCTTTAGATGGTACTAAAGCTTGGTCTTTATTTACTTGCAACAAAACACCCCTGCCGTGTTTTTTCCACAAGGTTTCTATATTTTTTAGTACACCTGTATCTCTTACAAGTGTATCTGCAAAATATTCTGCTATGGTTTTCTTAGTTATATCATCTTTTGTTGGCCCTAATCCTCCTGTTATAATGATAATATCTGCACGACCTTCTGCTGCTTTAAAAGCTCTGAGTATATGCGGCTTGTCGTCTTGAATAGAAGTTATTTGATATATGGATACGCCTATTTCATTTAATGTTTTGGCTATAAATGCAGAGTTTGTATCTATTACTTGACCAATAAGAAGCTCGTCGCCTATGGTTATTATTTCTGCTAACATGTATTTTACAGTCCGAAGTCGGCTTTAATTTCTGCTACTGTTTTTTCTACTGCGGTAAGTACTATCTCTAACTTATCTGTTACGTCTACTTCCTTTTTTACAAATTTCCCCCAATCTTGCACTTCTATCAGGTCTTGTAATACGCCCAATTCGAATAGATCTATAGTAGGTTTCATTTTATGTGCTGCTTGGTAAGCGGTATGGTAATCGTTTTCAGCTACGGCTTGTTTTAAACGCGCCGCGTCTTCTGGCACTTCTTCTAAAAAAGTCGATGCTAGAGCCATGATAAAATCTTGATCGTTATCTGCTAATTCTCGTACTCTTGATAATTTGTAATGTTGCTCCATGTTCTATTTTACTGTTATATGAAACAGTTCTGTATTTTCTATAAATCCTTTTAGTTTATCGTTGGCTGTTACTTTACCTGTACCAGCTGGCGTGCCTGTAAATATAATGTCTCCTATCTTTAAAGTAAAATATTTCGAGATATATTCTATTAATTCATCTATTTTAAGGAGCATTTGTGCTGTATTGCCTTTTTGTACGACTTCTCCGTTTTTTTCTAGAGAGAAATTTATAGCGTTTACGTTAGAAAAAAATTCTTTAGACAGCCACTGCCCTACAACTGCGGCGCCATCGAATGCTTTGGCAGTCTCCCATGGCTGCCCTTCTGCTTTTAAACGTTGTTGTACGTCTCTTGCTGTAAAGTCGATACCTAAACCTATTTCTTTATAATATTTATGTGCAAATTTTTTGTCGATGTGCTTGCCTACCCTATTTATTTTTATCAAAATTTCTACTTCATAATGCACATCGTTAGAAAAATCTGGAATAAAAAAAGGCTGTTTTTTTAATAATATTGCCGTATCTGGCTTTAAAAAAATTATGGGATACTTTGGTCTTTTTTGTACTAACGCTTCTGTATCTGTTCCATAATTACTGCCAATGCAAATTAATTTCATAACATTTTAGGTATTCCGCTAAGGTTTAACGTCTTATTTTGCGTTTTATTTTATAGCGTAATTGGTTGTAAATTCAATTCTAAAACTTATTGTTAAAGCTTCTAAGTTTTATTGCTGTAAGCACTTTTTTAGTGTATAATGGGAAATCTGCGTTTAGAATCCATCCAAAATAACCTGGTTCTTTTTCTAAAACTTCTGTAACTAATTTTCCTTTATGTTTTCCAAAGGAAAAGCACTCTAAACCTTCTTTGTTGTATATAAGAAATCCTGCAAAATCGGCAAACTTCTTTCTTGAGCTAAACTCTGCCAAAAACTTTGTGTCGTTTTCTAACTCATCATAACGCTCTATTTGTGCTTTTAAAACCTCGTAAGTGGCATTGGTGTCTGCTTCTGCACTATGCGCGCCATCTAAATTTTTATCGCAATAAAACTTGTAAGCTGCACTTAATGTGCGTTGTTCCATTTTATGAAATATAGTTTGTACATCTACAGAATGTCTGTTTTTCATTTCAAAATCTACATCGGCGCGCAGCATTTCTTCTGCCAGAAGTGGAATATCGAAACGGTTGGAATTAAAACCACCTAAATCAGAATCCTTAATAAGATTGTGTATCTCTTTCGCTAAGGTTTTAAACGTGGGTTTATCGGCAACATCTTCGTTCGAAATACCATGTATTGCTGTTACCTCTTCTGGAATTTGCATTTCTGGATTTACCAACCACGTATGCCGTTCTTCTTTGCCATTAGGATGTACTTTTAAAATTGATATTTCTACAATTCTATCGCTTGTTATGTTTATTCCTGTTGTTTCTAAATCGAAAAAACAAATGGGTTTCGTGAGGTTTAACTGCATTAATTTTTAATTACGGTTTTGTCGTATGTTAACAAAAATAAAAAAACCCAACCGTTTTGGGTTGGGCTTTTTGCCTTTTATTTTTCGTTTACACAATTCTACTAGTGTCCCAGGCTTCTAGGTGGTCTTTTACTGCTTTTACAAATAAACCTCCTAAGGCTCCATTAACAACCCTATGGTCGTAAGAATGGGATAAAAACATTCTGTAACGTATCCCTATAAAATCGCCTTGTGGGGTTTCTATAACTGCTGGTACTTTTCGTATGGCTCCCAATGCCAGAATGCCTACTTGAGGTTGGTTTATTATTGGCGTTCCCATAAGACTCTCAAAAGACCCCACGTTTGTTACAGTGTAAGTGCCTTCTTTTACATCGTCTGGTTTTAAATTATTTGTTCGAGCTCTATGCGCCAAATCGTTAACTTGGCGTGTCATACCTACCAGATTTAATTGATCTGCATTTTTTATTACGGGCACTATAAGGTCTCCATTAGGCAATGCCGCCGCCATGCCTAAATTAATAGCTTTCTTTTTTATTATTTTATCACCATCTACCGCTGCATTAAGCATAGGGAATTCTTTTAATGCCTTAGCTATAGCTTCCATGAAAATGGGGGTAAAGGTTAATTTCTCTCCTTCTCGCTTTTCGAAATCTGCCTTTATCTTATTTCTCCAGTTCCACACTTCTGTAACGTCTGCCTCTATAAAACTTTGCACGTGCGCCGAGGTTCTTAACGAATCCATCATATGCTGGGATATAATTTTCCCCATACGCGTCATCTCTACAATTTCATCTTCACCTTGCATTAAAACCGGAGTGCTTTGTACTGCTTTTTGAGCTATGTTTGCATGAGGCACAGTCACTTTTGGTACTGTTTTTTGCGCTCTTGTATCTAGATATGCTAAAATATCGTTTTTAGTAACTCTACCTTCTTTACCTGTTCCTGTTAAGGCATCCAATTCGTGTTGAGATATGCCTTCTTGTTGTGCTATATTTTTAACCAATGGCGAGTAAAACCGCTCTGTCGTAGACGTTACGCTTGTTGTTGCCATAACATCTTCTTTAGCTTGTTCTACCTGCTTATTAAGCTGGTTTATAATATTGGGTTGTACTTCTGGTGTTTTTCCTTGGGTTGTTGCGTCCTCGGTATCAATTGCTGTTTCTATTACTGCTAGTACTTGACCTACTTGGGCAACATCATTAACTTCAAATCGCTTTTCTATTAAAACACCTTCTACCTCACTTGGTACTTCACTATCCACCTTATCGGTTGCAATTTCTAAAACAGCCTCGTCTAACTCTATTGTATCTCCTACTTCTTTTAGCCAAGTTGTTATTGTAGCCTCTGCAACGCTCTCTCCCATTTTCGGCAGTGTTAATTCGAACTTCCCCATTGTTTAATTTAAAAGCTTTATTTAATTTCTGTTCTCAAAATTACTTAAATTATAACTCATCTCCTTATGCTATTAGCAATAAAAAACCTCTAAAATTCAATAATTTCTCCTCTATTTATAGCATTATCGCTACCTATTATAAATTTAGACTGTCGAGGAAGTATTTTATAAGTCCATTTTTTCGTGTTGCCATACGTACTCATAAATGCTATTATTTCCTTATAGGAAAGATGATTAGCATCCAATATAATTTCGGTTTCGTTTGCAAAATTACTAATTTCCTTTCTCACTATTACGATTTTAGGCAATACTGCTGTAAGCGCCTGATGTGCTTTATCTGAAATTAAAACATATTGGAACACGTATTTTATTTTTTCTACTGGCGCATTTCTTAAAAGGTAAACAGACCGTATACCTAACCATACCATGCAATCGAATGCAATATTTTTCCTAAAATGTTTTTTATAAAATATTTGCATTGCGCCGTAAAAACGCTTTGCATAGTTTTTATCTCTCAACGTACTTTCACCCTTAAAATGTATAACGTTTGTTGTACCTAAATAGTAATTTTGATATCCTGCTTTAATGATCTTATAAGATAAATCTATATCTTCTCCATACATAAAATAATCTTCATCGAAACCTTTTACTTCATTATAAATAGAGCGTTTTAAAAACATAAAGGCGCCCACTAAAACATCTATTGCCCCAACTTGATCTGCTTCTAGATGGTTTGCATAATAATGGGTGGCATTACCCATTAGCTTTTTTAACGCTGCTCTTACATAAGGAATATTTCGTTTACTTTCTGGCAGATAATTGCCCGCGCCGTCTATAAGTTTACATGCAATAGCGCCTGGATTTGTTAAGGTTTTAGAGTAAGCAAATAATTTATCGAAAGTGTCTTCTGCTACCACTGTATCTGGATTTAAAATACATAGGTATTCACCTTTGGCTTGTGCTACTCCTATATTGTTCCCTTTTGAAAACCCCAAATTAACGTTATTTTCTATGAGTTTAACATCTGGAAACTGTGCTTTTACCATCTCGCAGCTATCGTCTTTAGATGCATTGTCTACAACAATGATTTCCGCGTCTATATGGGTTGTAGCTGCTTTTACGCTTTTTAAGCAAAGTTCTAAAAAGTAGCGTACGTTGTAATTGAGAATAACTATTGAGAGTTTCAAAAAAAATGCTTTTAATTTTAAAGTTTGAGAGAGGATTCGAAAGGCACTCTATTAACAATGCTTCTTCCTAGAGTTACCTCGTCGGTATATTCTAGTTCGTCGCCCACCGAGATACCTCGCGCAATGGTAGACGTGGTAATTTTATAATCTTTAATTTGCTTAAAAATATAAAAATTAGTGGTATCGCCTTCCATAGTAGAACTTAAAGCGAATATTAGTTCTTTTACTTCGCCTTGTTTTACCTTTTCTACCAAAGGCGTAATATTTAAATCGTGTGGCCCAATGCCGTCTATTGGCGAAATTTTGCCACCTAAAACATGGTACAAACCTTTAAAAGAACTTGTATTCTCTATAGCCATAACGTCTCTTATATCTTCCACAACACAAATAATAGCATTGTTTCGTTTTGGATTTGCGCAAATTTCACAGAGCGCTACGTCACTAATATTATTACACGATTTGCAATACTTAATCTGTTCTCGCATTTGCGATAACGCTTGTACAAAATTTGTAGTTTGTACTTTAGGTTGTCTTAGCATATGTAAAACCAAACGCAAAGCTGTGCGTTTCCCTATTCCTGGCAACTGCGACATTTCATTTACTGCATTCTCTAAGAGCTTCGAAGAAAATTCCATAATTGCGAAATTACTATTTACACTGCAATTTCGCTAATTTATACCTTGACAATTAAAATACTAACATTTACGTTTGGTTTTTAAAACCGAATAGTTGTATTTTCAAAACTTCAATTTTATATTATGACACCTCTACAAATACTGCTTCTAATTGCTTCTTACTTTATAGTGCTTATCGCTATATCTTACCTTACAGGCAAAGAAGACTCCAATGCGGCTTTTTTTAAAGCAAACAAAAGTGCGCCTTGGTACTTGGTTGCTTTTGGTATGATAGGCGCTTCGCTTTCTGGGGTTACTTTTATTTCTGTTCCGGGTATGATTGAGGGGCAACAATTTGCGTATATGCAAGGCGTTTTTGGCTTCTTTTTTGGGTATTTGTGCATTACAACACTATTATTGCCTTTGTATTACAGACTTAATGTAACTTCTATATACGAATATTTAGAACAGCGTTTTGGAGTTGTAAGCTATAAAACTGGTGCTTTTTTCTTTTTGTTATCGCGTATTACTGGCGCTTCTTTTAGACTGTTTTTAGTGGCTTTAGCCATGCAATATATTGTATTTGAAAGCATGGGTGTTCCGTTTTGGGTAACTGTAGTTATTTCTATCTTACTTATTTGGCTGTACACTAACAGAGGTGGTATTAAAACTATAATATGGACAGATACCATACAAACTTTTGCCATGCTTGTTGCTGTTTTAGTGGCTATTTATTTAATTAGTGAAAAGTTAAATGCTTCTTTTTTTGATATTGTTTCTTCCAATGCGTTTACTGAAAAAAGTAAGATTTTCTTTTTCGACGACCCTCTATCTAAAACGTATTTCTGGAAATATTTTATTGGAGGCATTTTTATTGCCGTTGCTATGACGGGGTTAGATCAAGATATGATGCAGAAAAATTTAACTTGTAAAAACAAAAGAGAAGCCCAAAAAAACATGCTTACTATGGCTACTCTAGTTGTAATTGTTAATTTTATTTTTCTCTCTCTTGGGGCGCTTTTATTTATTTACAGTTCTAAATTTAACGTTGAAATTCCTGTGGTTAACGGCAAAACCAGAACGGATTTGCTATTTCCTGAAATTGCCATGAATCAAAATTTAGGAAGCGCACTATCTGTAACTTTTATTATAGGTTTAATTGCTGCTGCTTACTCTAGTGCAGACAGTGCTTTAACATCTTTAACCACATCTTTTTCTGTAGATTTTTTAGATATTAAAAATAGACCAGAAGCCGAGCAAAAGCCTTTGCGTAAAAAAGTACATATACTTGTTTCTTTAGTTTTAATGGCGGTAGTTATTATTTTTAATCTTCTGGAAGGAAATGTTGTAAGCAACCTTTTTAAATTTGCTACATTTACTTATGGCCCTTTATTAGGCTTATTTGCTTTTGGAATTCTTACCAAATATAAAATTAAAGACAATTATTCTTGGGTGGTGGCATTAATATCTATTACACTAACCTACATTATTACAATCTTACCAAAAAACTATATTGGTGGATACCAATTTCATTGGGAAATTCTTCCCCTTAATGGACTTATAACATTTTTAGGCTTAGTATTGATTCGTAGAAAGTAATACCAATGTACAGGCTTCCTCGAATGCTATATTGTGCGCATTGAGTAGAGTATACAATTCTGGGTTTTCAGTTCCTGGATTAAAAATAACGCGCTTGGGTTGTAATTTTAGTATATAATCATAGTACGCTTTCTGGCGCTTAGCATTTAGATAGAGTGTTATGGTATGTACATCTTTATAATCTAACAACGTAGTAGCTACTGTAACTCCAGAAATATCTCCTGCTCTTAAGCCAAAAGCAACCGTCTCTATACTGTTAGCCACCAAACGCTGCACTGCATAATTGGAATAACGGTTTGGTTTTAAAGAAGCTCCCAATACTAAGGTTTTTTTCATGACAGTCATTTTTTTTAATTAATTTTTACTTTTTAAATGTTTTTCAAACTCAAATTATTTTTTTTAAGAAATTAATTTTAACATAAAATCGTTATCTTTAACAAAACAAACATCTGTAAATCAATATTTTAAAAAACAAACTCTCTCTTTTAAAGGATTATAATATTTAATTTATTCTAAAAATATTTACTATTGGTGTAACATTATTATATAAAGGGCGTCCTACCACCACAATAAGCATTTAAGATTGAGATTTATATACAGCTATTAACAATTTTTTAAATCTTAAATGCAATACATAAAACGGTTAATTTATGTAAAACAATTTTAGTAATCTGATATCTAGTTGTTGGTTAGTGTTTTATCAGTATTATTAAATACCCTCCAAGATGTATTTCCTGGAGGGTTTGTTATTTAATACCCCTAAAGGTTATTACCACCTAATAACTACACTTCCCCAAGTGAATCCGCTCCCAAAGGCTGCTAATACAACTAAATCGTTATCCTTAATTTTTCCAGCTTCCCATGCTTCTGTTAGAGCGATAATAACCGAAGCTGCCGTTGTATTGCCGTATTTTTGTATGTTATTAAAAACTTGGTTGTCTCTTAATCCAAATTTCTTTTGGATAAATTGAGATATTCTTAAATTAGCTTGGTGGGGTATTAACATATCTATAGCTTCTTTTTCAAGTTTGTTTGCCGCCAAACCTTCCATAATAGCTTCGCTAAACCTTACTACTGCATGTTTAAACACGTGTTGTCCATTCATATATGGAAAATAAGAGATATCGTCTGGATTGTTTTCTTCAAGCATTTGTGGCACCCAATGTTTAATATTAGGTCCCTCTACAATTAATTCTTTGGCATATTTACCCTCAGAATGCAAATGCGACGATAAAATTCCATGGTCTGTATTTTCAGCCCTACTCATTACAGCTGCTCCTGCCCCGTCTCCAAAAATCACAGAAACGCTTCTTCCTCTTGTCGTTTTATCTAAACCTCCAGAGTGGTATTCTGCACCTATCACTAATATGTTTTTATACATACCCGTTTTTATAAATTGGTCTGCCACAGACACGGCATATATAAAACCAGAACATTGGTTTCTAACATCTAAAGCACCAATTGTCGGCATTTCTAACATATCCTGTATTTGCACACCACAACCTGGAAAATAATAGTCTGGACTTAAGGTGGCAAACACAATAAAATCGATATCATCTTTTGTTAACCCAGAACGCTCTATTGCTATGCGCGCGGCCTTTGCGCCCATAACTGCCGATGTATCCTCAGAGTTTTTATCTATCCAACGCCTTTCCTTTATGCCTGTGCGCTCCTGTATCCAAGCATCGTTAGTATCCATAAGTTTTGATAAGTCGTTGTTTGTTACCACATTTTCTGGCACATACTTACCAAGACCTATTATTTTAGAGTTATACATATCTTTTTTTTTTGAAAACTAAATTACAAAATATTGAGATTTAACATTAATCATATTACAATTTAAGCTTTCTAATTCAACATTACAGAACTAAATGATAAAAAACATTTTTAGTACTCCTAGCAATACTCACAAATTACTTGTTTATTGGCATCCCTATCTTAAATTATGGCGAAGTTAATTCCTTTTTAAGTGCATCTTTTCAGTTTGGCTGTATATTTTTTAGAGTATAGATATTCAAGTATTAATTTTACTATCCCCGAACTACACTACCTAAATCTAACTATTGCATCTTAACCCTTATTGTTATGGAAAATTCAGAAAAGACTATCGAATTATTAATATTTTTAGCAATGGCAATTGCCTTAATACAAATATGCTTATTACTGCATTGGCTTATTTGTTAGCGCAAACCAATGCCCCAACTAATGTCAGTTTGTCATGTTTATAGACTTGGTATTTTTTTTGTCTGCTAGTGTACCTATACATTAAAATAGATAAAACATAATATATCATGACAAAAGGGAGTATTAATGTGTCGGTGGAAAACATCTTTCCACTTATTAAAAAATTCTTATATAGCGATCACGAAATATTTTTACGTGAGTTAATTAGTAATGCTACAGATGCAACACTTAAATTAAAACACCTTACCAATATAGGTGAAGCTAAAGTTGAATATGGCAATCCGCAAATTGAGATTAAGGTTGATAAAGAACAGAAAAAGCTACATATTATAGATCAAGGTTTGGGTATGACGGCTGAAGAAGTTGAAAAATACATCAACCAAGTTGCCTTTTCTGGTGCTGAAGAGTTTTTAGATAAATACAAAGATTCTGCTAAAGACTCTGGTATTATAGGTCACTTCGGTCTTGGGTTTTACTCTGCTTTTATGGTGGCTGATAAAGTAGAAATTATTACAAAATCTTTTAAAGACGAGCCTGCTGCACACTGGACTTGCGATGGTTCTCCAGAATTTACTTTAGAATCTTCTGAGAAAACAGAACGCGGTACTGAAATTATTCTTCACATTTCTGAAGATTCTACAGAATTTTTAGAAGAGACACGCATACGTGAATTGTTGAACAAGTACAACAAGTTTATGCCTGTGGCCATTAAATTTGGAACGAAAGAAATTAACGATCCAGAGCATGAGCCTAAAACAGTTAAAGATGAAGAAGGCAAAGAAACCATAGAACCTCACAGACAAATTACTGTAGACGATATTATAAACAATCCTAATCCTGCCTGGACGAAACAACCTGCAGATTTAAAAGATGAGGATTACAGTAATTTCTACAGAGAATTGTACCCAATGCAGTTCGAAGAGCCTTTATTTAACATTCACTTAAATGTAGATTATCCTTTTAACCTAACAGGTATTTTATACTTCCCTAAAATGTCTAACGACATGCAAATACAGAAGGATAAAATTCAATTGTACCAAAACCAAGTATTCGTTACCGATAATGTAGAAGGTATTGTACCCGAGTTTTTAACCATGTTACGAGGAGTTATCGATTCTCCAGACATTCCATTAAACGTATCGCGTTCTTACTTACAAGCCGATGGTGCTGTTAAAAAGATTTCGTCTTACATTACAAGAAAAGTAGCCGATAAATTAAAATCGTTATTTAATAACAGTCGTGAAGATTTCGAAGCCAAATGGAACGATATTAAAATTGTTATTGAATACGGTATGCTTTCTGAAGAAAAATTCTTTGAAAAAGCAGAAGCTTTCACATTATATCCTACTGTAGATGGTAAGTATTATACCTACCAAGAATTATACGATAAAATAAAAGCCAACCAAACCGATAAAGATGACAAGCTTGTTATTCTTTATACCTCCGATCAAGATGCACAGCACAGTTATATCGAAGCTGCCAAAGCAAAAGGATATGAGGTATTGGTATTAGATTCGCCTATTGTATCGCATTTAATCCAAAAATTAGAAGGCTCTAAAGAAAAAATAGCATTTGCTAGAGTTGATGGTGACCATATTGATAATTTAATAAAGAAAGACGACACTACAGTTTCTAAATTAGATGAAGACCAAACAAAAGCTTTAGACGAACTTTTAAAAGACGTCATTCCTTCTGAAAAATTTATGGTACAGTTAGAAGCTATGGACAGCAGTGCCAATCCATTTATTATTACCCAACCAGAGTTTATGCGCCGTATGAAAGAGATGCAGCAAACCGGCGGTGGCGGTATGTTTGGTATGGGTAATATGCCAGAAATGCACAATCTTATTGTAAACACAAATTCTGATTTGGTTAGTGACATTTTAAATACTGAAGCCAAAGAAGATAAAGAACGTTTAATTAATCAAAGTTTAGACCTTGCTAGATTATCGCAAGGCTTGCTTAAAGGCGAAGAGTTAACTAACTTTATTAAGCGCAGTTACCAAATGATAAAGTAAATCATTTACCATAAATAACATCAAGCCACTTTGTCTTTTCAAAGTGGCTTTTTTTTTGCTAATAGCTATCCCTATCAATTTTTGAAAGCTTGTTCCAATAATAAACTCTAAAATTTATAGCCTTCAAATAGTTTATTAAATTGAAAGTAAACACACATCCCTTCAAAATCTACATTTATTTACAATCATTTTAAAAATTAAGTCTGCAAACCTTAGAAAAACGATAGCTAAAAAGAACTATTTTAAAGACAACACTACACAAATATTACTTTATAACCTAAAAATTATACCTACATAAAAAATAAAGACTTATCATCTACGTAAATACACTTATTCTTAATATCATAAAATTAACACATTGCTTTTATGTAAGTATTAATTTTAAGTATTTCATAAAAATACAGATAAAACAACTAAAAAAATACGTATTTATTTCATTAATATGTAGTTTTGAGACGTACTAGTACTTAGATTAAACTCACCTTTCATTCCTTGATTGGTGCTGACAAACAATTAACTTAATTTTCTAAAGCATGAAAAAAAAATTAACTAACTTTTTAGTCGTACTATTTATCGTAATATCTCATTTTGGCTATTCTCAAATAGTTTCAATTAACAAAAATGCAGATATGGAACTTTTTAGAGAAGTGCCAAATTTAAAAAGATCCAAAAAAACATCAGAAGATAGCGCAGAAGAAGAGGTCGAGGAAGAGAAAAAAGCTTTTAAGCCTTCTATACAAGTGGGATCTATTGTACACATGTATGCATCTTATCAACAAAATGGTTTTGGTCCTGGTGGCAATAGAGAAACTTTAGATAACGATCCCGATGCATGGAGTAAAGACTTTAATTTATACCGCGCTAGAGTTTTAGTAGGTGGTAAATTATCTAAAAACGGGTCTTTCTTTTTAGAAACCGATTTACCATCTATAGTAGGTAGAGGTACCGGAAACACTAAGAATGTTAAAGTCTCTCCTATAATTTTAGATGCCCAGTACGAACATACTTTTGGAAACCATACATTAATTGCTGGCTTACAACTGGTATCGCACAACCGTAACGGTCTGCAAGGTGCAGCAGCGCTTATGGCCAACGATTTTTCTTTTTTTCAATACCCTTTTAACCTCTTTGCAGACCAACCGCTACAAGGTAATTTTGGTCGCGACCTAGGGGTTAATGCCAGAGGATTCTTTTTAGATGACAAACTAGAATACCGTTTTGGGATTTTTACAGGAAGAAACACTGGCGAATTTGTAAACGACGATCCTGCATTACGTTATGTAGGTAGAGTAGCTTACAACTTTTTCGATGCCGAAAAAGACTATTACTATGCAGGTACAAAACTGGGTACTGGCAAAACATTGGCTTTAGCAGCTGGTTTTGATTTACAAGGAACTTATCAAAACTTTGGGTTCGATTTCTTTTTAGACATGCCTTTAGGGTCTGCAGGTTCTATTACTGCAAATGGTGCTTTTTCTGCACTTACAGGAGGCACAGACACCACTGGTACTTCTTTTGCTACTTTAATTCCTAGACAAACCACACAATTCTTAGAATTGGGGTATTACTTTAAAGCCTCTAAATTGCAACCCTGGATTCGTTATGAAAAGGCTAATGTTAACGCAGATGGCTTAGTGCAAACCGAGGGTATTCCTGTTAATGCCTTTAACGACCTTAATACTGTTACTGTACTTGGTGGCGGATTAAATTACTGGTTTGCGGGTTATAACACCAACATAAGACTGTCTTACACCACATGGTCTCAAGAAAATACGCTTGGCGATAACCAAACGCAAGGCCAAATTTGGTTACAAACACAATTCTTTATTTTTTAAAATAATAAATGACTGCAACAATGTTATTTCCTGTATTTCTTGGCATAATACACTGTTTTGAAGCAGACCATGTATTGGCTGTAGCTTCAGTTTCCACAAAGGAAACCTCTTCTAAATCTCTTTTTTATCAAGGTGTAACTTGGGGTTTAGGGCATTCAATACCTATAATACTTATAGGAGCTGTATATGTATACGCTAAAATATTCTTATTAAAAGACATTCCTTTTAGCCTAGAAGTTATAGTAGGAGTAGTACTTATTGTTGCAGGTGTTTTAAAACTTACACGTAAATCGAAAACTGAAAAATTAAATAACCACATAAGAGCAATGCTTTTTATAGGAGTACTGCACGGCTTAGCAGGTTCGGCTGGAGTTATACTAGCCCACACAAGCACGCAATCTCATAGCTTTACCCAAGCACTATATTATATAGGATTTTCGGCAGGCTCTGTATTAGGTATGGGATTAATCAATGTAAGCCTAGGTAAAGTTAAAGGACTGGTCGGCTACATTAAAAAAATACAATGGTTAATCCCCTTACTTTCTATTGGTTATGGCATCTTCATGATTTACAAATTTAGCTCATAATTAACTTCATAAAATTAATACAATGACGATTAAACTTTTACAAAAAAAATCTCAAGGACTATTGGCTATTCTTTTATCTGCCACATTATTATTAGCGTCTTGTGGAAAAAAAGAAAAGACAGCAACTCCATCTAGCGCAACAGAAACCAGCAGTACTACCAAGGCCGAACCTATAAAAATAGGGGTTTTACATTCCTTAAGTGGTACTATGGCCATCTCTGAAGTGTCTCTAAAAGATGTCGTAGAAATGGCTGTAGAAGAAATTAATGCAGCAGGTGGCGTCTTAGGAAAACCACTAAAAACCGAAGTTGTAGATCCTGCATCCGACTGGGATTTATTTGCTGAAAAATCTAAAGAATTATTAATAGAGAAAAAAGTATCTGCTGTATTTGGATGTTGGACTTCTGTATCTCGTAAATCTGTTTTACCTGTATTTGAAGAAAATAACGGTTTGTTATTTTACCCTGTACAGTACGAAGGTGAAGAATGTTCTAAAAGTGTGATTTACACAGGAGCAACACCAAACCAACAGCTTATTCCTGCTGCAGAATACATGATGAGCGAAGAAGGTGGAGGCTATAAAAAATTCTATTTATTAGGTACCGATTACGTTTTTCCACGTACAGCAAACAAAATCTTAAAAGCCTTTTTACTGGCTAAAGGTGTTCCTGAAAAAAATATTATTGAAGAGTACACGCCTTTTCACCACCAAGATTACCAAACTATTGTTTCTAAAATAAAGAAATTCTCTGCAGGTGGCAAAGCATGTGTATTGAGTACTGTAAATGGCGATTCTAACGTACCATTCTACAAAGAATTCGCAAACCAAGGTTTAACTGCTACCTCTTGCCCAATTATGGCATTCTCTGTAGCTGAAGATGAATTAAGAGCTATGGATACCGAATTTTTAGCAGGACACTTAGCCGCTTGGAACTACTACCAATCTGCCGCATCTCCTGCCAATGATACCTTTGTAAAAAACTTTAAAGCATTTTGTGCCAAAAACAACCTACCTGGTGGAAGTGCTCGTGTAACAGACGATCCTATCTGTTGGGCTTATACAGGGGTTTATTTATGGAAACAAGCTGTAGAAAAAGCAGGTTCTGTTGCTGTAGATCAAGTACGTCCTGCATTATATGGCATGTCGTTTAACTCTCCTGGAGGCCTCGTAAAAATGGATCCTAGAAACCATCACCTTGCCAAACCTGTTAAAATAGGAGAAATAAAAGTCGATGGACAGTTTGATGTCATTTGGGAAACCGAAGGCTTGGTAGACCCAGAACCTTGGTCTAAATATACCTCACCAAATAAAAGTTGCGACCACGTTAATCATGGCGGTACATACACAAAGTAAGCCTATGACGTATACCATCCCTTGTTATTAATTCAATTTGAAGACTATTGCATGAGAGCACTCATGCAATAGTCTTCACTTTATGAACCTTTTCAATTCACATTCCAAAAAATGGTAAAAAGAAAAACAGCTCTATACATTAGACTACTACTAGCACTACTCCCCTTAATAATATGTGCTACTAATGATGGTGATATTCGTTTGTTAATGTCTCCAGATAAAGCCACTAAATCAGACGCTTTTTCACGCTTACTGGCCGCAAAGCAAGTCGCTACTTTCCCCGTATTAAATGCCATTAACAGCAAAAAGTTATTTGCATACAATGGCCAACTGGTAAGCATTGGAGAAAAAAACAGCACAGCAAATCAAGTAACTTACGACGTGTTTCTACTTTTTCCCGAAATAAAAACACTAACCGATAAGAACAATGCGCCTTTAAAAGTCCCCCTAAGTGCGCTGCAACCTATAAAATTTTCTAGAAAAGAACGTCTCAGTCTTATTCCTTTACTCCCCTATATTAATCTTACCTCTACCGATAAAGACTTACGAAAATTAGCCTATACCCAATTTCAAAACACCCCAAAACTCGAAGATATTTCTATTTTAGAAGCGGCTTCTGCTAAAGAAACAGACACCGAGTTAATGCGTTTTGCCGCTGAGACTATCGCCATTGTAAAACTGCTAAATGCAACGACTCCAGAAGCTCAAATCGCTCAAATAAGACGCTTAGAAGCTAACAAAGGCGACAATACTGTTTTCTTATTAAACAGCTATTTAGAAAATACAACACCGCTAACGCCCAACGTACAAAAAAGAGCCCGCGAAGCCATTACCAACCTTAATGACAGAGCTACGCGTATCGATTGGATACAAAATTTATTTAGTGGTTTAAGCTTAGGCAGCATATTAATTCTTATCGCACTAGGCCTTTCCATTATTTACGGTTTAGCAGGCGTTATTAATATGGCACATGGCGAATTTATGATGATTGGTGCTTACACTACATTTTGTGTGCAAGAACTTTTTAAAATAAGTAATGGTGGTGCACTTAGCGATGCCTTCTTCTGGCTGTCCATTCCTATAGCATTTCTAGTTTCTGGCACCTTTGGATTGGTCATAGAACGTTTAATAATTCGTAAACTTTACGGTAGCCCGCTGCAAAGCCTTTTGGCAACATGGGGGGTGAGTTTAGTCTTTATACAATTGGCGCGTACTATTTTTGGAGACTTAACCTCTGTAAAAGCACCTGCTTTACTCTCTGGAGGTTGGCATGTAGCGCCACAATTAGTATTGCCTTATAATCGAATTTTTATCATCATCATTACCACTGTAATGATTATTCTCACCTTCCTATTTTTATACAAATCTAGATTAGGGTTACGCATTCGCGCTGTTACTCAAAATAGAAACATGAGTGCCTGCTTGGGCATTTCTACTAAAAAAATTGATGCCATGACCTTCTTTATTGGTTCGGGTATCGCAGGTATTGCAGGTTGCTGTATGACTTTAATTGGCAATATTGTTCCAGACATGGGGCAAACCTATATTGTAGATTCCTTTTTAGTTGTAGTTACTGGAGGTGTAGGCAACCTATTCGGCACCATAGTCGCAGGCTTAGGCATAGGGCAATTTACCAAAATTTTAGAACCCATATTCCATGCTGTATATGGTAAAGTTATCATCTTAGGCATCATTATTTTCTTTTTACAATTTAAGCCTAGAGGCTTGTTTCCTCCTAAAGGCAGAATCGCAGACGATTAATTATGAAAGCACTTTTAAAAAACAGGTCGTACGACTATATTATTTTTATCGCACTATTTTTACTTATACTCCCATTAGGGCATCTTCTTGGGGTTATTTCTGTAAATACCATTTCATTATGGGGGCGCTATTTTTGTTTTGCCATTGCTGCTATTGGACTAGATATGCTTTGGGGCTACACGGGTATTTTATGCATGTGCCAAGCTCTATTTTTTTGTATGGGTGGCTACGGTATCGCCATGCACATGCTTTTGTCTGCTTCTGGAGAAGGCACCTATGGCAAAGCCATTCCAGATTTCATGGTATGGAATCAAGTTACAGAACTCCCTTTTTTCTGGGAACCCTTTCATTATTTTCCTCTAGCCCTTATATGTGCTTTAATAGTTCCTGGGCTTTTTGCAGGGGTCTTTGGTTATTTTATTTTTAGAAGTCGCCTTAAAGGCGTGTATTTTGCCATTATAACCCAAGCGTTAGCATTGGCGATGTGGCTTATTTTTTTAAGAAACGAAACCATGCTAGGTGGCACGAATGGGCTTACCGACTTTAAACAACTTGCAGGACTAGATCTTACAGCAGCATCTACCAAACTGTTATTATACATTACGTCCTGTTTGGTACTTATTGGTGTGTATATAGGTTCTAAAAAATTAGTTAACTCTAAATTTGGGAAAGTTTTAGTTGCCATTAGAGATAGTGAATCGCGTATTCGATACACCTCGTATGAAATTAAAAATTACCAAGTTACCATTTTCGTTATAGCTGCTGTTATAGCTGCTATTGGAGGTATACTCTACGTACCTCAAACGGGAATTATAACCCCTGGCCGTATGGATGTTAAGGCCTCTATAGAGATGATCATCTGGGTCGCTCTTGGAGGAAGAGGCAAACTAAAAGGAGCTGTGTTTGGCACACTATTAGTCAATTTTTTATACAGTATATTCACCTCAACCCTTCCCGGATCTTGGTTATATGTTATTGGTATTTTATTTATCGTTACCGTACTGTATTTAGACCAAGGTGTTATTGGCTTGCCGCAACAGATCAAAACCTATTTTGCAAAACGAAAATCTGCTAAACTATGACTACAGTAAGACCATTAATATTACAAGCACAAAATCTAAAAGTAGCATTTGGAGGCGTACAAGCCTTAGATTTAGCCTTGTTCAAACTCAAAGAAAACGAACTCCGCGTTATTATAGGCCCTAACGGTGCTGGTAAATCGACATTTATGGATTTAATTTGTGGTAAGACCAAAGCCGACTCAGGGAAAATTTTATTTAAAGATGAAGATATTTTAGGTAAAAAGGAAGTAGAAATCGCGCAGATGGGCATTGGTAGAAAATTTCAAAAACCCTCTGTATTCACTAGCCTATCGGTATTTGACAATTTACTTTTAGCCTATAAAATGCCTAAAAATGTATGGCATTCCATGCGCTTTAAACTAAACTCAGAAATTACAGACCGCATCCACGAAGTCGCTAAAAAAGTAGGCTTAGAAGCTGTTTTAAATAGTGAAGCAGGCAGTTTATCTCACGGTCAAAAACAATGGTTAGAGATCGGAATTGTGGTGATTCAAAATCCCAAATTGATGCTCATTGATGAGCCTGCCGCTGGAATGTCGGATACCGAAACCGCTAAAACGGGAGATTTAATTTTAAGCTTGGTAGAAGACCATTCGGTAATTGTGATCGAACATGATATGAATTTCGTAGAACAAATTGCTATCGAAAATGTGAGCGTTCTGGTTGGCGGAAAACTGCTCACAGAAGGCCCTTTTCAAGACGTAAGAGCAGACGAAAGAGTAATTAATAGCTATTTAGGTAAAGCCGTTTAAAAACAAAACCATGGTATTAGAAACAAAAGATATTACTGCAGCCTATGGGGAAAGCCAAATTCTTTGGGGCGTTAATTTAAAAGTTGAACCCGCTACAATTACAACCATTATGGGCCGTAACGGTGTTGGTAAAACCACCTTACTAAAAACCGTTATTGGCCTTTTAAAAAATCCTGAAGGGAGCATTCTATACGAAGGTCAAGATATTTCTAGATTAGCACCGCATAAACGTGCCAAACTAGGTATTGGATACGTGCCGCAAGGTCGAGAAATCATTCCTAAACTAACCGTATATGAAAATCTAAAGCTAGGCCTAGAAAGTACTACTGAAACTACAATTCCTGAAGAAGAAATTTACGAGTTATTTCCTATTTTAAAAGATTTTAGAAAGCGTCTTGGTGGCAATTTAAGTGGAGGACAACAGCAGCAATTAGCCATTGCTCGTGCCATAACGGGGCGCCCAAAACTACTACTATTAGACGAGCCTACTGAAGGGATACAACCTTCGATAAGCCAAGAAATCGCAAAAATTTTATTACGTTTGAAGGAAGAGAAAAACATCGCGACTTTGCTTGTCGAACAAAAAATAGATTTTGCAAAAGGCATAACAGACTATTACTATTTTATGAATAGAGGAAAAGTCGTTGCGGCCTCTAAAGCTTCAGACATAAGTATAGAAGAAATAAACGCTCATAACGCCATATAAAATCCCAATGAGACTAACACCAAGAGATATTGAAAAATTAATGTTGCATCAAGCAGGTTTTGTTGCACAAAAACGCTATGCAAGGGGGCTTAAATTAAATTACCCCGAAACCATCGCTTTAATTAGCACGCAACTTTTAGAATTGATTCGAGAAGGCTATTCTGTTGCGGCATTAATGAATTTAGGCAAACAGATTATAGGCATTGATGATGTGATGGAAGGCGTTGAAAAAATGATTCACGACGTGCAGGTAGAAGGCACGTTCCCTGATGGCACAAAGCTTGTTACAGTACACCATCCCATATGTCAAAAAAACATTAGCAATGGTCTAGCCCTCTATGGTTCTGGATTGACAAAAAGCGACCAAAACATTGAAGTAGACAATACCTCTAATCCACATCCCGGTAATTACGAGGTGATAGACGCGGCTATAGAACTTAACAAAAACAGAAAAACCATAACGCTTATGGTAATTAATAAAGGGGATCGCCCTATACAGGTAGGCTCTCATTACCCTTTTGCTGAAACCAATCCATGTTTAGAATTTGATAGAACATTAGCCTTGACCTACCGTTTAAACATTCCTGCTGGAACTGCTGTACGTTTCGAGCCCGGAGAAGAAAAACAAGTAGAACTGGTTGAAATAGCAGGCGCTATGAAAATCTATGGCGGTAATGGATTAATAAATGGGACGGTTAAAGGCCGAGAATCCGAAATTATAGCCAAGATGAAACAACACAACTATTTAAAATCTTAACCCTACTATGAGCAAAAAAATACATCGCGATGCTTATGCTGATATGTATGGCATTACAACAGGAGACTTATTAACCTTAGGAGATACCAACCTTAAAATTCGTATTGAAAATGATTTTACGGTATATGGCGAAGAATGTAAATTTGGAGGCGGAAAAGTATTAAGAGATGGTATGGGGCAAGCTACAGGCATACCTCAAGAAGAGGCCCTAGATTTGATCTTTACGAATGCTATTATTATTGATTACACAGGTATTTACAAAGCAGATATTGGCCTTAAAAACGGACGTATTCATGCCATAGGCAAAGGTGGTAATCCACATATTATGGAAGGCGTACATCCAGATATGATTGTAGGTGCGACAACCGAAGTTATCGCTGCAGAAGGTGCTATAGTAACCGCTGCGGGTATCGACAATCATATTCATTACATCTGTCCGCAGCAAATAGACGAGGCCATCGCTTCTGGCATAACAACCTTTGTGGGCGGGGGAACAGGCCCTACAACAGGCACTAACGCCACCACCTGCACACCTGGTGCTTTTCATATTGAAATGATGTTAAAAGCAACAGATCATTTTCCTATGAATTTTGGGTTTTTAGCCAAAGGGAACTCTTCACACCCTAAGGCCTTAGAACAACAAATAGAAGCTGGAGCTTTAGGGCTTAAATTACATGAAGATTGGGGGTCTACGCCTACAGCTATAGACACCTGCCTTAGTGTTGCAGATGCCTATGATGTACAAGTTTGTATTCATACAGATACCCTAAACGAAAGTGGTTTTGTAGAAGTGACTAAAGCAGCTTTAAAAGGCCGAACCATACACACCTATCATACTGAAGGTGCTGGAGGTGGACATGCTCCAGATATCATCACTTTATGTGGTGTCTCTAATGTATTGCCTTCTTCTACAAACCCTACCAGACCTTACACGCATAATACGATAGACGAACACTTAGACATGCTTATGGTATGTCATCATTTAGATAAAAACATTCCCGAAGACGTGGCTTTTGCCGAAAGTAGAATTAGAGGCGAAACCATTGCTGCCGAAGATATTTTACATGATAGAGGCGCGCTGTCTATGATTGCTTCAGACTCTCAGGCCATGGGCCGTGTTGGAGAGGTTATTTGCAGAACATGGCAAACGGCTCATAAAATGAAATTGCAACGCGGAGCTTTACCTGAAGACGAAGGCACAGGAAGTGATAATTTTAGAGTGAAACGCTATATCTCTAAGTACACCATTAACTCTGCACTTGCCCATGGTTTTGCTCATGAAATTGGCTCTATCGAGGTGGGGAAATTAGCAGATTTAGTGCTTTGGAAACCTCAATTTTTTGGTGTAAAACCAGAATTAATTATCAAAGGAGGTGTTATAGCACAGGCACAAATGGGAGACCCCAACGCCTCTATACCTACCCCCCAACCCTATTATTCCAGACCAATGTTTGGTGCCCTAGGCAAGGCTGTTGGTGACACCTCTAGAGTGTTTGTCTCTAAAGCGTCTTTAGAAAACGTAAAAACATACGGCCTAAGTAAAAAAGCCGTAGCTGTAAAAGACTGTAGAAACATCAGTAAAAAAGACATGCATTTTAATGATGAATTGCCTCGTATAAAAGTAGACCCCGAGCGCTATAAAGTTACCATAGACGGTGTTCATTTAACCTGCGACCCTGTAAAGAAAGTACCTTTAGCCCAACTATACCATTTATTTTAATGACGCATTTATTACAATTATTTCAATTCGTTGACGCCTCATTACCAACTGGTGGCTTTGTCTATTCCATGGGTATGGAGTCTGCCATTAAGAGTAAACTATTACAAAATGAAGACGACTTAAAGCGCTACTTATTAGCTTATACGGATCAACTTATTGCGTTTGATTTTCCATTTCTAGATGCAGGATATACCGCTAGAAGTACCCCGCAAGATTGGTTACAAATAACCGACACCTATCGCGCTATGCTTATGAATCCTAATTTAGAAAAAAGCGCTCTAGTACTCGGGAAAAACTGGACACGATTGTGTTTTTCTTTATACCAAACAGAAACGGTAACACAACTGAAACAGGAACTCCAACACCAACGTATTCCTTTATATTACACCATTGTTTTTGGCATGTGCATGTCTGCGCTTCGTATAGATATGCTTGCTATGCGGTCTATGTTTCTGTATACAGCTTTAAGAGATCAAATTACGGCATTAACACGTTTAGGAATTGTAGGCCCTAATGGAGGCCAAGGTTTACTCACCTATGTGTTAGACTACGCTAATACAAAAACCAATGCATACAAAACAACGCCTTATCATAAAGCGACAAAATCAGCCTACATTATGGAAATTGTACAGCTGAATCATCATAAAATTTATTCAAAATTATTTCAGAACTAATAAAAATAAGATATGTTTTTTCAATTCCCACACCTCATAGAACACAAAATGGATCTGGATAGTCCGGGCTCGTTTTCGCATCGTGAATTTATACGAGAAGATAGAGATTTTAGCAAACGTCCTTTTACAATTGGTATAGGTGGTCCTGTAGGCACAGGTAAAACCGCTTTAATTCGTCAATTGTGTATGGCCTTACGCGATAAGCATTCTATAGCTGTAGTTACCAATGACATTTTTACCAAAGAAGACGCCGAATTCTTGACAAAAAACAAAGCATTAGATCCAGAACGCATCGTTGGTGTAGAAACAGGAGGCTGCCCGCACTCTGCCATTCGCGAAGACATTTCTGCAAACATACATGCGCTTGAAGCCTTGTATGACAAATTTCCAGACATCGAATTGCTTATTGTTGAAAGTGGTGGCGATAATTTAGCTGCACATTTTAGCAGAGAATTAGCCGATTATTCCATTTATGTGATAGATGTTTCAGGAGGAGACAAAATACCGCGTAAGGGTGGTCCCGGTATTACGCAATCTGATTTGCTTATCATTAATAAAATTGATTTGGCAGAAATTGTTGGCGCAGACCTAGAGGTCATGGATCGAGATTCTAAAAAAATGCGAGGTAATGGCCCTTTTGTATTTGCTAAGGTTAAGGAAGACTATGGCTTAGACACCATAATAGATCATATTTTTCATGCCAAAGCACATGCCTTAGAAGAAGTCCATTAATAGGCGCAACACGAACCTAATACTTCGTTTAATACTTACGCTCTAAATGGTCGTAGTTCAATAATGTGGGATGGGCTAAAATTTGAGACATTTTTGTCATCACTTCTTTAAGAGTCGTCATTTTTTCGGCGCTAAACCGTCCCACAAATGCGTGATCGTTAATTCGTGTAAGGTTAGACTGTATGGTTGTTTCGGTAGACGCTTCTAACCCTTCCAGCATCTGCGTTTCTAGTAATTTAACTTTGCTTAGCGCTTTATCTCCTACTAAAAAAACATTTAAAAAAGACGTATGATCTCCAAACACACCAGGAGCATGCACGTCCATCTCTTCTGGCGTAATCTTTAAATTATCCCACACTACAGTTTGCGTTTCAACTTCAATTTTTGTCGATGATTCAAAAGCTTTAAAAGCAAAGGTTTCTCCATTAGCAGTTCTACCTGCCGAAAACCAATCTATAAACAACAAAACACTATCGGTTTCTAAAGTTATGCTATTCTCTTGAACAAAATTTCCGCCTTGGTGCATCACCAAAGGATCATTAAAAAACACATGAAACGCATTGGCTCTTAGTTTTAAATGTAACTCTTGACGGCATTGTACACCATGACTTTCGTACACACGTGTGTTGGCTTGAGAACTAATAATAGACGTTGTATTAGGGTTACAAACCACATCTAATGTAACAGTATCGCCTTGTACAAAACCGCCACCATAACTCGTTAACATACACACCCCTGTTTGTTTTTGTGTTTTAGGATTTACAATTTTTAAGGGTTTTATACTCAGCTGTTCCGTTACTATCGTGGTGTTATTATGACAATCGAAAGTAATTTTAGACGCCTCTGTTAGTGTATTCGTAATCATTTTTTAGTTAAAATTTTAGTTATATGAACGCGCTGTATTCATGTGTTATAAAAATAATACTATTGCTCATATTTTGCACTATTAAGCTGTAATGATTTTCCAATATATCGTATTGAAAAGCATTCTAAAACACCAATAACATTACCGCCTTTAGTGTTGATTTTAGAAAATTTCAAATAAAAAATAGTATGCTTATATTTGTCTTAAAACAATACACTATGAAATCCTTATTACTAATTGCTAGTTTTCTTTTAATATGTTCATGCAGCACTAACGACGATGATAACACAAATACACCTCCAGCTAATGTGCTTACCGAAAGTGAAGTTAGGGCGGCTAATGAAGAAGAAATCATGTCTTTTATAGCCGTAAATAATTTAGAAGCTCAACAAACAGAATCTGGTTTGTTTTACGTAGTTACAGAAGAAGGCACAGGTGTGCAACCAACTGCACAAGATAATGTTACTGTGGCCTACTCTGGTTTTTTTACTAATACTGTTGTTTTTGATGATACAGACGAAAACGGTTTATCTTTCGATTTACAAAATGTAATTCCTGGCTGGACAGAGGGCATTCCTTTGTTTAGAGAAGGCGGAAGTGGCATTTTATTAATTCCTTCTCATTTAGGATATGGTTTAAACGGTATTCCTGGTATTGTTCCCAGTGGTGCAGTACTCATTTTTAATATCAATTTAATTTCAGTGAATTAATGGTGGCTCTCCACCAAATTTAGAACATTTAGTTATGAGTCAATCTAAAACTTTACAAAACTGAATTGAGTACGAATAATGGGGTTTAATTATGGCTCTTCTTTTAATAATAATAATAATAATAATAATAATACATTTATGGTGTAAGCTCATATATATCTGTTAAGTACCACTTATAACTTCTCTTTTTAAAGATATAGTTATAATTTAAAAGATTATCTCCTATACCTTGTTGCTTATAAATAACAGAATCTTTCTTCTTAATTATCTTAATTATGAATCCTTGATCTTTATCTACAAATACCTTGTTTGAATATATACTATCGTTTCGCAAATCTATGAAACCAAGATCTTCTTTTTTAATTCGAAAGGATAACTTAGGGATTACATTTGTATCGCTTTCAGGAATTTGATATATCCCTATACGTGCTTCTATACGTTTGTCTTGAAAAACAGAATTGGTTTTAAACTTATCTAAAAAGATTGAAAAACTTTCTTCTTTACTGTTTTCTTGACAAGAAGCAATAAATATTAATACAATTATAAAATAGCGGGCTAGACTTTTATCATTAATCATCTATAAAATCTTGAGAGTCTTCAAATTTGTGATCTTATTAATTTAATAACTAATCTGCAATTATTACTTCTCCTTTAAAATCTTTTAGGTTTACGTAGAATGTATCATTAAAATCCTCATCATTTATACTCACTTTTCCTAATACCAAAGTATCATTTTCTTTTATTTTTGATATCACATCTCCTTTATAAAAAAAAAGGTGATCTCCTAAGTTCAGGTTTTGTATTTTTTCAAAACGTTCTACATTGTATAGATTAATTCTATTTTCACTATTGATACTTAATTCTGTATCCAAAATATCTTTATAGTACAGGAAAGATTCTGGTAATTTCACCTCTCCTAGTTGAACTAAAGCTTGATGTAAACATAGTAATTCATACGAATAGAAACCTTCAAACTGATTAAACCCATATTCACTTTTCTCCCATTTATTGCCTTTATAACTATAAACTGAATTATATTCAAAACATGCCATTACTTGTCTTCTTTGGTCTTTCTATAATTCCCCCTTTGTTTAGGACAATTTAGCAGTCTATTTAAGTTCAAATATCTAATTTTATGCTGCTATATTTA
>CANLCJ010000025.1 GCA_947489085.1 uncultured Flavobacteriaceae bacterium
TCTGCATCGCTTACGCTAATGGCTAAATCGTCTCCGGGTACACTGTTAGGGGTTATGCTTACTGTACCGTCTGTACCTGTTAGCACCGTTAAAACAGCACTCTCTACATCTTCGCATAAATGATCATCGTTAGTAATTACTACAAAATACTCTTCACCGTCCAAAGAGGGATCTGTTACAACATTTAAATTTGCTGTTTCGACCCCTGAATAAGGTGGTGTATTGGTTAACGGCACATTGCCTGGCGCACTAGGGTCTCCTAAGTACCAAACATAGTTGAACCCAGTAGTGCTTTCTACACCTGGTGGCACTGCAAAATTTGGCGTTGTGTTAGGTGCTGTACCCGTAAACACTGTAGTTGTTGTTAATGTTGCATCGGTTACACTAAAAATTGCTGTATCTCCTGAATTTTCTGTTTGATCTGTTGGTGCAGTATAACTTATTTGCGTTGGCGTAGTTACATTTGTATTAGTCCCAGAGTAGGCTGTGGCCGCACCTGTTACTCTCCCGTTAGCTGTGTTTATACCTGTACCTGAAACTCGACCAGTACCATCGTCAATGTGGCCTGCTTCGGTAACATCATTACAACCATCGTTATCACTATCCAAATCAAAAGCATCTTCAATACCATCGTTATCAGCATCGCAAATCTCGAAACCTACCAGAAAACTAATTCCTAAACCACATGCTGGTCTTGACGTTCTAAAAGTAAAACTACTTAAAGCTGTTGGAAACTCCCATAATATTTCTATATCTTGATTTGTACTGTTTGATGTTAATACACCTTGGGGCGATAACGTTGCATTAGAACTAATTTGTGTTGGCAATACAGAAAAATTAGACATACTTTCTTGTGTAGGTCCATCAAAATCTATCGCAGTCATTCTAAGTCTACGTTGTGGCGATGGAAACGTAATTTCCACATTAAATTCTAGACCACTTAATTCTGGAATATTTGCTGATGTACAAGACCTAAAGGATACTATTTTAAATTGCGTACCTCCTATATTACGTGTACCAACAGTATATATATCATCTGCATTCCATATAAATGTTTGCCCTCTTTCTGTAGTAAATGTGGTTGGTCCAGATACGTCTCTCGCATTAGGATTTACTGTATTATCATTCAATATAGGATCGAATGAATCCGGACAACTTCTTTCATTTGCATCTGTTATGCCATCGTTATCATCATCTTCATCACAACCATCTGGAACGCCGTCATTATCATTATCGTCAGAATCACTAAACCCTTGACATATATCTGCACTATCTGGCACACCATCGTTATCATTATCATTAGTTAATACTTCAATTTCCAACGTTGCAATGTTAGAGCTTGCTGCTGCCGTATCTTCTACTCTAAAATTAACATCTGCATTACCTACAAAGCCTATTGCCGGTGTAAACGTTACATTTCCAGAATTATCTAAGACATACGTTCCTACGCCAACTATTACCAAATCTTCCCCAAAAGACCCTGTATTTGAAGAATCATTGGGGTCTATCAATATTACTGAAGCTGGATCTATATTGTTCTCTGCATCGGAAGAACCCGTTAATACATTTATAGCTGTATTTCCTGATGTATCTTGCACTACTGTATTTCCAAGATTATCTACTACAGTTGGCGGAGTATTTACAGAGGTCGTATTAGGGGTGTTAAATGTAACTTCGCCTAAAAAACTCACTGAGTTTTGTCTTAGACCGCCACTGATGGATCTACCATTACGAAATCTCACTCTACTTACGTTTGTATAATTAACTGAAACTACAAATTCCGTCCTAGCCGCATTAATTCCTGCTGAAAAATCTGCATCACTCTGAAAACGCGTAAATGGAGCGTTGTTAGATATTACCAAATCAGATGGACAGCCTATAGAGTTATCTGCTGCGAAAGGACCTTGCGGACAGCCTGCTGGTGTAGGTGTAACGCCTTCTTCTACAGTAAAACTATCTGGAACTAATACCTCGAAAAATTCGTTTCCATCTACATCGATGGCTTCTAAAGTGTACGAATCTAGAAGGATGGGCGCGCCGTCGCTAGTAGCATTAGCCGTACCTGATTCCACAAAAAGTATTTCCCACTCCACAAAACCTCCTGCTGCAGTTGTGGTTGTAGAAGGTTCGAATCGATTGTCTACACCCAAAGCACTGTCTACATCATTAATAGTAATGTTGTTTAATTCTATAATAGTTAATACAGCATCTGCATTTGTTGCTGTACCATTTACATTCAGTGCTACATCGGAAAATAAATATCTAGCACCTTCTTGCAAGTCTGTTCCAGACAGAAGCGTTCTGTTTTGGGTTGCTCCAAATTCTGGCATGGCTTGCCCAATAACATTTTCAAACGAAAATAAAATGAAACATACATATACAATAAATTTTAATCTGGAGGAGATAATAAAATTCTTCATATTCTTAGGGGTGTTTTAGCACTATTAATTAGCCGATGTAGAGAGTGTTTATATCGACGAAGTGTAAAAATACACTATATTCTTTCGACTTTACAATTTTTTTAACAATTAATTTTTATGCTGTTAGCGATCATAAAAATTGCTTCTGTTCTATATTATGACACGACAATCTATCTTAGTCACTATTATTTTTTAAAATTTTATGAATATATGGAAACCTGTTTTTCTATACAATCTATCCTTGCCTTCTTTTTAACACAACTTAACTTACACTAAAATAATTAGAGACTTACAGCGTATTAACTTACTAAAAACTAGTAACTCTCGCAGTTATTTATATTTTTGCATATCCAAAAATTTAAGATGCAATTTTTAAAAGAAATAGAGAGACGCCGCACGTTCGGCATTATATCTCACCCAGATGCTGGTAAAACGACATTAACCGAAAAACTATTATTATTTGGAGGTGCCATACAAGAAGCCGGCGCTGTAAAAAGTAATAAAATAAAAAAAGGCGCCACTAGTGACTTTATGGAAATTGAACGCCAACGTGGTATTTCTGTAGCGACTTCGGTTTTAGCATTTGAATATAATAACATAAAGATTAACATTCTAGATACCCCTGGACATAAAGATTTTGCAGAAGATACTTTTAGAACCTTAACGGCTGTAGATAGTGTTATTGTTGTTATTGATGTGGCTAAGGGGGTTGAGGAACAAACTGAAAAACTAGTAGAGGTTTGCCGCATGCGTAACATTCCTATGATTGTTTTTATTAACAAATTGGACCGGGAAGGTAAAGATGCTTTCGATTTGCTAGACGAAGTGGAACAAAAACTGGGTTTAAAAGTTACGCCTTTGAGTTTTCCTATTGGCATGGGGTACGATTTTAAAGGTATTTATAACATTTGGGAAAAAAATGTTAATTTATTTAGTGGCGATAGTAGAAAAGACATCGAAGAAACTGTGGAGATTTCTGATTTATCTTCTGACACATTAGACACGTTGGTTGGCGAAAATGCTGCAAATACGTTGCGAGAAGAAATAGAATTAGTTGAAGGCATTTACCCTAAGTTTGATAAAACTACTTACTTAGAAGGTAACTTACAACCTGTATTTTTTGGATCTGCCTTGAATAATTTTGGTGTGCGCGAGCTATTGGACTGCTTTGTAGAGATCGCTCCAAAACCTAGACCTAAGCATAGTGAAGAGCGTTTAGTGTTGCCTGATGAGCAAAAATTTAGTGGGTTTGTGTTTAAAATTCATGCTAATATGGACCCTAATCACAGAAATAGATTGGCTTTTATAAAAATTGTATCTGGCGAGTTTAAAAGAAATACACCTTATTTACACGTAAGACACAATAAAAAAGTAAAATTTTCTAGTCCAAATGCCTTTTTTGCCGAGAAAAAAGAGATTGTAGATATTTCTTATCCTGGAGATATTGTTGGCTTGCAAGATACAGGAACGTTTAAAATTGGAGACACTTTAACTGAAGGGGAGCTTTTAAATTATAAGGGAATTCCTAGCTTTTCTCCAGAACATTTTAGATACATTAATAATGCAGATCCTCTAAAATCTAAACAGCTTTTTAAGGGTATTGACCAATTAATGGATGAGGGTGTTGCACAATTGTTTACTTTAGAATTGAACGGTAGAAAGGTTATAGGCACTGTAGGGGCTTTACAATACGAGGTGATACAATACCGTTTAGAGCATGAATATGGCGCTAAGTGTACTTACGAAAATTTAAATGTTTACAAAGCCTGTTGGATAGAACCTGAAGATCCTAAAAATGCTGAGTTTCAAGAATTTTTAAGAGTGAAGCAACGTTTCTTAGCTAAGGATAAACAAGAGCAGTTGGTGTTTTTAGCCGATTCTTCATTTTCATTACAAATGACAGAACAAAAATACCCAAGTATAAAGTTTCATTACGTTTCAGAATTCTAAAACTTAAAATAAGCCGTTTTAAGACATTATTTTTATGTTTTCGACGTATATGTTGAAATATTTATGAAAATCAAAATAAGACACAAATAAAAAGCTGCTTTTTTAAGCAATAATTACTAAAAATTATTAAAATGTTCAAAATTATATATTTTACTTATATCGTGTTTGTATTAGGATTTTTTGTTTGTGTTTAGAAATGACAAAAAAATAAACTTAAAAAGCATCTGCAATATAAAATGCAGATGCTTTTTAAGTTTTCTCTTTAACTGAGAAATTCAATGGAATTGGTGGTTGCTCTCCAAAAAATTTCGAGCAACTGAAAACACCAAACTGTAAATTAGAAGTCTCCAAAGAATTTAAGCCTGACCTGTTGGCCCAAAATTTAATGGGATTGGTGGTTGCTCTCCAAAAAATTTCGAGCAACTGAAAACACCAAACTGTAAATTAGTAGTATCCCAAAAGTCTAAGCCTGACCTGTTGGTCCAAAATTCAATGGGATTGGTGGTTGCTCGTAATCTTTAATTTCTCCATGGGCATTTTCGAATCTGGAAACATTATCGCTCAATGCTTTTAACAAGCGCTTTGCATGTTGGGGTGTTAATATAATACGAGACTTTACTTTGTTTTTGGGTACGCCCGGCATTATATTGACAAAATCTACTACAAATTCTGATAGTGAATGGTTGATTATTGCCAGATTAGAATACGTACCTTCCGCTACCTTCTCGTCTAATTCTATGTTAATTTGTCCTTGTTGTGACTTATCGTTCTCGTTTGCCATTATCTTTTGTTTTAAATACGTATTAGAAATTTAAAAAGGGTTTATAAAAAAGCCTTCAAATTATATAATTTGAAGGCTTTTTTTTGTATTAGAATTCTTTTAATCATTGATATTATTATAACAGTACAATTAAAGTACGCTTAAATATTCAATTTTAAAAGAATGACATTAATTAAAATTCATTTCTTGCTTTACTTGCATCATCTCGTCGAACTCTTCTTTTGAACCTACTATGATATCGGTATAATTTCTCATACCTGTACCCGCTGGTATTCTGTGCCCAACAATTACGTTTTCTTTTAACCCTTCTAAAGCATCTACCTTTCCTGCTACAGCAGCTTCGTTTAATACTTTAGTAGTTTCTTGGAAGGATGCTGCTGAGATAAACGATTTGGTTTGAAGCGATGCTCTGGTAATACCTTGTAATATAGGTGTTGCTGTTGCTGGTTTTACATCTCTGGCTTCTACCAATTGCTTATCTTCTCGTCTTAAGATAGAATTCTCGTCTCTTAATTGACGTGGTGTGATAATTTGACCTGCTTTAAGGTTTGTAGAATCGCCCGCATCTTCAATCACTTTCATACCGAAAATATCATCATTTTCTTTTATGAAATCTGCTTTGTGCACCAATTGATCTTCTAAGAAAATGGTATCGCCAGAATCTATAATTCTAACTTTACGCATCATTTGTCTTACAACAACCTCGAAATGCTTATCGTTAATCTTCACCCCTTGTAGACGGTATACTTCTTGTACTTCGTTTACTAAATATTGCTGTACCGCTGAAGGGCCTTTAATATTAAGGATGTCGTTAGGTGTTATTGAACCATCTGATAGAGGCATACCTGCTTTAACATAATCGTTTTCTTGTACAAGAATTTGATTTGATAGTTTTACTAAGTATTTTTTAACTTCTCCTAACTTCGATTCTACAATAATCTCGCGGTTACCTCTCTTAATTTTACCAAATGATACTACACCATCAATTTCACTTACTACAGCTGGGTTAGATGGGTTACGTGCTTCAAATAGCTCTGTTACACGTGGTAAACCACCAGTAATATCTCCTGCCTTAGCAGATTTACGTGGTATCTTCACTAAAATTTTACCAACTTTAATATCTTCTCCATCGTCAATCATTAAGTGTGCTCCTACTGGTAGGTTGTAAGAACGTATCGTTTCGCCTTTACTATTATCAATATGAAGTGTTGGTATAAGCTTTTTATTTCTAGATTCTGAAATTACTTTTTCTTGGAATCCTGTTTGCTCATCGATTTCTACCTGGTAGGTTACCCCCTGTTCTATGTTTTCGTATCTTACATTACCTGCAAATTCTGATATGATAACACCGTTGTAAGGATCCCATTGACATACCACATCGCCTTTCTTCAACTCTTGGCCATTCTTTATAAAAATGGTAGATCCGTAAGGAATGTTGTTTGTACTTAGGGTGATACCCATTTTCTTGTCGATAAGTTTTATTTCAGACGTACGAGAGATAACGATATCTACTTCGTTTCCTTCGCTATCTTCTCCCTTAACTGTTTTAAGATCTTCTATTTCTGCAATACCATCAAACTTAACGGCAAGCTTGTTATCTTCAGAAATGTTACCTGCAATACCACCTACGTGGAATGTACGTAAGGTTAACTGTGTACCTGGTTCTCCAATAGATTGTGCTGCTACAACACCTACGGCTTCACCACGTTGTACCATTTTACCTGTAGCAAGGTTACGTCCGTAACACTTAGCACAGATACCTCTTGTGGCCTCACAACTTAATGGTGAGCGTACTTCTAGGGTTTCGATTGGAGATTCTCCAATTTTCTTAGCTATAGCATCGTCTATAAGTTGTCCCGCAGCTACTAATAATTCCTCATTTTGAGGGTTGATTGTATCGTATAATGCCACACGTCCTACTACACGTTCTTCTAAAGTTTCTACAACTTCATCGTTTTTCTTTAATGCTGCTACTTCAACACCTCTTAATGTACCACAGTCTACACTGTTGATGATAACATCTTGAGATACATCTACCAAACGACGTGTTAAGTATCCTGCATCTGCCGTTTTTAAGGCGGTATCTGCAAGTCCTTTACGTGCACCGTGCGTTGAGATAAAGTATTCTAAAATTGAAAGGCCTTCTTTAAAGTTAGATAAAATTGGGTTTTCAATAATTTCTCCTCCACCTGCGTTAGATTTTTTAGGCTTTGCCATTAATCCACGCATACCAGTAAGCTGTCTAATCTGTTCTTTAGATCCACGAGCTCCAGAATCAAGCATCATAAACACCGAGTTAAATCCTTGTTGGTCTTCTCTAATACGTTTCATTGACAGTTCTGTCAATTCTGCATTGGTAGAGGTCCAAATGTCAATAACTTGATTGTAACGTTCGTTGTTGGTAATAAGTCCCATGTTATAGTTTCCAGTAATACCGTCTACTAAACCATTGGCTTTATCGATCATAGATTGCTTTTCTGGTGGGATGATAATATCTCCTAAACTGAATGATAGTCCCCCTTGAAATGCAAAATTAAATCCTAATGTTCTAATGGCATCTAAGAAATCTGCTGTTTCTGGAACAGAAGTTACTTTAAGAATACCGTGAATAATATCTCTTAAAGATTTCTTAGTTAATACCTGATTGATGTATCCTGCTGCTTGTGGCACGTGCTGGTTAAATAACACACGACCTACAGTAGTCTCTACAATCATTCTATCTAGTTTACCATCTTCGTTAATGTCGATGGTTCTTACTTTTATTCCTGCATTTAAGTCTACGCGCTTTTCGTTGAAGGCAATTTCTACTTCTTCTGGAGAGTAGAATATTAAACCTTCTCCTTTAATTGGCACTTCTGGTGTAGACTTGCGCTCTTTAGTCATATAATACAACCCTAGTACCATATCCTGAGACGGTACGGTTACTGGCGAACCGTTGGCTGGGTTTAATATGTTATGAGACGCTAGCATTAACATTTGGCATTCTAATATAGCTTCTGGTCCTAAAGGTAAATGTACTGCCATTTGATCTCCATCGAAATCGGCATTAAATGCTGTACATACTAATGGGTGCAATTGGATTGCTTTACCTTCTATTAATTTAGGTTGAAATGCTTGAATACCTAAACGGTGAAGTGTTGGCGCACGGTTTAGTAATACAGGATGGCCTTTCAGCACATTTTCTAAAATATCCCAAACTACTGGCTCTCGCTTGTCTATAATCTTCTTTGCAGATTTTACAGTTTTTACAATGCCTCTTTCTATTAGTTTTCTAATTACAAAAGGCTTGTATAATTCTGCTGCCATGTTCTTTGGCAACCCACATTCGTATAATTTTAATTCTGGTCCTACAACAATTACAGAACGTGCTGAGTAATCCACACGCTTACCAAGTAAGTTTTGACGGAAACGGCCTTGCTTACCTTTAAGTGAATCTGATAATGATTTTAACGGACGGTTAGAATCTGTTTTTACTGCAGATGATTTACGTGTGTTATCGAATAAAGAATCTACAGATTCTTGCAACATACGTTTTTCATTACGTAAAATTACTTCTGGTGCTTTTATCTCTACCAAACGCTTTAAACGGTTGTTACGGATAATAACACGACGGTACAAATCATTTAAATCTGATGTTGCAAAACGACCTCCATCTAATGGTACTAATGGACGTAATTCTGGCGGAATGATTGGAATTACCTTCATAATCATCCATTCTGGACGATTTTCTCTGTTGTTGTTAGATTCTCTTAAAGATTCTACAACTTGTAAACGCTTTAAGGCTTCTGTTTTACGTTGTTTAGACGTTTCTGTATTAGCCTTGTGGCGTAACTCATAAGATAAACCTTCTAAATCGATACGTGCTAATAAATCTATTAAACACTCTGCCCCCATCTTAGCGATGAATTTGTTAGGGTCTGTGTCGTCTAAATATTGGTTATCTTGTGGTAACTCTTCTGCTATATTTAAATATTCTTCCTCTGTAAGAAAATCCATTTTTTGCAATGGTTCTCCTTCTTCGTTTTTAGCTAAACCTGGTTGTATTACGACGTAACGTTCGTAATAAATAATCATATCTAATTTCTTAGATGGTAAGCCTAATAAGTATCCTATTTTGTTTGGTAAAGAACGGAAATACCATATGTGCGCTACAGGAACTACTAAATTAATGTGTCCTACACGATCGCGACGTACTTTTTTCTCTGTAACTTCTACCCCACAACGGTCGCATACAATACCTTTGTAACGTATTCTTTTATATTTACCGCAAGCACACTCATAATCCTTTACAGGACCAAAAATACGCTCACAAAACAAACCATCACGTTCTGGTTTGTGTGTTCGATAATTAATAGTTTCTGGTTTTAATACTTCACCTTTAGATTCTGCTAAAATAGATTCTGGTGATGCTAAACCAATTGAGATTTTATTAAACCTCTTTACTGTATTCTTATCTTGTCTTCTTGCCATGTCTTCTTTATAGTTTTTAGTTTATGGTTTTTAGTTTTAGTTTCTTGGTTCTTTTTACACATCTCTTATAATATTGTCCCAAGAACTACAAACTAACAACTACCAACTATCAAAATTATTCCTCTAATCTAATGTCTAATCCTAAACCTTTCAATTCATGCATTAATACATTGAAAGATTCTGGTAATCCTGGATCTGGCATTGGCTCGCCTTTAACTATACTTTCGTATGTTTTAGCTCTACCAATAACATCATCAGATTTTACAGTTAAAATTTCACGTAAGGTACTTGATGCGCCATAAGCTTCAAGTGCCCAAACTTCCATCTCACCAAAACGTTGTCCACCAAACTGTGCTTTACCACCTAATGGTTGCTGTGTTATTAATGAGTAAGGTCCTATAGAACGTGCGTGCATCTTATCATCTACCATGTGTCCTAACTTCAGCATGTAAATTACACCTACTGTTGCTGGTTGATCGAAACGCTGTCCTGTACCACCATCGTATAAGTAGGTATGCCCGTATCTTGGAATTCCAGCTTCATCTGTAAATCCGTTAATTTGGTCTATAGTTGCACCATCGAAAATAGGCGTTGCATATTTGCGACCTAATTTTTGTCCTGCCCATCCTAGTACAGTTTCGTAAATCTGTCCAATATTCATACGCGATGGTACCCCTAATGGATTTAATACGATATCTACTGGTGTACCGTCTTCTAAAAATGGCATATCTTCCTGACGTACAATACGTGCTACGATACCTTTGTTACCGTGGCGTCCTGCCATTTTATCTCCTACTTTAAGTTTACGCTTTTTAGCAATGTAAACTTTAGCAAGCTTAATGATACCTGAAGGCAATTCGTCTCCTACAGAAATGGTAAACTTCTCGCGGCGTAATGCCCCTTGAAGATCGTTTTCTTTAATTTTATAATTATGGATAAGATCTGCAACTAATTTGTTAGTATGCTCGTCCGTAGTCCACTTTCCTGATACTAAGTGCGCGTAATCGTCTACAGCATTCAACATTTTAAGTGTGAATTTTTTACCTTTTGGTAATACTTCTTCACCTAAATCGTTAAAGATTCCTTGAGCTGTTTTGCCGTTTACAATAGTGAATAGCTTGTCTATTAAAACGTCTTTTAACTCGTCGAACTTTCTGTCGTATTGCGACTCTAAAGCTAAAATATCATCTTTATCTTGTGCTCTTTTACGCTTATCTTTTACTGCTCTTGCGAACAATTTCTTTTCTATAACTACACCGTTTAATGAAGGTGATGCTTTTAAAGATGCATCTTTTACATCGCCTGCCTTGTCTCCAAAGATGGCACGTAATAATTTTTCTTCTGGTGTAGGGTCCGATTCTCCTTTAGGTGTAATCTTACCGATAAGGATGTCTCCTGGTTTAACTTCTGCACCAACGCGAATCATACCGTTTTCGTCAAGGTCTTTTGTCGCCTCTTCTGAAACGTTTGGTATATCGTTCGTTAATTCTTCGTTACCTAATTTTGTATCTCTTACTTCTAAAGAGTATTCGTCGATATGTATAGATGTAAAGATATCTTCACGAACTACCTTTTCAGATATTACAATCGCATCCTCAAAGTTATACCCCTTCCAAGGCATAAAGGCTACTTTCATGTTTCTACCTAGGGCTAATTCTCCCATTTGGGTTGCATAACCTTCAGATAAAACTTGTCCTTTTTCTACTTTATCGCCTTTTTTAACAATAGGCTTTAAGTTGATCGAAGTCCCTTGGTTTGTTTTTCTGAATTTTACTAATTTATAAGATTTAACATCGCTGTCGAAACTTACTTTAGCTTCATCTTCTGTACGATCGTATCTTATTTGTATTTCGTTTGCATCAACATACAATACTTCTCCTGTACCTTCAGCATTTATTAATACTCTAGAGTCTGATGCTACTTGTTGTTCTAAACCTGTTCCAACAATTGGCGCGTCTACACGTAATAATGGTACGGCTTGACGCATCATGTTAGATCCCATCAACGCACGGTTGGCATCATCATGCTCCAAGAATGGAATTAAAGATGCAGATATGGATGATATTTGATTTGGTGCAACATCTGTATAATGAATCTCTTTTGGATCGATTACTGGGAAATCGCCTTCCATACGTGCAATTACCTTATCGTGTAATATCGTTCCATTGTCATCTACTTTTACAGTAGCCTGCGCAATAAGTTTTTCTTCTTCTTCTTCTGCACTTAAATATGTTGGTGCATTTTGAATGTCTACAACACCTTCTGTTACTTTACGGTATGGTGTTTCAATAAAGCCCATTGAATTCACCTTAGCGAATACTGAAAGTGATGATATCAAACCAATATTTGGTCCTTCTGGTGTTTCTATAGGACAAAGTCTTCCGTAGTGTGTATAGTGTACATCACGTACCTCGAACCCTGCGCGTTCTCTTGATAAACCTCCTGGCCCTAATGCCGATAGACGACGCTTATGTGTAATCTCTGCTAATGGATTGGTTTGATCCATAAACTGAGATAACTGATTCGTTCCAAAGAATGAATTAATTACAGACGATAAGGTCTTGGCATTAATTAAATCTATTGGTGTAAATACCTCGTTGTCACGCACATTCATACGCTCACGAATGGTACGCGCCATACGTGCTAAACCAACACCAAACTGAGACGATAATTGCTCTCCTACGGTACGTACACGACGGTTAGATAAGTGGTCTATATCATCAATCTCTGCCTTAGAGTTGATTAACTCGATTAAATATTTTATAATGGTGATGATATCTTCTTTGGTAAGCACTTGCTTGTCCATTCCTATATCAAGACCTAATTTCTTATTCATTCTGTAACGTCCAACTTCTCCTAAAGAATAACGCTGGTCACTAAAGAATAATTTATCTATAATACCACGTGCTGTTTCCTCATCTGGCGGCTCTGCATTACGTAGTTGTCTGTATATATGTTCAACAGCCTCTTTTTCTGAGTTTGTTGGATCTTTTTGAAGCGTGTTGTGGATAATGGCATAATCCCCTTGTTCGTTGCTTTCTTTATGTAAAAGAATAGTTTTAACTTCTGCTTCAAGAATTTCTTCTATGTTTTCTTTGTCAAGAATAGTATCACGATCTAAAACGATTTCGTTACGCTCTATTGATACTACTTCACCTGTATCTTCATCTACAAAATCTTCGTGCCATGTGTTAAGTACACGTGCTGCTAATTTTCTTCCTAAGTATTTTTTTAGACCTGTTTTAGAAACTTTAGCTTCTTCTGCTAAATCGAATATCTCTAAAATATCTTTATCACGTTCGAAACCAATCGCACGGAAAAGTGTTGTTACAGGTAATTTTTTCTTTCTATCAATATAGGCATACATTACCTGATTGATATCTGTTGCAAATTCTATCCAAGAGCCTTTAAATGGAATTACCCTTGCTGAATATAATTTTGTACCGTTGGCGTGGAAAGATTGGCCAAAGAATACCCCTGGAGAACGGTGTAATTGTGATACTACCACACGCTCTGCCCCATTGATTACGAAAGTACCACTTGGCGTCATGTAAGGTATAGTACCTAAGTACACGTCTTGTACTATGGTTTCAAAATCTTCGTGCTCAGGATCTGTACAATATAACTTTAGTCTGGCCTTAAGTGGCACACTATAGGTTAATCCTCTTTCAATACACTCTTCAATTGCGTATCGTGGTGGATCTACAAAGTAATCTAAAAATTCTAATACGAATTGATTACGCGAATCTGTAATTGGAAAGTTTTCCATGAAGGTATTGTATAACCCTTCATCTCCTCTTTCTTCAGATTTAGTTTCTAATTGGAAAAAATCCTGGAAGGATTTTATCTGAATATCCAAGAAATCTGGATATTCTGTTCTATTGATAATAGAGGAAAAATTTAATCTTTCAGCTTGTGTTGATGACATCAATGGACGGAATTTTGATTAAAAAAATAATAACAGTGTCTTGACACACTAATTAAATGGCTAATACAGTACTTAAAACATTAGCCTTTTAAGCTTTTATTTATGTATATATTTATATACACAAAATGGTCTAGGTGCTATCACGCATTTGCGTGATAGACCTAAACCTTTGTATTGTTGTGGTGTTAAGCTTACTTAAGCTCAACCTCTGCTCCAGCTTCTTCTAAAGAAGATTTTAAGCCTTCTGCTTCATCTTTAGAAACACCTTCTTTGATTGCACTTGGTGCATCATCCACTAAACCTTTAGCTTCTTTTAATCCTAAACCAGTTAATTCCTTAACTAATTTTACAACTGCTAATTTAGATCCACCAGCGGCTTTTAAGATTACATCAAATTCAGTTTTTTCTTCTGCAGCTTCTCCACCTGCAGCACCACCTCCAGCAGCAACAGCAACAGCTGCAGCAGCAGGCTCGATACCGTACTCGTCTTTTAATATAGTAGCTAACTCATTAACTTCTTTTACTGTTAAGTTAACTAATTGTTCTGCGAATTCTTTTAAATCTGCCATTTTCTATCGTTTTAATAATTTTGTAATAATAATATAATTGTAAATAAGTGCGTACGCTTTTAATTATCCTTCTTTCTCGGATAATGTTTTGATAATACCTGCTATTGTAGAGCCACCTGATTTAAGTGCCGAAATAACATTCTTAGCAGGAGATTGTAATAATCCAACAATCTCTCCAATCAACTCTTCTTTAGACTTGATTTCTACTAACATATCTAACTGGTCGTCGCCAATGTAAACTGCTTCTTCAATAAAAGCTCCTTTTAATAAAGGCTTCTCTGATTTTTTTCTAAAAGCTTTGATTACTTTAGCTGGTGCATTACCAGTTTCTGAATACATTACTGATGTATTACCTTTTAAAACACTAGGAAGTTCTCCAAACTCTCTATCTGAAGCTTCCATTGCTTTTTCAAGCAAGGTGTTTTTAACCACTGCCAATTTAATATCTGCTTTAAAACAAGCACGACGTAAATCTGAAGTTGTACCTGCATTCAATCCAGAGATATCTGCTAAATAAATGTTAGCATTATCGGCTAATTGTGCAGTTAAGTCTTGAATTACTTGCGACTTTTCTTCTCTTGTCATAATAAAAGTTTTTAACTAATTAACCAATTTTAGGATCTATTGCGATACTAGGACTCATAGTAGAAGACATAAATATACTCTTCACGTATGTCCCTTTTGCAGTAGTTGGTTTTAATTTCATTAATGTTTGTAATAACTCGTTTGCGTTACCTTCAATTTTATCTGCACTAAATGATGCTTTACCAATTGCAGCGTGAACAATACCTGTTTTATCAACTTTAAAGTCAATTTTACCAGCTTTTACTTCGCTTACTGCTTTTGCTACATCCATAGTAACAGTTCCTGTTTTAGGGTTTGGCATTAAACCACGAGGCCCTAATACACGACCTAAAGGTCCTAATTTACCCATAACGCTTGGCATTGTAACGATAACGTCTACATCTGTCCATCCACCTTTAATTTTATCAAGGTATTCGTCTAAACCAACGTAATCTGCTCCAGCTGCTTTTGCATCTGCTTCTTTGTCTGGAGTTACTAATGCTAAAACCTTCATGTCTTTACCAGTACCGTGTGGAAGAGATACTACACCTCTTACCATTTGGTTAGCTTTTCTAGGATCTACACCTAAACGCACAGCTAAATCTACTGAGGCGTCAAACTTTGTATTGGTAATTTCTTTGATTAATGAAGATGCTTCATTAAGAGAATATACTTTCCCTTTTTCTATTTTCGCTAAAGCTTCTTTTTGCTTTTTTGTTAATCTTGCCATTTTCTAATGTCTTTAATAGATTAAGAAGGGAATTGCCCTGTTACAGTGATTCCCATTGATCTTGCAGTACCTGCAACCATTTTCATAGCAGATTCGATTGTAAATGCATTTAAATCTTGCATTTTATCTTCTGCGATGGTTTTTACTTGGTCCCAAGACACTTTAGCTACTTTTTTTCGGTTTGGTTCTCCTGAACCTTTTTTCACCTTGGCCGCTTCTAATAATTGTACTGCAGCTGGTGGTGTCTTGATAACGAAATCGAAAGACTTGTCCTTGTAAACAGAAATAACAACTGGTAATACTTTACCAGCTTTATCCTGAGTTCTCGCATTAAATTGCTTACAGAACTCCATGATGTTTACTCCAGCAGCACCTAAAGCGGGTCCAACCGGTGGCGATGGATTCGCAGCACCTCCCCGAACTTGTAACTTAACTACTTTACCTAATTCTTTTGCCATTTTTAATAATTTAGTTTGATAGTACTGTTAATTGGAAGCTAATGATACTATCATTTATCTGGTGTAACAATTATTATATTTTTTCAACTTGCATATAGCTTAGCTCTAATGGTGTTTTTCTTCCAAATATCTTAACCATTACTTCTAGCTTGCGCTTTTCTTCGTTTATGTTCTCTATAGTGCCATCGAAACCATTAAATGGTCCATCGATAACTTTTACAGTTTCGCCTTTTGTAAAAGGTATAGCTACATGTACATTTTCATCTACTGCTAACTCATCTACCTTACCTAACATTCTGTTTACTTCAGATTGTCTTAATGGTACAGGATCGCCCCCTTTTGTCTCTCCTAAGAAACCAATAACATTAGTTACAGATCTTATAATATGAGGCACTTCTCCTGTTAAATTGGCTTGAACCATAATATACCCAGGAAAGAATACTTTTTCTTTCTGAGTTTTTTTTCCGTTACGGATTTGAATTACTTTTTCTGTAGGTACTAGTACTTGATCTACATAATCTTGCAAACCAAGGCGAGCAATCTCATTCTCTATGTAGGTCTTGATTTTATTTTCTTGACCACTAACTGCTCTTACAACATACCACTTTTTCTCACTCACTTCAGACATACAAATATGTTTTTATTTTATTAAATCGAAATAAGCGGTTATTACCTTACTAAAAACAGTGTCTATTCCCCAAATAGCTAAAGAGAATAAGATAGTAAATACAGCAACTAGTACAGTTAAGCTTTGTGCTTCTGCCCATGTTGGCCATGACACATTATTTTTAAGCTCTTCGAATGATTCTTTTACGTATGTTACTATTCCAGCCATTTTTACTATTTTTTAAAGGACAGCATCCTTATTTTAAATTATCGAGTAAACACATAGTTACTCGATTTAATTTGCACGGGTTGAGAGGCTCGAACTCCCGACAACTGGTTTTGGAGACCAGTGCTCTACCAACTGAGCTAAACCCGTAATTATAAGTCAAAAGGCATTACGCTAGTAACGCAATACCTTGTGACTTTATAAGGTTAAACTAATCTATGAGAATTAGTCTAATATTTCAGTTACCTGACCTGCACCTACTGTTCTACCACCTTCACGGATAGCGAAACGTAGACCGATGTTCATTGCGATAGGCTGAATTAACTCTACAGTAATTGTTAAGTTATCTCCAGGCATTACCATCTCTACACCATCAGGTAAAGCGATGTTTCCTGTTACGTCTGTTGTACGTACGTAAAACTGTGGACGGTAGTTATTATGGAATGGTGTGTGACGACCACCTTCTTCTTTCTTAAGGATATAAACCTCTGCTTTAAACTTAGCGTGTGGTGTTACAGATCCTGGCTTAGTGATAACCATACCTCTAGAGATTTGAGATTTTTCAATACCTCTTAATAAGATACCTGCGTTATCTCCAGCTTCTCCTCTATCTAATATTTGACGGAACATTTCGATACCAGTAATAGTAGATGTTAATTTCTCTGCACCCATACCAATAATTTCTACTGGATCTCCTGTTTGTGCAACTCCAGTTTCTATACGACCTGTAGCAACAGTACCACGACCTGTAATAGAGAATACATCTTCGATAGGCATTAAGAAAGGCTTGTCCATATCACGAACAGGCTCTTCAATCCAATCATCACAAGCTTGCATTAATTCCATTACTGTGTCTACCCATTTTTGCTCACCGTTAAGAGCACCTAATGCAGAACCAGAAATTACAGGACCGTTATCTCCATCATATTCGTAAAAACTTAATAAGTCTCTTACTTCCATGTCTACTAATTCTAGTAACTCTTCATCGTCTACCATATCTACTTTGTTTAAGAAAACAACGATACGTGGTATACCTACCTGACGACCTAATAATATGTGCTCACGAGTTTGTGGCATAGGACCATCTGTCGCAGCTACAACTAAGATTGCACCATCCATTTGAGCAGCACCAGTTACCATGTTCTTTACGTAATCGGCGTGACCTGGACAATCAACGTGTGCGTAGTGACGGTTAGCTGTTTGATACTCTACGTGAGAAGTATTAATTGTGATACCTCTTTCTTTTTCTTCTGGAGCGTTATCGATTTGATCGAAATCTTTAGCTTCTGATAAACCTGCATCAGCTAATACTTTAGTAATAGCAGCAGTTAAAGTTGTTTTACCGTGATCTACGTGTCCAATAGTACCAATATTTAAGTGTGGTTTTGAACGATCGAAAGTTGCCTTTGCCATGTTTTAAATAAATTTTTATTCTTAGTTATATAATAATATTAGTGTTTTCTTAAAATCACTATTTCGAGCCAATGACGGGATTTGAACCCGTGGCCTCTTCCTTACCAAGGAAACGCTCTACCCCTGAGCTACACCGGCGTAAAGTTTTTATTTCCTTTTCTATCAAACACTTTTAATTTAAGTTTTATGTTTGAAAGAAGAGATTCCTGCCTTCGCAGGAATTTTTAGAGCGGGAGACCAGGTTCGAACTGGCGACATTCAGCTTGGAAGGCTGACGCTCTACCAACTGAGCTACTCCCGCTTTTCAAGTTTACACTTGCTTATTCATTATTTCAAATTGAAGCTTAAACACTTCTCTTGTTAACACACAAAAATGATTTACGAAAAAGACATTCCATAAATCATTATCTGCATTATTGTGGGAAGAGCAGGATTCGAACCTGCGAAGGTAAAAACCAACAGATTTACAGTCTGTCCTCGTTGGCCGCTTGAGTATCTTCCCAATTGTATTTTTATATTATTTTAAAGAACTTACTTTTATGTTATTCAACAAAAAAGCTTTGTTTTTAAGAGCCGATGGAGGGACTCGAACCCACGACCTGCTGATTACAAATCAGCTGCTCTAGCCAGCTGAGCTACATCGGCGTTTTCTATGCTTTTCTTTGCATAAAAAAGTCCGCTATTTCTAACGGACTGCAAATGTAAATATATTTTTTACTATTCAAAACATTTTTTAAAAAAAATTTCAAGAAAATGCTCTTAATTTCTGTTTTCGCTTCTTTAACTGGCGCTCCAACGAGGAAACGGCACAGTCTGCACCTTCTTCGAAGCTCTTGCATTGCTTTTTTACCACAAAACTATCTCCAGGCACACTAACTCTTGCTTCGAATAGTTTGTTCTCTTTAGTATTTGTGTTCTCTACTTTCAAATATACTTCAGATTTTATGACCTTATCATAAAACATGTCTAACTTATCCATACGCTTTTGTATAAAGAGTATGAGTTTTTGGTCGGCATTAAAATTGATGGATTGCGTGTGTACTTTCATTTGGTTATCAAGGTTTAAAAATAGTTAGGCATTGTACGGCCTTTGGTTGTAATTTTTAAAAAATTGAGACTGTACTCTTTTTGATACTATTTTTGGTTAGACATTACTTTCCTATTTTTTATTTCTAGGATGCGATTTTAGATGGACTTTCTTAAGCTCGGCTATACTATTATGTGTATAAACCTGAGTAGCTGCTAAACTTGTGTGTCCTAACAATTCTTTAACAGCATTTAGGTCTGCTCCCTCGTTTAAAAGATGCGTTGCAAAAGAATGCCTCAAAATATGAGGACTCTTTTTTAGCTTCGTGGATGCCTGACTAAAGTAATGATTTATTACTCTGTAAACAAGTGTTTCATAAACTTTAGTTCCTTTTTTTGTTAAAAACAAATAACCATCTTGTTTTTTACCTTCTAAATCATGCCTTTTATCTAAATATTCTTGAAGTGTTTTTTTTACAGAATACAACAATGGTATCATACGCTCTTTGTCTCTTTTCCCAAGTACCTTTATCGTATTATTGCTTGTATCGACATCTTTTAGCTTTAGGTTTACCAGTTCTATACGTCTTATACCTGTTGAATAAAACAGTTCTATAATAAACCTGTCTCTTACCCCTTCAAAAGAATTATCGAAATTAAGTACATCTAAAACGTTTGCTATTTCTGTTTCCGAAAAAGGAACTTGCACTTTCTTACTCGTTTTTAATGCCTTGTGTTTCGAGAGTGGGTTATGGTGTATAACTTCAATCTTTACTAAAAACTTAAAGTAAGTGTTTAAAGAAGATATTTTTCTATTTATGCTTCGGTTGGTAATGCCCGATTCTACGAGAACTACAATCCAAGATCGTATTTGCGCGTAATTAACCATTTTAACATCTTCTTGTTCGAATGTTTCAGCTACAAAAGCCTTAAAGGCATTTAAATCTGCTTTATAAGCTTGTACTGTAAGCTTGGAGTAGTTTTTTTCTAGTAGTAAATAATCTGTAAAGGCTGTAAAAGACATGTTTAAAGTTACAAAAGTTTGGTTTATTTTATAAGGTTACAACCTATAATTACCTTTATTATACTTTGAAAACGAAAACGCAAACCAATAAAAATCCCGCTCATGGCGGGATTAAATAGTATTGAAACATAGACTAAACATGTTCTGCATCTCTTAATGCCTGTACATATTGCGCTTTTTGTAATTGCATTCTTTTTAAAACCGAAGGCTTATTGTATTGCTTTCTGTTTTGTAATGCGCGTCTTGCGCCTGTTCTATCGAATTTTCGTTTGTAGCGCTTTAATGCTCTTTCTATATTTTCACCGTCTTTAATAGGTATTATTAACATAGTGCCTTAACCTCCTCTCTTTTAGAATTTTCAGTTGGCAAATATAAAATTAATTCTGAATTTGAAAAATCAAAAAAATAAATTGTTAGGTTGCTGGACGGTACTCTTTTTTATCTACAACCATCTTAGCTATAATTTCTCTTAGAATTTCGGATGTGCCGCCTCCTATTGGGCCGAGCCTGCTATCTCTAAACAGTCTTGCCATTGGATAATCTTCCATATACCCATAGCCGCCTAGAAATTGTAAACAATCGTAAATAATCTTATCGGCTATTTTAGTAGATTTCAACTTTGAAATTGTCGCTTCTTTAACTACATAAGCGCCTTTATCTAGGGCACTAGCTACAACGTAATTGTAAGTTTTACAGAGCTCTAAATCTCCGTACAAGTCTGATATTTTATGTCTTAATGCTTGAAATGTGCTAATCGATTTTCCAAATGCTTCGCGTTCGGACATGTATTGTATGGCATAATCTAAAGCGTATTCTGCTCTGGCATGGGCGTTTATTCCCATGATAAGCCGTTCGGAAGCAAAATGCTGCATAATATAATTGAAACCTTTATTCTCTTCTCCCATGAGGTGGTGCAAAGGCACCTCAACATTATCGAAAGCGATTTCTCCTGTATCTGAAGCTCTCCAACCCAATTTATCTAGCTTGGTAGCCGAAAGCCCTGGTGTATCTCTGTCTACCAAAAATATACTTATGCCTTTATTTCCTAATTCGGGTGTTGTTTTTGCAGCTACTATTAAGTAATCGCTATAAACCCCATTTGTTATAAATGTTTTAGAGCCATTTAACACGTACACATCTCCTTTTTTTGTGGCAGTGGTTCTCATACCCGCCACATCGCTACCTCCAAAAGGTTCTGTTATGCACAAACACCCCGTAAGCTCTCCTGTAATACTTTTGGTAAGGTATTTTTCTTTTACGGCATCACTGGCTTCTGCGTTTAAGTGCGTCATTGCTAAATAAACATGTGCCCATATTGCTGCTGCAAAACCTCCAGAGTTTATTTTTTGAAGTTCTTCAAGTAAAATTACGGTATAAAATAAGTCTAAATTTAATCCTCCATAAGCTTCGGGATAATTGATTCCCAAAAACCCCATGTCTCCAAACTTTAACCAAATGGATTTGTCTATTTTACCAGACTCCTCCCATTCGTCGATGTGAGGCACTACTTCTTTTTTTAAAAAATCTTGTAAACTTTTTCTAAACAGCTGATGCTCTTCAGTGAAGTACATACTTGTCATACGTTATATTTTAGATAATCATTAATACCCCAGTTTGGTTTGTTTGGATCTGGCATTTAATGTGCTCCATTATTTAATTTGCAAAGATAATTTAATTAAATCTAATTTGCTTAAGGGAATCTCTTTTACTTTGGACAATTCGTCTATGGACGTAAATCTTTCGTGGAGTGTTCTGTATTCTACTATAGCATGTGCAATTTCATAATCTATGTATTGAATAGTTACCAATTCATCGACCGTCGCTGTATTTAAATCGAGTTGAATTCTATGTTTATTCGTGTTTACTTTAAATTTAGTTTTTAGCTTTAGCACAACTTCTGGTGTTAACCCGTAAACCTCTTGCAATTGTATCATACTTACAAAACCACCTTTAAGCTTGTTTCTATAAGCTATAATGCGTTTAGATAATACTGCGCCAATACCACGAATCTCCTGCAAGTCTTGAGCCGTTGCTCTATTTATATCTTTTTTTATGGCCTTTCGATCTGTAATTTTTGTCTGGGCAGCGCTTCCTTTAACTTTAAAATTACGCTTTGGAAACTTAAAATAAGGGCTAATCTTTGCCAATACTGTATCTGATATACTTGTAACGTGTTGAAATTCTTTTGCGGAATTTATCCATTTATTTTCTGCTCTATACTTTAAAAGTCTATCTATTTCTTCTACTCGCATCCCTAAAGAAGCGCCTTTGTAATCTGTTATGTAATTAGGATTAAATGGGTAAATTTTTACCTGTTTTGCTTCTAAGGCTTTTGCTCTTAAGCTATCCAATTCCAATTGGTAAAACTGTAGTGTTTGCGCATCTATACCCAAAGGTGTTTTTGGCTTGTCTATAAAAAGGTATAGGCATTGTAGCACCACTATTAGTAGTAGTAAAACCAAAATCCCATGACGTTGAGCTTTGGTAAAAACGACATGGGATTTAAAAAACGTCATACAAAACGTATTTTTTATTTTTTCTTAAAGCCTACAGCTACCAAATAACGTTCTAATTCGTGCTTTACTTTTGGCATTAATACCAGCAGACCTATTACATTTGGAAATACCATAGCAAAAATCATAGCATCCGAGAATTCTACTACTGAATTTAAGCTTGAAGATGCGCCTATTACTACAAAAAACAGAAATATAATTTTATACACCATATCTGCTATTTTCCCTTTACCAAAAAGGTATTTCCAGCCTTGCAACCCGTAATAAGACCAAGATAACATGGTTGAAAACGCAAACAGTATTACTGCTATTGTTAATAATATAGAAAAATTAGGTATTGCAGAATCGAAGGCTACAGAGGTTAAATCTACCCCTCCCAAATGCGCTCCTGTACCATTCATTATTACATTTTTTCCTGCATCTAAATTGGCATATTCAAACAAGTTACTTTTTATATTTGTTACTATAATTACTAAAGCTGTCATGGTACAAATAACTACTGTGTCTACGAATGGCCCTATAGAGGCTACTATACCCTCACTCGCAGGAAACTTAGTTTTTACAGCTGCATGCGCTATCGAGGCAGAACCTACCCCAGCTTCGTTAGAAAAAGCTGCACGTTGAAAACCAACTATCATTACACCTACAAAGCCACCAAGTAGAGTGTTGCTTTCAAATACGCCTGTCCAAATTTGCCCAAATGCTTCTGGAATGGCTGTAATATTCATTATAATGATAATTAGAGCGGCTCCTATATACATAATGCCCATAAAAGGCACTATTTTTTCTGTAACCTTGCCTATACGCTTAATGCCGCCTATAATTACAATTGCCACTAGAACAGCCATAATAATTCCAAATGCGAAGCCTGAATCTAATCCTGTTAACACCTTAAATTGTGCTGCTGCTTGATTGGCTTGAAACATGTTACCTCCTCCAAAAGAGCCACCTACAACAAAAATTGCAAATAAAAAGGCCAATACTTTTCCTAGCATGCCTAAATTATTCTCTTCTAAACCCTTTCTTAGGTAATACATTGGGCCTCCGTAAATTTTACCATCTGCCCCTACTTCTCTATATTTAACACCTAGTGTTGCTTCTACTAATTTGGTGGACATGCCTAGAAAACCAGCCAAAATCATCCAAAACGTCGCGCCCGGCCCCCCAATAGCAATGGCTACTGCCACACCTGCAATATTTCCTAAACCTACCGTTGCAGATAATGCTGCTGTTAAAGCCTGAAAATGAGTAACTTCTCCTACAACCTCATCGTTTTTAACCGTTTCCATAACGTCACCTCCTGGTGTTGGGTCTCCGCTTACTACTTCGGTAACACTATTATAGTCTATCTCATCGTAAGTCCCTTTTGTGGCTTTTATGGCAACTCCTAACAATCTAATATTAGCAAACTTAAAATAAAGAGTGAAAAATAAAGCACCTGCTAAAAGTACAATGAGCACTATAGGTACTTGTTTGCCTGCTATAGAGATCGGCGAAAACACAAAGCCACTTACCCAAGAAGCAAAAGGTTTAAATTTTGCTTCTATAATTTCATCTATAGATGCTTCTTGAGCGTAAGTTAAAAATGGGGCTATTGTTGCGATAACTGAAAGAAGATACTTCTTCATATATAACTATTTTTTATTTTGTAATTAGGTGTACTGTATAGCAAGATGCTAAAAAAAAATGGGTTTTTAAAGCTAAACCCCTATTTGTTATGCTTTTTCAACTTCTATATTGTAAACAGCATTTAATACTTCTATTTGTTCTGGACGCCCTAATACTATTATTTTAGAATTGGGTGCTAAAATTAACTCTGCTTCTGGGTTTACTATATATTCTCCATTTTCGTCTTTGTAGCCTATAATGGTACAGCCCGTTTTTCGCCTTAAATCTAAATCTTTTATTGTAAGTGCTTCTTTAGAAAATGATAGTTTTTCTACAGCAACCTCTTCAATATTTATGTTCGATTTGCCTACTATAGAAAGATTGTCTATAAATTCCATAAGACCGGGAACAACAACTAAAGATGCCATGTGGTCTCCTCCTATTTTATCGGGTAAAATAACATTGTTAGCGCCTGCAAACTTCAGTTTTTGGTAGGACGATTCTTGAGATGCTCTACTTATTATATTAATATTGTTATTTATCTGTTTTGCAGATAGCACAACAAACAGGTTATCGGCGTCGCTTGGTAACGCAGATATAAAACACGAAGCACGTTCCACGCCTGCCTTTAATAGGGTTTCGTCTTCGTCTGCATTACCCAATACATAAGGAAAACCATCTACTTTAAGACGTTCTTCTACTTTCTTGCTTTTTTCTATAACCACAAAAGTTTTATTGTAGGCCTTTAATTTCTGCGCAGCTTGTTTGCCATTTCTCCCATACCCGCAAATAACAACATGGTTTTTAAAACTTTCTATCTTCTTTTGCATCCTTTTGTATTTAAGTTCTTCAATATCGTTTCTACTTAAAATATATTCTGTTATTACAGACAAAGCATAACCTACTATAATAACACTGGTTATTATTAAAAATACCGTAAATAGTTTCGATTGGTCGTCTAACGGTGTTACTTCTCCAAACCCAACAGTAGTTATGGTAATTACCGTCATGTAAAGTGCATCTATCCAACTGTAATTGGCTATACACCTATACCCCACTACGCCCACGATTAGCACTGTTACTAAGAGGACTAAAGCGGTGTAAATTCGAGATCTAAAAAGTTTAACTAAAGGGTTATCCATAAAACTATAAATCGAAAACGGAAGAGCGTTTTGTATAAATTAGATCTTTAATTCGCATCCAAAAAATAAGAAATAAATACAATGCAAAACCAAAGCCTACTGTAATAAAGGTAATGTACATAAAAGACGTTCTAACTACTTTTGCTCGAATACCAAAACGATCTGCTATGCGCTGGCATACGTGATAACCGTGTTTTTGTAAAAACAATAATATTTTTTGAAAAATCGTCATAATTAAACGCAAGTTAACGCATAGTTTTTGCTTTTAAAAACTATATGCATTAAAGTTGAAATACATTCTTGTTTCTAGTGTTATTCAGCTCCTAATCAACCACCAATTAACGCATTACCTATAGCGCATTTTAAGCACCTATTGGTATCGCAATATACACCTTTAAGTTGTAATAAGGCTTGGGAGTGCAATGCATTAGTAGATACCTCTCCCAAAGTATTAAATCTACTAATAATACTATTTTTCTCTGTGGGCAATCTTGTTATTAGGTCTAAAACAGCATCGCTATCCATACTGTTTCTGTACTTTCCATATGCAAAACGTATGGGCAGTATTGTGTTTATAACAAGAAGGTTTATAAACGCTTTAGACAATGCTTTAGTTGTAGCTTTAGATGCCTTGGAAAACGTGTAGTGTGTTTTCCAAAATTCTGAAGTTTGTACTTTAAAAACAGCATACACTGCTTCCAGTGATTCTGCCGCAATAATTTTAGAAAATACGTTTTGATGTTTATGATATAAACCTGCCAACTGCGAGAGCCTTATGGTTGGAAAATTATTGGGTCTAAGCCGAAAAAATAAGGGCGTAATACCATTTTCGGTATTTAACTTAAACTTTGCTTTTAAAAAATCGTATTCCTTTTTTAGGCTATTGAAATAGGGGTCTTCGTGCGTTTGCTCCAGCAGTCTAGCTTGCCCCAATAATAGCGCCTCTGTTTGCAAACCATTATGCTGCACTTTTCTTAAAATTGAAAAATTTAAATGCTCTGCCATGCTTGCAAAAGCATCTGCATTAACTTTGAGTCCGAAATTTTTTGCTAACATTTTAAAAAGCACTGCTTCCCAATCGTTATTAGAGGCTTCTAGAAGTTTTATCACATCGAGCGATTTACGTTCCAAACGCTCGAAATAGAGTGTCTCTAGCCAATTTTGAAGCTTAAAATTGCTCAACTTTGGGAACTCGTTTTCGCAATTGATCCATTGTTGTTTTGCCTCAAAAAGGTTTGTGTAATTTAGCAAAATATGTTCCGAAATATACGGCTGCAACACCAATGTGGGAATAACAGAATTGTCGCGCCTAAAAACTTCTGTATCATGCTCCCACACAACATGTAGTATTACATTATCGTAAGCCTTATCCTTTTCATGGTTATGCAAATACCAATCAGAAGACTTAACATGTATTTCCAAATTCCCGGCCCATAGTTGAGTGCCTATTCTAAGCTGCGCATTAAAAAAATCTGGTCCTGCGTTAGTATTGTATTGCCCAACGGCCGTTAAAGTTACATGTTCGCCTTGAGTCGTTTTTAAGGCTTCTTGCTCAAATGCTTTGTAACGCCATATATAATGTAGAAATTCCTCTTGCATAGCTCTAAAATATAAAAAGTCACTAACTTTGAATAGATTTACGTTATTAAATATGGAAGCTTTAACTCTAACAACACCCGCCTTACTATTTTCGGCAATTTCATTAATCATGCTGGCTTATACCAACAGATTTCTGGCTTATGCCGCTACTATTAGAGATTTACACGATAAATACGTGAAAAATAAAGATTCGGTATTAATGGCTCAAATTCAAAATATAAAAAAACGTTTGTATCTTACGCGTTACATGCAAATTCTGGGCATTTCGAGCCTACTACTCTGCGTGCTCTCTATGTTTTTAATATACATAGGCCAGTCTCATATAGCTGCATGGATTTTTGGTTTCGCCTTGCTACTACTCATGGCATCTTTGGGCTTTTTAGTACTAGAAATTCAAATTTCTGTTAAAGCCCTACAACATCACATTAGCGATATAGAAGGTAAAAAATAGATGTTACAAACTTTACTTTCTTACGCCAATTCATTCAAAATATTTATTTAAGTTAACTCATTTCAAATTACAATGTTCGTCTTAATCCTTACAGACGCATATTTCTTTATTCAATATTTATATTTTTCTATTTTATTTTTTAAACTCTTCAAAATATACCCCGTTTCATTTGCAATAAATGAAATCGATACAAGACACATTATTATGCTTAAAACGCTGTACATAGCCGTAATAAAACTGTAAATTTGTTTTGCTTAGCACAAGCTATTTTATATCAAGATTAATCGCTTAACAAATTACGTTTATGGCTCTAAAAGTAGTGATTTCGCACAAAACTGTTTATAAATACGATCGCAATGTAAATTTGTCTCCTCATATTTTTCGTTTACGTCCTGCACCACACAGTAGAACTCCTATCGAGGCTTATTCGTTAACTATAAAACCAGAAAACCATTTCTTTAACTGGCAGCAAGATCCTTTTGGAAACTACCAGGCAAGAGTTGTTTTTCCAGAAAAAACAAATGAACTTTCTATTGATGTAGAGATTGTTGCCGATTTAAAAACTATTAATCCTTTCGATTTTTTTATAGACGACACAGCAGACGAGTTTCCTTTTGACTATGAAGATCACATCAAAAAAGAGTTAGGCCCTTATCTCGAAGTAGAATACCAAGACCCCTTAATCGATGCTTTTATTGAAACCATTGATTACACCCCTAGAAAAACCATTTATTTTTTAATAGACCTCAATAGAAAAATATACGAGTATTTAAATTACAACATTCGTTTAGAACCCGGCGTACAAACACCACAAAAAACGTTAGAGTGCAAATCTGGGTCTTGTAGAGATTATGCTTGGTTATTTGTACAAGTGCTGCGCCAACTTGGTTTTGCAGCGCGTTTTGTATCTGGATATATTGTGCAATTAAAGCAAGATGAACTTTCTTTAGATGGGCCTTCTGGCCCTGCTAACGATTTTACAGATTTACATGCTTGGACAGAAGTATATGTTCCAGGTGCTGGTTGGATTGGTTTAGACTCCACTTCGGGATTGCTTACGGGAGAAGGACACATACCACTTGCCTGCACCCCACACTACGAAAGTGCTGCTGCGGTAACAGGCCTATCCGATCCTTGCGAAACAGAGTTTGATTTTAGCAATTCTGTAACCAGAATTTTAGAGTCTCCCAGAGTAACTAAACCCTATACCGACGAGCAATGGAAAGCCATTAATAGACTTGGCCAAAAGGTGGAACGCGATTTACAAAAAGGAGATGTTAGGCTTACCATGGGTGGAGAACCTACATTTGTATCTATAGACGATATGGAGGCGCCTGAATGGAATACTGATGCTGATGGGCCACACAAACGCAAATTGGCTAACGATTTAACCAAACGTTTATTACATAAAATTGCTCCGGGCGGCATGCTGCATCATGCCCAAGGAAAGTGGTATCCCGGCGAACCTCTACCAAGATGGGAAATCCAATTGTATTGGAGAAAAGATGGTAAAAAAATATGGCATAACGAGCATTTACTTTCTGCCTTTTCGCCTAATCCTATTGTTGCTCCCGGAAGCGATATTTTATTTTTACAAACACTTAGCACCTATTTAGGCGTATCTCAAACTTATATTTTACCTGCTTACGAAGATGCATTTTACATGTTATGGGAACAAGATAACTTGCCTGTAGACATAGACCTCTCTAAAGAAGGCAGCGAAGACTTAGTAAAAAAACGACTTGCCGAAATACAAGAACAAGGTACACATAAAGCTGTAGGATATGTGCTGCCTTTAAACAAATCTGGAGATGAGTGGTTCTCTAGTACTTGGCTTTTTAGAAGACACCAACTACTACTTACACCGGGCACCTCGCCTTTAGGTTTAAGATTACCTTTAGCTAGCTTGGCCACAAAACCAGAGTATGGCGTGTTTCCAGTATACGAACCCGATTTGTTTAAAAAGCGTAAGCAGTTACCAAGTTTTAAGCGCTTGGTAAATGTTCGGCACAAATCGATTGTTACCAACGGTTTAAACACTAATAAACCAAAATACTTTGTAAAAACAGCTATTAGTGCAGAAATTAGAGAAGGTAAACTCTATCTGTTTCTACCTCCCTTAGATGGTATGGATGCTTTTTTGGATTTAATAGCCTCTATAGAAGCTACTGCAAAACAGCTCAACATCCCCGTTATTCTTGAAGGGTACAACCCACCTCACGACAACCGTGTTGAGTCTATGAAAATTACACCAGATCCAGGTGTTATTGAAGTAAATGTACACCCTACCACCAATTGGGACGATTTGGTAAACAATACATTTACACTTTACGATGAAGCCAAAAAATCGCGATTAGGTACAGAAAAATTTATGCTAGATGGCAAGCACACAGGTACAGGAGGTGGAAACCACGTGACCTTGGGAGGCACTACACCCGCAGACAGCCCACTCTTGCGCAAGCCCAGCTTATTACGAAGCCTACTCACATTTTGGCAGCACCATCCTGGACTTTCCTATTTATTTTCTGGAGCTTTTGTTGGCGCTACCAGCCAAGCGCCCAGAATAGACGAAGCCAGAATGGAAAACTTGTACGAGTTGGAAATTGCCTTTAGTCAAATTCCAAAAGATGGAGAGGTGCCTTTTTGGCTTACAGACCGTTTATTTAGGCACTTACTAACCGATTTAACAGGAAATACCCACCGTGCAGAATTTTGTATCGATAAATTGTATTCGCCAGATTCTTCCTCTGGTAGACTTGGTATTTTAGAACTAAGAGGTTTCGACATGCCACCGCATGCAAAAATGAGCTTAGTGCAAATGCTATTGGTACGTACATTAGTGGCTTGGTTTTGGAAAAAACCTTACGAGCACGACTTGGTGCGTTGGGGTACAGAATTGCACGATAAGTTTTTAATAGAACACTACGTTCGTGAAGACATAAAAGACATTGTAAAACAGCTTAACAGAGCTGGTTATAAATTTCAAGAAGACTGGTTCGATCCCTTTTTCGAATTTAGATTCCCGCTACATGGCATGGTAGATATTAATAATATTCATTTAGAATTAAGAGCAGCCATAGAACCTTGGAATGTTTTAGGTGAAGAAATGACTGGCGGTGGTACAGCCCGCTATGTAGATTCTTCTCTAGAACGCCTACAGGTTAAAGTTTCCAACTTTACAAGCGAAAGGTACGTGCTTACATGTAATGGGGTAAAAATACAATTGCAACCCACAGGTACAAAAGGCGAATATGTAGCTGGGGTAAAATACAAAGCATGGGACCCGCATTCTGCCTTACACCCTACCATAGGTGTAGATACACCTTTAGCCTTCGATATTGTAGACACTTGGAACCGCAAGTCTATAGGTGGCTGCAAATATTTTGTAGCTCACCCCGGCGGGCGTTCTTACGACACTTTTCCTGTGAATAGCTACGAAGCCGAATCGAGACGTATAAATCGATTTTGGGATATTGGTGAAACGCAAACCGAAGTTGACATTATTGAAGAAGTAAGCGCAAGCGATACTAACGCCCCGCTAAGAACCGTTGAAGAAATAGGCAGTAAACGCAAATACAGATATAAAACAATACCTGTAGATCCAGAATTTCCAAACACACTAGATCTACGTAAAAAATAAACACAGTTAAAAATGGAAGCTAAAACAGCCTCGTTAATAGAACACTACTCTCATATTGATGCTTACGACGAAATGTTTAAAGAAGACATGACGTTAAGAGACACGTGGAAAAAAGTTTACCATAATTTTGAAACATTAGGACACAATGAAATAATTTCCAGACAAAAAGACATTGATTGGAATTTATCTGAAAATGGAACAACCTATAATATTTACAACGACCCCAATGGCCAAAACAGACCTTGGAATTTAAATATTTTCCCTTTCGTAATGCACAAAAAGGAATGGGATGATGTTGAAAAAGGTTTGCAACAACGTGTGCATTTACTCGATTTGGTTGTTAAGGATATTTATGGGGAAAGACAACTCTTAAAAAAAGGCATTATACCTCAAGAGGTTATTTTTGGACACAGAGGTTTTTTAAGACAATGCGATGGTATAGAGAGTTCAACAAAGCAACACTTATCTGTGTATGCCGCAGATTTATCTAGAGGGCCTGATGGACGTATGTGGATGGTTAATGATAGAGTTCAAGCACCTTCTGGGATGGGCTATGCGCTAGAAAACAGAACCATAACCAGTAATGTTTTACCAAATCTTTACAAAGACCTATCTGTTGTAGATCAATACGATTTTTTTAACACCTTTAATCAATTATTGATAGACGCAGCGCCAAACAAAATTCTAAATCCCAATATTGTAGTATTAACTCCTGGCCCTTCGAGCGAGTCTTATTTCGAGCATTCGTATCTGGCTAATTACTATGGTTACCCTCTTGTTAGAGGTAACGATCTATTAGTTAGAGATGGGAAACTATGGATGAAATCTCTAAAAGGCCTAAAGCAAGTAAACGTGGTTTACAGAAGAGTCGAAGATATGTTTATAGACCCTCTAGAACTAAGAGAAGATTCTTATTTAGGCGTAGCTGGTTTGCTCGATGTGGTGCGACGTAAAAATGTTAGCATACTTAACCCTGTTGGTGTGGGCGTTATTGAAAACCCTGGACTTATTCCTTTTATGCCTGCTATTGCCAAGTATTTTTTAGACGAGGAACTTATATTGCCGCAAATCGCGACTTGGTGGTGTGGCCAAAAAAAGGAATTGGATCATGTTATGGCCAATATCTCCAAATTGGTAATTAAACGTATAGACCGTTCTAGTAGAGAAACCATTGTTTTTGGAGAACTGCTTGACGCTACAGAGTTGGAAGCTTTAAAGCAAAAAATTAAAAGTCGTCCACACCTATATGTGGCACAAGAGAGGATAAAGTTTTCTACCGTTCCCAACTTTACCGATGGTAAATTAGAACCTAGAAACATGATATGTAGAGCTTTTGCCATAGCAGATAAAGCAGCTTACAAAATAATGCCTGGTGGTCTTGTTAGAGTTTCTTCAACCTCAAAAACATTTAAAGTAAACGAACAGCGCGGAGGTACAAGTAAAGACTTTTGTGTTATTGACGAAAACTACGTAAAAACTGTAAAGCCAAAATATTGCAAAATTACCACTACTGGTTTAACAAAGTTAAACGACTTGCCGAGTTTAACCGCAGAAAATCTGTACTGGGCAGGCAGGTACGCCAGTAGAGCCCTAGTACTAAGTAGGCATTTAAGAATGGTTTTAAAAGAAGTGTCTAAAACAGACCTTTCCAGTACCTTCCAAAAGCACTCTAAAATAGATTATTTATTAAATACAGTTACGGAGCTTACAAATGTTAGCCCTGGCTTTTCTACAAGTAAAAATGTAGACTCTCCAGACGCTATTAAAAAAGAGCTTATTGCCATTGTGGTAGACAAAAATAAAGCTGGCAGTTTAGCGAGCACCTTGTCGCTTTTTAGCAATTCCTTTTATGCTATAAGAAATCTAGCATCCACAGACATGTGGCGTGTTTTAGACAGCATGCAAAAATTATGGCATCCCATAACAGAAGAAGATCAAACCAAACTGTCTTACAAAAGACTGATTAAAATTCTAGATCAATTGATAACAAAGCTTATCGCTTTTATGGGGCTTATAGAAGAAAGCATACTTGTAGAACAAGGCCTTTTACTGTATTTTATTGGCTTAAACCTAGAACGTGCTATGTTAAACACTACAATATTTCAAAATATGCTTATTGGTGTGGAAGAAGACCATGTGCAATACGAAATATTAGAAGCACTCTTACATAGCCACGAAAGCTTAAATATTTACCGTTACAGCTACCGTTCTCATATCAATATAGAATCTGTATTGTCTCTAATTATGTTGAACACCAAATATGCGCGTTCTCTCACGTTTTTAGTAGGCAGACTAAAAAAGGATATTGGATACTTGCCACACTCTAAAACCACTAGCGATCTTCAAGATTACGAAAAGGGTATTTTTGAGGCTTACTCTAAATTAAGGCTATCGAATACGGAGTACCTTTCTGAAATTTCTGGTACAGATTTACCTATTAGAGCACATTTAAAAACCTTTTTAGATATGTTACAAGTATTGTTTTTAGAAACTTCGAAATCTATATCAGACACTTACTTTAATCACAGTAAAGGCCACACCCAACTTACGTCCCAAAAATTTAGTTAAGCCATGAATTTTCAAATTACGCATACTACAGAATACACGTATACAGATCCTGTAGTTTTTTGCCATAACATAGCAACCATTAAACCCAGAACATCTTTGGGTCAAGAACTTTTAGATTACACTATCGATATCAACCCAGAACCCACTCAAATTTCTGAACGGATCGATTTTTTTGGAAATAACATTACACGCTTCACCATACAAAAGCAACACAAAAAACTATCTGTAACTTCTAAAAGTAAGATTACCAGAAATTATACAGAGGTTAAAGAACGTTTCTTTTCTAAAGCGTGTACAGATGTAACGCTGGAGCAAGCTTTAGAGCTTTTAAATGCCAATAACGAAAATACGTTTACACCAAAACAATTTATCTTGGACTCTATTTTAATAAGAAACACAAAATCTAATATTAAAGCTTATGCGTTGGAGTCGTTTAAACCCAAACGTTCGGTATTCGAAGCTACCAACGAGTTAATGCAGCGTATTTTTACAGATTTTAAATTCGTTTCTGGCTTTACAAATGTTTCCACGCCTTTAAGTGTGGTTATGGAAGAAAAAAAGGGCGTGTGCCAAGATTTTGCACAAATAGCTATAGCTTGCTTAAGAAGTATAGGACTTCCTGGCCGCTATATTAGTGGTTATATTGAAACTTTACCACCTCCCGGAAAACCCAAACTTATAGGTGCAGACGCTTCTCATGCTTGGTTTGCTGTGTTTATCCCTGGTTTTGGTTGGGTAGATTTCGATCCTACTAATAATAAGATTCCAGAAAACCAACATATTGTAGTCGGCTGGGGAAGAGACTATTACGATGTTCCGCCTTTAAAAGGTGTGGTGTACAGTTCTGGTAGTAGCAGTTTAAAAGTGTCTGTAGATATCAGGTCTATAGAGTAATGTAAAACAGCTAAGACCAACCCTAAGCACACACATTACATTTTATTGTTGCTGTTGCTGCGCCTGCTGCAACGCCTCCATATCTGTATCTGTTGTTGTTCTGTTTTGTGTTTGCTGTTGTTCTAATGCCATTTTAATCTATATAAAAAAACTCTTTCTCCATTTTTTTACTAATCATAAATAAACTTTCCAAAATTGTTTCTATAAACGTTCTAAAATCCACCTCAATCTCCTCAGTATATTTATACTGGTATTCTGCATACAATTTATTTACCAGAAAAGCTGTAGAATGCTTAGATGGCTTTTTCTCGTGGGATAGTGCGTCGATATGTCTGGAAATTTCACTTAAACTATTTACTACAGATCTGGGACACTTTGGGTTTAATATAAGAAATTCTAAAGTATTGTAACTATTGGCTACTCCTCTCTCGTAGCGTTTCATCATGTCGTAAGACTCTACACAGCGTAAAAGGGTAGACCATTCCAGTGCTGGAGACACCATAAAACCTTCAGAACGCTTTAATTCTATGGCTTGTATGTCTATATATTTAGAATGAATAATACCTATTACTTGAGTGGCTCTTTCCATGTTAACACCTAGCTTAATTACCGAAAATACTTCGTCGAAAAGCAAAGTTGTTCTAATTTTAGCTTTGGTTATGGCTGCAAATTCCATTACGTTAGACGTAAACTCATAAAGCCCCTTTTTAACTAAAAAATCTGGAGAATAGTTGAGTACAAAATGGTAAAACTTATTGATGGCTTCGTATAACTCTGTAGATATTATATCTCTAGCACTGTTCGCGTTTTCTCGTGCCATTTTAATACAATTTATTATAGAGTATTCCTTGTCTGGATTTAGCCCTATGTTGTAAAGCACATCTGCCTCGTCTAAATCTTTGTTTGATGTGTTAGGCGCACCTACCATAAACATTAAAGACTTTAACACGAATTGGCGTGATTGCGATAGTTCGTGAGGCGCATCTAGAGATGAAAAATAATTCACTCTTAAATACCTTGCAATATGTTCGGAACGTTCTATATACCTGCCCATCCAAAACAGGTTGTTGGCTACTCTTGCTAGCATATTCTTTTACTTTTTTAACACCCAAGTATCTTTCGATCCTCCTCCTTGAGATGAATTTACAATTAAATTTCCTCGTCTTAAAGCTACTCGCGTTAAACCACTTTTTAAAACATAACTTTTATCCTTACCTAATAGCGTAAACGTTCGTAAATCGACATGTCTTGGCTCGAAAGATTTTTCACTTTCTATATAAGTGGCATGCACGGATAAAGACATTATAGGTTGTGCGATATATTTTCTTGGATGTTTTAAAATAGTTTGTTTTACCTCTTCAATTTCTTGGGGACTTAACTTATTGCCTATGGAAATACCATAGCCTCCAGCTTCGTCTACCGGCTTAATAACCAAATCTTTTATATTATTTAAAACAAATTCTAAATCTTTAGCATCGCTACAATGGTAGGTATGCACATTTTTTAGTATTGGTGTTTCGTTTAAGTAGTATTTAATAATTTTTGGCATATAGGTATAAATGGCTTTATCATCTGCAACTCCTGTGCCTGGCGCATTTACCAAACATACATTGCCTTTTTTGTAGGCCGCAAATAAACCTTTAACGCCTAACATCGATTCTGGATTAAACACATCAGGATCTATAAACCCATCGTCTATACGTCTGTAAATTACATCTACGCGTTCTGGACCATTTATAGTTCGCATATACACAAAATGGTTCTCTACAAATAAATCTCTTCCTTCTACCAGCTCTATACCCATACCTTTTGCCAAGTAAGAGTGTTCGTAGTACGCCGAATTAAACACGCCTGGTGTAAGCACCACACAGGTTGGTTTATCTACACCTTTTGGCTTTACGCTTTCGAGAATTTCTAACAGATTTTCAGAATAATCGGTTACAGTGTGTATTTTGTATTTATCGAATACACCAAATAACGCCCGCTTTAAGGTAGTACGGTTACAAATAACATAGCTAACCCCAGATGGACACCTTATGTTATCTTCTAACACATAGTAGTTACCGTCTGAGTGTTTTATTAAGTCTGTTCCAGATATGTGATTGTAAATACCGCCTGGAGGCGTAAAGCCTTGCATTTGTTTTAAGTAATTCTCGGAAGACTCTATGAGTGTTTTAGGCACGATGCCATCTTTAATAATGTTTTGCTCGTGGTACAAATCGTGTAAAAACAGATTTAAAGCTTTGCTTCTTTGCAATACGCCTTTCTCTATATGTTCCCACTCCTCATGGTCTATAATTCTTGGAAATAAATCGAAAGGAAAAATTTTCTCTTTTGTTTCGTTATTTCCGTAAACTTGAAATGTAATCCCTTGATTAAAAAAAGATGTTTTTGCATATTCATTTAACGCCTCAAAATCCATGATGCTGTGGCTGCTGTATAAGGCGAATAACTTCTTATAAATTTCTTTTACGCTTTTATCATCATTAAATACTTCGTCTAAAGTGTTTTCATCGAAAGTGTAAGAAGAAAATATTGTTTGGTTTTTATGCATACTTTATCGGTAGTAAAAGCACTAAATTTATAAAAATAAACGACGCTTCTATGTGCTTTATCAATAAAAATTAGTATTTCTTTCAATATTTAATCAATCGTGTAATCTTTAATACTTGCAGGCATTGAAGATTACGCTTTCCATAGAAAAGCACCCTGTAAATTATCAATATAAAACAGAACTTATTTAGTGATTTTTTGGACTTTTAGCATCTTAAAGATTTAATGTAAATATTTTCTTATTCTTAAGTTCTATGGCTTTACATTTTGTTATAGTTGTTTCAATCTATTCTTATGCAAAATATTTAAAACAAAAAAAGCCTGTTTCTTAAAACAGGCTTTTAGATCTTTATTAGAGTCAATTTATTTTTACACTAACATAGTTACAGGATTTTCTATATATCCTTTTAATGTTTGTAAAAATTGTGCTCCTGTTGCGCCATCTACGGTTCTATGATCGCAAGCTAATGTTAATTTCATTGTATTTCCTACTACAATCTCACCATCTTTAACAATAGGTTTTTGTACTATGGCACCTACTGATAAAATTGCTGAGTTGGGTTGATTGATTATTGATGTAAAATAATCGATACCAAACATACCTAGATTAGACACTGTAAACGTACTTCCAGACATCTCATCTAACGTTAATTTTTTATCTCTTGCTTTTCTTGCTAAAGATTTTACATCTGCACCAATTTGCGGTAAAGACTGCTCGTTAGCAAAACGCACTACTGGCACTACAAGTCCATCTGGCACGGCTACAGCTACCCCTACGTGTACATGGTTGTTTAAACGCATTTTATCGTCAAACCACTGAGAATTTACTTGTGGGTGTTGTTTTAATGCTAAAGCACAGGCTTTAACAACGATATCGTTAAATGATATTTTTGTATCTGGAATAGAGTTAAATTGCTTACGGAAAGCAATGGCATTATCCATGTTAAATTCTACCGCTAAGTAATAGTGTGGTGCAGAGAATTTAGATTTGGTTAAAGATTTAGCTATGGCTTTACGCATTTGAGAATTTGGAATCTCTTCGAAATCTTCTTGCCCTGCTGGCACAAACTTACCTAATGCGGCTGCTCCTCCTGCTGGTTCGTAATTTTCTATATCTCTTTTTATGATACGTCCATTTTCTCCAGAACCTTGGACTTTGGTTAGATTAATGCCTTTATCTTCTGCTAATTTTTTAGCTAAAGGAGACACATAAACACGACCATTGTCTGTTACTGGAGTTGGCGCTGGTGCTTTCTTGGATGCTTTCGGGGCTGATGCCTTAGGAGCTTCTGCTTTTGGCGCTTCTTCCTTTTTAGCTGGTTCTGGTGCGTCTTTAGAAAAGTTTGCCGCTACGCCAGATACGTCTGTTCCTGCAGGGCCTATTATGGCTAAAAGTTCGTCTACTTTTGCCGATTCTCCTTCTTTAAGCCCTATTTCCAGTAATGTACCAGATTGGAAAGACTCAAATTCCATAGTTGCCTTATCGGTTTCAATTTCTGCTAAAATATCACCTTCCTCAACAGTATCTCCTACGTTTTTTAACCAAGAGGCTACAGTTCCTTCTTCCATGGTATCGCTTAAGCGAGGCATAGTAATAACTATAACGCCTTCTGGCAATTCTGCTGCTGCACTTTCTGCTGCTGGAGCTTCTGTATTTGCAGTGTCTTCTGTTTTTTCTTCTGCGGGTGCTGCCGTTTCCTCTGCTGCACCTCCTCCATTTAAAATGGCAGATATATCTTCTCCTTCATCTCCAATAATAGCCAAAAGTTCGTCTACCTTTGTAGTTTCGCCTTCCTGCACACCAATATGTAGCAGCGTACCTTCGTTAAAAGACTCGAACTCCATTGTTGCTTTATCTGTTTCGATTTCGGCTAAAATATCGCCTTCCGCTACTTTGTCACCTACTTTTTTTAACCAAGCCGCAACTGTACCTTCTTCCATGGTATCACTTAAGCGCGGCATGTTTACTACTATTGCCATAGTTTATAATTTGTGTTGTATAAATGGGTAATCTTCTTGTTCGTAAACCATATCGTAAAGCTGTTGCTTTTCTGGGTATGGCGATTCGTCTGCAAACTTTTCGCATTCTGATACACGGGCTTTAACAGACTTATCAATAGCTTTTATATCGTCTTCACTGGCATAACCTTTGTCAAGAATAATATCTTTTACTTGAGTTATTGGGTCAATTTTCTTGTATTCTGCAACCTCATCTTTGGTTCTGTAATGTTGCGCATCGGACATTGAGTGCCCTCTATAACGGTATGTTTTTAATTCTAAGAATGTAGGCCCGCCTCCTTTTCTAGCGCGTTGTATAGCTTCGTCGAAAGCCTCGGCTACTTTTACGGGGTTCATACCGTCTACAGGACCACAAGGCATCTCGTAACCAAGTCCTAATTTCCAAATGTCTTCATGGTTTGCAGTACGCTCTACAGACGTTCCCATAGCATAACCATTGTTTTCGCAAACAAATACTACTGGTAAATTCCATAACATGGCTAGGTTGAATGTTTCATGCAGAGATCCTTGTCTTGCTGCACCGTCTCCAAAACAACATAGAGTTACTGCGTCTTTGTCGTGGTATTTGTCTCCAAATGCAATTCCTGCACCTAAAGGAATTTGCCCTCCTACAATACCATGCCCTCCATAGAACCTGTGTTCTTTAGAGAAAATGTGCATAGAGCCTCCCATACCTTTGGATGTTCCTGTTGCTTTACCAAATAATTCTGCCATTACACGTTTAGGATCTACGCCCATGCCTATTGGCTGTACGTGGTTACGATAAGCTGTTATCATCTTATCTTTTGTTAAATCCATAGCATGTAAAGCTCCCGCTAAAACGGCTTCTTGTCCATTGTATAAATGTAGAAATCCTCTAACTTTTTGTTGGATGTAAACTGCAGCTAATTTGTCTTCAAATTTTCTCCAGAATAACATGTCTTCATACCACTTGAGGTAAACCTCTTTTGTTATTTTTTGCATCGACGAATTTTATATTACGGTTAAGCGAAACACAAAAGTAACACTTTGATTGGTTTTGAAAAAACGCATGTACACGAAAGTACAAAAAATACGAAAAAAGCAGAATTAGTTCTAATTTTTCAACGATTTACTTATAATACTGAATATCTCCCTAAGTTTTTAAAAAATAAGAGGCTATAATTGAGATTTATCGAAAATAAGAGGCAATACATTTGCAACAGAACACGATTTTAACACTTCGCCTTCTGTGCCCGTAAAATAGATTTCTATTGGCTGCGTTTGTTTTATTTCATATTCTACCATAGCTTGTCTGCAAGCGCCGCATGGAGGTACTGGATTTCTATTTATTTTACCTGTTACCCCTCCTGCTAGTGCTATGCATTTTATCTTTGCATCTGGGTAAGTAGCCTTAGCGTAGTATATAGCTGTTCGTTCTGCACACAAACCAGAAGGATAAGATGCATTTTCTTGATTATTTCCTGTAATTATTTCTCCATTGTCTAACAAAATAGCTGCGCCTACTTTAAAATTAGAGTAGGGCGCGTAGGCTTTTAACCGGGCTTGTTTTGCTTGTGTTACGAGTTGTTTTACCTGCACAGGCAACTCCGCTTCTGTTTCGAAAACAACTATTTCGGTTTCTATTTTAATGCGCTTCACTGTATCTTGTTTAGGTGGTTTACTATCTCAATTTACTAAATTGAGATGCAATCTACAACACGAACCGCTTTATTTTTTTTGATAACTCCAATGCAAAATTAGCTATATGTTATTTTTAAAATTTGGGATAAAAAAAAGACTACCGCTTTACGTGATAGTCTTTTGTATGTTACAAACTGGTATTGTTTTAATATTCTTGGTATGTACCTGCTCCTAAATTAAAGGTTAAAGAAAAACGTAACGTATTTTCTAAAGGGCTTCTTACTTGAGATGCCGAGAATAAATATGACAAATCTATATTAAGTACATTATATTTAAATCCTGCTCCTATGGAAGCAAATTTTCTTGCACCTTTTTCTTCACTCTCGTTAAAATAACCTGCTCTGAATGCAAAAGAATCTTGATAGGTATATTCTGCACCTAGCGCCCATGTAAACTCTTGTATTTCTTCGCTAAAACCTCCTGGTGCATCTCCAAAAGATTGAAAAATTCCAGATAGGAAGCTAACATCGTCATCTTGTCCTGCTATTATTTGTGTGGGTTCACTTTCATCAACATTTGGAGTTGTTGGGTCGTCATCAGTTTGCGCACCATCTCCGTCTGTATCTATAAATCCAAATTGAGGTGGAGTAGGTACTAATAGTTTTGTTACTTCTGCGGTTAATGCTAGTTTATTGTAATCGTCGAAAATAAAATCGAAACCTCCTCCTAAACGTAACGTTGTGGGCTGGAAGTTCTCTTGTCCTGCATCATCAAATCTAAATTTAGGCCCTAAATTTTGTATAGCAAATCTCCACGCCATCTACCATTAAAATCTTTATAAGCTTCTTCTTCACTTTGATAGTATCCAGAAATATCTACTCCAAATGTATTGGCCGCAGAGGTGTCTCCACTACCATCGTCTAGACGTAAATCGGAACGCAAGTAACGTAAGGCTACAGACATGGAAAAGTTATCTGAAAGGCGCAAGGCATAAGAGGCATCGAACGTCAATTCGTTAGGACTCTGTATTAATGGTTCTTGCACTTCGTTTTGTCTAAACTCAATATCACCTAGAGAAAAGAAACGCAAACTTGCTGCAAATGCACTACGTTCATCTATTCTATTAAAATAGGTTGCGTTTCCTAAAAATATATCGTTAACAAGATTACTTAAGTAAGGGGTATAACTTACTGCAATACCCGATTTTGTTTCTGAAAAAGCGTACTTTGAAGGATTCCACTGCTGAGAAAAAGCATCTACTGAGGTAGCCACCCCTATATCGCCTTGACCAGCTGCTCTTGCATCTGCTGCTATTAAAACAAAGGGCAAACCTGTTGTTATTACTCTAGAATCGTTAGGGCTTACAATCCTTTCTTGAGCACTCGTACTTAAAGCTAGCGCAAAAAATGCTAGAGCTATTATCTTATTCTTCATATTTAAAATTTATTTAGCAAATATAATTTTTTATTATAGTATTACAAGTTTCTCTATTTTTTCAACTTTTTTGTTGAGTGCATTAGAGCGCACAGTTAATTTATAGATATACACGCCTTTACCTATCCTTTCTCCAAAATCGTCTCTACCATCCCACACGATATCTCTGGAAAGCGAGCTTGTTGCAGATACGCCTGCGGTGGTTTGTCCATTTAAGGTTCTTACCAACTTACCTGACACTGTAAATATTTGTACAGAAATATCTAAAACTTCGGAACTATTATGGTTAAACCAAAACTCCGTATAATCTACAAAAGGATTGGGATAATTTAAGACGTTATTTATAACCAACTCTTGGTTTTCGTTAAATACTGTAAATTGAATTTCTGAGGAGGATGAATTATTAAATACATCCCAAGCTGTTACCGTTAAAGTGTGTAAACCAGGTTCTAGGTCTCTAAGCGGAAAAGTTGCTGTACCCCTAGTAAAATCATCTAAATTGGTTTCATAGAAATCGTTTAACACAAAAGGATTTGTTTCGTCTCCATCTAAAACGGCAACAATGTCGTGGCCTATACCTCCAACTGTGTTAATACCGTTTGGATCTTCTAACCTTACCACAAGTGTTGGAGCTTCGTTTGTTATACCTCCAGAAACAAAATTCTCATCGTTTAGAAAAATAGACACCACTGGTCCAACATCATCTGTTTCTGCATTTTCGTTAACTCCACCTATCCGTACATTGGCAATGTCCGATCCTGTTTGGTCTTGTAACAATTGTTGATCTGTTGCATAAAAACTTACACGCCCCGTCCCTACTGGAATGCGGATATCTCTTGGCACTACAAACTCTACATCAAATTCTCCGTTGGTTACCGAGGCTTGACCACGAAAAATTACAGATCCTAGAGTTTCGAAATCTAATAAAATTAGTTCGCCTCTTAATCTAGTATTGTCGTTTGCTAGTGTACGTCTATTTTCAGATTTGTCGTATATCGTCGTAGATAATGTACCATTATAGCTGGTTAGTCTTGCTCCGTTAGCACCTCGAACTTCTCCAGATAATTTAACTTTACTTAAAGCCTTTAAAGTGTCTGTGGCTTGAGCTACTGGCACGTCGTTTATACGTGTTAAATGTATATTAGGTTTTGGAAAGGGCAATCGCATAGCTGGGTCTCCTATGTAGAACACTAAACGTCTTTGCCTTCCTCTGGAAATTAGTGGATCTACTTTGGTTAACCGAAGCGATTCTGCTATACTTGGGATTTCATCTTGATTGCTCGAATCGGCAAAATTAAAAAGGTAACGCCCTAAAGCTCTGTTAAAATCTATTCCAAAGGTTACAAATACTTGCCTTGTGGTGGTTATTAAACTTGATGCGCCAGCGTCTTCTCTCCAATAGGTAAACTCTCCTGCTGTTTGCCTTAGCGGATTATCGAACTTTGTGTATTCGCAGGTTACTGTTACAAAACAATTTTGTCTAAATACATTTCTAAAATCGTCTATGGTTGGCAATGTTAGTAAACGTTCTTCTGCAAGGCCTTCTTCTCCTCCATGGCCAAAGTAATTAACTACCAATGCCCCATTGTTAATGCTATTTGTAAATTCTTCTACAGCTTCTGGGTAGGTATCACCCCCTGGAGACGATTGTTGCTCAAAAGCGTCTGAATGTATTTTAATTACATTTATAAAATTTCTGTTTTCGGCAACTTCATCCGCAATTTCGTCTGTTGTGCCTTGTATAACGCCTTCCCAATCTTGATCTACATCATCAGACATTACCACGTAATTGTTTCTCCAACTTCCAAAAGCTTCTCTGGCATAATATTGTTCCACTTTATCTACCAGAAGGTTTGCTCGCTGTGGTGAGTCTGCTAATATCCTACCTACGGCAATATCTAACCTATCACTGTTGGCCATAGTACCTTCGTCTTCATCCATCATTCCAAAAAAGTCATCAGACACAAAAGAGTTTGTTAAGCTAAAACTTGGGTAAGAGTGCCAGGATGGGATAATATTGGTATTGTTGGGCAATCTCTCCTTATAATCGTAAGATCCATCTCCAAAAAGACACAGGTATTTTAATCTTTGTTCGGGACTACTGGCATTATCGTATATATATTTTACAAAGTTGCGTATCGCACCTATATCTTGATTTCCTGTACTAAACTCATTGTAGATTTGATTGAGCCCAACTACTTTTACATTCAAACTGTATTGGTCTCTGTTTATTTGCGCTAACCTGTTAGCCTGATTTAGCATATTATTTGGTGCTACTATAAGGTAATCTATATCTTCAAACCTGCCTTCTGAATTGTTAAAAATCGTGCCTTTCAAGTCTTGGTTTGGAACTATTGTATTGCCATCGCGCCTTGGTGTAAAGTAATTTAGAGAACTAACCGCTACGTAAGTGCGTTCTTCTCCCATATTGGCTCTAAAACTAAATCTGGCAGTATTATCTGTATTTAAAGCGCTTGTCACGTTAAAAATATCTGTAACATCCCAAACTTCGCTTAATCTAGAACTGTTTTCAATAACGTATTCTGCAATACCAGAATTATTAACAACACTATTGTTTTTAAATTGAAATTGTCTGTTTTGAAAATTTAACGCTCTTGTTGCTTCTATTGAAACAAAATCTAAATACCCCTCTGCACTTGGGTTTCCGCCATTGTTAAAATTTAACCTTACCGCTATATCTGGTCCTGTAACATTTATATCGCCTGTAAATCCCGATCCTGCTCCTACTATTGTACCAGTAGTTGTACCAAATGGTAGTGCTGTTACAGTTTCGTTATTTACATTAACATTCATAGAGGTTCTGGTAGAAGAAATACTTGCACCCAATACTCTAAAGCGTACAGGCACTGTTGTAACAATATCTGGAAAATTAAAGTTTAAAAGCTGCTCATTACCTATACCAAATCGTCTGCCAAACCAGCGTCTGCCAATAGTCCCTAAATTATTAAGGTCTTCTTCGAAAAATTGGTAATCTTGAAAGGTGGTTATTTGCTGGGTTACAGCTCCCGTAGGTTGGTTTAGAGCTTGTATACGTTTTCCAGGGCCTAGACCTATGTTTACATAATAAAATGTTTCATCTGTATATGCATTTACATGTGTAATGCTTTCTTCGTTAAACCCTCTGGGGCCTACACCATAAAACAGTACAACATCTTGATCGTTAAATACGCCATCTTCTTGCCCTATTACTTTGATGGCGTTTTCTTGAACATCGAAAGGTTGCGGCACATCATTTCCAAACGGAATCATGTCGCCTCCATTACCATAAATTCTTATAGTTCTGGGGTCTAATCCATTTGTGGGCACTCCCAAACTTTCTAAAAAATCTTTGGTAAGTACAAAAACACCTGTTGTATCTATTACAAAACGAAACCATTGCCCAGATCTTAATACTGAACTGGATAACGTGGCACTTAAACGTTTCGCAGATCGTCTTGAACTTACGGCATTTCGTGTATTATGGTTATATGTTATGGAAAAAGATGTTACCTTTTTATAAGTACCGTTACCAGATTTTACTATAGGGTTTACTGTAAGGAAAGCAAACCTACTATCTCTTGCTTTAGAGTTTTTTAAGCTATGGTATAAATTCGGTTTTATTTTACTTCTGTCTAAATCTAACAACTCCCTGTCGCTAATGGGTGCGTAAGTTACATTGGTAATGCTATAAGAATTGGTGTTAACTGCCGTAAAAACTTGCCATTGCGCTATAAACTGCAACCCCTGCTCCTCATCGAAACTAAAAGCATCTGCATTAAAAGCAGGCAGCTCTAAAACAGTAGTATCTGTATTTAAAATTTTAGTGCCTTGCCAGTTTATAACAAAGTTTTTAGTTTGAGCAAACGTCAAACCAAAAACAAAAAGGCACATTATAACTATATTCTTTTTCATAAATCTAAATAACGTTAATAAAAAGACCTTAGTATTTAAGTTGATTAACATTTTTTTCTTTTCTGCCAAAAATACAATAATATTTAATGAAATGTTGCGTTTAATGTATGTTTGCGGCTCATATAAAACGCCAAAAACATCGGTATAATACACTAAAAACAGGATGAAATACGTATTTTTTTCGTCAAAATGCAAAAAATAGCTTGTTGTATAAGGTATAATTCTTATATTGCAGCACCAAAACAAAATTTAGCTTACTTAAAAGTATGAATATGAAAAATGTAACAATATTCAGAGCACTGTTAATCATGGTAGTATCTGTTACGACGTTTAGTTGTAAAAAATCTTCTAGTTCCAGAAACAGTTCTAGGGCAACAGGTTGGCAAATAAACAGTCGTGAAGGCGGTTTCCAATACAATACAAACTTTAACGAGCAAGAAACCTCTCCTGGTTTAGTTTTTATTGAAGGGGGTACTTTTACAAAAGGTCGCGTTCAAGATGATGTTATGCACGATTGGAACAACACACCGTCGCAACAACATGTTCAATCTTTTTACATGGATGAAACCGAGGTAACTAATTTAATGTATGTTGAATATTTAGATTATATAAAGAAATTATACCCGCCAGAAGACGAACTTTACAAGAACATATATAATGGTATATTACCAGATACTTTGGTTTGGAGAAATCGTTTAGGTTTTAACGAAGTAATGACTCAAAATTACTTGAGACACCCTGCTTATGCTGAATATCCTGTTGTTGGTGTAAGTTGGATACAAGCTGTAGAATATTCTAACTGGCGTACAGACCGTGTAAATGAGTTAAATTTAGACAGAGCTGGCTACAGAGATATTAATCTTGCTGAGCAAGACCCAGAAACAATATTTAATACAGATAGATATAGAGTAGATCCTAGCGCTTACGATAACGGTGAAGATAACAGAAGAAACCGAAACGTTAGAGTAGATGCAGATGGTAATGAAACAGGCGTTTATGCCTCTATGGAAACAGGAGTTATTGGCCCTAAGTACAGACTTCCAACAGAAACAGAATGGGAATATGCTGCTCTTGGTTTAAGTGAATTGAGAAGTTATAACCTTTACAGAGGACGAAAAAAATACCCATGGGACGGACAATATACAAGATCTGGATCTCGCAAATATCGTGGAGACCAACTTGCCAACTTTAAACAAGGTAAAGGTGATTATGGCGGAATTGCTGGATGGAGTGATGATGGTGCAGATATTACCAATGCCGTAAGATCTTATGCGCCTAACGATTATGGACTATACGATATGGCTGGTAATGTGGCAGAATGGGTTGCAGATGTTTACAGACCTATAATAGATGATGAGTTTAACGACTTTAACTACTACAGAGGTAACGTATACACAAAAAATAAAATTAACGACGATGGTACTGTAAAAGTTGTAACTTCTGCTGATGTTATTTACGATACACTATCTAACGGAAAGTTAATTGCAAGAAATTTACCTGGAGAAATTGTTAAGGTTGCTGTAGATGAAAATGAAACTTACTTAAGACCAAATTTCGATAGAGCGAATAACATTAACTTTAGAGATGGAGATAAGCGCTCTTCTAGAAATTTCGAAACTTTTGGAGATGAAGAGAATGAAGACGGTAACATACAAGACAAAGAAACACGTAAAATGTACAACTCGCCTAAGCACACCATTAGAAGAGATTCTTTAGGTAATATTATTAGAGAGATTGATAAATCTAACAATAGAACATCTTTAATTAATGATGAAGTTAGAGTATACAAAGGTGGTTCTTGGAAAGACAGAGAGTACTGGTTAGATCCAGCACAAAGACGTTACTTCCCGCAAGATATGGCGACAGATTATATTGGCTTTAGATGTGCGATGTCTCGATTAGGATCTAAATCTAAAATTAAAAACAAAACAAAAGGGTAATTAAAACCCAAACGATATTACTTAAAAAGTCCTGATGCTAAATCAGGACTTTTTTTTATTTTTATTCTATGAATACAGATGCATTACATCACCTATTTTTAGAGTGCAACTCTATTAGTACAGATACCAGAAAACTACAAGAAGGCGATTTATTTTTTGCTTTAAAGGGAGATAATTTTAATGGCAATACTTATGCCGCTAAAGCCTTAGAAAAAGGTGCAAAATATGCTGTTATAGACGATGCAGCTTATACAATACCAAACAAAACCATTCTTGTTGCAGACGTGCTTAAAAGCCTCCAAGAGCTTGCCAGCTACCACCGTAGGCATTTAAAAGTTCCTATTATAGCTTTAACTGGAAGCAATGGTAAAACAACCACCAAAGAACTTATAAACGCTGTACTTTCTAAACGATTTAAAACCACAGCCACAATAGGCAATTTAAATAACCATATTGGCGTGCCTTTAACCTTACTCCAAATGACAACAGCTACAGAAATAGGTATTGTTGAAATGGGAGCTAATCATCAAAATGAGATTTCTTTTTTGTGCCAGATTGCTGCCCCAGACTACGGTCTTATTACCAATTTTGGAAAAGCACACTTAGAAGGCTTTGGAGGTGTAGAAGGTGTAATTAAGGGCAAAAGTGAAATGTACACCTACCTAGCAAGAGCCAATAAAACTATTTTTGTGAATGCAAATGATGCCATTCAAGTTGAAAAAACGCAATTAGCAAATACCTACCGTTTTGGCGACTCCAAAACACATACGGATGTAGGTATCGATTTTGTAGACGCGCAACCTTTTGTAAATTGTAAGTATAATGGTCTTACTATTAAGAGCAATTTGATAGGCGATTATAATTATAACAATATAGCCGTGGCAATAGCTATAGGCGCTTATTTTAAAATTACAGCTCCAGTAATTAAAGACGCCATAGAAGATTACACTCCAACCAATAACCGTTCGCAAATCTTACACAAAGGCGGGCACGATATTATCTTAGACGCCTATAATGCTAACCCTACAAGCATGACTGCTGCCCTCTATAATTTAGAGCGACAAGATGGCTTTAAAGTTGCCATTTTAGGAGACATGTTCGAGTTGGGAGACGTTGCTGCTCATGAACACCAAAACATTGCCAATCTTGCTGCGCGCTTAAATATCGATAGGGTAATTTTAATTGGTAAAAACTTTAACGCCATACAACCTAAAGGATCGAAAATAATATGTATCGAAGCTATTGCTTCTCTAAAACAAAAATTGGAATCGCTGCATTTAAAAAACAGTACTATCTTAATTAAAGGTTCTAGAGGTATGGCTTTAGAACGTGTCCTAGACATCTTATAAAGCTTAGCCAAAAAAGTTATATTAGACACTATACCGCTTTTAGCATCAGTATAGGTTTTGCTAAGCTATAATTAACTGTTTTCATTGTAGCTTGGGTTATGTATTTAGCCTATGGCATACAGAACACTTTGCTACAAAATGCGTTCTATTTTACTTCATGTACTATAACCGTTCCTGTTTCTAATTTATTTACAGCTATGCCAAAGTTAGGACGCGTGCTATAATTTTGCTTTTCTCCTGTGGTATACTTGTATGTTAAAATAAGTTCTCCTTCGGCGTTTCTTTCAAGTGTTTCAGGAACTAAAGTTGTATTTAAGTCTGTGGTTGGTTTAATAATAGCTAAGATATACTGCTTAGAAAAATCGATTTGGGTAGGTCTTCCTCCAAGTGCAGAAATGTCTGCTCTTCCAAAAATAGTCTCGAAATTCTCCGCTGTTTCTATTTTAATTAACCCTACATGTTTTACTGAGTTTTTAACAAAGTAGTTTTCAATTCTAATAAAAGGTACAGCGCCTACTTTAAAGGCTTTTTCCTCTTTTACTTCTGTAGCATCTTGTTTCTGTTTGTCGCTTTCTTTTTTAGTATTCTGGCATCCTGTTAGTAACAAACTTATTATTGTGGCTAGTGTTAAAAATGACTTCGTCATGAGTTAATGATTTTGTAAGGTTGGTTTTTTAATTATAATTTCTATCCCTTCTATTTTACAGCGTATGAATACGCTATGCAAATCTAAAATTTCAAGCCCCCTTTCGTTAGGTTTTTATTAATAGGTAAAGTTAGCAAACAAACCTTAACCAAAAACATCATAAAATTTTTATTAAAGTATTAATTGTTCCTCTGTGCTATGCCTCTAGTGCTTTTCTATTTTGCTGCTACTTTTTAACCTGTTTTTACAATTCGTTAATAGGTTTATTCTAGGAGCAATTTACTTACTAATTCTACTTTTATTTAAGAAAGTCTTATGAATTCTTATTGCGATTGCAGCAAAGTTTACAAGAATTAAACCCAGTTATAGCGTTTTCTAGAACTTTTTGCCTCAAAATTTGTATAAACAACACTGTAAAGGGATCTCCTGAAGGAATGCTTCAATACACATGTTCTTCTAAAAATCAACAAGCTATTGTAGGTAAAGCAATAGCTTGGCACACTAAATACAGCTATTGTTTCCCTTAATTCCTTGAACTTAAAAGACCTTGAAAACTTTCTAAAAAGCCTCCAAGGTCATTCAAGCCGTTATTATTTTGTAGAGTTTATGGCTCTAACGTAATGGTTCGGTTTACTTGGTTAAAAGGTCCTGAAATAACATTGCCATTTGCATCTAGCAAATTTAAAGCTATACTTACTTCTCCCATTGGTAAACCTTCTATCACATGAGGCTTCCATTCGGTAATAATAAATTCTTTTCCATTTATAATGGCTTGTACTTTGGAGCCTTCTTTATCAAGTTTTGTATTTAAAACAAAAAAGTCTAACATTATTTTTTTTGAATCCTCACCAGTGTATTTCCCCTTAGGACGGCTGTAAATTAACGTAGGCGCATCCATGCTAACTCCCAAAGAATCCTTTGGATTTTCTCCTACTTTTATTCTTTTTACCACAACAGAATTTTCATTCTTAACAGATTCATGATAAGAACGGCTTAAAAAAGCTACCAAATGGTGAACCCCTTCTGGAATTTCTTTTTTGAAGGTAGGGCTGTAATGTGCTGAATAGGGTTGATTGTCGAGGATAAAATGTATGTGTTGTCCTTTACCAGAATTGGCCAACGCTTCTGCATTTACACTCTGCGTTTGCGCCCCTAATTCGTAATTTTTTACATCGAAAGAAAAATCGATTTCCCCTTTAGGTAAAGATATTGTACTTTTTGGAGTATTTAAAACCAAGGCTGCAGTTTCATAAGCTGGAGAGCCTTCTAATTTTAGTAGTGTAATTTCAGAAGTTTTAGCTACGGATTTTACTTCCTCCTCAGCAACTTGTGCTGCGTTTTTAGCTTTAGATTCCTGTTTACAACTAGTAACAAGCATGATAGCAGATGCTGCTAAAATGGTCATTACGTTTTTTGTCTGCGTTTTCATATCGAAAATTTTAAATATTGAATAGTTAGTTTATAAGGGTTATTGTTCGTCACTTTAGTAAAGGTACAAATCGGTCTTTACCTGACTAAACTTCATTGTTTATTATAAGCTATTCATTACAATATAAAACGGATAAGATAATAGTACAGGTCATACTGCTTAATTTTATTAGTTGTTAGGCGTAAAATGGGTCAAGTCCAAAATTTGTATGAAATAAAATTTTGATTTAGCGAAAACGTCTAAAAATAAAAAATCCCAAAGCAAGTGCTTTAGGATTTTTCTGTGGACGCGACAAGACAGATTGCTACTTTTTTTATAAAAAAGGTGGTAAACAAGAGATTTACCACCTTAATATATTATTTAAAATATTGCTTTTTCTATCTATTTAATTACAAGTTTTGAAGTAACGTTCCCACCATCACTATCTTTTGCTACAATAAAATAAATGCCACTTTTAAATAGACCACCTTTTTTTAACTTGATAATATTTTCTTTTGTAGTTATTTGATGTATCACTTTTCCTAATGCATTTGTAATTGTGATATTGGCACTTTCCATTCCTTCTAATTTAATATTGAACGTTTCTGAGTTAACAGGATTTGGGTAAACTTTAATGTCTTTGTTGTTTAACGCTGTCGCCGATACGTCTTCGTTTATTAGTTTGGCATTTACACTGTCTTTTGCAGAATTAGAATTAACAGTAATTCTGTATTTAGCCCACGTCCAACTAGGAAGTGACTCGGTTATCCTTACAGTAGATCTAGAATTATTACCCCCAAAAGTAGTGCGTCTAAAACTTGAATTGGTTAGTGTTTCAGAGCCAAATCTTTCAGAGTTAGAAGTAACTGTACCAGCATTAAAGAATTGTTTTTCTACCGAAACTCTAGTACCTGTAGGAGCGTTAATTACAGCATCTATTCTTACCTCCTGTGTTATAGCAGGGGTATTTAAAGCTCTTAAAAAGTTTGACACTATTATTTCGTAAGTATTAGGACCAGCTTTTGTAAAAATAGCATTAATTAACGTGTTATTGTTAGTAGGTCTTCCAGATTTCCCCCCTGTATAGTACTCATTACCATTTGCTATTAGCTCACGCACAACTCCCATGCTAGGTTCGTACTGTTGCCCTGTATCCCAGTGATGTACTTGGTCTAAACCATTGTCGATTACCGTTTTTACCATTCCTATAAAGAATGCATTTTGTTTATCTGCCGTAGCAGGTACGGTAGTATTACCCGAGATTTGATCAACCAATCTATGTTCGTGCAACTGTAATTTGGCATTACTATCCCATTGCGGATGCTCTAGTATAGGTGCCCAATCTAAATTGTAAATATTGTCTAGATCACTATTTGGTCTATTTACTATAGGATAATAGGATACAGCAAGAAAATCGTAAGGAACGTTATTGTTTGCGCAATAGGCTATAAAGTCTTCTTGCCAAGATGTATCATCATTAGCTGTTTGAGAAGTTGCAGATTGCCATAAAAAATGACTACCAACCTTTGCATTAGGTAATACTTGTCTAACAACGTTGATAGATTCCCTATAAAATCTAAAAAATTCATTTCGACTTCCAGTCCAATGCGCTTCTGTACCAATTTCGCGTCCTATACAATATTGAACATCATTAGGGTTAATGCCTTGTGAGTTAAGTTGATCTACAATGGCTTCCATAGCTTCTTCTAAATAGGCTACCCATCTTCTGAAACCTTTATCTCTAGGGGTATCGCCTAAGCCATCAAAAGGTGGCTCCCCATTACCATAAGTTCTTACGTTGAAAGTGTTACCAGGTAAAACGCCATTTTCATCTCTTTGAAAATCCCAAGAAGGTTGGTCTAATACAATCATACGCACTGCTCTACCATTACCACCTGAGTTTATCCACCCTCTCAATGTTGAAAAGTCTGTTACAAATTCTCTTCCATTCCATGTATAAGAATCATATTGCTGCACAGGTACAGGGTTTGAGTTAGAGTCTCGAATACCTCCTAAAGTTCTTACTAAACTAATACCATCTCCATTAAAAAAGGGAGATCGGTATCCAGGTGTTGTTCTGCCACCACTATATTGATGTGTTCTAATAAAAGTATTGTGGAAATCTCTCATTACACCTTTATTATTGCTAGAGTTAGTAAAGTTAGTCGATACTGTTACTTGTGCGTTATGGCTAAGTGATAGCGCAAATAGCATTAGTAAACACATTAAAGCTTTTTTTTGATTTTTCATAGTTCTAATTTAGTTTTTGTTAATTAATAAGTGCTTTGTTTTTTAAGGGAGCAATTTTAACCTTTATTAGATATGTTACATTTTAAAAAAATGATTTCTTTTATTGTATTAACTATCATGGTTAATTGTTTGTTTTTTGCATTAAAAAATGCTACATATTTAAATATCTATTAGAATTTACTACCCTGTAAAGTCTTGTTTTATATTTTTCAGTCAACACCATATACGTAGTATTTATTCTACTGGTCTTTAAGAATTAAATATTTAACATTTGTAATTTCTTATATTTCAAGAAAAAAGTTGTCTTAATAAAAAAAAGACACGAATCTATTCAGTTTTAACGCGAACTTTGGAGGTTAAGTCTCATGCATAACCATTTCAAATCAGAACGAAATAAACAAGCCATTATCTGTAAATACGCTCTTAATGAGCATTATTGGATAAAAAGCAGATTAAGTTACCAATGCAAGACATGTGGAAAACGTATCACTTTAAGAAGTGATGCGTTTTCTGTATTTTAATCTTTCTTTTCTTGTAGGGTATGAGATTGTATTTCTGTTAACAGCAACCAAAAAAAGGGGTCTTCATCAAAAGAAATTGGGGCTAAAGCACTATGAACCTGTATGAGCTATGGTTCACAAACTCCGAAAGGTTATGAGTAATCGAGATGCGCGTTATACTTTAGAGGAAATGATTGGAAATGGACAAAGGCTATTTTAGTTATAGATATTTTGCTTCAATAACTAAGTAGGTGAATTTCCAATATCATTTGACTCTTTAATGACTTTAATAGTCTCTTTATTTAACTTCATTTTAAAAGCGAGTCTTTGCTTTTCTGGTGAATTTTAATTTTTTTTAAATATAGTAGCGAACCAGGATATCCTTCAGGCACGTTTGATAATTTTTCATGAGGTTTTTTTCTTATTCTTTTTTTAGAAACAAATGCATACTTTATACCATATATTTTAAATCGTTCTTCTATCGATTTTTTAAACCAAGTATATCCCAATTCAATTTTTCTATCTTCTTTTTTTAGTAGTGCTAATTCTTGTTTAAAAGTAGATGTATTTTCAACTTCCCATTTTATATGAATAGATATTACAATTAAAGCGTTTACAATAGTTACAAAAACTAAACTGTAATTCGTTTTTTTATTTTTAGTGGAAGTCATACCTAAAATCAAAGGAATTATAGGAATAAACCAAATTTGAGGAGCAAAACGTGCCCACCAAAAATGTTTACTGATAAATAAAGAACTAAAAATTGCACCATACAAACAGAGTACTAATATTGTCTTATTCTTATTTGCTTTTAGAAAAAACAGCAAATATAACATAGATAAAATAAGTAATCCACTAAAAAAAGGACCAAAACCTGCGACTCGTGTTTCATGAAATCGGTATGCATCCCAACTCGAAAAACTAGAGACAAAAGGAATCGTTAATTCTGCATTCTTTTTTTGATCGTAAGGAGCATTACTTGGAGCTCCAAAATGTGCATAAAAAAACCGTACAACAAATGGTTTATTTTGCATGTTTTTTGGCGTTTCATATTTTTCATTGCCATCAAATCCTTGTTCTAATCTACTTGGAAATTCTTTAGACCCTAATATAGGATATAAAGGATTGTCTCGTTCTTGAAAATTACTTACATAAGGATTGAATCCAAAAATAAATAAACTTATAATTGCAGTTATAACATTAATTATAATGTACTCTTTAATTAAGGCTCTTTTCTTAAAAAGAAGGTAAATAAACCCAAAAGACGAAAAAACAGCTACAAAAACACCTCCTGTAAACTTGACATTAATTAAACCAATAACCGCCATCACGCCTATCAACAGATGGTATAAATTGTATTTTTTTAGTAACGAAAAAAGTGCTAAAACATAAATAGTTAAATACAAACAGAGCAACTGATCTACCATATATGTTGCTATTTCGCTCCAAATAACAGGGTTAAAAACTAATAAAACAGATACTAAAACACTATTTAATTTATTTAAATTAAATTTTCTTGAAACATCATAACTAAATAAAGCTAAAACGAATAACACCATAAAATTTAAGGCTTTACCAGCCTCAAAAACACCAAAACAACTATAAATAGAAGCAGCAAAATACCAAGAACCTTTTGGAAAATGTAGTATAGATAAATCGTTATTCTTATTGAATTTTCTAATTGGCTCTTTTATCGGATTCCAACCATCTGTTATATTATAAATTGCTGATTGATGATACCATTGACCATCCCAGGAGAAATCCCAAAAAAATGAAGCAGTTAATAATGAAACTAAAATTATAAGCAGACTAAATACTATAGATACTGCGCTTTGTTTTAATGAGGTTTCTTTAAAACTGTCTAAGAAAAATAATGTTGGTATCGATAAAATTATTGAAAAAGAGAAAGCATAAGGCAATAATAAACTTGTTGTTAAAAAACTTACCATTACTAGTAAATGGTTGTAACACATAAATAGCAATAAAAAACAACAAATAGAATTTATCGAGTTAGCAATTAATTTTTTTTCAAAATTTAAGACACTCATAATCTTTATATTATTTATCAGTTATTTTCCAATATTCAATATTCTTTGGATTGTTTTTGTCAACATTGATTTCCTTTACTTCCCCAATTTAATAACAATAATTTTTAAAGTTCTCTTGCGCAGAGCTATTTGAAAATAATAAAATTAAAATCAGTAGCGTAATGTTTTTTGTCTTTCTCGATTATTTTTCAAGCTTGCAGGTAACATTTTGAATAAACGGTCGTTTTAATGCCGTTTATTTTTTGTTGTGCTTAGTTTTCTTTCATCTGTTTCAAGAATAGAGTATTCATAATTATCCGACCAGCCAGATTTTAATGGCAATATTTGTCGCCCTCTTCCTTCTTGTATAAAACCTACTTTCTCAAGGACTTTTATTGAGCCAATATTTCTCACAGCAGCTCCTGCTTGAATTCTGTGCAGTTTTAATTCATCAAATCCATAATTAACCATTCTTGATAGAACCTCTGTAGCAATTCCTTTATTCCAATGGATAGAATGTATTTTATACCAAACCTCACCACGTTTATATTTTTCATGTCCGAGTTTTAACCCGAATAACCCAATAAAATCGTTATTCAAATTGGATTCAATAGCAAAAGTATAATTCTTAATATTATCCATTTCATTTTCAGAAATCCAAGGTTCAATAACAGCTTTAGTCTCTTCAATACGTTTTGGTATACCTAACGTGTTATATTCGTCAATTTCAGGTAATGAATGTAGTTTATGTATTGAATTTAAATCTGACAATTCAATTAATCTTATTCTTGTTCTTTCAGTTAGTATTTCGATAGCCATTTTATTAAGCGCAACAATTAAATAACATGCATTAGTGCATGTTATTTACACTATAAAGCTAATGTATTTTTCATAACCTTCAAATGATTTACAGGATCAAGGAATCAAGTCCAAAAGTTATGTGTGAAATGAGATAAAATTTTGATCTTGCAAAACGTCTAAAAATAAAAAATCCTAAAGCAAATGCTTTAGGATTTTTCTGTGGGCGCGAAGGGATTCGAACCCCTGACCCCTTGGGTGTAAACCAAGTGCTCTGAACCAACTGAGCTACGCGCCCTTGTTATCGGTGTGCAAATATACACTTGTTTTTAGATCTGCAAAAACTTTTTTAAAAAAAATTTCAAATAATTTCTGCAACAACAAATGTGCTGCCTCCAATGAAAATAAAGTCTTCTTTTGTCGCCGCTTTTAAAGCCATTTTATAGGCTTCATTTACAGAATTATACGCTTTTCCTGTAAGCCCATAAGGCATTAATTCGCGTTTTAAATCAACTGCGGGTTTCCCTCTGGAAATTTCTGGTTTACAAAAATAATAGGTGGCTGTTTTCGGCAATACATCTACAATAGTCTTTAAATCTTTATCTTTTACAACTCCAAATACAATGTGTAACGTATTATATGTTTCTTTTAAGAGTTGAGCCATAACATAAGTTAAGCCTTCTTTATTGTGTCCCGTATCGCAAACCGTTTTAGGTGCCGTATTTAAAACCTGCCAACGGCCCAACAAACCTGTATTAGACACCACATTTAAAAAACCATTTTTTACATTAGTTTCTGTAATTGTATAGCCTTTTAAACGCAACTCTTTTATACTTTGATATGCTGTTTTTAAGTTTTTAATTTGATAGCTTCCTATCATATCAGACCTAAACGCTGTGGTTACCAGTTGGTCTGCGTATACAATTTTAGACGCCTTAACTTTAGCCTTAGCATTAAAGACTGCTTGAGTTTCAGGATGTGTTTCTCCTATTACAACAGGCACCTTAGCTTTTATAATTCCTGCCTTTTCTCCTGCTATGAGCCCTAAAGTATTGCCTAAAAATTGCGTATGGTCTAAACCTATGTTGGTTATTACAGATACTTCTGGTGTTATAATGTTTGTAGAGTCTAAGCGTCCGCCTAAACCTACCTCAATTACCGCAATATCTACTTGCATTTCTGCAAAGTATGCAAATGCCATCCCAACAGTCATCTCGAAAAAAGACAGCTGGTGTTGCTCTAAAAAAGCCTTCTGCTTCTCGATAAACGCTACAACAAAGGCTTTACTTGCTTTTTTTCCGTTAACACGTATACGCTCTCTAAAATCTTTTAAGTGTGGAGATGTGTACAGCCCAACATTATATCCTGCTTCTTGCAAAACAGAGGCTATCATGTGGCTTGTAGATCCTTTACCATTTGTTCCCGCAATGTGAATAGATTTAAAATGCTCTTGCGGATTGTTAAGATGTGCTGCTAATTTAAGCGTATTGGTTAAATCTTTTTTAAAGGCAGTCTTACCTTGCTTTTGATACATTGGTAGTTGAGAAAACATCCAATCTAGTGTATCTGTATAAGTCATAACTTACTGACTAAGTTTAAAATTCACACTAACAAAACCTATTTGCCTAGTAGGGGCTTTTGCATCTGCCGGCCATTTATGAGATAGAGCTATCTTTTTTGCGGGCTCTAACAAGCATTTTGCTGTGTTTGTAGTTCCGCGTACACCGGGTAAAGCCTCTACTACTTGTCCTGCTTTATTTACTACTATTTTAACGATAACCATTCCAGACTCGTTACAATCGTGTCCTAATGTTTTAAACGATGGTTTTCCTCTTCCATTTAAGCCATAGCCTACGCCACCGCTCCCAGAACCTCTACCTCCAAAATAACTTGGTGCATAGGGGTTACCATCTAATTGTCCCTTATCTCCTGCTTTGGTATCGTTTCCTTCTCCTCCAGTTTCAGAGCCTTCAGATTTACTTACACCTCCTATTAGAGCGTCTAATTTTCGTTTCTTTTCTTCTTGTTCGCGTTTTTCTTTCGCCACACGTTCTGCCTCGGCTTTTGCTTTGGCCTCTGCAACGGCTTTTGCCTTAGCTGCTTCTGCTTTTTGTTTCTTAATGGCTATAGCCTCTGCACTTTCTTCTGTTAACACCTCTTCTTGAGTTGCAGTAGCCTTAGTGGGTTCTGGTTTAGAAACTTCTGGTTGTGGTGTCTTTTCTACAACTTTAGGCTCGGATTTTATAGGCTTTGTGGGTTGTATTTTACCGCTGCCAAAATTGCTTGTTCCAAAATTAACGGCAATACCGTACTCCTCTGGTGGATCCATGTAGGGCGGCCCAACCACAAACAATAATAACAAAACAATAAGCGCAATTAAAGCTGTTAGCTTGGCAGAATTCCGTTCGTGTTTTGTCTCTAAATATTTCATGTCTTTAGTGCTTAAACATCTTTATTTAGTTTGGTTTTACGGCTAAAATCACTTTAAATTTATTCCTATTAGCTATATCCATTACTTTTACTACATGCTCTACTGGCACAGATTTTTCTGCTCTAAGCACAATAGTAGGTTTCGTTTCTTTAGCCAATACGTCTAACAATTTAGTTTCTAAAACGCTAATACCTACGCGCTCTTGATCGATGTAATAGGTTAGGTTTTTTTTAATGCTAACAGCCACAGATTTTTTGTTTTCTGTTTTTCCACTGGCCTTAGGCAGTAAAATATCGATAGCATTTGTGGTAACCAGCGTAGATGCCAGCATAAAAAATATAAGTAATAGGAATACAATATCCGTCATCGAAGACATATTGAATTCTGGAGTTACTTTATTTCTTCCTCTTAAATTCATACAGGCTCGTTTAAGTGGTCTAAAAACTCTAAAGAATTTGCTTCCATTTGGTATACCACCTTATCTGTTTTAACAACGAGATGGTTATAGGCTATATAACCTACAATACCTACTATAAGACCAGCTACTGTAGTTGTCATCGCTGTATATAAACCATCGGCCAATAATTTAATATCTATTTGACCTCCGGAATTTGCTATTTCGAAAATGGAAAGAATCATTCCAATAACTGTACCTAAAAACCCTATCATTGGCGCTGCACCAGAAATGGTGGCCAATACACTAACATTTTTTTCTAAGCCATACACTTCTAAACGTCCTGCATTTTCTATAGCCGTATTAATGTCTGCCAAAGGTTTCCCTATACGGGTAATTCCTTTTCCTATTAATCGAGATACAGGAGAATTGGTTTGCGCGCATAACATCTGTGCGGCATCAATTTTACCATTACTTACATGATCTTTTATTTGATTCATAAAATTAGCATCTATTTGAGAGGCTGCTTTTATTGCAAATAGGCGTTCAAAATAAATGTAAATGGCCATTACTAAAAGTAAGAATAAAATAGCAATGATAACTTGTCCTGCTAATCCACCGCTACTTATCAACTCTATAATAGAAAGCGTTTTTTCTACAGATTCTCCATCCTCTACAGTAGGAACTGCTTCGTTGTTGGTTTGTAATAAAAGGTTTATCATAAAATAATACTGTTGTGTATATAACGCCAAATTAAACATTAAATTATAGGAAATATAAAATACCTATTAAGCCCATTCCGCCTAAAACTATCGTGTAAGGCAACGCCATTTTAGCCATTTTACCATAAGATAAATTAATAAGTGGAGCTAAAGACGACGTTAATAAGAATAAAAATGCAGCTTGACCATTAGGGGTGGCCACACTTGGCAAATTTGTACCTGTATTTATGGCTACTGCTAATTTTTCAAATTGCGCTCTAGAAATATTACCTGCTTCGAATGCACTCTGAACTTCTCCTATATATACCGTTGCTACAAAAACATTATCGCTAATCATAGACAACACGCCATTTGCTAAATAAAACAACATAGGTTGTTGTGCAGGATCTTTAGATAGCGCCCATTCTATAATTGGTTTAAACAAATGTTGGTCATGAATCATCGCCACAATTACAAAAAAGACAACTAGTAACCCCGTAAAAGGAAGTGCCTCCTCAAAAGCGTGCCCTAAAGAATGTTCTTCTATAATACCCATAAATGCCGTTTGCACAATAATTAATGCCAAACCAATAAGTCCAACTGGTGCAATATGTAGCGCTAAACCAGCAATAAGTAAAATCGCAGAAACGCCTTGAACAACTAATCCATATTTTTCAGAATCTGTACGTTTTTCATCTTGCTCTTCGGTATAATTCTCTATTATTTCTCGTACTGAGTCTGGTAATTCTTCACCAAACTCAAAAATTTTAGTTTTCTCTAGTATAATCGTGGTTATTAAACCTGCTACTAAAACAGGCAGCGTTATGGGCGCCATTTTCACAAAAAACTCTACGAAATCCCACCCCAGACGCTCACCTATAAGCAAGTTTTGAGGCTCTCCTACAAGTGTACACACACCACCTAAGGCCGTACCAACTACACCATGCATAATTAAACTACGTAAAAAACTTCTAAACCGTTCTAAGGTTTCACCACTTAGCTCTTTTCTATCTGGTACATCATCATCATTAAAATCGGCACTATCCATAGACTGGATTTTATGGTATACCCCATAAAATCCAACAGCAACACTAATTAATACAGCCGTTACAGTTAGGGCATCTAAAAACGCAGACAGCACTGCTGCTAAAAAGACAAATAATAATGAAAGTGCTGTTTTAGATTTTATTTTAGTAAACACTTTACTAAAGATAAACATGAGTAGAGGTTTCATAAAATAAATACCTGCTACCATAAATACCAAAAGCAAAACAACTTCTAAATTGGCATCTACTTCGTGGTAAGCATTATGCGGCGTTGTTAAGCCCAATGCCAAAGCTTCAATAGCTAATAAACCTCCTGATTGCAGAGGATAACACTTAAGTGCCATAGCCAAACAGAAAATAAATTCTGCTATAAAACACCAAGCTGTAATTGTTGGACCTGCAGCAAAGTATAATACAACATTAAAAACTAAAAATAATATGATTGTAGTCTTGAACCATTTGGGACTATTCCCTAAAAATTGTTTGAACATGAGTTTCTTTAAAAATTAAATTTCTTAGGAAACAAATATAAAAAACTAAACTCCTTTTATGAGATAGCACAGACTTTAATACTATGAATTGTCATATTATTAATATATCTGTTGAATATATTATTTTTTCGAAATAATTTTGTTGCGAAAATCTCGGTTTTTGTATTTTTTTTTAACGTTAACTCAATTTAACAGTTGTTTTTTCTTAAAATTAGTATTTGCAAGATTGTATATGTTAGCTTACTTAGGATGCTTTAAGTTCTAAAAGCAATTAAAACTTGTCTGGCAACGGCGAATAGATTTCACCAGAGCTATGGTCTTTAGATGCACCTGTAACCGATTTTAAGCAATTAATTTCATCTCTTAGTTTTAATATACCTAAACATCCAAAAATAATAGCTTCTTTAAATTCAATAATATCTGCATTAGGACATATAATTGTATTTGTTGTATGTGCTTTAATGCGCTCTAAAAGAAAATAATTATAAGCACCTCCTCCTGTTATTAAAACAGAAGCTTTGCTCTTTACGTTTATTGTTTTTGAAATTTGAATGGCAACGTGCTCACAAAACGTTCTTAAAACGTCCTTAATTTCTAGTTGAAACGATTTAAGTAATGGAAAAATTTGCGCGGTTACCCATTCTAAGCCTAACGATTTGGGAGGCAATTCTTGATAAAAAGGGAGAGCATTTAAAGCTTCTAATAACCCCTGGTGCAATTGCCCTTTAGAGGCTAGTTTACCTTCCGCATCATAATCTAAACCCAATAGCCTTGCGTAATGATTTAAAACGATATTAACAGGGCATACATCATAAGCTATTCGTATATGTGCCTCTTGTAACGATATGTTAGCAAAGCCTCCTAAATTTAAACAAAAATCGTAGTTAGAAAATAAAAGCGCATCGCCTATCGGTACTAACGGAGCGCCTTGCCCACCCAATGCTACGTCTTGAACTCTAAAATTGCAAACCACTCTATGGTCTAAGTAAGTCGCAATCTCTTCTCTGTTTCCTATTTGGTAAGTTATACCTTGTTCTGGCTTATGCAATGCTGTATGGCCATGAGAACATACTGCATCTACATGCTCAATTTTATGTTTTTGTACAAAGCCTTTTATAATGCCAGCTAGATATACGGTATAGGCTTTATCCAAAACTTCTAAAGCCTCTGGTTTAAGATCTACTAAAGCTTGTAATGCTTGTTTCCAGTATGACGTATATTGTATGGTTTCTGCTTTTAAAACCTTAAACTGCCATTGGGGTTCTAAATAAAATTGCACATGCACTATATCTATACCATCTAGAGATGTTCCAGACATGACTCCTATTACACTGTATTTTCCTTTATTCATATTAGGTAAAATTACTAATATCTATTGAAAAATCACTATTTAAACAGTATATTCGTAAACATCTCACAAGTAAATAACAAAATAATTACGAATTATGGATTTTAACCTATCGGAAGAACATAAATTGATAAGAGACGCAGCCAGAGATTTTGCGCAAATGGAATTATTACCTGGTGTTATAGAGCGTGACAATGCTCAAGAATTTCCTGAAAGTCTGGTAAAAAAAATGGCCGATTTGGGCTTTATGGGTATTATGGTAGATCCTAAATATGGTGGTAGCGGTATGGATACCATATCCTACGTTCTCATTATGGAAGAGTTATCTAAGATTGATGCCTCTGCCTCTGTAATAGTTTCTGTAAATAATTCTTTAGTCTGTTATGGCTTAGAAGCTTTTGGTACAGAGGAACAAAAAATTAATTACCTAAGCCCTTTAGCTAAGGGTGAAAAAATTGGTGCCTTTTGTTTGAGTGAACCTGAAGCAGGTAGCGACGCAACATCTCAAAAAACAACTGCTATAGCTCAAGGAGATCACTATATTTTAAACGGCACTAAAAACTGGATTACTAACGGTGGACGTGCAGATATTTATTTGGTTGTTGCACAGACCGATCGTGAAAAAGGCCATAAAGGTATTAATGTTTTTATAGTTGAAAAAGGTATGGAGGGTTTCCACATAGGGCCAAAAGAAGACAAACTTGGTATTCGTGGCAGCGATACACATACACTACAGTTTAATGATGTAAAAGTTCCTAAAGCCAATCGTGTAGGAGATGATGGTTTTGGATTTAAATTTGCTATGAAAACACTCTCTGGAGGACGTATTGGCATTGCAGCTCAGGCACTAGGCATAGCTCAAGGCGCTTACGAACTGGCTTTAAAATATTCCAAAGAACGAAAAGCCTTTGGTACAGAAATATGCAACCACCAAGCCATAGCTTTTAAATTGGCAGATATGTATACAGAAATAGAAGCTGCTCGCCTTCTTGTTTTTAAGTCTGCTGTAGACAAAGATTTAGGAAGAAACTACGATACTTCTAGTGCTGTAGCAAAATTATACGCTTCTAAAGTTGCTATGGAGCAAACTGTAGAGGCTGTACAAATTCATGGGGGCAATGGTTTTGTTAAAGAATATCATGTAGAGCGTTTAATGCGAGACGCTAAAATCACTCAAATTTACGAAGGTACCTCCGAAATTCAAAAAATTGTGATTTCCAGAAGTGTGTTAAAGGATTGATATTAAACTTGCCTTTAGAAGTAAAACCAAGATATAGGTATAAAAAAAATCCTCAATCTAAAAATTAGATTGAGGATTCAAAAAAGGCGACGACCTACTCTTCCACAAATGTA
>CANLCJ010000026.1 GCA_947489085.1 uncultured Flavobacteriaceae bacterium
TCTAAACTCTCCTTAATTTGTAATGTTTGGCGTAAACTCATATGCTAATATACGTCAAATTATTTTTAAAATGGTATAATATCCCCCTTATGTATTTTAATTTTATCAGTACTGTGAATTTTAGATATATCTATTGGCATGTCATAGCTAATTCCCTTATCATATAAAATTGTGAGTTTATCTAAATTGCCATTAGCTTTGAACTCATCATCTTCTACTATTTTTATAGCATTATCAGCAAATAATTGCACGTTTAAAGTGTCTGTCCAATTGAAATTTGCTCTTATGGAATCTGATACAGATTTAAAATCGACATCGGATAGGTTGGGTGGAGGTGGTGGCATTATAGGCTTGACATACTTATGTATTGTAATTTCTGCCAATGCACGATAGGCATCTTCGTGTTTTTGTAAACTTGTATTAGAGCATGAATACAATACGAAACACAAAAAGATATATTTAGTTACAGTTAACATTAGTTTCATTATTAACTTTAGATTTATTTGGTAAATTTCACGATCTCATCGTTTAAAACTTTAGCATCGTATACATAATAGCCTACCCCACGATTAATTTCATATGCCTTTATTTTAAAAATACGGAGTAGCAATATTCTTAGTATATATAGGTCATTTTATAGTTTTTAACATACCAATTACCATTCTTTTTTTCTAATAAACATTCATATAAACCACTATGCTTTACAGAGATGTTCACTAAAGCTACATCTTTTTTTTCCGAGAGATATAAGTTTGAGAAGAAAAATTGTTTGTCATAATTAACGTATTGTTCGTGTTTGTTTAGTGTTGTATCAATATAAGTTATATTGAAATTTTTAGGTGTTTGCAGATTACTTATTTCAATTGGTGTTTTCTTTTTTTGAAAATTGAATTTTGTTTCAAGGGTATCTATTTGAGACAATTTTATGTTTTCATTTCCCTTAGTTCTTTCAATATATAAATAAGGGTAAACACCTATTCTTTGATTTAAACCGAGTATAGAGTCTAATTCTATATCACTATAGTAGGAAACCTTTTTTTCTGGAGGCGGTGGTGGTAGAAACATAGGTTTACCAAACTCATTAATAAGTGTCGAAATTATTGAATTTACATCGGCACTTAAATTATTCTCTTGCTTAGTTACGCAAGAGAATAACAGTAAAACAAAAAATAATGGTGATTTATGTATCATTTTTAGTTGCAATCTTGAGGATCGAAATTTATGTTAGAATACATGTTTCGTCTATTACATTAGTAAAAGCTTTGCATGATAACAATACCGATACCGTAGCCTACATTTCCCTTTACATTTAAAAATTATTAATCTCTGATGACTTGATATATTTATCATAATCATTTAATATACATGATCCATTCTTAACAATATATTAAGTAATTCATTTCGTCTTTCATCCAAGCTTTTATGTTATGCTCCTTTAAACCCTGTTTACAATAGAAACGGCCTCAAACTTGACGATAAAGAAAGAAAAAACATGTTATAAAAAAATGAATTAACCTTAAAACAATTAAGATAAAATCTTATTAAAGTGTAGAAACCCTTCAATCTTTTTTAAGCTGAATCTCAATTTCGTGTAATGACTCAGGCAAAAACGGTACCTATTACCAAAATTTAAAAACCTTAAAGCGCTAAAATTATGGTTAGAAACAACCGCAAAACAGAAATTTATGATGAAAATGAATAATTATTATGAAATCCGGATTACACACTAACACACTTTAAGTTTATTTTAATTTACAATTGGCATAATTTTACACTATAATTGCCACAACATTTATACCACCTCGAACAACTTACCTGGCAATGGCCTGATAACACCTTTTAATTCCATATTTAGCAATGTACTCGATACTTTAAATATGGGTATTTTGCAATGCAATGCTATAGCATCTAACTGTTGCTTATGTTCCGTTTTCAGGTAATTATAAATTACTTTTTCGGTGGCGTCCAATTCTACAAACAACTGTTTTTGCACAGCAGGTTTACTTGTTTTTTCCAACTGCCAATTTAACATATAAGGAACATCTAGAGGGTTGGTAAGCATGTGTGCCTTTTGGCTTTTAATTAAATTATTACAACCTGTACTTAATTTATCGGTTGGCCGTCCTGGCACAGCAAAAACATCTCTATTGTATGAATGCGCAATATCTGCCGTAACCAAACTGCCCCCTTTCTCGGCAGATTCTATAACTATAGTAGCTTCACTCAAACCAGCTATTACACGATTGCGCTTTAAAAAATTATTTCTATCAAACGTATCAGAACTCCAGAAATCAGTTAAAAACCCACCATTAGCCTCGACTGCAGCCATATACTTTTTATGCACTTTAGGGTAAATTTGGTTTAGCCCATGTGCTAAACAACCAATGGTTTGTAAACTATTTTCAATAGCACTTTTATGTGCCGAAATATCTGTACCGTAGGCAAACCCAGAGACAATAACTGGATTATACGGTTTTAAAACTTCTACCAACCTTTCGCAAAATGCCACACCACTATTGGTAATTTTTCGTGTGCCTACTATGCTAATTACAGGGCTCTCAGTTACATTAATTGTTCCTGTCTCAAAAAGTAATACAGGACTATCTATACAGTGTTTTAGAGCTACGGGATACTTTTCGTCTTTAAAATAAGATACTTTTATAGCATTATCTGCGATAAATGCTATCTCATTTTCAGCAGCCTTTAAGTGAGTTACATCAAAAAAGTTACGCAGTGTATGAGTACCAATACCATCAATTTTTAATAATGTTTCTTTTTTAGACTGCATAACAGCCTTAGCTGTACCGCAATGCGCAATTAAACGTTTGGCCAAAATATCTCCTATATTTGGCACATGTTGCAGTGCTAACGTATACAGTAAATCGTCGTCTTCCATATAAACTATTGATTGTTAATACAAGAACGTCATTTTTTCGTTTTGTTAATAAAATAGTGGATATAAAAATTTAAAAAAAAGCATATTTTCCTAAATTTGTAATATGCAATTAGAAAACTACATTAGCGATTTGCTTTACAGGTACGAGTGTGTTATCGTTCCTGAATTTGGCGCGTTTTTAACTGATTATCAATCTGCTATAGTAAATAGCGATACCCACTCATTTTATCCGCCAAAGAAAGTCATTGCCTTTAACGCCCAGATAACTAACAACGATGGGCTTTTAGCACGCTACATTGCAGACGTAGAGAAATTACCTTTTGAAGTCACGCTTCAAAACATTAAAAAAAGTGTAGAAACCTTAAAATCTCATCTTAACCAAGGTGAGACTATAACGTTTAGAAATATTGGCACTATTATTTTAAATACAGAAGGTAAAATGGTTTTTGAACCTTCTTATAATTTAAATTATTTAACTGATGCTTTTGGGCTATCGCAATATGAATCTATAGCTGTTACCCGAGAAACTCATAAAGAAGTTGTTGCTGCGATTGAAACTAACACGCCAATTGCCATAACGCCAGAAAAGCGCAACACAACCAATTATTTTAAATACGCTGCTGTAGCGCTACTTGCATTAGCCTTAGGTAGCTTTGGTGCCTCTAAATACCATATCAACCAGGTGGAGACGCACAACCAGCTGGCTCAAGAACAGGCTGCACAAACTTTAGAAACTAAAATACAACAGGCTACTTTTAATTTAAATCCTATGCCTGCTATAACCTTAAATGTTACCAAACAAACAGGAAACTACCATATTGTTGCTGGAGCATTTAGAGTTGAAGAGAATTGCGATAAAAAAGTAACCCAGCTTAGAGCAGAAGGTTTTAGTGCTCGAAAAATTGGTACCAACCGTTACGGTTTGCATCAAGTGGTTTATGCGAGTTACAAGACTAGATTAGAGGCTAGAAAAGCACTACAAGACTTCAAAAAAACACACAATAGTAGCGCTTGGCTATTGGTTAAAAAAGTGGATTAATATTTACCGTACCATTTTTATTACTTTAATACGTAACTTTGTAGCATATTATTAAAGACAAGAATGGAAGCAAAAACCCCAGAGCAATCTAAGGCCACTATGACGGATATGGTGTTACCTAGTGAAACCAATCCTTTAAACAATCTTTTTGGTGGCGAACTTTTAGCACGTATGGATCGTGCCGCCTGTATTTCTGCTCGAAGACATTCTAGGCGCGTGGTTGTAACAGCTTCTGTTAATCATGTTGCATTTAATAGAGCTGTACCCTTGGGGAGTGTAGTTACCGTAGAAGCTAAGGTGTCTCGAGCGTTTAAAACATCCATGGAGGTCTTTATTGATGTTTGGATGGAAGACAGGGAGTCTGGAGCTAAAACCAAAGCTAACGAAGCGATATATACGTTTGTGGCTGTAGACAATACTGGAAGACCTGTAATGGTGCCAGAACTGTCTCCAGAAACCGATTTGGAGAAAGAACGATTCGATGCTGCTTTAAGACGAAAACAGTTAAGTTTATTGTTGGCTGGTAAAATGAAGCCTAATGATGCTACAGAATTAAGGGCATTATTTGATTAAACCTTTTTATATTAGCGTAGTCTAACAGTTTAACCCCACTAATTTAAATATTTATGAGACTGTTTTTTATTCTAGTGTCGTTTGTTTGTATGATGAGTTCCTCATCTTGTGCAACGCGTCTAGTTGCAAAATTATCTCCTGCAACTGTTATAAAAACGCCGCCTAGACACCACAAAATTATAAAAGTACAAGGTAGAGAGTATTACTATTGGAATGGTAAGTACTATAAGAAAACCAGACGTGGGTTTGTAGTTACAAAAATATAACCAACGCTACGATTTACAAACAAAAACTTCGCATGCTACATTTTATAAATCCAACTCTTAGGGTTTTGTGTGGCACTGCCTTTGGAAACAATAAAACTAAGTGTTGTTTTTCCTGTAAAATTGTTTGTTGCCACATCTCCCAACACTTGTTTTGTTTTTACCGTATCCCCTTCCTTTACATACAATTTTGAGAGGTTTTTATAAGTGGTAATATAGTTACCGTGCTGCACCATTACAATGGGATTTACATTTTTTAAACGCACAATACTCATTACTTTACCATCGAAAACAGCTCTAGCTTTCGCGCCGTTTTTTGTATTTATCCGCACACCGTTGCTTTTTATGGTTAAGCTTTTATTTATGGGGTGTGGTTGTGTACCGTAGCCCAAGCTTACATAGCCATTTTCTACAGGCCAGGGCAGTTTCCCTTTGTTGGATGCAAAATTATTAGACAACACTTTTTCTTCTGGTGTTAGTGCAAAACTTCCAGAGGCTGTTTTGGTTGTTATCTTTTTATTGGTTTTAGACTTTGCTATTGCTGTTTTAATGATACGGTCTATAGCGCTATCTATTTTATCTGCTTCGCGCTGTTTGGCTCTAATTTGAGCGGTATATTTGCCCAATTCTTTTCTAATAGAAGCCATTATAACTTGGTGCTGCTGCCGTTCTTTCTCTAAATCGTTTTGCGATTTTTTATTTTCTGCCAGTAAGGCATCTTTGGCTTTCTTTTGAAGCAGGAGGTCTTTATTTATTTTTTGAAGTTCGAGTGTTTTGGCCTTTATAGTTTCGCCTTGCTCTTTTTGATGGTCTGTGTATTGCTTCATGTACTGCAAACGCTTGTACGCTTGCTTAAAATTATCGGAAGACAATAGAAACATGATGCGGCTTTGTTGGTTTCTGCTCTTATAAGACTTTACTATCATTGCAGCATAGTTTTCTTTTAAAAGCTTTAACTCGTTACGCAACGTCCCTATTTGTTTTTGGTTATCGTTTATTTTTCTATTTAAGAGATTGGCTTGCTGATTTGTAACTTTTATAAGCCTGCTTAAAACTTTAATTTTATAGTCGAAATCCTCTATTAAAGAAAGTTGGGATTTAGCCTTTGAGTTGCCTTCTTTTCGTAGTGCATTAATTTTTTGTATTTCTCTACGTAATTCTTGCCTACGGTTCTCTAACTGCTTCTGTTTGTTATTTTGTGCCGTGCTATTACCACTTGTAAACATAAGCAGTACTGCAAAACATAGTTTAAAGACATGCTTTTGTAAAGCCATTAGAGTTCTATTTTTTTGTATCCCGAAGGAATTTTAAATGGAAACCTTAGTTCTTGATCTAAAACTACACTTTTAAATTCGAGTGCGGCTTTAACTTCGTCTTGCCCTTTAACGGCTATTATCTTTATGGTTCTTGGCAATTCTTGTTCTTGTACGTTTTGATAGTCTAAATAATCGATTTGCAGGTGTTGTTGCTCTTTAAATCTAGACAACTGTTGCGATTGTACTTTATAATGCGAAGGATTTAACAAGTAAAAGATTTCGTATAAATCTTGTTGTTGTTTTGGTTGTAACGCATAGTTGCCTTCGTGTAAGGAGAGTTTATAAGTGTTGTCTTTTAAATTAAACAGTGTTTCGCCCAGAAGTATGTTTTGAATGTTTTGAAAGTTTAAACTGGTGCCTAACAGTTTACTAAAATAATCAAAGTCTCCTTTAAAATAAGTGTTATCTAATTTATTATAGAATGCGACTTCATTTGGTGTAATTTTAGCTCTAATAATTCCAAACGGCGCACTTATCCATAATACTTCGTCTTTTTGCATTCTATAACTAACTGTATGTGCTTGCTGTTTTGCACCATCTGTATAAGTTATTTTTAATTTTGATTGTAGAGTTTTAAAATTAGCAGCTTTCTTCGCATTTTCTTTTACAACCTGTTTTGCAGATAGTTTTAAATTTGATGTTACATCTCTGGCAACTTTTGAAGATTTACAACTTGTAAATAGTACTAAGGCTAAAATTAAACTGTGTATGTAGTGTGTTTTCTTCAAAATTAAACCTGTTTGTTTTATTTATTTTTTAGAGTATTGGCTTTATCGGTAAACGTTTTAGCCTTTACGGTATTGTTTAATAATGTATTGGCTTTAGCTAACTGTAAATAAAAATCGGCTTCCATTGCAGGATTTTCAATTACCCAATCTAGTCCAGACTCCAAAGAGGATATTGCTTTTTTTGGATTCTGTAATGCGTTTAATGCTGTACCATTAATAAGGTAGCATAAGGGCTGTGCCGGGTATTTTAAAATTGCTGCATCACTTTTTACCTGCGCCGCATCGTACTGTTTTAAATCCAGATGGAGCAACAATACGTGTTTTAGCAGCGTAAAATTATCGCTATCTGCTTTTAACGCTTTTTGAAATGTTTCTAGTGCTTTTACCTTATCATTTTTGTGTAAGTAATAATCTGCAAGATCTGATAATGTTTTGGCGTCTGTTTGCCCATCTAAAAGCGTAGTCGCTTCAATTAAATCTGTATCGTATTTTGGGTTAAGTTTTACAAAGTTTACAAAATCGGACAATACTTTTAGCTTGGCATTGGGTTTTATAGCATCGCTTTGCACTACAATTTTCATAGATTTTATAGCTTCTTCTGCATTGTTTTTGTCTAAATAAAACTTATATAAAGCCAAGTGTACTAATTGCGAGTTGGGTTTTACTTTTAAAAGTTCTTTTGCAGTTTCGAATGCTTTTTCTTTTTCGTTTTGCTCGCTGTAACGGTATATTAACCCTAAATAGTTGGCTTCGTTTTTTGGATTTTTATCTACTCTAGATTCCAAGTTCTCAATCTGGTCTTTTGCTCTTCCTGTTGCTTTGTATACACCATTACGCAAGCGGTCTCTAGCCACCGATATGCCAAAGGACGCGTCGAGCTCATCAAGTAATTCTAACGCTTCATCATACTTTTTCATTTTAACGTACAAATTGGCTAGATCTTCTTTGTAATCTGGGTGGTATTTTACAAGTTGCTTTACTGTTTTAAGCGCTTTATTCAGTTCTTTTTGTGAAATGTAATACCCATAAAGCTCATCTAAATACCACTCATTATCTGGTGCCTTACTAACGGCTGTTTTTAAAGCATCTTCTGCTGCTCCAAAATTCTTTAGTTTTATATAGCTTTTCCCTAATTCGAAATATAATACTGCGGGTTTTTTATCAATTTCTATACATTGCAATAATGCTTCGGCTGCTTTGTCGTAATTTTCAATGCCTTTTTGTTTTAAAGCTTCAAAAAACAATTCTTGAAATTTATCTTCAGCCTCACCCAAATCATCATCTGGCGGCTTACTTAAATTTTCTTGGCCATAGAAATGCATGGGTAATATTGCTATTACCAAAAACACTCTTATTATGTAAAAACATCTATTCTTCATATACACTTTTATGCAGTAAATCTTCTATAACTTCACATTGATACATTATACCAACTGTATTACAAGATGCTCTCATTGTATCTCTATATGCTATTGCGGTATCTGGCAAATTATTATGAATGGCATTAAACTTAGCTTTGTTAGGCCATAGTGCATAAGCAATATACTCCAAATCACTCTTTTTATGTAAACGAGAGCCTAAACTGCCTTCGTGTTTATATATTAATTTAGTAAGCTCAGACCAGCTTTTAACAAACTGCTCTTCCATTTCTGGCTTCACTTTAAATTCATACAGAACACCATACATAATCTACTATTCTAAAACGGAATAATCGCCTATACTTATACTTGTAAATTCGCCATTGTATTTTACGTTGTTTCCAATCATAGCATTAACCAATTTTGCATTTTTAATTTCCGAATTGGTTTGAATTAAACTATTCTCAATCGTAGCATTTTCAATAACTGTACCAGTTCCAACAGATACAAAAGGGCCAATGGTTGTGTTCTTTAAAATAACGTTTTCGCCAACAAAGCAGGGTTCTATAATTGTAGCGTTTTCTAGAGTTACAGAGTCTGCCACTAATTGCTCTTCTCCGTCTGCTTTTAAAAAGCCCAACATGCGTTGGTTGGTTTCTATAGTAATGTTTTTATTACCGCAATCCATCCACTCGTCTACAGTTCCTGTTTTAAAGATTTTACCGTCTGCCATCATGCGCTTAATACCGTCGTTAATTTGGTATTCGCCACCATTCATAACATTTTCGTCTAAGATCTCTTGTAATTTGCCTTTTAATACAGCCACATCTTTAAAATAGTAAATACCGATTACAGCTTGATCGCTTACAAATGTTTCTGGCTTTTCTACGAGCTCTGTAATTTCGTTGTTAGCATTAAGTTGCACTACACCATAGGCTTCTGGATTCTCTACTTGTTTGGTCCAAATTACGCTATCTGCAGTTGGGTCTAAATCGAACGCTGCTCTAATTAAGGTATCTGCATAGGCAATTACTGCTGGGCCGGACAAAGAGGGTTCTGCACACATAATGGCATGGCCTGTCCCCAGTGGTTTGTCCTGGCGGTAAATAGAGGCTTTAGCGCCTAAGCTTTTGGCTAATGCTTCTAAACTTCTAACTACGTCGTCTCCAAACCATGCTGGATCTCCTAAAACAAAGGCTATCTCTTCTACTGGTTGTTTTAAAACTTTAGTAATGTCTTTTACCAAACGGTGTACAATAGGCTGCCCTGCTACTGGTATTAATGGTTTTGGTACGGTTAAACTATGTGGACGTAATCGAGAACCTCGACCCGCCATTGGTACTATTATTTTCATATTTATGCCTGCGAGCGCAGGTGTTTTTTAGGTTATACGTTTATCTTCTAAAATTGTTAAAACTAAAAGTTTCGTTTTTTATATATCATCTCAATTAGGTTTTGTTTTCGATGAACTTTATTTTTCAAACGCTAATCTTTTTCTCTAGGCAAAGCTTTTAAACCTTTTTCAAAATAAAATCAATTTATCGCAATTGTATTTAGCTGTAAATGATTTTTGGATAAAACTTTAGTTTATATTCTTTTATACTCTCTTCAATATTATTTGTAATTCCTATTTATGAAACGCTTTTCAGCGTATCTATCATAATTATAGAGATATCATTGTTTCGTATTATCAACGCCCAGATTCTTGGCTTCGCAAGAATTTACTTTACCCCCGTACTCCCAAAACCGCCTTCGCCTCTATCTGTCGTCGATAGTTTGTTTACCTCTGCCCATTCGGCTCGTTCGTGTTTTGCAATAACCAGTTGTGCAATACGCTCTCCATTATTTATAATAAAATCTTCGTTAGAGAGGTTTACTAAAATAACGCCTATTTCGCCTCTATAGTCGGCATCTATAGTTCCTGGCGCGTTTAATACTGTAACTCCTTTTTTAGCGGCTAAACCACTTCTAGGGCGTACTTGTGCTTCTATACCCACTGGAAGTTCTATAAATAGGCCTGTCCCTACAATACTACGTTCTAATGGTTTTAATGTGCGCGACTCTGATATGTTTGCTCTCAAATCCATACCTGCCGAGGCTATAGTCTCGTAATGTGGTAACTCGTGGTTGGACTTGTTTATTATTTTTATTTGCATGTTAGCGTTTAAGTAATTTTTTTATTTCGTTTTTTTCCAGAATATATACTAGTATCAAAAATAATAAAACTATGCTTGAGGCAACATAATAGTTCCCTCTAAAAATATCTATAAATGACACCAGGCTTAAAATAGATGTTAACATAAGGTATAGTATAATACGTTTTACATTGTAAGGTACTTTATAATATTTTTTACCTATAATATAGGATACTATCATCATGCTTCCATATGCTGCCAAAGTAGCCCAAGCTGAGGCTATAAAACCAATTAGAGGTATCATTATAATGTTAAATACTACAGTAATAGTAGCTCCAAAAATAGAAATGTACATTCCGTATAGTGTTCTATCGGTTAGTTTATACCATATAGAGAGGTTATTGTAAATCCCCAAACATAGGTTGGCTAATAGTATTATGGGTACAATTTTTAAAGCCTCGAAATACTCTTCTCTTCCTAATAAAATGCTAGCAAAAACATCGATATAACAAACTACTATTAGCATAAATAGAGCACCTAAAACTGTAAACCATTTTAAAATCGTGGCGTAATGGTATTTTGCGTTTTTTTCTTTTTGGTGATTGAAGAAAAATGGTTCTGCGCCTAAACGGAACGCCATTACGTATAACGACATAAAGACACCTAATTTGTAACATGCTGCGTAAATGCCCATCTCCTTACCGCCTATTAAATCTCTTAAAAAGAGTTTATCCACGTTCTCGTTAGTAACGTATGCCAGACTACCAATCATAATTGGTATACCATAGTTAAGTAATCGTTTTAAGACTATTTTATCTATACCGCCCTTTATCTTGAAAATAACAGGTAACAGGAATATTAAAGTCATAAAACTTGCTGTTACATTTGCCAAGAATACATAGACGACTTGGGGTGTACCGTTTTCGTAAAAATAAAATGTCTTCGGGAGGTAGTTCTCCGATAAATAGCCTTTAGGTATCAGCCAGAGCATTAAAATATTTAGAATGGCAAAAACTAAAATATTAAGAACTCTTATTACGGTGAATTTAATGGGTTGGTTTGTAACGCGTAAGTAGGCATAGGGAATAACTACAATGGTATCTAAAAACACAGTCCAAACTAGTATTTTTACATGAAGGACATCTTGAAAGCCGAATAATACTGTTATGTTTTGCGCATTATATAAACCTATAGCAAGAAAAAGCAGAGTTGTAGTTAATAAGGCTATAAACGATGTAGAGATTACCTTGCCTTTTTCTTTCTCTTTGCTGAAAAATCTAAAAAAAGCGGTTTCTAAACCGTAAGTAAGCAATGCATTTAAATAAGCCGCATAAACGTAGTAGTCTGTATTTATAGCATACTTTTCGCTTCCAAATACACTTGTATGTAGCTTTACCAAACCAATGTTAATTGCTCTTGGTAGAATGGCTGCTATTCCATAGATAATAGTATCCTTAAAGAACTTTTTAAGTGTGTTCAAAAAACTAGTAATTTGTAATGTTAAAAATAGGCTTTTTAAAACAAAAAAACCTAACTGTTAGAGTTAGGTCTTTGTTTGATTTTAATTATTGAAGCAATTTTCAATAATCAATTTATGTTGTGTACTAGTTATTTAAAGCTTCTGCTCCACCAACAATTTCTAAAATTTCGTTAGTAATAGCCGCTTGTCTGGCTTTATTGTACGTTAATTTAAGTTGATCTCTCAACTCTGTAGCGTTATCTGTTGCTTTGTGCATCGCCGTCATACGTGCGCCGTGCTCTGAAGCAAAAGAATCTCTAATGCCTTTGTACAATTGTGTTTTTAATGACTTAGGGATTAACTCTTCTACGATCTCTTCTTTCGAAGGTTCGAAAATATAATCTACACTGTTATTAACATCGCCTCCTGTTACAGGTACGATTGGTAAAAACTGTTCTGTCATTACGATTTGTGTTGCCGCATTTTTGAATTTGTTATACACAACTTCAATTTTATCGAACTCTCCTGCTACAAATCTATCCATTAAATCTTGAGCTATGGCTGCAACATTATCGAAAGTCAACGCATCGAAAACAGTGCTTTTATTCGCTACTATTTTATTGGTTTTCTTAAACGCGTCGTTACCTTTTTTTCCAATAGTGAGATACGATACCTCTTTGTTAGCATACGTATTATCGGTTAAATGGTTTACTTGTTTGATAATATTAGAGTTAAATGCTCCTGCTAAACCTCTGTTAGAAGTAATAACAACGATCAATACTTTAGTAACGTCACGTTCTTCTGAAAATTTACCTCCAGAATTCTCGTCTAGAGTTGCACTTAAATTTTGTAGAAGCTCTGTTAACTTATCTGCATAAGGACGCATTGCTGTAATAGCATCTTGTGCCTTCTTTAATTTTGCAGCAGATACCATTTTCATGGCACTAGTAATCTGCATCGTTGAAGATACCGATGATATTCTATTACGTATTTCTTTTAAATTTGCCATAGTTCAAATTATGAATTATGAATTAAGAGTTATGGATTAAAAATCAAAACTCTTAATCCACAACTCTAAACTTTTATTGTTTGTATTTTGAAGATAAATCCTTAGCTACAGTCAATAACGTATCTGTTACTTCGTCTGTTAGCTTACCTGATTTTAAAGTATCTAAAACACCTCTATGTTTTGCATTTAAGAACTCTATAAAATCTTTTTCAAATTCTTTTACCTTATTTACAGGTACATCTTTTAATAAGTTTTTAGAACCTGCATAGATAATTGCAACTTGATCTTCTACTGTAAAAGGATCGTTTTGCGCTTGCTTTAAAATTTCAACGTTACGCTTTCCTTTTTCAATTACGTTAAGTGTTACTGCATCTAAATCTGATCCAAATTTAGCAAATGCTTCTAACTCACGAAACTGTGCTTGATCTAGTTTTAATGTACCTGATACTTTCTTCATCGATTTAATCTGTGCGTTACCACCAACACGAGATACAGAAATACCTACGTTAATTGCTGGACGTACACCAGAGTTAAATAAATCGCCATCTAAGAAGATTTGCCCATCTGTAATCGAAATTACGTTTGTTGGGATATAAGCAGATACATCTCCTGCTTGTGTTTCGATAATTGGTAATGCTGTTAAAGAACCACCACCTTTTACAATTGGTTTTAAGGAATCTGGCAAGTCGTTCATGTCCTTAGCAATATCGTCATCGTTGATTACCTTAGCAGAGCGCTCTAATAAACGCGAGTGTAAATAAAATACATCTCCTGGGTAGGCCTCGCGTCCTGGTGGACGACGTAATAATAAGGATACCTCACGGTAAGCTACGGCTTGTTTTGACAAATCATCGTAAATGATTAATGCTGGGCGTCCCGTATCTCTAAAATACTCTCCTATTGCAGCACCTGCCATTGGGGCGTATACTTGCATTGGTGCAGGATCTGATGCATTTGCAGCTACAATAGTTGTATATGCTAATGCGCCTTTTTCTTCTAGTACTTTGGCAATGTTTGCTACTGTAGATGCTTTTTGACCCACAGCTACATATATACAGTATACAGGCTCACCTGCATCGTAAAATTCTTTTTGATTTAAGATGGTATCGATACAAACTGTTGTTTTACCAGTTTGGCGGTCTCCAATAACCAACTCACGTTGGCCTCGACCTACAGGAATCATGGCATCGATAGACTTAATACCTGTTTGTAATGGCTCCGTTACAGGCTCACGGTAAATAACTCCTGGCGCTTTACGCTCTAAAGGCATCTGGTAGGTTTCTCCAGAAATAGGCCCTTTACCATCAATAGGGTTTCCTAAGGTATCTACAACACGTCCTACTATCCCCTCTCCTACATTTATAGAAGCGATACGTCCTGTACGTTTTACAGTAGAGCCTTCTCTTACACCTGATGAACCACCTAGCAATACGATACCAACGTTATCTTCTTCAAGGTTAAGTACAATACCTTCTAAGCCGCCATCGAATTCTACTAACTCACCGTATTGTGCGTTAGACAATCCGTAAGCACGTACAATACCATCTCCAACAGTAAGTACTGTTCCTACTTCATCCAATGAAGCTGAGGCTTCAAAACCCTCAAGTTGTTGTTTTAAGATCGCTGATACTTCAGCTGGTTTTACTTCTGCCATAATTGTTAATTTTGAATTCAGTATTCAGAATTCTGAATTATTTTAATTTAATGTAAATTCTCTTTTCAATTTATTTAATTTGTTAGAAATACTAGCATCGAACTGCTTATCTCCAACGCGTAATATAAAGCCTCCCAAAATGGTTTCATCTACAATACTTTCTAAATCTACTTCTTTGTTGGTTAAGGCTTTAACTTTAGCAAGCACTTTGGCTTCTAAATCTTTTGTTAATGGTACAGCTGTAGTAACTTGAGCAGCTTCTTTACCGTTATGGGCATCGAACAATGCATTGTACTTTAATGCTATTGCATTTAAAAGACTAACTCTTTTATTAGCTATTAACACATCAAAAAGTCCTGTACTAATGGAATCTAATTTAGGGAAAATAGCTAGTAAGGCTGCTTTTTTAGCCTCTGCTTTTACAACAGAGTTACTAAGCACATTAGCTAAGTCTTCGCTTTGTGCAATGGTACTTGCAATACCCTTCATATCTTCGTTAACCGCCTCTGCTTTGTTTTGAGAAAGGGCTAAACTTAATACTGCTTTTGCATATCGTATTGCTGCTCTTGTTCCGGCCATATCTTTTACTTAAACCATTTCTAAAAGAAACAGTTTTTGAGTTTTAAGTTATTAGTTTAATGTAGCTTCACCTAATAAAGATGATACTAATTGTTCTTGCTTGTCTTTGTTGGATAATTCTTGACGCACTACTTTTTCAGCAATATCTATAGATAAGCTTGCTACTTGAGATTTTAAATCTGCTATAGCTGCTTTCTTTTCCGTTTCTATACTTGCTTGGGCTTGCTGCATTAGCTTTTCAGATTCTTCTTTAGCTTCTGTCTTAGCATCTTCAATCATCTTTGTCTTGATTTCACGAGCTTCTTTTAACATGGCTTCTCGTTCTGTTCGTGCTTCCTGTAATAACTTTTGGTTGCTGGCTTGAAGGTTCTCCATTTCTCGTTTTGCGTTCTCTGCAGATTTTAACGCATCTTCAATACCTGTTTCTCTTTCATCTAAGGCATTAAGTATTGGTTTCCAAGCAAATTTTCTCATTAATAAAATTAATATTAATAAGATAACGGCTTGCATTACAAACAAACCTACCGAAAAATCATTTAATAACGTTTCCATACTATTCTATAGATTACTTAACTTTTTTTGTTTAATTTTTTTAGAAAACAGCTTCTGTAGCCAACCGCTACAGAATGCTGCTTAATTTGTTTTTAGGAAATTCTTACTTCCCTAAGATTAATGCACCAAATGCTAAACCTTCTAATAAGGCTCCAATGATGATCATTGCAGTTTGGATTTTTCCAGCCGCTTCTGGTTGACGTGCAATACCTTCCATTGCTTTGCTACCAATTTGGCCTAATCCAATTCCTCCTCCGATTACGATTAATCCTGCTCCAATTAAATTAAGAGTTCCTCCCATTTTACTTGATTTTTATAAATATTAATTAAACAAATTCTTATTAATGATGGTCATGTTCTTCAACAGCCATTCCTATAAATAACGATGATAACATCGTAAAAATAAATGCTTGTAAAAAGGCTACTAGTATTTCTATAACCGATATAAACAAAGCTAATACTAAAGACATTCCTGTTGATCCTACTGGACCGAATGCCTCTTTTAGCGTAATCATTAATGCTATTAAGCTCATCACTACAAAGTGCCCTGCTGTCATGTTTGCAAACAAACGCACTAATAAAGAGAACGGCTTAATTAGCACAAAACCTATAAGTTCTATTACTGCTAATATTGGACGTAATACTACTGGTACGCCTGGCATCCATAACGTATGTGCCCAGAAATCTTTACTTCCGCTAAACAAATATATTATTACTGTAAAAATAGCTAAACATGCTGTTACTGCTATTTGCCCTGTTACGTTAAAACCAAGTGGTGTTAATCCCAACAGATTCAATATCCAGATAAAGAAAAATACGGTTAACAAAAAGCCCATAAACTTTCTGTATTTTTTCTCTCCTATATTTGGTCGCGCTATATCGTCTCTCACATAAATAACTAATGGCTCTAATACACGACCAAAACCAGTTGGTATTTTTTTGCCTTTCTTATAACCTCTAGCTAATGCTGTAAAACCTAATAACATTAGGAGTCCTGCTAGTAGCATTCCAAAAACACTTTTAGTAATAGAAAAATCTAAAACCTTGTGTGCATTTGTTGGATGATGATGGGCATCGAAATTTACAGTTGTGGCACCCGCATCTAATTCATAAATCTTACTGTGTACTTTTGTAAGCTTTACATCTCCTTTTTCGACAACAATATGACCAGCATCGTCATGATGAAATGCTGAAGACATAAATGTTTTTAAACCTTTGCTTGTCCAAACGATTACTGGTAATGGGAAGCCATAATGTTTACCCGAAGCATTGTCTGAAAATAAATGAAAATCGTGAGCGTCCTTTAAGTGGTGTCCTATATACTCCTTTATTTCCTTTGGAGTATCTATAGTGTTTCCTTTGTCATGGTGACCTTCGTCTCCAGCAAAGCTTTTAAAAGAAACTAAAGCTAGTACTAAAACAGCTATAAACGTGATAGATTTTTTTGCAATCATTATATCCTTACTAAGTAATGAATTTGTGCTTTCTAAAATTTGTGCAAATGTACACAATAAATCAAAACTGCAAACTTTCTTTGCGGTAGTTTTTTTAGTTAAAATCGAATAGTTTTTATTCATCGATATTATTTGTAACTATTTGCTGTTTAACAAATTCGCTACAGCTATAGCTTCTGCTGCTAAAAACAGAAATAAAGGCACTACCAAACTTATACGCTCTACTTGTAACAAATCTGCTTTCGAGAACACGTCTTGTTGAAAAATTAACACAAAAGCGCCTATTTTTAAACACATCATCATTAAATAAGCGTAGCCTGCTTGATTGGGTAATTTGCTAAACACAACTTCTACAACACCATAAACCAAAATGGCTCCTAAAACAAAAAACAAGTAGATATTAAGTAATGAAAAGCCTAAACTTTGAGATAGTATTGTACTGTGTATACTAAAACTTAATGCAAATAGCAGCAATAGTGCTGCTATTATAATGCTAATTCGTTTTATCATTATTATCCTTATTTGTTAGATTTAGCACTTGCCGTATTACAGTAAAAATGGCTAAAAATATCGCTAAAAGAGACACTATTTTGTAATAGAGTTGTTGTTCGTTCGGGTATTTTACATCTAGCCATTTACCTAATTCGCTGCCTAGATAAATGGTTAATCCCATTTGTAGACCTATAGACGTAAAGCGCAAAAAGGGATTAAGCCGTTTTTCCGGTTTGTTGTTTTTTTGTGCCACCTCCTAATGATTTTACAGAATCTTTCATAGTACAGGTTACATTAAATGTTGCGCCTGGCTCTACCGCTAATTTTCCAACAATAACTTCGCCTTCTATATGTGCAGAAGATTTTAGTGTTAAAGTACCAGATAACGATAACTTGCCCGAAAATTTACCTTCAAAATAGGCATCTGTACCTTCTATCGTGCCTTGAATAAAACCTTCTTTTCCTACTACAAGTTTCCCTGTGGTTTTTATATTGCCTTCTATAGTACCGTCGATTCTAAAATCGCCTTCGCTGTTAAAGTCTCCTGTTATTTTTGTGCCTTGTGCAATGATATTTTGGCTAGTCTTGTTATCTATCATCTGTTTTTCTTTTTTGTTATCGGAAAACATAACATTTATGGTTTAGTTATTATTTAAGTTAAGATAGTTATTTAAGTTTTTGTGTATTTGCAGTATCCTATAGTTAACTGAGGTGATTGCAAAGTAAGGTTTTGTGATTTTTTTTACGTCTTTATCTAACAGTATTTGCTCGAACGTTTTGGCGACTTGTAAATTTTCGAAACCGTGTATTACTACAAACGATGTGTCTTTATCGTAAACATCTACCGAGGTTTTTAGTTTGTAATACCTTACATGTTTTAAAACCTCATCTAAATCCTTTACATAAGCATTTATGGCTTCTTTATTGTTTTTTTCAAATTTAAAAATAACCTTGGAATCATTGGTAATACTGTCGCTAACAAATTCGCTGCTTTCAATCTTGCTTAAAACATTGTTTTGTAGGCTTTGTGCTTGTTGGCCTTCTTCTGTATTGGCATAGGTTACTGCTACGTAACTTAAGGCTTCTTTGTAAGCATCGAAACCGTAAAGACGCCCTTTTGCTGTAGCTTTTAAAAGCTCAAATTTAGGTACTATTGGCTCTCCATCCAGCGCCTTAATGTATTCTTCACTTTTAGTGATAACAGCTTCATAATTTTGCGCCTTATGCTGTGCATATAGACTTTCGTATAGGGCTAGAGGACTATTTTCGTCTTTTAACTTTACCGCATCTGGATTTATTAAAATGGAGGCATATCTACTTTCTGGATAATTGGCTATAATGTCTTCTTTTGCTATTGAAGCTTCATCGTTATTACCTAATAGCTCATAAATTTTGTACAAGTTGTATTTTGATGGTAATATTAAACGTTCTTCTGGATTGCTTTCTAAAAGCTCTTGAAATTTACTTTTAGATAAACCGTATTCTTTAAATTTCTCTTTATAAATAAGTCCTAACTGGTAGTAGGCGTAATTGCGCTCTTTTGCTATACTGTCTATAACTTTAGGTTCTGTTGGTATTTGGGAAATGTAAAATTGGGCATCGAAACGCTCACCATCTGTAGCATTACTTGTTGCGTTTGCTACTGCACCGATATTTCCTGCACTAGAAAATGTATTGTTAGACCATCTCCAGTTATCTTCTAAGGGTCTTTCTCCCCAAACTCTTAAAAATTCGTTTTTACCATAGGCTACTGTTGCCTGATTGTAGAAATAAAACGTATTTGCACCTTCTAACGCTGCTGCTCTACTACCTACTGCATTGTTTGCAGCTAAACCTGTATTTCGCTTTAAGGCTTCTTGCTTTCTTTGTTCTGCTTCCGCCTTTTCTTTAAGCTTAGAGACATAGGTTTCGAAATACGATAGCTTTTCTGCGTCGGATAGGTTAATTAAATTTAATATGCTATCATCTACTTTTGCAATAGCTTCATATTTAATAACGTCTTCTAAATTGTCGCGCTTTCTTTTAATTACACGGTAAGGCTTCGAATTCAATTTTAAAACGCCTAAAGTACTATCGTAGTAAGCGCCAGCTCTGGCATATAATTTTTCGTCGAAAGTTATGTCTCCAATGGTTTCGTAATTTTTGGACTTTAGCTTTTGATCTCTAGATGCTGTTCGTAAAGATTTATTGAAGTAACTAACAGCTAGATCTTCTGATCCGTTTCTTAAATGATGTACACCTATTTGGTGGTATATTTTATCTAAATAAGGTCTGTTTTCTCTCACTGTTTCTAAATCGTCTAGAAACTCTGCTAATTCTAGCTTATCTCCGTTTTCGTAATCGAAATTTTTAATTTTTTCTAAATGTGCACTTATTAAGTATATACGCGGTGTTCTTCTATTAAGATCTATTACTTTATCGAAAGCTCTGTTAGCGCTATCTTTTAGGCCTAATTTATTGTAGAGTTGCCCTTGTATAAATCTGTAACGCCCTCGCTCGTCTTGATTTTTTGTTGCGTTGGCAGCGATTTCAAGTTGCGTTGCCGCGGTGTCTATAGATTTAATATTTATATAAGCCTGTGCAAGTATAGATGTAGCATCTGCAAGGTCTTGCCCTTTTAAATCTTCTTGTCTTAGTAAACGTTTTAAATTCTCAATTGCTAAATCGTCGTTATCTAAACGTATGTTAGTTTTCTCTCTCCAAACTTTTGCTTGGTTTATTTTATCGCTCGCAGGATATTTGTAAAGAATGTAGTTAAAGGCTTCTAAGGCTGGCACAAAGCGTTGATCAAAGTATCTTGCCTTTCCCAAAAGTAGGTAGGCCTCATCTATTTGTGGGTTATATTCTTTCCCTTCAATATTCATACTGTGCTTTTGTATGGCCTTAGCTGCTTTTTCTTCTGCTCTTGTAAAATTTTCGTTTCTGGTTTGCCCTGGCAAAATTATATCTTCTGAAATTTGCAAACGTTCTACAGGTAGAATCTCCCAATAATCGTCTTGATAACTGCCATTTAATGTGGTTTTGCCATCTTCTAAAGCTAAATACCCATTGTAAAGCGCATTAAACTCTGCTGTTACTGCATGAAAATTTCGGCTAACGAATTTATTTTTTTTGCGAGAACAACTGCTTATGGCAAAAATGGCAACTATTATAACGAATAGCGGTTTAAAATGTGTTTTCAATACCTTATTTATTAGTACTTTAAATAACTACAAAGTGCTGCATATATTATGCAGAAGGGTAAAAATAAGCATCTTTTTCGATTAACCTATAATATGCTATAAATTTTGAAACTCGTTCGGGCTTTTAGACCTTGTTTACACTTTTAATTTTAATAAATTAAAATCTGCTGAAAAAGCAAAATACCCTATAGAAAATCACCAAAAGCATAAATCTTATGTATTGTTTAAAAGTATGCTGAAGCAAAGCTATTGTTTACGGTCTCTATTATTTATTTTTATTGATAAATAAAACCGATACAATGAAGAATTATTTTAAAAAAGCAGGGGTATTACTTATAGGTTTGCTCTTATTTAACTGTGCTTCTGAATCTCTAAACGACGAAACGACTCAAACTACAATTAGTGCGTTTTCCGAGCAGTATAATTATTATGGGGAAATGATTTCTATAGATTATGATAGTGATGGGCAGTATATGAAAAAAAACCTTCCTTTGGAAGTCATAGAAGCTATAGAAACGGGGATTTTTACAAATGGCTCTGGTGAGAGGGATTGGTATTTGTTTAATAATAAGCAAGATTTAGATGCTTGGAATGCCAACCAAACTGTTGTACAAAAAGCCTCTACAGAAAGTTTTACACTATATACTGGCTTTAATCAAACAGGAAATTTAATCTATCAACCTAGAATATCTCAAAATTCGTTTAAATATCCGCCTGCTCATGTAAGAAGCAGAGCAAAGTCTTACATTTGGGGGTTTCGTGCATCTAAAGTAACAATGGCTTATGGCACGAATGGTACTAGAACAAAGAGAACCTATAATAATGAATCTTCGACAGGTAACTTAAGGCAACATGTTAGTAATGCAGATTTTGATTACCTCTGGAGGGTTAGATGGAATTAAGTTTAGCTAAAAACAACGAATAATAAATACTGTCTGTCAATCAACATCTTATAAAAGCACGAATTAAACTAAGTGATGTATAAATAGCTTATTATGTACAATAAGAAAAAGACTAAAATTGAATAGAAAGGAAGATTTTTACAGCGCATTGAAAAAAGCTTAAATCATCACTTCTAAGTTAAAAACGCTACGTTATTTTCAAATGATGATACTTTAAGTATGTTTTGTGTTTTGAAAACATTGCAAAACTCATACAGTAAATCGCAATAAAAAAGAGCAGCCATAATAGCGTCATCCATTCTGGAACATGTAATGAACTTTTATATGCATTTTCTATAAGTATCATTGTAAAATTATAAAACGGCACACATACGAAATGCCTCTTATAGCAGTAGCTGTACGCTGTCTTTGATGTTTTAATCTTAATATAGAAAAAATGATATAAGAATGTTACTGCAGAAATGGCGCAAATAACACTATAAACCTCAAGAACATTATTGATAAGTAGTGATTTAATTGCGAAAAAAGGGCTAACAATATACATGCCTACAAATAGCGTAAGCCCCAGTAAGAGAGCCTTCAACATTGAAGCATTAATTAGTTTAGTACATTTTTGCATTACTATTTTGGGGTTTGCATTTAAAACTCCAAACCAAAAACTAGAAGTGCTTGCAAAAGAAGCTTCCCATACTTTTTGGACATCTTGAAATACAGTGTCAAAATTTAAATTTCCTATTACCATACGCTCCTCTACATCTGTTAATATATGGTCTAACACTTCGTATTTAAAATCTACATATGTTATGCCATTTGCCAACACAAAACACTCTACAGCTTCTATTTCTTTACTACTTAACATACTAAAATTAGCTTTTAAATTTCATACTTTCTTCTATCAATAAACGTTTCATTCTAGCCCAAATTTAGGATACAAAAAAGCTTTCATGGTTTCCATATAGCTTTTTAATGCTTCAAGTTTATCGTCTGCTTCTTTAGCGCCTTGCTCGGTTAACTTGTAATATTTTCGAGTTCTGTTACTTACTTTAACAAACTCCACCTCAAGAAAGCCTTCTGCCTCTAATTTATGTAAAGAGGGATATAGCGCCCCCTCTGTAATTTGAAGTTCTCCAGCTGTTATTGCTTTTACTTTTTGTGTGATTTCGTAACCATACATTTTATCGTACTCGCTTAAAAGCTTTAAAATAATTGTAGTTAAACTCCCTTTATATAGTTTTGATGATTTCATACAAAGCAAATATACATAAATTTGTTATGCATAATAAACTTATGTATTAATTTTACAGTAAATAGGTAGTTAAAATGTCAGGGCTTCATTATTTTTGAAAAAAAATTTATCATGTCTGGATTTCACAACCTCTCAGTAAAAACAATCACTAAAGAAACGGATACCTCGGTAAGCATTAGCTTTAATGTTCCAGAAAAACTTAAGGAAGAATTTCGCTTTAGTGCAGGGCAATACATAACACTTAAAGCAAAAATTAATGACGTTGACGTTAGACGTGATTATTCTCTTTGTGTATCTCCGAATAGTGGCGATTTAAAAGTAGCCGTAAAAGAGGTAAAAGATGGTACATTTTCTTCATACGCTAATAACACCTTAAAAGTTGGAGATACTTTAGAGGTTGGTACTCCTAAAGGACGTTTTACTTTTACACCCAACGATAAAAAGACCAAGCATATCGCTGCTTTTGCTGCTGGAAGCGGTATAACACCAATGTTAAGCATTATAAAATGTGCTTTAGAAGAGGAAAAAGAAAGTAATGCAATTTTAGTTTATGGTAACAAGTCTACGAAAGAGACTATGTTTTTAAATGAACTTTTAGACTTACAGAATGCTTACAAAGAGCGGTTTTCAATCCAATTTGTATTTAGCCAAACCGATGAGGATGATGCTATTTTTGGGCGTATTGAAAAAAGCACTGTAAATTACGTGCTTAAAAATAAGCACAAAGATATCGATGTAGATGCTTTCTATGTTTGTGGACCAGAAGCCATGATACACACGGTAAAAGATGTGCTTACAGAGCATAATATTGATGAAAACCGTATTCATTTCGAATTGTTTAAGGCTGCAAAACAGAGTGAACTTACAAAAACTGAAGACACCGTAAAAAAAGGAAATACTGCCATTACTGTTGTTGTTGACGATGAGGAAACTACTTTTGAAATGTCTGCCAAACAAACCATTTTAGAGGCTGCTTTAGATAAGGATTTAGATGCACCATATTCTTGCCAAGGCGGTATTTGCAGCAGTTGTATTGCTCGTGTAAAGGAAGGTGAAGTTACAATGCGTATGAATAGCATTTTAACTGAGAGCGAAATTGCCGAAGGGTTGACACTTACTTGCCAAGCTCATCCTGTATCTGCTAAGGTTATAGTAGATTACGATGATGTTTAAATACGACCTAAAAGTTATAGAAGCTCCTGTACTTTTTTTATGACAGTTTCTGGCAATATGCTTCCAGAGGCTTCTTCGTAGCCCTCTGGGTATTTATTTCCATATATAGAGGTTGGTATTTCTGGATATGCCTCTCTGCTAGCTAGCAACATGCTATTTTCTGGTTGTTGAAATGGTGCAAAACCAGCATAGGGATGGGTTACTCCCCAAATTGTTAGTACTTTAATACCTAGCATAGCTGCTATATGGCTGTTACCAGAGTCCATAGCAATCATAAGTTGGAGGTGTGATATGATATCCAGCTCTTCTTCTAAACTTAGTTTTCCTGCTGTACTAACTACATTGGGGTTTTTATGAGCTATAGCATCTAAAAGCGCTATCTCTTTTTTGCCTCCTCCAAATAGTATAATGGTATGTGTTTTAGAAAGTTCTAGAATAACTTTTTCCATAAGAGACAACGGATACATCTTGCCTTTATGTGCTGCAAAAGGAGCTATGCCAATACAGTTACCAAGTGGTTTACCCTCTAATAAAAGCTTGGTATTATCGGTTAAAATCGATGTTTTGGTAGTGTATGTTGTCTTTAAATTTACAGGATAGCCTAAGGCGTTAAACACGTCTGCATAACGCTGGTGTGTCGTCTTTAACTGCTTAAATAATTGCCCAGCTACTAACTGCTTTTTTTCCTGTCTGCCTTTATCTATTGCAGCTACTTGCGGCGCGTTTACCAGTGCTCTTAAAATTTTGCTTCTCAAAACGTTGTGCAAATCTGCAACAGCATCAAATTTATAGTGCTTGTTCAAATGCTTTGCTAACTTGTAAAGGCCTGAGATCCCCTTATGTGCTGCCTTAACATCTGCAACAAAAACAGCAGTGTTTTTAAGGTCTCTAAAAAAGGGTTTAAAAAATGCTCTGGTTAAAACCGTAATTTCTAGTTCTGGATATTGTTGTAATAGCGCCCGTAACACGGGGATACACATGGCTACATCTCCCATTGCTGAGAGCCGAATAACTAAAATATGCATTTTTGGTGTTGCCATCAACTAGATTGTAATACAATAATGTAACACCTCATCGAAACTCTACTTTAAAGAACGTAGTACCGGGTTTAGCTCATCGTCGTTATACATCTTCATTTGCTTGTAGACTTTCATATATTTATCACCAGATTCTATGTCTGCTAAAAGTGTGTCTATAGCTGTAGATAAATCTACGCGTTGCTCTAATAGGATATCTAATTTAGTATTACAAGATAGCTTGTGTGCCTCGGAGGCATCTTTACGTGTAGCTTCCTCATTCATATGGTAAATTTTCAAAGCTAAAATAGATAATCGGTCTACGCCCCAAGCAGGGCTTTCTGTGTTTATAGTAGCATCTGGCTTAGGTGTAATGTCTTTATAGGTTTCTAAAAAATAGCTGTCAATATACTCTACCATATCTGTGCGATCTTGGTTAGAAGCGTCTATTTTTCGTTTTAGTTTAAGTGCTGCTACAGGGTCTATTTGCGGATCGCGAATAATATCTTCGTAATGCCATTGCACCGTATCTATCCAACATTTTCTGTACAACAAGTGCTCTATTAAATCGCTCTTAGAATACGGGTTTTCAAAAGATTGTTCTACTGTATTTATTATATGGTATTTTTTTATTACTTCTTGAAAAATTCTATTTGCTATTGTGGTAAACATGTTAGATTGTTTTGTGGTACAAATATAGATTTTATTTAACTAATTTATAGTGCCTGCTATTAAAGCAACACTATTATAAAGGGTACAAAAAGAAAAATAGCCATAATGCTTTCTTTAAGCCAAACCCGCGCTATAGTTTCTATGTAATTGGCAATAATTATAGATAGTGGCGCAAACATGAATACAAAAGCGGATCCGTTTTTTTTAAAATCTATACTGTTGATAATAATGGCAATAAATAGTACTGCTAGAGTAACATAATATGCTGGTCTAACTAATTTTTTTCTTTGGCCAATCCCTGCAAAGTAAAACCACGATGCCCACAAGCCAAAACACATTGTAAGTATAAGTACTATTATATATTTTGGGGTACCATAAGCTCCAAAATTAAAACCTATTTTAAAACCATTAAACATATGTTCAAAAAAATCATGATCTGCTACAAAGCTTACGCTATAAGTTATACTATATACTGTTAGGCTGCCAACGAGCACTATAAGCCAATGTCTTATCTTATTTTCTGGATGCAAATACACCGCCAAAAGTAGTACCAGAAAAAAAAGAATGCTCCAAGCATAAAAAAGAGAAGCTAATGTTATGCATAACGAGGCATCAAACAATTTGTTTTTCACCTTAACATTGGATCTTAAACTTATAATTCGCCTTAGCCCCAATAATATTAAAACAGTTGCTATAATACTATTAAGATGTAACGTTGTTTCAGGTACAAGTACAAAAAAACTGCTATACAGAGGCACTTCAAGGGTGGTTGTCTGGCTTAAATTATTTTTTCCTGTTATAAAATTTATAAGTAATAACGAAAAAAAACAGAGCGCAAAACAGAGCAATACAAATGGTACATTGTTATTAGTCGCAACACTATTATGCCCTTTTAAAAAAGCGCATAGGCAGGCAAAAGCAATAATTAAGAACCCAATAACTAAATTAGTTGGCTTAGATTTACTAAAAATGCTTGTTATCATTAACTGTTTTTGTATTTTTGCTTTGTAAATATAACAATCATGAAAGACATCTTTTACGCCATACAAGATTTATTTGTAAATGTACTTTTTGCGCCATTCGACGCTATTAGAGAATTAGAATTAGAAAACTGGTGGTTAGCTAATACAGCTTCTTGGATTTTTATTATTATTGGCATTGTTGCCATGGTATATTGGATGAAGCAACTTCAAATTTTTAAGAATAACAACGAGGAAGACAAAAGTATTTCGTCTCACTCGTTCTTATAATAATGTTATAGGTCGAAACCTATATCTTTACGATAGTACATCTTATCGAAGTTTAGTTTATCTATGCTTTGGTAAGATTTTTTTATGGCTTCTTGGTACGTGTCTCCATAAGAAGTTATAGCAATAACACGACCTCCAGAGGTTACTACTTTACCGTCTTTTAGTTGCGCCCCAGCATGAAATGGAATAGAGTTTTCAATAGCTTCTATCCCTGTAATTTCTTTACCTTTTTCGTAAGCTTCTGGATATCCACCAGAAACTAGCATAATTGTTGTAGCTGCGCGTTGATCTATTTCAATATCTATCTTATTTAAGGTACCATTTGCCATGGCTTGAAGCACCTCAACTAAATCATTTTTAAGTCTAGGGAATACAACTTCTGTTTCTGGATCTCCCATTCTTACGTTGTATTCTATAACTTTTGGATCGTCTCCCACTTTTATTAAACCTATAAAAATAAAGCCTACATAAGGCAAATTATCTTTTTTAAGCCCTTCTACAGTTGGCTTAACAATTCGAGTTTCTATTTTCTCTAGAAAGGCCTCTGTTGCAAATGGCACTGGGGATACAGCTCCCATTCCTCCTGTATTTAGTCCGGTATCACCCTCTCCAATACGTTTGTAATCTTTTGCAGTAGGTAATATTTTATAATTTTCGCCGTCTGTTAATACAAAACAACTCAACTCAATACCGTCTAAAAATTCTTCTATTACTACTTTAGTGCTTGCATTTCCAAACTTAGCATCTACCAACATGCTTTTAAGTTCTGCTTTCGCTTCGGCTATATCATTTAATATAACGACACCTTTACCCGCTGCTAAACCATCTGCTTTTAATACATAAGGTGCATTAAGTGTTTCCAAAAATGCATACCCCTGTTCTACGGTCTCTTTTGTAAAACTTTCGTAAGCTGCTGTTGGTATACTATGTCGGTATAAGAACTCTTTAGCGAATTCTTTACTTCCTTCTAATGCTGCCGCCGCTTTTTGCGGCCCAATGATAGCTATATGTTTTATGGAGGCATCGGCTAAGAAAAAGTCGTGTATTCCATTTACTAAGGGATCTTCTGGCCCCACCACTACTAAGTCGATAGCATTTTCTAAAACCACGATTTTAATGGCTTCAAAATCGTTAACTCCAATATTTATATTTGTTGCTATTGCTGCTGTTCCAGAATTTCCTGGTGCGACATAAAGCTTTTCGCACTTAGAACTTTTTGCTATTTTCCAAGCAAATGTATGCTCTCTTCCTCCCGAACCTAGTATTAGAATATTCATGTATGTTATTTTAACGCTTTAATATAATAGGTGACAAAAATAAAATTAATGCTCCGAATACACGAATATTTTTTATTTACTTTACACTTTATCTTTTTCAAGTGAATTTATTTGATATTACTTTAAAATTAAATGGCTTTCCAATAGAGAAAGCCAAAAAAGATTTGTTAGAAATACAGAACTTATCTGAAAAAGAATACTTGGCGTATTTGGCTGCTAGAAAGCAAACTATTCTTCAACATCATCTGCAGCAAAACGGGTTTTATTCTAATTTTTTGAAGCAAAAAGGGAATGATGCTTCTAATTGGGAAACAATTCCAGTACTAACTAAAGCCGATTTGCAAATACCATTGCAAAATAGGCTATCTAACGGATATACAATTAAAAATTGCCATTCGCACAAAACGTCTGGTTCTTCTGGAAGACCACTTATTTTTGCTAAAAATAAATATGCGCATGCCATTACATGGGCTAACTTTATGAACCGCTACAATTGGCATAATATTGATGTATCGACTTCTAAACAGGCTCGCTTTTACGGTATTCCCTTAAAAGGTTTAGCGCATTATAAAGAACGACTTAAAGATGTTTTAAGTAATAGGTTTCGGTTTTCGGTTTTCGATTTGAGCGTTAAACAGTTTGAGTCTAACCTCCTTAAATTCGAATCTAAATCTTTTCAATATATAAACGGCTATACGAGTGCTATAGTTCAATTCGCAAAGTATTTGCAGTCTAAAAATATTATCTTAAAAACCATTTGCCCATCTTTAAAAGTGTGCATTGTTACTGCTGAAATGTTATTTGAAGAAGACAGATATTTACTAACAAAACAACTAGGCATTCCTGTTGTTAACGAATATGGTTCTGCAGAACTTGGCTTAATTGCATTTACAAATAGCGTTAATGAATGGGTAATTAATAGGGAAGATTTGCTTGTGGAAATATTGGACGACGATGGAAATGCTGTTCCCCCTGGTAAACAAGGACGTGTTGTTGTAACTGCGCTTTACAATTACGCGCATCCATTTATTCGTTACGATGTTGGAGATATTGGTACATTCGACGAAAGTAGCACCATTAAAAAACCATTGTTGAAACAATTACTTGGCCGTACTAGCGATTTAGTTCTTTTACCAAGCGGGAAAAAAGCTGCTGGGTTGACGTTTTACTACGTTACCAAAACAATTATTGAAAACGATGCTAATGTTAAAGAGTTTGTTATTGAGCAGTTGCGCTTGGACTACTTTAAAATACGTTATGTAAGTAGTAAGACGATTTCTAAAGATAAGGTAATTGCAATTAAAAAAGCGGTTACAGCCTACCTTGAACCTAATTTGAATATTACACTGCAAAGAGTTGAAGTACTTGAGCGAAGTGCATCAGGTAAACTGAAACAATTTACTTCTTTTATTGGCTAACAGTTTGTTTGGATTTAACAAAAAAATACTCGTAAAGGAATACTAGCATAGCAACTATCGACATGCGTGTTGAAAACCCCAAGCCTTGCTTGTAAACCTTATAATTGTATTTTAAAAGGTTGAGTTTATTCGAAGACATGGAGTCTTTTCTTAATCTATAAATAGCCAAAGATTTTTCAATACCTAAGACTTGTGTACTGCTTTTTTCGACAGCTTTTAACCATAGCAACCAATCCTGTCTTTTTCTCAAATTTGGAGCATAAATCTTGCCGAGAGTTCTGGCGTTGTATATGCCTGTTAAATTACCTATGTAATTGCATTTAAGGAGTTTTTTATATGATAGTCTGGGTAAAGCCTTTACGGTTTTATGTGTTAGTTCTCCGTTTTCTAGCATTAAATCATAGCTGGAATAGCACACATCTGTATTTTGTGCTAACATAAAAGAGACTTGTGTTTCTAATTTTTCTGGTTTCCAGACATCATCAGCATCCAAAAAAGCGATATAGTCGCCTTTAGCTATTTTTATTGCGCTATTTCTAGCTGATGCAGCTCCTTTATTTGCGCTATTTTTAAGGTATTGTATGTTGTTAGGTTCTCTTTTTATAAATGCGTTTACAACGTTCTCTGTGTTGTCTTTAGAATTGTCGTCTACAATAATTAACTCCCAATTGCTATACGTTTGGGAAATAACGGAAGTAATAGTTTCTGCAATAAACTCTTGAGAGTTGTAGGCTGGTGTTATTACAGATACTAGAGGCTGTTTTTTCATCTAGTACGCTTTCTTTTCGCCTTTTACAGCGTTTAAAAACGTTTGTACTACAATTTTAATATCTAATAAGAGTGACCAATTTTCAATATAAAAGATGTCATATTTTACGCGATTTATAATGTCTTTATCTGTTTCTATCTCTCCTCTAAAACCACTTACTTGAGCAAGCCCCGTAATACCTGGTTTAACAAAATGCCTTACCATAAATTTATCAACCTTACGTGCATAGATATTAGTGTGGCTTACCATGTGCGGTCGGGGTCCAACAACAGACATGTCTCCAAACAAAACATTAAAAAATTGTGGAAGCTCGTCTATACTTGTTTTTCTTATAAAAGCACCAACCTTTGTTATTCTGCTGTCTCCTTTTGTTGCTTGATGTAAGTGTGCATTAGGATTTGGCATCATGGATCTAAACTTAAAACAGTCAAATTCCTTATAATTAAAGCCGTTCCTTGACTGCTTAAAAAAAATAGGACCCTTTGATTCCATTCTAATTAAAATAGCTAGAATAGGAGTTAACCAGGATAAAACGAATATTATTATAAATAATGAAAATAAAATATCAAACAAACGTTTTACTATCTTATTTAATCGCTCTTGCAATGGTATATTTCTCAAAGACAAAATAGGTATGTAGTCGTAGTATTCGTATTTGAGTTTTTTAGAAAAAATTTCCTTATTATCTGGTATAAACTTTAGCTCTCTTAAATTGTTATCTGCAAAATCGATCAAATGGTTAGTTTGTTTATTTGATAATTCTGCTATGGAAAAAAATATTTCATCAATATCATTCTTTATTATATAATTGAAACACTCTTTCAATGAAAAGTCTTTATCCTTTACACTAAATTGCTTTTCAAACTTATATCCAAAATCCAATCTAGTATTAAATGTATTTATAAGCTGTCTTGTTTTTTCATTTTTACCAATTACAATTACCCTTCTTGTATTGCCACCTAATACACTTCTATATTTATTTAACAAGAAATAAATGAGGAATTTTAAAAACGTTAAAAGTAAGAACACTAATACTAAGTAATTAGCTAAATTTAATCTACTTAGGTGGGGTTGTTTAAAGAATCCTATAAATGCATATAGAGCAACAGCAAATAGTATACCTTGCTTTAATAAGAGTGTAATTATTTGAACAATCCTAGTGTTACGTTGTACTTCATAAAATTGATTATAAAAAGCTATAATGAACCATGAAAAGGATATGTAAAAAAAGAACAAAAATAGATCTGAAAGATTTATTCGAAACAAAAAGGCAGAACCTATTATAACTATCAAATCAAAAATATATGATATGGGTTTTATAAACCCAGAATACCTACCTTGCTTAAACGCCTTCAATTTACCTTTTTATGTGTTTTTCAAAATTCTTATGCTCACTAGCGTACAACTCGTCCTCAGAAAGCCCCTTAAAATAATCAAAAGTAATTTTCATCCCCTCTGATCTGTCAACTTTGGGCTGCCAATTTAATGTTTTTTTCGCTAAAGATATATCTGGTTGTCTTTGTAATGGATCATTTACTGGTAAATCTTTATATATAATTTTTTGGTCTGTTCCTGTAAGCTTGATAATCTCTTGAGCAAAATCTTTTATTGTTATTTCATTTGGGTTTCCAATATTAACAGGATAAATATAGTCGCTTAATAGCAACTTATATATACCTTCAACTTGATCGTCTACGTAGCAAAATGATCTTGTTTGTGAACCGTCTCCGAAAACAGTCAAATCTTCTCCTCTTAAAGCTTGCCCCATAAAGGCTGGAATAACTCTGCCATCGTTTAAACGCATTCTGGGTCCATAGGTATTAAAGATGCGTACTATTCGCGTTTCAACGCCATGAAATCTATGATAAGCCATGGTTATGGATTCCTGGAAACGTTTGGCCTCGTCGTAAACCCCTCTTGGCCCTATGGTGTTTACATTGCCATAATAATCTTCTGTTTGGGGGTGTACTAAGGGATCTCCATAGATTTCTGAAGTCGATGCTATTAATATTCTTGCTTTTTTAGCTTTTGCCAAACCTAACAAGTTGTGTGTTCCCAATGAACCTACTTTTAGCGTTTGTATGGGGATTTTCAAATAATCTATTGGGCTTGCTGGCGATGCAAAATGCAAAATATAATCTAAACTGCCTTCAATATTTATATATTCTGTGATATCGTGGTTAATGAATTCAAAACATTCACTTCCGTTTAAATGCTTAATGTTTTTTTGATCTCCAGTAATGAAATTATCCATGCCAATGACATGATATCCTTCATTTATGAATTTATCGCATAGATGGGATCCTAAAAAACCTGCTGCTCCTGTTATTAGAATTTTACCTTTTCCAAATTTCATATAAATTCTCTATTTCGGTTTTAAATTCTCTTTCAAAACGCTCTCTACTAAATTTTTCAGCATTTTCCCTCACTTGTTGTGGGTGAAAAACCATTTTATCAATCTTATTAACCCCTTTAATAATAGCATCTACTGTTTGTTCATAGAAAAAAGTTCCGCTAACTTTATCTTCAACAGTTTCTAAAGCTCCTCCTCTACCGTAAGCCAAAACGGGGGTTCCACATGCTTGAGCTTCTACGGGAACAATTCCGAAATCTTCCTCCGCTACAAATACAAAAGCTTTAGCTTTTTGCATGTATTCTAGCATATTTGCAAAATCAAGATGTCCTAATAACTTAGTGTTTTCTGATCTAAACGCTTCTATTTTTTCTCTATCAGGACCATCTCCGATAACTAAGAGTTTCTTCTCTGGCATTTTAGAAAAGGCTTTCACTATTAAATCAATTTTTTTATAAGGCACAAATCGAGATACTGTTATATAATAATCCTTCTTTTTTTCTTCTAAAGCAAAACTATCGATATCCACAGGGGGATAAATAACTTCAGATTCTCTTCTGTAGATCTTTTTAACTCTTTTAGCTATATAATTGGAGTTTGTTATAATATGATCTACTCTGTTGGTACTGACAACATCCCATAATCTTATCTTACTTAGCACTTTTCTTGCATACCATAACTTGAGACCTTTTAGATTAGATTCTCTAATGTACTGGTGGTACAAGTCCCATGCATACCGCATAGGAGAATGAATGTATGAAATATGTAATTGGTTAGAATTTGTTACAACTCCTTTTGCCACAGATGCTGAAGAAGATACAATTAAATCGTAATCGCTTAAATCGAATTGTTCTATTGCTAAAGGAAATAATTGCAAAAATTTTCTGTGATTAGATTTTGATGTTGGTAGTTTTTGAATGAAGCTTGTTTTAACTTCATTATTCTTACCTACAAAAATATAGTTCCTATCACTATCATTGAGGTTGTCTATTAGCGCAAAGTGATCAAAGTCATCCCATATATTATTAATAGACCTGATAACTTTCTCTGCTCCTCCATTTACATAATACCAATCATGGATTAAAGCTTTTTTCATTTTGAGTAATATGGTTTAAAAAATAAAGAAGTAAAAAAACAAATAAAAAAGTAAAAAATGGGTACAATCCGCCTCCCCTAATTAAACTAAATATTGGTAAAGATATATTAATTAGTATTACATGGATTAAAATGAGTTTAAAAAAAATAGATGATTTAGATTTTTCATAAATTCTTCGGAAAATTAAACCATATAAAAACGAAAATATTAATGAAAACCAACCAAAGTCAACATAAAGACCTCCAAAGAACGTAATATAAACATAGTCTCTAGGATGGTAATCACTTGTGTTTGTTAAATCAGATTTTGTTAATCCTAACCTGTTAGTAAGTTTCAATATTGGATAAAAGGTATATTTTCCTTTTGCCCTTGGCAATTTTTCATTTCTGATTATATAATCCAATTCAAATATACCGTGTACTATATATTGCCCTATGTGCGCTAATGAGAAATATATTCTACTATTTAAAGAATCGTCTTTCGAATCGAAATGGTCTAATTTGAAATCTTCTTTCAATGGCACAAAATCATTATATCTAGAACTAGTTAACTCTTCTTTCCATTCCGAAGTAGAATGAATAGTCTGTAACCTGTCTTTAACTACATAATAAGACATTGAAAACAAAAATAATAACCCTAATGTCATTTTTAAAACAAATCCAAACGAAAATAATGAATTCCATTTTCTAGAAACAAAGAAAGAAATAGTTATAACTAAAAAAAGAATAAAGTAGTGCTTTCTTGTTCCTAATAAAATACTTTCAAAAATTGTTAATAATACGAGTAGAATCGAAAAAATTAAATGAATCCTGTTTTTAGATTTTAAAATAATAACAATAATAATTGGAGCGAAATAAACACTTCTTAAAATACCTAAAATAGATAAAATGATAGGAGCATTATTTCTGTAATTTGTCAAATTTATTCTGTTTACTAAAAAATTATTTGAGAAAGAGCACTCCCTAAAATAGAATAAATCTAAATATCTAGATATGAAACCAATAAAAGCAACTAAAACAAAAACGAAAAAAATGTGTTTTTGATTCGTCTTCGAGGTAGTGATTATTTGTTTATTGTCAACCAAAAAATAACCAAAAATTATAGACGAAAAGCTTGCTAGTAAAAACCATAAAGCATTAGCACTAATAGATTTCGATATATTAATAGGAAGTACCACAAAAGTAATAATCCATATAAAAACACCTAATGATATGCTTCCAATAAAATACTTATGTTTCAATTGACTAAATATTTAACTAAAGTTATAAAAAATATAGAAGACAGAATAAGAAAACTTTTCTTAAAAAAAATACCTTTCTGGTAAAGAACAAATATTTGAAAAATGTTGGATACATATATAAAAGAAAAATGTATTGCCAAGTAACTAAATAACGTAAGTTTAGTCTTAAAAATAAATAAGCAGGATAAGAATGTAAGAATTATCAATAAAAATAAAGGTGTTATTTTTTTTGCCAAAGATTCTCTATCAATTATGTTAGAGAATAGAGCGCTTGCAATCCAGAAAATAACTTGTGCTGATAAAACAAAATAGATATATTTATAATGCTCTATTGTGTCTCTATAAAAGCTAGAAAAATGAGGTGCTACTTCTTGAGACACAATAAATGACAACATTGATATTATAAACAAAAACACATAGAAAAGTGCAAAATACTTATCTAACGTCTTAGGATCCAACGTATAGATGTCCTTGAAAAATGCAATACTTATAACTTGGTAAATCATCACAACCAACGCTGCTAATCTAAAATAGAAAGAATAAATACCTACCAACTCAAAATCTTTAAAGAAAAATTCTACAATAACTCTACCTGAAACAGTTATCACAAAGATTAATATAGTTGAAAACAGCAAATGATAACTAAATTTTATAATTTTGATATACTTAAATATAATGTTCTTATTAAATTTAAGCACTTTGAAAAATGCGTAACCAACATAAAAAAATGAGTAAAATTTTACAAAAAAATTGATGTTATCTAAAGTTTTACTGGTAAAACCTAAATACGCAGTAATGATAAATACAATAAGTAGTATATATATACCTGAATCAAAAAAAACAGCTCTTGTAATTTTATCGTTTGTTTTCAGCTGAGTTGAAATAAAAACCTGATTTGAAATAATATATGCCATATTTAAAGCCATATAATATTCCATAGAAAACCCTACTGAATAATAACAAATTTGAATTAGGCCGAAAAATACTAATAACCATATATAGTGAAGTTCGAATCCTTCTAATATCGATATTTCCTTTTTTTTCAATTTATAAAAAGGATAGGAGCCGGGAACACCTAGGTTAAGGGACGTATTTAATATCATTCCCAAACCAGCCAGTGCATATTCTAATACTCCAAAATCATCTTTAGATAAAATTTCAGCAGCCAATAAAGGCGTTAGAAATACGACGCCTTTACAGAAAATAAAGGAAATGAAAAACCAGAATTTATCTTTAACCAAACCTACGATATCATTCATTTTCTCAATAATTCTCACCTAACTTTTTTGTGAATTCCTTAACCTATGCTATTCTATTAAAAGGACACCTAAATAAAACTCATCTACAGATTTTAATGATATAATAAATAAGAACCTAAATGCTAGTGTTGTTATCATATTTCATAAAGAAAGGCAGAAGTAGAGCAAATATAAAAACGCCATGTTGCCTTTCCAAATAAGATTCGACAAAACACGACATGCAAAAAGTTAAGGTAAGATAAACGTAAAATTCTTGATTCCAATTTAAATTCTTTAATAAACAAAAAATTATAGCTAAAAAAACACTACCACCCAAGAGTCCTGTTTTTAAAAATTCAGAAAAATATTGGTTGTGTAGATTATATCTATTTTCTATTCCTGCCTTAAAACCAATACCTTTATAACTTTCTATTATTACATCTTTGTAATCTCCTGTTCCTACTCCCAAAGGTAAAGTATTCAAAATTCTTTGAAAAGCTAAATAATTAATTAAGACTCTGTGTTCAAATGTATTTTTTGTAATTGTAAATCTATTTTTAGTTTTTATAGTTTCTAAATTAAAGTCTGTAGTTTTTAAAAAAATATCAATTTTTTTTCCAATTATATCTATTTGACAGAGACTAAGACCTAACAGTAATGCAAAGGTCATTACTCCCAACTTAGTTCTAAAATTCCCTTTTTTCCATTTACATACGACATAAATAATTAAAAACAAAATTGTTAAGAAAAGTATGGTGCGATTTCCCATTAAACCTAACAAGCAAAAAAAATAAAAAAATAAAATTGTATTTATTTTTTTATTTTTTTTCTTGATAAATATTTTCCTAGAACATTCATACAAGCCGATTAAAAAAATAAACGAAAGGTAAAACTGGCTTATTCCTATTTTTTGTTGGACTGTAAAATGAACGAATGTTTCAACGCTTCTTTTATCTAAAAATAAATGAGTCGACAGGTAACCAATAAAGATTAATACTACAGTCCACTTTAGCGCATTAAATAAAAGATTATAATTATACTCGGAAACCTTTTCTGTTAATACGACACTAGGAATAAAAACACAAGGAATTAATAACTTTACTTTTCTTATACCAAAATCAAGGTTATCGGTATATATCAAACCTATTATTTGTGTTAAAAAGAACAAGACATAGAGGGCAACTAGTTTGTTTCTTCTTATACATAATAGTTTTTCTCTTATTTTTTTTTTAGTGTCTAAAAAGAAAAAGCCTATTAATAAAAACATTGAAATAGAATTAATAGCATAAGAAAAACAAAATGAGGTCATAGCTAAAAACAGCAAGACGATATAAATGATTTCTCTTTTTTTTATAAAGTATAATACCATTCTAGTTTGCTTTTTTTACAAGAATATTTGTTAATTTATCATCCAAAATCTTCATTTCTTTTGCTCTAGCATCTAGTTGTAAACTATAAATAAATGTTGGTTCAGCATAATTACCTTCATCTAATCGTAAACTATAATTACCCTTGCCTTTTGCATTATTTATTGTTACAAAATTAAAATGACAGTTATTACACTTATTTATCCAAAGGCCAGAAAAAAGTTTCTCCTCTCCTGGTTTTGCATCACCAAGACTGAATATCCCTTCTTGACTTCCAGATCCGAAATTAGAAACGATTGTGTTTTTTATCTTATGATTTTTTCCTGTAATATAAACTCCTGATCTTCCAACTTCATTTAACTCTAATGAATTTATATGTATATTATAAGGATTATTATTCCAACCATGTATTTGAACAGCAGCAGCAGTATGCTTGAAATGGTTATTAGCTTCTCCTCCTGTATTAATTACTTTTAATAGGTTAAATATAATATAACTTGAACCACTATAAATGCTAACCCCTCTATTCTTTAATTTAAAAATGTTTTTCGAAGTGTCTGATTTAACATATACTGTATCAAACGATATATTTTTAGATTCTCTTATAAATAACTTATCCAATAAAGTAAGCCTACCTTCTATACTAATACGTTCTGATACTTTATCTTTCTTATTAGTAATCTGCAAAGCTCCTCCGATAACAACATCGTCAAATCTTATTATAACATTTCTTCTCCCTTTTAAATTCAAAGACATAGCATAATATCCTTTGGGGAAATAAATAGGTAAACCTAACTCTGATAAATCTAAAATAGCATGTAGTTCGTCATAGTTGTTTTTTTGATTAGGAAATAAACCGTAACGTCTTATATCTCCTTTCTGATATTCGAAATTTTTTACTAAAATACTATCATTTACTTCAAAATTCGGAATTGGCTTTTCAACACCCACATGAATTTTCTTAAAATCACAACTAGTTACTAAGAACACTCCTACCATAATTAGAGCTTTACTCAAACAAAAAAACTTCATAATTATTTAATTATAAGGGGTTCTCAATTTGTTTGGCCATAATTTGAATATTAGGATCGTGATAAGAAATGAAAAAAGATAGTAAGAAGCTGAACCCATTAAAAAATTAATGAAAAATGAAGAAACTATCACTGTTGAAAAGAAAGATGATAAAATTAAATATTGTATGCATCCTTGTCTTGCTTTAATATAAATCTTCTTTGTAAAACGCCCCCAAAAAAACATTACAAATATGCCAAAAACTCCAAAATCTATATAAAAAGGCCCGAAAAAAGTTGTATAGACTGCTGGTTTGTATGAGATTGAGTTTAACTCTAAAAAACTAGGTATGGGAATTCCAAAGATTTTAAAAAACTTAAAAAACACATAAAACTCATAAGCACCATAATAGTAACCAGTAGTTTTTTCTAGATGATTTACTAATCTAATATATTCAAAGACACCATGAACGAAATAGTGTTTTAAACTGTAAATTCCAATTTTAAAATTCTTGTCTTTTGGAAGACTTTTCTTAACTTCTTTTTCAAAATTTGAATGAATATCTACTTGATGATAACCTTCCCAAATAACTAAGGTATCCTTATAGCCAAAAGCAGATAACCTATCTGTTATTATTTTCACAGAATAGGATACAAATACTATAGAGACAATAGAAACAGAGATAAGAATTTTTTTCTTTAACAAAAAACTTGGGATACTAAACAGTTTAGTTTTGTATAATTTTATAATAGTTTTTTTAAAATTTGTGTTCTTCTCAATACTAAAAAAAATAGTTATTAAAGTAGTAGTTCCTAATAGAGCGATAACGGTTCTACCCCCCATAAAAAAAGTCTCTAAAAAAGGATACATGCCAAATAAAATAGACAAAAACATGAAGGATTTTTTAAAATTTTTGAAATAGTAAATAGTGATTAACATACATATTACTGCAAATGGAAATAATACTGCTGATATAACACCGTATATACCACTATTAAATTCTGACCCAAAGAGTTCCTGTCTTTTAGAAAATGCATCTTTAGCTACAAAAATTTTAGTTATAAAAAAGCCTGTATATAATTTTATTAGAACTCCTACAGCTCCTAAACAAAATAGTAATATTGTTATTTGTTTTATTCTTCCTAAACTAAGAGGCTTAGATGCCTTAATGGTTTTCGAAAGTTTTATAGATATTGTACCTAGTAAAAAAAAAGCAACATATAAAAACAGTATTGTTTTAGAAAAAAAAGCAGATCCTTTATATAAATAACTTGCAGGTATATTTATATAAAAAAAAATCCAAATGGTAAAGGATAATATTAACAATAATGATGGATTAAATATTCTCATTTAATGCCTTTTTTTATATACATCTTCAACTAAAAATTGTTCCTCTACTTTTTCGAGTTTAGATTTTACCTTAACTATATCGTTTTCTATAAACCTTAAGCCATGACTTACGTACATTCCAGATTTATTCAAATTTTTAGAAACTATACTTCCTGCTCCAATATGTATTGCATCTTTTACTAAAACCCCTGGATTAAAAATACACCTAGAACCAACATATACATTATTTCCTATATGAATTTCTCCGTCTATACGTATTCTGCCTGCCCCTTCATTTGCATGATAATAGCCATGCGTCCATAATTGCGTGTTTATACCTGCTAATATAGAATTATTTCCAATTATTACACTCTTAGTTAAATCTATATGATGACTAGTAGTGATTTTTGTTAGATTACCTAAAGTTAATTTACTAACCCCATAAGTTACTCCTTTTATAGCTCTAGTAAAATAGTTCTTGTTTCCTATGGAAGAGTTGTGTTTTAAACACAACTTAAAAGGCCCCTTCAATATGTTTAAATAACCTATTGAAGTGTTTTTTTCAAGATTTATAACATTATTAATAATCAAATTAAAATGGCCAATTTTAACATTGTCCTGAAAAGATATTTTGCTTGTTATGAATGAAAATCCAATTTTAACATTCTTACCAATCTTAACACCAAAAATTTTTAAAATAAAAATGCAAATAAATGATGGTAATAAAAAAGTGATAACTCCTTGTAGAAAATTTTTCATTATAACGTTTTCAATTTAATATTTTCTCAAAAGCTTTAGTAACATTTTCTATATTGTCTTTCTCCAAACAATTAAAATCACTAAAAGGATCGGAAACTACGCCTTTAAAACTTCCTTTATTTAATGTATTAATAAAAGAGAGCTTTTCATCTGTAGAGTTTTTAGGAAACTCATTAATCTTAATTTTTGCGATTATTTCTGAAAATTCAGAAAGCTTATCAACAAACATACAGTTATTTGAAGTATTATTTAATGTTTTAATTAATGTAATCACAGGTTTGTTAGCTAATATACTCTCGATCGCTATAGTCCCCGTTACCGTAATAATCAAATCTACTTTACTAAACACATCGTCCATTTTAACAGTATGGCTTAATGGCATAATTTTCTTGTTAGCTTTACAAATCTGGACAAGCTTATCAGACAACTCATATTTTGACTTTGGATTTGGCTTTACATATAGTTGACAATCATCAGGTATATTTTCGATTATTTTCTCAATCAACTCTGCTTGATTTCTCCATTTTCTTCCCCAGACATCAATATTAGCTTCTGGTTGCATTTGTAAAGGATATAGTATCTTAAAAAGATTTTTGTCTTTAATCTCAGAGATCGAATTAGATTCCCATATATCAATATTTTGTTTTTTTAATTTCTCTATTTTATATTTAACAAAAGGATTTGGCGTATTATATTTTTCTCCTCCTAAATAAGAAATCGTTTTTTTTATTTTATCGTTAAAAACTTTAAGATTCGACATTCTAACTTTTTTCATATAATCAGGTAAAGCCTTTTTGTTAACAATATTATCTATGGTATATAAAGCTTCTTTACGCGACATAATCTCTCCAGAACCTTTATAGGGTACTAGAGTATCATGTTTATAAAAAGAGAACCGCCCTGAGGGGTACCTACAAGAGGAGGGATTAAGATAAAGTATATTCCTTTTTTTACATATTTCTATAGTTATAAGCTCATGAAAAGCGGTAGATTCGCCAAAAACAAAATCTGGCTTTATTTCTGAAATATATTTATCAATTTGATAAGCGTAATAATAAAAAAAAGAATTGTCTTTTTTTTTGAAGAAGTTTATCTGTCTATCTGATTTTATTATTTTGTCAAACGGTATGTTAATAGAATTATTAGTTAGATCACTTGATTTTGTACTTGGAAAAGGAATTAGAACTACTTCTCCCACTTTAGGTGTAAACTGTGGGTTTTGGACAATCCAATAAATATCATGTTTGTCTATAAGTTTTTTTATAATCTCCTCAAAAAAGGTCGTTTTATATCTATTTTCTAAAAAAAGTAGTTTCATATCATTCCTTAATCATATCGAGGCTTAAAGGCTCGCCTTTTTTAATATCTTTAGTGAAGATCTTATTTAATATACGACTGTAATGTTTAGGATGAAGACCATATCCTGGTCTTACAGATTTTATATTATTTGAGGATACTATGTCTCCCTTCTTAACATCACTTATTACAAATAAGGATCTTGAGAATTCTCTACTCTTCGCTTTTTTAGCTGTCATTTTATAATCTACATCCCCCAACATATTTTCTGTTTTTCTTACTGCTAATACCATCTCTTTGAATTCTTTTTCATCTAAAGAAAAATGGGCATCTGGTCCTCCTATAGACTTATCCAAAATAAAATGTTTTTCTATAACTTTTGCCCCTAATGCTACGGCTATAGAAGGAGCTTCTATACCAATAGTATGATCAGATAAGCCCGTTTTAACTTTAAATCTTTCCCTAATATCTGGTATAGTTAAAAGATTAGCGTCTTCTGGAGCTGCAGGATAAGCTGAAGTACATTTTAAAATAGTAATATCTAGATTACCAACTTTTCTGCACGTTTCTATAGCCAATTCTATATCTTCTATTGTTGCTATACCTGTAGATATTATTATTGGCTTGCCTTTAGAAGCGACGTATTCTATTAAGGGAATATCTGTAATTTCGAAAGATGCAATCTTGTATATAGGCGTGTCTAGTCCTTCTAAAAAATCTACGGCTGATTTATCAAATGGTGAAGAAAAACAAAGCAGTCCTTCTTCTTTAGCCAAATCAAACAACGTTTGGTGCCATTCCCAAGGTAAAGATGCTTTACTATATAAGTCGTATAAATATTGACCATCCCATTTAGTCCCTTGATTTATTTTAAACAAATCTGTTTTAACATCTAAAGTAATAGTATCTGCTGTATATGTTTGTAATTTAACAGCATCTGCTCCGGCCCTTTTTGCAGATCTTATTGTCTCTTTAGCTATTTCTATATCTCCTCCATGATTTGCAGACAATTCTGCAATAATTAAACAGGAGTTATTATTATAATTACTAATCATGTTTTGATTTTTTATATTTATACTCCAGATACTCTTCATTATCTATAATAATATCAGCATAATATTTGAAGCCTACACTTACAAAAGATTTTGCTGATATGCTATTATCCTTTCTTATAACAGCTGTAATATCGCATTTATTTGGAGTATTCTTCCAATAATATTCAATACCTTTTTTGATTAATAGAGAAGACAAGCCTTTGCCTCTAAAATTTTTATCTAAAGCTATTCCAATTACTCCATCTTTATTAAATTTTACTTGCCCTACTGGTATTAATGATTTTAGTTTTCTTTGCTCCAAAACCAATAATTTAGATTCATCGGAATTTATTTGGTTTTTAAACCATCTTACATGATCCTCAAACAAAATTGTGCTTTTATTAATGGACATTAATCTTGTTTGTTTTTCGTTTGCCCATTCGAAGAATAATTTAATATCGTCTTCTCTTGCTTCTCTTATACGGTATGTGCAATTAATCTGTTCTAAAATGGATAAAATTCTTTGTTTTGCCAACCCATCAAATAGATCACTTTGATTTTTAATCAAGAGCTCTTTTTCATTTGAATTTAAGAAATTAGTAAAAGCTTTTTCAAAATCGACCGATTCGAATTTAGTCATATCTCCTATGCCATATATAACTTTTTTTGATTTTAAAGAAAAATAAGTTCCTTTTTGATTTTCAACATAGTAGCCTGACATAGTTGGCATTTTAACGCAACATATCTCATAAAGTATATTACTTGAAGGGACTAAAGCTAAATTAGAGTTTAACATTACTTTTAGCAAAGAACTTTCCGATAAGTTTTTATAAATATTTATTTGTTTATTAGACATAACATCATATATGTCTTTTTTCTTATATGCCGCACCTACAACAATATTTATATTCTCTATTTTTGAAATATTTAATGCTGCATTAAGAGCTTTTAAAGTTAGGTCATTTGTATCAGAACCACCAAAACATATAAACAAAGTATCTATTGGTTTTATAACTTTTGCTTTTTTCGCCGTTTCTAAAAAAAGAGGTCTTAATAAGGCATATTTAGTACCTAAATAACAACGTGTATAAGCTTCTTTCCTATAATCTAAATGTGAAAAACCAAGAGAGTGGTTTATGATAACATCGGCATACATATATTCTCTAGAAAGGTCGTCAATATAAACTAAATTAAAACCTTCGTTTTTTATACTTTTCTGATAATTTTCATTAAACTGATAACCATCGGCGATAATAGTTTTTGAATTTGATTTATAATTATGTTTGATCCATCTTGCCTCATCCTCGTAGTGAATATCAGTAGGGATTAAATGGGTATTGTAATCGTTAGGAATAACATCTAACTGAGATGTTTGTTTAGTTAATAAAATACATTCGTATGCTGCTTTTAGCATTTCGACTACAGCAAATATTCTATAAAGATGACCTAAACCAGAATCTGAGTTACCATCTGCTCTAAAAATTATCTTGCTTGTCATTATGAATCATTTTATACTTAATTTCGGCTAATTGCCAATCTGTTTCCGTATCTATATCTTGAGCTTCTAATTCAGAAATAACTATTGCTCCTGATTTTTTCAAGAAAAATTTCTGATCTTTTAAGAACGCTTTTGTTTTAACCCAATAATATTGACCTGCATCATGATAACGTTTATCTAAGTCTTGTGACCTTGTATTTAAGTGCTCTTTGAAAGTCATCTCTATATAATTTTTCTCAAATTTTAAACTCCTCTGTATTGGATAAGAAAACTCTAAAACAGGAAACATAGAATCATAATCATAAGTATTAAATTTCTCAAAACTTTTAATAATAGAACTGGGGTTTAGAAATGGAGCCGTAGGAAGTATACAACAAATATTATCAAATTGAACTTTTTTTTCATGATAAATATTAACCACTTCTTTTACTGTATCTGCTAATGTAGCAAAATCATTTGAATTCTTTTTACTTCTAAAAAAAGGAACTTCTGCACCACATTCTTTAGCTACTCTTGCTATTTCTGGGTCATCAGTAGATACCATAACAACATTAAACAAATTAGATTTTAATGCTGCTTGTATAGAATAGGTAATAATAGGCTCTCCTAAAAAAAATTTTATATTTTTTCTAGGTATTCGCTTGCTTCCTCCTCTGGCTGGTATAATGGCTATATTATTCATTTACTGTACGAAATCCAAAACTTTTGAAATTACAAACTCCTGCTCTTCGTCTGTTAAAGTAGGATACATTGGCAAGCTCAAACATTTTGAATAATACAATTCTGAATTTTTCAAATCTGCATCTTGATACCCTATTTTTTTATAATATGGCATGGTATGAACAGGTATATAATGAATTTGAGCATAAATACCGTTTTCTCTTAAATATTCATAAAGAGCTTTTCTATTATTTACTTGAATAACGAAAAGATGATGCGCATTATATCTGTTATCAGGAAGCGATTGATATTTTAACTTATTCTTAAAAGCTTCCTTATATTTTTTAGCAATATCATTTCTTTTCTTTACACCTTTTTTATTTTTTGCTAATTGCGTTATACCTAAAGATGACTGAATATCAGTTAGTCTGTAATTATAGCCTAAATCTTGCATTTCATAATACCAAGCGCCATGATTTTCAGACATATCATTCTTGGTAATACCATGTGTTCTTAAGGAAAGTAATTTGTTATAAACACTTATATTGTTTGTGGTTATCATTCCCCCTTCACCGCAAGCTATGTGCTTGACGGGATGAAAAGAAAACACACCAATATCAGCATAATTTGCATTACCACACATTTGTTTATCTTGTTTAGAATCTATAAAATACCCTCCCGGAGCATGGCAGGCATCTTCAATAATCCATAAGTTATGTTTATTTGCGAGCTCTTTAAACCCTTCTACATTAATTGGCAACCCTGCAAAATCCACCGGAATAATCCCTTTAAAAAAGTCTTTTGGCTTACTTTCTATTAGTTCTTGAGTTTTTTCTAAAGAAAGTAAATACGTGTCTGGATCAATATCTGCAAACCAAACCTCACCTCCTGCATACCTAATGCAATTGGCAGAGGCAGCAAAAGTTATAGGTGTTGTAATTACTCTATCTCCTGGTTTTACGCCTAATGCCAGTATGGATAGATGTAATCCAGCTGTAGCATTACTAACAGCTACCGAATATTTACAATTTACATATTCAGAAAAGTTATTTTCAAACTTCTTAACCAAAGGACCTTGAGTCAAAAAATCTGACTGCAAAGTTTTAACAACTGTATCGATATCATTTTGGTCAATATCTTGTCTACCGTAAGGAATACTTTTTCTCATTATATCTCAAAAGTTGCATCTACATGTTCTTTTATCAAATATCTTAAACTATCCACAGTTTCCCATTCTTCATTTTTACCTGAGTTGTAACTAAAACCTTGGGGTACTTTTACAGCACTAAAGGTCTCGATAAAATTATTTAAATTCCACTGATGGGTAGCAGGTAATATCGCATAATATTTCCCTAAATCATAGGTGTAAAATGAATCTGAAGGTGTTATCATTTCTTCATGTACTTTTTCCCCTGGTCTTATTCCAACTACTGGCTTTTTACATTTTGGCCCAATCGCTTCGGCAACATCCATAATTTTATAAGAAGGTATTTTTGGCACAAAAAGTTCTCCTCCCCAAGCATGTTCAAGAGCATGCATAACCATTTCTACTCCTCCTTTTAAAGAAATATTAAAACGAGTCATTCTTTTATCAGTTATTGGCAGTACACCTTCGTTTTTCTTCTTTTTAATAAAGAAAGGAATTACAGAACCATTAGACCCCATTACGTTACCATATCTTACTACAGAAAATCTAATTGGATTTTCCCCTTTGATATTGTTAGCAGCTATAAAAAGTTTATCCGACGTTAACTTTGTAGCTCCATAAAGATTTATGGGAGCACAAGCCTTATCTGTAGATAGCGCAACAACTCTTTCAACATTAGTTTTAAAACATGCTTCAACAACATTTTCGGCTCCTCCTATATTTGTTTTAATACATTCATCAGGGTTATATTCAGCGATATGAACATGTTTCATGGCAGCGGCATGAATTACATAATTTACATCTTGGAAAGCTCTTATTAATCTGTCTTTGTCCCTTACATCTCCAATAAAATATCTTATCTGAGGAAATTTGTCGCTTGGAAATTCTTGAGCCATTTGAAATTGCTTTTGCTCATCTCTAGAATATACAATTAATCGTCTTACTTCAGGATTATTATTTAGTATATGTGTAATCAATGCCTTTCCTAAAGAACCTGTTCCTCCTGTTATTAGAATAGACTTATCTGTTAAATCTAACATTATGTAATTTTTATTATTATTTTAATATTGAGTTTTTTGGTCTTTTAGCAAAAGTAACATATTTGTCAACCTTAACAAGATTAATACTATTAAACAGTTGATTCTTTTTCAGAATATATTCTGCAAACCCAAACCAAGTCATTATTTTATTATCGCAAAAATGGTGTATTCCATATTTTTCGTTTTTCTTTGTTATCAAATCGATAATAAACCTACTTAAATTAATCGTATCTGTCGGGCAACCTATTTGCTCATCAGTTATATACATTTCTTTTTCTTTTTTAGCTTTTTCTAAGATGGCTCTATAAAAATTTTTTCCATAATTTTTACTGTATAACCAAGACGTCCTTATTATAAAATAATTGTCTAAAACTTCTTCTATATTCCGTTCACCTATAAGTTTAGATTTACCATATTCGTTAATTGGATTAGGAGTATCTGTAACCAAATATGGCTCAGTTTTTTTTCCATCGAACACGTAGTCTGTAGAAATATGAATTAAAATAGTATCATATCTTCTACACATCTTCGCTAAATTTTTAACACCAAAAGCATTAATTTGATATGCTATTTCAGGAGTTTTCTCGGCTTGCTCTACATTAGTGTATGCTGCGCAATTAATACAATAGTCGAACTTATTTTCACTAAAAAAATCTTCTATCTCTTCAATATTAGTTATATCTAAATTTTGTTTAGTGCTGAATACAAAATCTAAGCCCATGTTATTCTTAAAGAAAAGTTCTAAAATGGTTTTCCCTAACTGTCCATTTGCGCCTGTTACTAATATTTTTTTTTTCATCTTATATTATAAAGTCCTCTAAAGGTGGTAACATTATATCTTTTTTTGATATTGTTACATCACCAGAAATTTTCCAATCAATATTTAATGTTTTATCGTTATAAATAATCCCAGACTCAGATATATTGTTGTAAAAATTATCACATTTATAAGAAAAAACAGTGTTTTCTTCTAAAACATGAAAACCGTGGGCAAATCCTCTAGGAATATATAATTGTTGATGTTTTTCAGAATCTAGAATAATGGAATAATATTTCCCAAAAGTTTTAGAATCTCCTCTTAGATCTACTGCGACATCTAAAACACTTCCTTGTAAAACCTTAACTAATTTTGCTTGAGCATAAATACCTCTTTGCAAATGCAAGCCTCTAAGTACACCTTTTGAAGACCTTGATATATTATCTTGTACGAAATTTATGTTTTTTTTTATTAACTCTTTGAATATTATTTGATTATAACTCTCGTAAAAATAACCTCTCTCATCTCTGAAAACTTTCGGAGTTATTACAAAACAACCTTCTAAGTATGTTTCTTCTACAGTCATCTTAATATTTAAGCTTCTCTAAATATTTACCATAGCCACTTTTGAGCAATGGTTTTGCTAATTTATGTAATTCTTCTCTATTAATATATCCCTTCTTATAAGCTTCCTCTTCAATGCATCCTATTTTTAGTCCTTGTCGCTCTTCAATAACTTGAACAAATTGTGACGCTTGCATTAAAGAAGTAAAAGTACCTGTATCTAACCAAGCTGTTCCTTTGTCTAAAATTTGAACAGTTAATTTTCCATCATTCAAATAAACTTTATTTATATCAGTTATTTCTAGCTCACCTCTTTTGCTTGGTTGGATTGTTTTCGCTATCCCTACAACACTGTTATCGTAAAAATATATTCCAGGAACTACGTAATTAGACTTAGGTTTCAATGGTTTTTCTTCAATAGAAACAACTCTATTTTTATTATCAAATTCTACCACACCATAACGTTCGGGATCTTGAACGTGATACGCAAAAATAACACCTCCATCTGGATTCTTATTGTTTTGAAGCATTTGACTCAAACCTGATCCATAAAAAATATTATCTCCTAATACTAAAGCTACAGCATCATTTGCAATAAATTTTTCTCCTATGAGAAAGGCTTCAGCGAGCCCTCTAGGCTCTTCTTGAACTGCATACTCAAAATGGCACCCGTAGATAGAGCCATCTCCAAGAAGCTCTTTAAATCTAGGCAAATCGTTTGAGTTGCTAATTATTAGAATTTCCTTTATACCACAAGAAATAAGTGTAGATATAGGATAGTAAATCATAGGTTTGTCATAAACGGGCATTAACTGTTTACTCAAAGCTTTCGTTAATGGATACAATCGTGTGCCAGATCCTCCTGCCAATACAATACCTTTCATACTTCTACGTATTTTTTAATATACCAATCTACTGTTTTTTCTATACCCGATTCAAAATTCTCTAATGCTTTCCATCCTAATTCACGCTCTATCTTAGAAGCATCTATAGCATACCGAAAATCGTGTCCAGGCCTATCCTTTACAAAGGTTATTTGATCTTTATAAGATGTCTTTTTAGGAACTTTCTCATCAAGTAATTTACATATATTTTCTGCGATATATAAATTATTACGCTCATTTCTACCACCTATGTTGTAAGTTTCACCTGCAATACCAAAGTTTAAAACCAATTCAATTCCTCTGCAATGGTCCTCAACGTAAATCCAATCCCTTACGTTTTTCCCATCACCATAAATTGGAATGTTTTCTCCATTTAAAGCCCTTCTTATTATAGTTGGTATTAACTTTTCTTCATGTTGTTGTGGTCCATAATTGTTTGAGCAGTTTGTTGTAACGACATTTAGCCCATAAGTATGAAAATAGCTCCTTGCCAAGAAATCAGATGATGCTTTAGAAGCGCTATATGGGCTATTAGGAGCGTACGCTGTTGTTTCTGTAAACAAACCTTTTCTACCTAAAGAACCATATACTTCATCTGTCGAAATATGTAGAAAGCGAGATAAACTATACTCTTTTTTAATCTTATGCGGTTCTAACAACCAATGGTTTTTGGCTGCATCGAGTAAATTAAAAGTACCTATTATATTTGTATTAATAAATGCTTCTGGGCTGTCTATAGAATTATCTACATGGGATTCTGCTGCAAAATGAATTACATGTGTGAAATTGTGAGTTTTGAAAAGAGCTTCTATTAACGCTCTATCGCAAATATCACCTTTTATAAACCTATAATTAAAATTGTTTTCTAAATTTATCAGATTAGACTTACTTCCAGCATACGTCAATTTATCTAAATTGATAACGCTAACATTAAATTCTTTTTGAAGGAAGAAATTAATATAATTTGAACCAATAAACCCAGCACCTCCTGTTATTAGTATTCGCATTTCAATCTAATTTAGCTTTTTCAAATATTTTCCAAGATTTAGCAATGAAAAGAAAAGTATTAAAGCAAAAAACAATTTTAATGGTAACACGTAAATATTAGATTTGTACCAATCTTTCACAGCATACCCTGTTTTAGAAAATTTAGAAAAAACACTAACTAACTCTCGCTGATCAATTAGAAGACTGTCTAACGATCTTCTCTCTTTCTCATACTCTTCTTGCATTTTAAGCACGCTAAGTTCATCAATAAAAAGTCCTTTAGAGCCTGAAGCTGCAGTATAAATATTGGTTGAAGTTCCAGAGTTTTCAGATTTTTTAGATTCATTTATTCTTATTTTTAAAGATTGCCTAATTAAAGAATCTGCGACTGAAACTTGATTTTCTAAAAACTTCTCTTGCTTGCTCAAAATAAAGTTATTCTTATTAAGATTATCTTCTAAATATTTATTTTTTGACAAGATGTCTATTATTTTTATTTCTATTTTTTTGAAAACTGTTTTTTTTGAAGCAAATACATTTAGACTGTGAGTTTCAACATCTTCTACCGTTAAAGCGTCTTTGTATTTTTGATATGTCATTTGTAACTGAGAAATTGAATCAAGTTTCGAATAAAACTCTGAGAATTTTTTCACTATTTCATTATCGTTTAAAACAGGTTTAATTTCAAAACCTATTAAGGAAGATGCATCATTTTCATTAATATCGAATCTTTTTGATAATTCTACACTATCTCTATCGATTGTAGCTAATTGATTTAATTCTAATATATTTTCATAAATTTGGTGGGCAGAACCAAACTTAGTTTTAAGTACCATGTTAGAGGTATATACTGGCGTCGATTTTCTCTCAATTAAGGATCCTATAACCACTCCTACAACAATTGCCCCTACATACCATACAAAACGCTTATAAAAATGCCCTAAAATAAGTATTAGTAGCTTAAAAATACCATTGAAAATATTTGCTATAAACTTGAAAAATCGGTCAAAAGCATTACCTATCAATTTAAATAATTGTCCCAAATCCACTTCTTCGGACTGTTGCGGCTGCTTTGGTAAATTTTCACTCATAATAATAACTAATTAAATATCTGTTCTAAAATTGTTCGTGTTATGTGGTAAGTTGGTTTCACACCCGATGTTCCTAAGCCTCCAGAGGCTAGTGTGCTTCCTGTTTCTAAAGGGTTATCACTAGCGTAATAGGCATATCTTACCTTAACGTCTTTTTTTATACTACCTCTTATTAAGGAAGCAGATTGTATCGCTTTTTGATAGTGGGCACCCTCCATCTCTAAGCCAATAACATTCCACGTGGACTCGTGGAAGAATTTTAAAATATCCTTATTTTGGAGCGAAGTTCCCAACACTGTTACCATTGCGCCTTCGTATACCGAAATACCTTCAAATTCTAAGTCGTTTTTACTTAACTCATTTGTAAAGGGATAATTATCTGCTGTACCTTCAAAAATGTGCGCAGAAGGAATCATAATGTCTCCTTTATTGCCTTCTAAAATTCCTGCCTTTCCCATTATAGAAATTGATCTTACGTCTAAATATGTCTTATCATTTTCACCATCAAAGGGCTTCAATAATTCGTCAATAGTTTCGTAGGCTTGCTCTCCAAAAGCATAATCCATGACCAATATAACAGGTTTTTTCGATTTTAATATCGTTTTATCGGTATTTATATCCAACTTGGAATGGTCTAGCTTTTCTGTATCAAAAATTTGAACGTCTATATTAGCGCCCGATTTGTCTTCAATGTAAAACATACCAGACTTTAAAGCTTCGTCTTTAACCTTTTGTCTTAGAGCTTTATTAGTATTATCACTAAGCATTTTGTACACTTCAAAAATATCGTGTTTTGCTGCCAACGTTTTTAACCCTGTTGGCGCAAACAAAACATTCATAACACTGTGCATGTTAGCACTTATAATGTGTATAGGTCTGTCTATTAAATTGTGCTTATATAATACCTCTTTTACTGTATTTGCCCAAATACCTCCATGTATGTGGTGCCCTATTTCCTCTCTCAATACGGGGCTAAAAGTAACCAGACGTTTGTGGTTAGATATATGTTCTTCTATGGCTTGTTTTCCTAACCAATATACAATGTGCAGAAAGCGCTCTGGCTGAGAAGGCACTGCAAAATTATTGTATATAGCGCATATCTCGCTGAAGGTTCTACCCAAAATATTGGCTGCGTAAGAGATGGCTATTTCTCTTTCTTTCTGTTCTAGCTTTTTGGTACTTTTAACAACTTTCTCTAGTTTTTCCCAATCACGAGACGTTGCTCCTGCATCGTCTATAATAACACTTTTACTTATTTTATGCGATTCTATAAATAAAAAAGTAAGATGCGTCATAATATCGTAAATATCAGATCGTCCTCTGGTAATCTCAATATTCATCTGCTCGTTATCGATACGGTAACAGTTACGACGCCGCTTTTCAGGAAGAATAGATGCAAAATGCGATTTCGAATAACCTTCGTCACTCGTTAGGTTAATTATAGAACACTCTTCTATGCCTCTGGGTAATCTATCAATAACATAAAGTAACCCGTTTAATTCTACGCGTTCTTCTGCAATAGAGCCATAAATTTCTGGCCTTAACACCAATAATTCTTGTCGTAATGTTTCTCCAGAAACGCCCATAGGTTTGTAAAAACCACGGTTAAAAAGGTGTCGCATTGTAATATACATGCGCTCTATAGCACTGGAGCTTTCTTGTGCTCTGGTTCGTTTATATCTTTGGGTCTGTTTCATGTGTTTTAAAAAACGCTACAAATGTACTATTATTTTCCTATCGAAGCAGATAAGGCATCTGCAATCTTCCTGTCGTTAGATAGTCTTGGTATTTTGTTTTGTCCACCCAATTTTCCTATAGATTTCATATAAGTTTCGAAACCATTTTTGGCAACACATGTTATTTTTAATTGCTGCAATACTTTTCCTTCTATTAAATCAAAATAGTACGTGTTTTGGTCTTGTAAGGATTGGTCTAAACGCTGAGCCAATACAGACATATTTTCAGGTTCGTTTTCAAACTCTATAAACCACTCATGGTAGGGAAGTCCTTCCTGTGGGTTTATTTGGGGTGCTACAGTAAATTCAGATATTCTAATAGTGGTACCTTCTGTTGCTTCTTGCATGGCCTGCTCGACTTCTTTACCTATAACATGTTCCCCAAAGGCAGAAATAAAATGTTTTATTCTTCCAGAAACAATAACGCGATAGGGTTGTAGCGATGTAAATTGTACCGTGTCTCCTATATTGTAAGCCCATAAACCTGCATTAGTTGTTATTAGCATGACGTAGTTAATGCCTAAAGCCACATCTTTTATTGTAATGCGTTCAGGGTTCTCTTGGTAAAACTCGTCTGCTTTAATAAACTCGTAAAAAATACCTGAGTTTAGTTGCAGTAGCATGCCTTTTTCATTTTGCTTGTCTTGAAATGCAAAAAAGCCTTCACTAGCAGGGTACAATTCTATGCTATCTACCTTGCGTCCTATTAAATTTTCAAACTTGGCGCGGTAGGGCTCGTAATTTACACCTCCAAAAATAAAAAGATCAAAATTTTTAAAAATCGCACCTATTTCCTGTCCTGTTTTTTGCTGAAGTCTTTCAAAATACATTTGCACCCAAGAGGGGATACCCGAAATAACCGTCATATTTTCTAGTAAAGTCTCCTCTACAATGGCGTCTACTTTGGTTTCCCAATCTTCTATACAATTGGTTTCCCAAGAAGGCATTCTATTTTTCTGTAAATATTTTGGTACGTAATGTGCCACTATGCCTGAAAGTCGCCCCAATTGTACGCCATTTTTTTCGTGCATAACGGGACTGCCCTGCAAAAAAATCATTTTACCATCTATAAATTTTCGCTTGCCTGTCTCGTTAACATACATAAGAATTGCATTTCTAGCAGCTTCGATATGGCTAGGCATACTGTCTTTAGTAAGAGGTATATACTTTGCTCCAGAGGTTGTTCCTGAGGTTTTTGCAAAATAAAGTGGTTTGCCTGGCCAAAGCACATCTGCTTCTCCTGCCACCACTCGCTCTACATAATGCTTTAATTGCTCGTAATCTCTAACAGGAACTTGCTTGATATAATCTGCATGAGTTTTTATGTTATTAAAATCATGATCTTTACCAAAGGCCGTACTTGCGCCTTTTAAAATCAATTCATTAAAGACCCGCTCTTGTGTTTCGACAGGAGCGTTCGACCATTTTTCAATTTTTTTAGCAACATATTTTGCAAATGGCTTTGCTAATAATGATTTTATCGACATGCTATTCGAAATCTATATAATTAGTAGGATTAATTGGGTAACCATCGCTCCACAATTCGAAATGTAAATGTGGTCCGGTAGATAATTCTCCTGTATTTCCAGACGTTGCAATTACTTCTCCAGCTTTTACCAAATCGCCCTGAGCTTTGGTTAACAAGGCATTATGCTTGTATATGGAAATTAAACCATAACTGTGTTCTAGTATAATAACATAACCTGTGCTTGCCGTCCACTCTGCAAAAACAACAACACCATCTGCAGCAGCCTTTATTGGCGTGTCTTTAGCAACAACAACATCTACAGCATAATGTTTATCTTTTAAATTGTAATGCGCACTTATGGTGCCATTAACAGGGGGAAAAAGCACAAAATTTGTTCTGGAAATTGCGGACTCAAATAAATTATATTTGTCTTCTTTATCTACCTTTTCTCTTAGCAAAGAGTCTGCTCTATTTGGCAATAAGTCTACCTCGCTTACTTCTAGTTTTGTTGCTTCTACTATAGAGTCTCTATTAAGTTCTTCTGAAGTTACATCTCCTTTAAGCACTTTTTTTATGGAACTTAAGTAAAGTGAATTCATCGCCAATACTTGTTGTAACGAATCTGTTTTAAAACTTAACTCTGTAGCCCGTTTTTTTAGCGCTGTAGAGGAGTATCCTGGAATGTATTCTTTTAAGGGCGAATAAGCAATTAACAATATTGTAAAAACAACTATAAATATGCTTGAAAGTGTTACAATAACAAATACATTTAACCGGGTTAGTTTTAATGATAGCCTTTCTTCAAAGGTGTTTTCATTAAGAATAACCATACGGTATTTGTCTAGTAGTTTTTTCTTAATCTTTTTTGGTCGCTTTTTACCCATAATCGCCACAAATTAAATAAAATTATCTTAGGACTCCTATTTTTATAGAGACTAAACCGAATGATGTGGAATTAAAAACACCTTTATTAAAGTTTAATTATTAACTTTGTACTTTAAATACTTTATATTATGAGTTTACACACACTACCACTAGCCATTGGTCCCATGCAAATAACGCTAATTGTTGTTGTTGTATTATTAATTTTTGGTGGTAAAAAAATTCCAGAACTAATGCGTGGGTTAGGAAGTGGTATTAAAGAGTTTAAAGACGCAAGTAAAGAAGAGGAGCCTAACGATGGTAAAACAGATTAATTTTTAGTTTTACAATACATTTCTAAGATACACACTGGCATACACTTTAATGTATGCCTTTTTTATTGAATTAATTTTAACAAAACCTCCATTTAATATTAAAAACGTAATTTTGTAAAAACTTAACAACACCACTTCACTCAAATATGTTAAGTTTACAATAATGAATTCCTAACACTTTTTAGGAAATAGAATGATTACAGATAATTAAATGGCAAGAAAGAAAAGAAGAAAATCTAGCAACAAAATAAACAACTTAACAAATACTATACTAGGCCTACTAAAAAAGGATAGAAACCAAAGCTTTAACTACAAACAAATTGCGGCAAAGCTAGGTGTTAACGATGCTAGTAGTAGAAATCAAATTATAAAAACTTTAGCCAAACTTGCTGGCAAACAGGAAATAGAACAGGTAGAACGCGGCAAATTTAAAGCCATTACAAATGCAGAATACCATAAAGGTATATTAGATATGGCATCTAAAGGTAATGGTTATGTAATTTGCGATGCTTTTGATGAGGACGTCTTTATTGCCTCTAATAACGTTAACAAGGCTTTAGATGGTGATGAAGTAGAATTTTATGCCTACAAAAGGCCCAAACGTGGTAAAATAGAGGGAGAAATTACTGCTGTTATAAAACGTGCAAAATCAGAATACGTAGGCGTTATTCAAATGCAGAAAAACAATAACTATGCATTTGTAATAGCCGATAATTCAAAGATGTACAAAGATATTTTTGTACCTATAAATAAAACCTTAAAAGCTGAAGATGGCGACAAAGTTTTAGTAAAATTAGAAGACTGGCCAGAAAACGCAGATTCGCCTAATGGTAAAGTATTGCAAATTCTTGGTAAACCGGGAGAACACAATACAGAAATTCATGCTATACTAGCCGAATATGGCCTACCACAGGAATTCCCTCAGGAAGTAGAAGCATTTGCAAATGCAATAGACACTTCTATTACCAAAGAAGAAATAGCCAAACGTCGCGATATGCGTAAAGATTTAACCTTTACGATAGACCCTAAAGATGCTAAAGATTTTGATGATGCACTCTCTTTTGAAATTTTAGATAATGGTTTATATGAAATAGGCATACACATTGCAGATGTATCTCATTATTTACAAGAGGGTACTGTTTTAGATGATGAAGCTTACGAACGTGCCACATCTGTATATTTAGTAGATCGTGTTGTACCAATGCTACCTGAAGTGCTATCTAATAAGGCCTGTTCTTTACGTCCTCACGAAGAGAAGTACACCTTCTCTGCTGTATTTCAAATGGATGACAAAGCCGAAATTAAAAACCAATGGTTTGGCAGAACTGTAACCTATAGCGACGCACGCTACGCTTACGAAGAAGCACAAGCCGTAATAGAAACAAAAACAAATACCATTCCTGCAGAAGTTTCGCTAACTGGAAACACATATCAAACCGATCAAAAACTTGCAGATGCCATTTTAAAGATGGATGCATTAGCAAAAATTATGAGAGGTAGACGCATGAGAGATGGTGCTATTTCTTTTGACAAGGTTGAGGTTAAATTCAATTTAGATGATGCAAATAACCCTGAAGGTGTATACTTTAAGACCAGTAAAGATGCCAATAAACTTATCGAGGAATTCATGCTTTTAGCTAATAGAAAAGTTTCTGAATTTATTGGCAAACAAGCCCCTAAAAAAACGTTTGTTTATCGCGTGCATGATGAGCCAGACGAAAGTAAGCTAGCTGCTCTACAAAATGTTGTAGGCCGCTTTGGTTACAAACTTAATTTTACCGACAGAAAAGCTACAACAGCATCTTTAAACAATTTACTTAAAGAAGTGGTTGGTAAAAAAGAGCAAAACCTTGTAGATACTTTAGCTATAAGAAGTATGAGTAAAGCAGAGTATACCACTAGAAATATAGGTCATTATGGCTTGGCTTTCGATTATTACAGCCATTTTACATCCCCTATACGCCGCTATCCAGATGTTATGGCACACCGTTTATTACAGCACTACATAGATGGTGGTAAATCTGCCAGCGAAGAGGTGTATGAAGAGAAATGCAACCACTCTAGCAGTATGGAAATGTTGGCAACAAAGGCAGAACGCGACTCCATAAAATACATGCAAATTCGCTTTATGGAAGACCATAAAGATCAAGAATTTATAGGTGTTATTTCTGGTGTTACAGACTGGGGTATTTATGTAGAAATAATAACTAACAAGTGTGAAGGTATGGTAAGTGTTAGAGACATGAAAGACGACCACTATGCCTTCGATCAAGACTTATATGCTATGGTAGGTAGAAATAACAAACTAGTGTATCAACTTGGAGACGAAGTTGTTGTTAAAGTTAAGAACACCGATCTGGTTAAAAAGCATCTAGATTTTACTTTAGTAGGAAAACCTGAAGAAGAAGAGGTTTAATACAAACCTTTAACTAAATTCAAACCTTGTATAATTGCATTTTATAACACTATGTTATACAATCATTTGTTGTTAAGCAATCTATAAGTATTGCCTAGTCCATAACTTAGAGGTTTTTATAAATAGTAACTTGCAGTGATTAGCCAGCACTAATAGTTAAATGCTTTACCAAAAGCAAAACTTTAAAAAATCGATGTTTTCATGATGAATCTAGCATCATATTAAACTAAGAACTCATTTGTTGTTTAATAACGCGCATTAAAGTTTTCCTAAAACAAACTGCTCTGGAATAATTATTGATAATTTTGTGCTTAACAAGACTCAATTAAAAAACAAACAACTTATGAAACATTTATTAGTACTTTTTTTAGGCCTACTGTCTACTACAATTTATGCTCAAAACAATATAGAAAAAACAGTTGGTGAATTTAAAACCCTTAAAGTTTACGATTTAATTAATGTAGAATTGATAAAATCTGACCAAGATCGAGTTGTTATTTCTGGTAAAAACAAAAACGACGTTGTTATAAACAACAAAAATGGTACATTAAAAATAAAAATGTCGTTAGAAGAATCTTTTGATGGTAACACCACAAACGTAAAATTATACTACACCAATGTAGATGTTATAGACGCTAACGAAGGCTCTAAAATTACTTCTAAAAATACTATTGAACAGTTTGAAATAGACTTAAATGCCCAAGAGGGCGCTAAAATAAATGTTCCCGTAGCTGTTACTTATTTAAACATTAGAGCTGTTACAGGGGCAAATGTAGAAGCTTCTGGAGTTACAAAAAACCAAGATGTTTCCATATACACTGGTGGCGAATACCACGGAAAACAATTAAAATCTGAATACACCGAAGTATCTATAAGAGCTGCAGGCAAAGCAGAAGTTTTTACTACAGAAAAGGCAATTGCTAAAGTAAGAGCCGGAGGTTCTATATCTATTTATGGCAATCCCAAAGACATTGAAGAAAGTAAAATTTTAGGAGGCTCTATACTTCGCATTAAAAGTTAGCAGGTTTATAGTGCGGGTGCTAATACTCAATTATGGCTTTAAGTAAGGTTAATGGCTTTTTTTGAAAAATATATACGAAGCTACGGGGTAGGGTAGTGCAACACTCAATCAAAACACACAAAGCATACACTAAACCTAAAAACATATTTCTGAAAGCTTTAAAAAAGGCGCTTTTTTATTAAAGCGTCTTTTTTTGTTTAGCCTCGTATTTCTTCTTTACTTTGTAATACCCTTTACTGGTACTTAGATGTTTGACGATATACTTGCTGCAATTCCATTTGGTATTATACTGGCCTTTACCATAGGGCCTGTTTTTTTTGTGCTGTTAGAAACTAGCGCCACCAAAGGGTTTAAAAGTGCTTTAATCTTCGACTTTGGAGTAATTATAGCAGACATTCTTTTTATTTTTTTAGCCTTTTTTAGCACTAACAATCTACTAGATAAAATAAAAGACGATCCTAACTTTTTAATCTTTGGGGGCGTACTTTTGGTGGCTTATGGTGGTATTTCGTTTGTTAAAACTTCAAAATCTTTTAGAGACATCGTTAAAGAATACCATAAAATAGAGCTAAAAAAAGGCTATGGAAAACTGTTTCTTAAAGGGTTTCTTCTCAATTTTATAAATATAGGTGTGCTTGTGGGTTGGGTAGCCTTTATTGTTTTGGCCAACACACTAACCACATCAAAAAATGGCGTTGTAGTATTTATTACAACAATATTAGTTGTGTATCTACTTGTAGATTTTGTTAAAATAGCAATTGCCAAAAAGTTAAAGAACAAGTTAACACCCAAACTTATTTTTAAAACAAAAAAAATAATAGCCTTAACCATTTTAGGGTTTGGCATATTGTTACTAATTCAAGGTTTTTTTCCAGAAAGGAAAGCACTATTAAAGGAGCAATTGGATCAAGTCCAAAAGTTGTGTGTGAAATGAGATAAAATTTTGATTTTTGCAAAAACGTTGCACATTGGAATTAACCAGAGAGGTATTAAAATTTATTTTACCAGAATT
>CANLCJ010000027.1 GCA_947489085.1 uncultured Flavobacteriaceae bacterium
TCTTCGTGTCATATCAGTAAATTTAATGTTTTTTTTGAACTTAATTTACTGTCCTATTTTTGGGGGAATGATTAGTAAATAGAAATTGCATTGCACAGTGTAATAATGATAAAAGTAGTTTTTATATGTTTTTAAAAATTCACGTTAAACTTTTTACAATTTTTACTGTCTTAGGTAATGAGTATTTATATTGCTAATATTAAATTTTAATTTATATGATGACTACAGTTATTAAAACAAGTTTGTGCTTTGCTGCACTTATGTTATGCACTTCAATTGGTTTTGCACAAGACCGCAAGAGTCCTGATCCTGAAAAAGCGTTTAATCGATTTGATAAGAATAAAGATGCTGCTGTAACATTCGAAGAATTTAAAAATGTGAAACGCAAAAATGACGTCGCCGAAGACGTCTTAAAAAAACGCTTTGATCGTATGGATGCAGATAAAGATGGTTCGATTGTTTTAGAAGAACTTAAAGCTCATTTTGATAAAGTTGCAGCACGAAAAGCTAAAAACAAATAAATATAAGGTTTCTCCAACAAAAGCATTTAAGTATATTTTTGTTGGGGGATTTTATTTTTCTTCTCTTGGTTTCTGCTGCAGTAAATCGTATTTAAAGCACTATTAATTTTATTCGAGCTAACTTTTCGCTGTAGATTTATCTATATTACCTTTATTAATTATTTAAAAACACAATATGGGTAAAGGCGATAAAAAAACAAAACGAGGCAAAATTAGTTTAGGAACTTTTGGCAGCAAACGCCCGAGAATAAAAAAGAGGCCTAAAAGAACTACACATTTAAATGTTGAGGACAAACCTAAAGTTAAATAAGTTTACTGCGCTATATCGTATTTAGCAATTGTTCACTCTCCACTAATGCCAACTTGTAAAGTTTTTTGTTAGGCTTTGTCATGTGCTTGCCTTCTTTTAGCAGTTCTTCGAGAACGGTTTTGGCATTTGATGTCTTTCCTATTTCAATCAAAAATTTGGCATAAACAACGCGTTCGTTATAATGTGAGAAACGAATATCTATAGCACTCAAATTTTGCTCTGCATCCTCCAATTTACCAAGTGCTTTTAATGCTAAACCATACAAAAACTGTGTTCTAGAGGTATTAAATTCGCTATGTGCTCCTATTTTTTCAGCATAGATAACAACACTTTCAAAGTCATTCAACTTATAAAATGCTTCCACCATTTGTTTAATAACGTAAAGGTCGTTTTGAAAATTGCCATCCAAAGCCGCTTTGTAATTGTTAATTGCGTTTTCATAATTACCCAACTGTAAATAAGCATCTGCAAGATCGACTCTATTTTGGTAGGTATCTGCCAATTCTAACTGCCCCTCTAAATCTTTAATTTTTTTAGTAGGGTTAATAATGTTTGTTATATTTTTTGTTATTGTATCTGCATCACGTTGGTTGTATACCTGCGTTATAAGATAAATAATACTACCTATAAGAGGCAAAAAAAAGATAACCAATAATATTGGTTACCATGCTTTATGCAGTGGTATATGCAATAACCTTGAAGTACTAACGGAATTAAATATAACATGTCTTTATTAAATGCTGCGGTTTTTGGTATGGTCCTGCTTTATCTTGTAAACACCAATTCATTGTCCTTGGATAGAGTTTCGCTAAACCTATAATCCATGGCGTTAAAGCCTTTTAGATCTTCTATAGTTTTCGCGTCTTTATCTACAACATACCTCGCCATAGCACCTCTAGCTGCCTTTGCGTAGAAGGAAATAACCTTGTAAGCACCGTTTTTAAAATCTTTAAAGTTGGCTGTAATTACGGGTACTTTTAAAGCTTTTTTATCAACAGCCTTAAAATACTCATTACTAGCTAAATTCAAAAAAAGTTCATCTGGAGCAAGTTCCTCATTAAGTGCTGCTGCAATATCTTTTTTCCAAAATTCGTATAAATTTTTATGTGTTGCTACACCAAATTTAGTTCCCATTTCTAACCTATAAGGCTGTATCAAATCTAATGGTTTTAACACACCATACAATCCAGACAGCACACGCACGGTTTGTTGTAACTTATCTATTCTATTTTCAGGAATGGTGTAAGCATCTAATCCACGGTAAACATCGCCATTAAAAGCATAAATCGCTGGCCTTGCATTATCTGGTGTAAATGGCAGTGCCCAGCTGTTATTACGCGCGTAGTTGAGCTCTCCCAAAGTGTCTGATATTTTCATAAGTTTGGACAAATCTTTAGCAGATGCTTTTCTTAGTGCAGTATTTAGCACCTTAGACTGTTCTAAAAAAGAGGGCTGTGTAAATTTATCTGTCGGTAATTCTGTTTCAAAATCCATAGATTTTGCTGGAGAAATCACTAATTTCATATCAATACCTGATTACTAAAGTTAAAATTATATCTTTAATCAAAGTTACGATTCCTTTTTGGCTTTATAAATAGCATTCAAAAAGTATTAACACTATTTATATTGAATGAGACCTTCAACTTTACAAAAACAGTACATTAGCATTTTAAATTAATTGCAAATGATTGCCTTTTTACACACCTCTAAAGTACACATTGACCGTTTTGAAGCTTTGGTTAAAAAATTTGATCCTAGTATAGAAACCAAACACTTTGTTAATAAAACACTGCTAGATAATGCGCTTAATAACGGACATACAGATGCTGCTCTTTTTAGCAAAGAGATCGCTGCTATTCGAAAAGAAGCGCCATCGCTCCTAATTTGTACATGTTCTACCTATGGTGCCGAGAGCGACAACCATGAAAATGTGCTGCGTATTGATAAACCCATTATCGAGTACATGATTAAAAATCATTTTAAAATAGGTTTGGTCTACACTGCAAATTCTACTAAAACCGTGAGTGAAGATTTATTATTAGAAACCGCAGAAACACAACAGAAACCTATAGAAATTACGCTTTGCGATTGCTCTGAATATTGGCCTTATTTCGAAGCTGGAAATCTGGAAGCCTACCGTAAAAATATTGCCAACACTATTAGAAATATTGCAGATAAGGTTGACGTTATTTTTCTTGCTCAGGCCTCTATGGAAGGCGCTAAAGATTACTTAACCGACTTGAAAGTGCCAATTTATACAAGTCCTGAATTTGGCATTAAAACCTTGATAGCGCAGTTATAGTGAACGCCTATTGTATTCTATTTAAATTAAAGTACGCTTAAACCTAAGTTTTGTCTTACAAAAACCGTAACTTTGAGGTAATTACAATTGAAAATGCCAATGTTTTATGAATGAATTATTTAGAAAAAAATTAAGATCTGCTACAACACACCATCATACTGCCGTAGAAACTATTTTTGGTTTCGACAAAGGCATTAGTGCAGAATCTTTAGACCTATTTCATACTACAATGCTTAGTGCCAGAACAATTTGCGAAACAGCTTTGCGTAAATTAGAGATTAACACCTATAACGGTACGCTTATTAAAGCTTTAAAGAAAGATTTAGATTTACCTGAAAACTACACACCCAACATAAACCCATACAAAACTAGTGAGATAGAAATATCTAATCTAAGCACCCAATTGGGTGTTTTTTATGTGTTTGCGGGCTCTTCAGCTGGTGCTAAAATACTATTAAATACTGCCCAAAAAGAAGCTATAAACTATCCTCTATACTATTTCAATGCTTTAGTAAATAGCAGCAGTAACCAAATGCGTGATTTAAAATTGATGTTAAGTCAAGAAGGCCTTATTGAAGATGATATTATAAGCGCTGCACAATACACGTTCCAATTAATTCACGATATAGGCACGCATGAACTTAAAAGACGAAATACAAAACTCCAAAATACTTGAGAGTAAAGCTTTAGAAGCCTGTAATGATGAACCTATAGAAACACCTGGGTACATACAAAGTTACGGTGCTCTTATAGCTTTCGATTTTAATTCTCTAATAGTTAGTTACGTCTCTGGCAATGTTACCGACTATTTTAAATGCAGTGTTAAAGACATGTTAGGCAACTCTGTACGCTCATTTTTCGAAACCAGTGCTTTTCACGATATCTCTAACATTGCTTCGCACAAATCGGCTTTTAAACAAAGAGAATTGGTTAAACGCATGGTGCTTAACACCAAAGAGGCAGACATCTCTTTGTTTAGAGTACCTCAATATGTTGTTTTAGAAATTACACCAACACATAACAATTTCAACACTTATAAAATTAATGCAGAGCTTAAATGGATATTAAATACCATCAAAGCCTCAAACAATATAGATACCATTTTAACACAGGCCGTAAATTGTTTTAGAAAAGTGGTAGATTTCGACAGGGTTAAGGCACTACGGTTTTATCCCGATTACTCTGGCGAAATTGTTGCAGAATCTAGCAACGGTAAGATGGATTCTTATTTAGGGCTAAATTTTCCCGCAGCAGATCTTCCTGTTATTGCCAGAAAACTTTTAGAGAAAATAAATATACGGCATATACAAAACACGGCAGATAATGGGGTTAAAATTTTTTCTAGCTCCAAAACATTACCAGATTTAAACTTAACGCAATCGTTGTTAAGAGGAAACTCTCTTATACACAATCAGTATTTAAGAAATATGGGCGTGTCCTCTACCATTACCATTCCTATCCTATTCAAAGGCAAATTATGGGGCTTGTTTTCTTTCCATAATAAAGCAACAAAAAGCTTGACAGCAGAAGTTGTCTCTGCCTTAGAAGTTATAGGACAGGTCATAAATATGCTGATAGAGGAGAAAATTAAAAAAAACACAGAAAAGAAAATTAGTAACCTCTACCTCAACGGTGAAGAATTTGTAACATTAAATCAAAACGCTTTATACCTCCAGAAGTTTTGGTCGGCCCACGCTAAAAAACTAAAAGCGTTGATAGAGTGTGACGGTGTGGCCTATAGCATCGATAAAAAAATATTGGTATACGGCAATTGCCCTTCTAAAAATAGTATTGCAAGCTTGTCTCAACATTTAAGCGCAGAAAAACATATTTTCTACACTACAAATATTACAAGTTTAAGTAGCGAAGATTTTGGTACCTCCAGAGGTTTACTCGCTTTGTGTGTAAACCATGGTAATCCAAATATTTGCATTTACTTTTTTAGAAATGCCATAGAGCAAAATATCAATTGGGCTGGAAACCCCAAAAAAGACATTAGCTTTACCAAAGAAAAAATACGTTTGCACCCCAGAAGCTCTTTTAACGAGTTTATAGAAAACAACAAAGAACATTCTAAATTATGGGATTCCCAAACACTAACTCTTGCAGAAGCTGCTCTAGAAACATTTAAAAAAGCCGTTTACATCGAAAAAATAAGTACAGAACGACTACGTATTGTTATTCAAGAACTTAACCACCGCTTAAGAAATATTTTAGCACTAGTACGTTCGATTTCCAGACAAACTGCCGATCCTAAAATATCTATTGAAAACTATACAAACTCTTTAGAAAAACGCATTTTAGCCTTGGCAGAAGCCAATAATTTACTAACCGATAATTTTTATAATGCTGTTAGCATAAGAGCCATATTTAAAAAAGTAATATTTTCCATATACAACAATCAAGACAAGGTTACATTAGAGGGTATGGAAGTAAAACTTACTTCTGAAATTACGCCAATGATTGTGCTCATAATTCATGAGCTTAGTACCAATGCCGTAAAATATGGTGCTTTATCTGTAGCAAAAGGCCACGTAAAAATTAACTGGGAAATTAAAGACAAGGGATTATGCATAACTTGGGAAGAATTAAACGGCCCTAAGGTTACTCCTCCTAAACAATTTGGCTTTGGCACAACTATTATTAAAAACGCTATTTCTTATGAGTTTGACGGCACCTCTAAAATTGAATTTAACGATACAGGCATAAAAGTTAGCTTAGAGATTCCGCACCATCTTATTGGAGAAAACAAAGCCCCTGTTTTTGTTTTAGAACAAGTAGAAGATTTAGCCTTGTTAAAAAATGAAAACGAAACCCCTAAAACGTTTAATGTTTTAATTCTAGAAGACGATTTTATCAATGCATGGGATATGGAAAAGTCAATTTCTAGTATAAGCACTCATATTGTAAAGTCCTTTGCCAAACAAGAAGACGCTTTATTAGCTCTAGATAAAGACAGTTACCAACTGGCACTGTTAGATGTTAATTTAAAAAATGAAACCTGTGTAGATGTGGCAAAAGCCTGTAGCAAAAAAAACATCCCATTTTATTACATAACAGGCTATGGCAAGTCTTTTTTAAAAGAAAAAGCTTTTCCGCTAGCCCCCATATTATTAAAACCCATAACTGCTGAAACTTTACAAGAAATTATAAGTAAAAATTTTTCGGATAATGACAATGCATACCAACATAAAAAAGATTTTAATTGTTGAAGACGATTTCCAACTGGCTACAGAGTGGCAAAAAGAACTAATAGATAAAGGTTATAGTTGCGATATTGTTACAAACTCTGATGATGCCAGACTATTATTCCATAAAAACTATGAATGTTTTATTATAGATTTGTTTCATGTACAGAATGATACCTTTCTATCTAATGGAGGCATACGTTCCATAGGGCAAATACGAAAGCGTGATGCTTCCCATAACAAAAAATCGTTAATTATAACTGTAACGGGCTACTATCGAGATAGCGACAACCATAAAATTTCTACAGGCGCCATAACAGAGTCGCTTGGAGCAGACTACACCTTAAAAAAGCCCATTGAATTTTCAAACATCTTAAAACTCATAGAAGATTGGTAAACCAAAAAGCCTATTTATAAGTCAGCCTCTTGGTGTTTTGAGTAATTGCGCCACTTCTCTATACATTTAACCATATCGTCTGGAACAGGTGTTTCGAACCTTAAAAATGCTTTTGTAATGGGGTGTACAAAACCCAAAGTTTTGGCATGCAATGCCTGCCTTGGTAATAGCTTGAAACAATTATCTACAAACTGTTTGTATTTGGTAAAGGTTGTACCTTTTAAAATGGCATCTCCTCCGTAACGCTCATCGTTAAATAAGGTGTGCCCAATATGTTTCATATGTACACGAATTTGGTGTGTACGGCCAGTTTCTAATTTACAAGATACAAGCGTAACATATCCTAAACGTTCCAAAACTTTGTAATGCGTAACCGCTGGTTTACCTTTATCGGCATCCTCCCCTTCGTATACCGTGTTTTGAAGTCTGTTTTTGGGGTGTCTGCCTATATTGCCTTCTACAACACCTTCATCTAACGCCACATTGCCCCAAACCAAAGCTACATATTCACGCTCGCTTGTTTTTTCAGCAAACTGCAGAGACAGGTGTCGCATAGCCTCCTCCGTCTTAGCTACAACCAGTAAACCACTTGTATCCTTATCTATACGGTGTACCAAACCGGGGCGTTCGCTAGAGTTATTGGGTAAATTATCGAACCTGTGTATCAAACCATTTATTAAAGTTCCAGAATAGTTACCGTGACCGGGATGCACTACCAAACCTGCTGGTTTATTTACGACCAATAAAGTATCGTCTTCGTAAACAATATCTAAAGGCATTTCTTCTCCAACCAATAAAGCCTCGTAGGTAGGGTGCTCGAACAACACACGAATAGCATCGTTTGGACGCACTTTGTAGTTCGATTTTACAGGTATTCCATTTACAAGTATCCCTTCGTTTTTGGCAGCGTTTTGAAGTTTGCTGCGTGTTATATCCTCTATGTAATTTAAAAGGTATTTATCGATACGTAAAGGAGTTTGCCCTTTATCTACTTTAAACGTGTAATGCTCGTGTAGATTATCATTGTCTGGTAATTGTGGTCCTTGTGTTTCCATTATTGTGGCATTAGTTGTTACTAATGCTAAGGGCGTTTTCCGTTGCCTAAAACTAAATCTATAGCAGATGTTTTAGCCAGTTTATCTCCTGCTTTTATAAGTTTGCCTTTGTACATTAACTCCAGCACAATATCTTTTCCTAAATTATCTTTATAGGTTATTTTGCCTATTCTAAAACCTAAAGCCTCTAAGTTTGGTGCTGCTTGCCTGTATGTACGTTCTCTTAAGTTTGGCACTTCTACTTTTCTATATCCAGAAGGGTTTAGCGTTAAATATATTTTTCTGTTTTGCTTTACCTTAGTACCAACTGGTGGATCTTGATCTATTACAGAGTATTTCGGGTAATTGGGGTTGTAATTTGCAGAATCTTGAATTTGCATGTTCAAATTGTTCTCCTTTAATTGAATTTCTGCAACACTTTTAGATTTTCCCTTTAAATCTGGCACGGTTTCAAACTCTCCATGATTTGTAGTTGCTTTTAACCACTTTAACATTATAAAGCACAGTATAATAACTGCTACTATCGCCAACGCTAATTGCTTTAAAAATACTTTACTAAAAACAAACTTAATAATACTCATTTACAGGTTTTTCTATTTGGCAAATATATAAAAACCGTTCTGTTTTTTCTTTTGTAATTTATATGATATTTTAGCTTTAAACTAATCTTTAGTCGTCAGTACTACTAAATATAACAAAAGCATACAGATCTCATAGCTCATACATTATGAAAAAAAATATAGCCATCATTATGGGAGGGTACTCCAGTGAATACAAAATTTCTCTTACCAGCGGCAATGTTGTTTACAATACTTTAAACCGTTCTAAATATAACGCTTATCGCATTCATATTTTTAAAGACAAATGGGTATATGTGGCTGCTAATGGTACCGAAACTCCTGTAGATAAAAACGATTTTTCGGTACATATAGATGGTGTAAAATTAAAATTCGACGTAGTATTTAACGCCATTCATGGCGCACCTGGAGAAGATGGTTACTTGCAAGGCTACTTCGAGTTACTTGGTATACCCCATACCAGTTGTGCCATGTACCAAGCTGCCATAACATTTAACAAAAGAGATTGTCTTAGCATCTTACAGCCTTATGGTGTTAAAACAGCAACCTCTTATTTTTTAAATTTAGGAGATACTGTAGATGAAACTGCTATTGTTGAAAAGGTAGGACTGCCCTGCTTTGTAAAGGCCAATAAAGCCGGCAGCAGTTTTGGAGTTACCAAAGTGCATCATAAAACGGACTTAAAAAATGCTATTGCTGTTGCTTTCAAGGAAGATGATGAAATTATTATAGAATCTTATTTAGAAGGCACCGAGGTTTCTGTTGGTGTGATTACATACAAAGGAGCAACTAAAGTCCTTCCTATCACTGAAATCGTCTCAGAAAACGACTTTTTCGACTACGAAGCCAAGTATTTAGGGAAATCTCAAGAAATTACCCCAGCACGATTAACCGAAACGCAAACGCTTAAGGTCAATGCGCTTGCTAAAAAGATCTATGACGTCTTAAAGCTTAAAGGCTTTTCTAGAAGTGAATTTATCTTTAAAGGTGACGATCCACATTTATTAGAAATTAATACCGTACCCGGTCTTACCACAGAAAGTATACTGCCACAACAAGCAGCGGCAGCTGGTATTTCACTCTCAGATTTGTTTGATAATGCTATAATAGAAGCTCTTAAATAAGCGCATTAATTTTAAGTGCATTTGTGGTTTTCAACACTTAAGAATTTGACATAAAATTCAAAATTACAGTACCAGTGTTGGTGGCTTTTTACAGAGTAAGTAAACATCTCTTTGTATGGGTAATACCTTTTATGCTATACATAGAGATCAGATAATTTCTTTTTCTAAAATTATCATTGCTTAAGGGCATTAAAAGCTTTTACAGAATTGTATATTTACAAAATACGAATCGCATGTTACAAAAGAAAGCAAAGCAGTACCTATGAAACGAGCTATTTTCCCAGGATCTTTCGATCCGTTTACCTTGGGCCATTACGATATTATTAAACGTGGTGTCACGCTTTTCGATGAAATTATAGTTGCTATAGGCGTAAATTCATCCAAAACCTATATGTTTTCTTTAGAAGAACGCCAGCAATTTATTCGCGAAGCCTTTAAAGACGAGCCTAAAGTAAAAGTAACCACTTATAAAGGGTTGACGGTAGATTTTTGTAAGGCCAATAATGTAGAATTTATTTTAAGAGGCTTACGAAACCCAGCCGATTTCGAATTTGAAAAAGCGATAGCCCATACCAATAGAGATTTAGCAGCAATAGAAACTGTGTTTTTATTAACCTCAGCAGAAACCTCATATATTGCCTCCTCTATTGTTCGCGATGTTATTAGAAACAACGGCGATTACACCAAATTAGTACCAAATAGTGTGCGTGTAAAGTAATAAAAACAGTTTCATATCGGTTGTTTTAGTCGTTACACTAATAGACCAAAACTCCGCTTTGAGCACCCCATTACCTCCCTAATTTAATGCTGCTCATTTCTGCTTTAGTCAATACTTTTAGCAGTTTGTATTAGCTGTACGGGAGTCCTTCCCTACTCTTATTTTCCCTATAGTTTTAAGGTCGTACTTAAACCTATTCTTTTGCAACCTTCATTAAACCCTAGTCATAAACGATACGCTTCCGTTTTACCCTTCTTAATTCCACCTCGTCTAGGTTTAATGCTTAAAAGACTGGATTTGTAAGGTAATTTGTAGCACAAATTGCAATCAAAGCTAATTAAAGTATTTATGACTAAAAAAACTACACTTAAATCGCACATTAAATTAAAGCACAAAACTTCTCAACTACTATTCCTGTTAACACTCCTGTTATCTGTAACAGCTTTGTCCACTGCACAAGGCGGTATGAAAGTTTATGAAGGCACTACTGTTTCCTGTCCGTTATCTCATGAAGACGCCCATAGTAGACAAGGTTTAACAACAGCAACACACAATATAAGTCAGCTATTAGAGCGAGAAAAAACAGCTGAGTTTATAGTCACTTTTGGTCCTGAAATCCAGCAAGACCCAGAAGCAATGTATGCGTTTCAATTTGCCATAGACATTTGGTCTCGAGAAATAGCGTCTTCAGTTCCTATAAGACTATCGGCAGACTATAGAAGTTTAGCATCTAATACTTTGGCAGAAGCAGGGCCGATTTACTTTGTTTCAGATTTTCCAAATGCACCAGAACCTTCCACGAGTTATCCTGGTGCCTTAGCAAATGCTATCGCAGGCGCCGTATTACAACCCGACCAACCTTTCGATCTTAGTGTAGTATTAAATCGAGACATTAATTTTTATTTGGGCACCGACGGCATTACTCCAGAAGGCCAATTCGATTTTGTAACTACGGCACTACATGAAATTGGGCATGGTTTAGGTTTTATTTCAAGTAACATTAATGCTTTAGGCGCATCTGGTGGCTTAACACTACGTAGAATAACAGACTTTCCTTTTCCTTACTCTAATCTCTTAATAAATGCAGACGGTATTAAAGCCATAGACCTCCCAGACCCTAGTCTCGAATTACGCAATTACTTTACAAGTAACGCCGTTTTTATAAATGGAACAAATGCCATCGCTGCACTTGCTGGAGAAAAACCCCAAGTAGAAGCCCCGCCATTCTATGCGCAAGGTTCTGCTGTATCGCATTGGGACGAAAACACTTTCCCTTCTGGAGATCCCAACTCATTAATGACGCCTTTTACTGCAATGTCTGAATCTATATTCGATATTGGAGACATTACACGAGGCCTTTTAAAGGATATGGGCTGGCGTTTAGGCGATACGCGTCTTTTTGCACTTTCTGTTGGCGAAGCACAAGGTGAATTTGAAACACGTCAAGGCGCAACAGCAGTACAAACTCTAATCATAAAAAACACATCTGAAACCCCTTTTGTGTATACTGCCCGCCTATCTCAAAATCCAGAACAAATAGCCATAACTTTAAATAACGCAGACGGCATCACACTGCGCCCTGGAGAGGAAACGTCTATAACACTAACCTACGATACTGTAGGGCTAGAACCTGGCGTGTTTACTGCCGCATTAAACATCACGACCAATACATCTACCATAGCATTACAAAGACCTCTAAGACTCGGTGTTTTAAATGGTACTGAAGTGGCCGAAATTAGCACCGTAGAGCGCATTCAAGATACCCTAGATGTTTTAGTAAACCGCTTTTCTAATACTTTTGAAATGCGCAATACAGGAAACCGACTCTTAAATTACACTGTAACTGTTGCAAACGCAAGCGCCCCTTTTATTTCAATAGACAATCCTGAAGGCATTATTTTTAGAAATAGTGCAGAAGATATTGCATATACAATCAATGCCGAAGCGCTTCCTGAGGGCACACATACAGCAGATCTAATTATTACTAGTAATGCCACCAATACGCCATCCCTATCTGTACCTGTAAGCTTAACCATTGTAGACTTACCAAAACCTATTTTCGACATTACTATAGATGAGGCTATTAACGTGGCTATCGATGTAGATGCCAGAGACCCTGTTGGCATCGTTCGTTTTAATGTCTCTAATCCCGGAGCATTGCCTTTAGAATATGAATTAACACCTTTAATTACCGATCTTATTACATTAGATACGAGAAATGCTAGAGGTACTTTACAGCCAGGAGAAACAGCGCGTGGTTCTTTTATCGTAATTACAGGAGCAGCTGCAACCGGGCGTACAATTACCTCTGAAATTGTGTTTAACAGTAACGATCCTGCTGCCTCAGAAATAAGACGTCCTTTAACTGTTATGCTTTCTAGAGAAAGAGGACGTTTAGCATTGAGAAGCACACCTGCGTTTAGTGCAAATATCGAAATTGGGTCTAGTGAGATAAGACGTTTAGAATTTGAAAACATAGGCACAATTCCTGTGCTTATAGAAGATGTTCAAAATGCTATAAATACAGAAATTATCAACTGGTCTGCCCCCAGTGGCAACCGTGTCAATCCTGGTGAGGTGCTTACAGTCACCACACGTTTTACGCCAAGAGGTCGAGCAGGCTTGCCAGTTAGAGGCGCTGTTAGAATATTAAATAATGGCACAATTCCAAACGAAAATAGTGACTATAATTTCTTTTCTACTTTAGTAGCACCTTCTGGATTAGTCGTTTCTAAAACCTCTATTTTTAAAGTTTTAAATATAAACGCTACAACAGAAGCCTCAACTACAGAAGAAATTACAATTTCTAACGTAGAAGATACGCCTATAACCTATAGCATTCGTATAAACACCCCTACAGATAGTACCATAGCGATTGATACTACTGGCGGCACACTAGCCCCTGGAGAAAGCACGTCGCTTGTTGTTACTCTAAACGGCAACATGCAATCTGCTGGTGTTTTTGAAAACGCTATTGTAATAACCCGTGATGCTCTAGATACCCCAGAAGCTATTATAGACACACGCTTAGAAATCGTTAACACTATAGGGCGTTTTAACCCAGACCCTATAGTAGATCTTTTTGTAGAAGACAGTAGCCTATTTGGTTTTGTAGAACTCACCAACACAGGAAACGCGCCAATACACATTACAGAACTGCTAACGGGAGACACTTATGAGAACTCTGATATATTTGCACTACTAAACGATACCCCTTTTTCTGAGGCCAACGCCATGTTACCGCCTAATGGTGTATTAATTATTGAACTTACTTTAGAAACAAACACACCTAATGCCATAAACGATGTCTTAATTGTAAGAAGTAATGCTGCAACACCTGAGTTGCGCCTGCCGCTAATTTTTGGAGAAATAACACCTCCTGAAACAATGCCAGGCACTTTTGGACCAGATCCAATCGTTGATGTATTTGTTGAGGATACCACCGCATTTGCCTTCGTAGAACTTACCAACACGGGAAACACGCCAATACACATTACAGAACTGCTAACGGGAGACACTTATGAGAACTCTGATATATTTGCACTACTAAACGATGCGCCTTTTTCTGAGGCCAACGCCATGTTACCGCCTAATGGTGTCTTAATTATTGAACTTACTTTAGAAACAAACACGCCTAATGCCATAGACGACGTCTTAATTGTAAGAAGTAATGCTGCAACACCTGAGTTGCGCCTACCGCTAATTTTTGGAGAAATAACACCTCCTGAAACAATGCCTAGCACTTTTGGACCAGATCCTATCGTTGATGTATTTGTTGAGGATACCACCGCATTTGCCTTCGTAGAACTTACCAATACAGGAAGCACGCCAATACACATTACAGAACTGCTTACTGAAGGCGTTTATGAGAACTCTGATATATTTGCACTACTAAACGATGCGCCTTTTTCTGAGGCCAACGCCATGTTACCGCCTAATGGTGTATTAATTATTGAACTTACTTTAGAAACAAACACGCCTAATGCCATAAACGATGTCTTAATTGTAAGAAGTAATGCTGCAACACCTGAGTTGCGCCTACCGCTAATTTTTGGAGCAATAACGCCTCCTGAAACAATGCCAAGCACTTTTGGACCAGATCCTATCGTTGATGTATTTGTTGAAGATACCACCGCATTTGCCTTCGTAGAACTTACCAACACAGGAAGCACACCAATACACATTACAGAACTGATTACTGAAGGCGTTTATGAGAACTCTGATATATTTGCGGTATTGAACGACGCTCCTTTTTCTGAGGCCAACGCCATGTTACCGCCTAATGGTGTCTTAATTATTGAACTTACTTTGGAAACAAACACGCCTAATGCTATAAACGATGTCTTAATTGTAAGAAGTAATGCTGCAACACCTGAGTTACGCCTACCGCTAATTTTTGGAGCAATAACACCTCCTGAAACAATGCCAGGCACTTTTGGACCAGATCCTATCGTTGATGTATTTGTTGAAGATACGACTGCATTTGCTTTCGTAGAACTTACCAACACAGGAAACACGCCAATACACATTACAGAACTGCTTACTGAAGGCGTTTATGAGAACTCTGATATATTTGCAGTATTGAATGATGCGCCTTTTTCTGAGGCCAACGCCATGTTACCGCCTAATGGTGTCTTAATTATTGAACTTACTTTAGAAACAAACACGCCTAATGCCATAAACGACGTCTTAATTGTAAGAAGTAATGCTGCAACACCTGAGTTGCGCCTGCCGCTAATTTTTAATGACGAGACACTTAATAGCAATGCGCCAGAAGACCTCACGACTCAAACAACTTCTCTGTCGCTTTTCCCTAATCCTGTAAGATCTAACGCAACCTTTAAAGTTTTTACTTCCGCGCCTAAAAGTGTTCTTATTAGTTTAAGAAATACATTACAGCAAGAATTAGCAGCAACAAAGTACGTTCGTATAGATGCCAACGGAAATGGAGAATTTATGTCTAAAGGTCTTCAAAGCGGTCTATATATACTTACTATAAAAGATCCCGTATCTGGTAAGGTATACCAGTCTAAAGTAATTAAAAATTAGAGTACTCTAAGCCTATATTCTATAGCGTATAAACCGTATGGTCTTTTCATTTAGACCATACGGTTTTTTTAGTATACATGGTGCTGCTCTTAAAGACTTCAATACCTTATTATAAACCAAGCTGTAAACCTTTTGTGTTGTCGCGCAAAAAAGATTCTATTGGTTACAGAAACGTCGGGAACGTCAAGCAAAGCAAGCAGCTAGTAGCACTAAATCGTACACCATTTACAGATGGGAACGCGCCAGTAAGGCATCGTTCGACCGTGTTAAGGAACAGCTCAAAAGACCTATGCGCTAGTAATGTACTGCTTTTTTTAAGTCTAAAGCTTATATTCTGATAAGGGTTTGGTAAACGCTTCAGGATTTTCGGCCAAATGGTAACGAGGGTCATCTATAGCTTCTATAATGACTTCGCTAAACTTAGGACTCGCCTTATATAATAAGGTTTTAGAGTCCTCACTTAAATGTTTCAATTTAATGGTTTTACCAGCGGCTTCATACTTCTCCACCAAGTTAAAAATAGCCTCTAATGCAGAATGGTCGCTTACTCTAGACTCCACAAAATCAATTTCGACATAATCCGGATCGTTTTTCAAATCGAATTTTTGATTGAACGCATTGATAGACCCAAAAAATAAAGGCCCCCATATCTCATATACCTTTGTGCCATCTTCGCGAACACGTTTACGAGCGCGTATGCGCTTGGCATTTTCCCAAGCAAACACTAAGGCCGAAATAATAACACCAACAAAAACCGCTATAGCCAAATCAAAAAATACGGTTACGGTAGATACCAAAATAAGTACCACAGCATCCGACACAGGAATTTTTCTTAAGATTCTAAAACTAGACCATGCAAATGTTTCAATAACCATCATAAACATTACCCCTACTAAAGCAGCAATTGGTACTTGTTCGATATATTTATCTGCAAACAAAACAAACGTTAATAAGGTTATGGCCATCATGATACCAGACAAGCGCCCTCTACCACCAGCTTTAAGGTTAATTACTGTTTGTCCAATCATACCACAGCCCCCTGTACCACCAAAAAGACCACTTAAAATATTACCAGAACCTTGTGCTATACATTCTCTATTACCATTACCTCTAGTCTCGGTAAGTTCGTCTACAAGATTCATCGTCATAAGGGTTTCTATCAAACCAACAGAAGCCGCTAAAAAGGCATAAGGAAAAATAAATTTAAAGGTGTCTAAATTAAAAGGCAGTGCACTCCACGTCTCAAAAACATTAAGTCTACTTCCTATTTCTCCAACACCATTAAGCCCTTTACCGCCTCCATCTCTAATAAAATCGCCCACATTTATAGAAGCCAAGCTATCACCACCTAAAACAGCTACTAAGGTTACCACTAATATTGCGGTAAGCGCGGCAGGAAGTTTTGTGGTTAGTTTAGGCAACAACCAAATAATTAACATGGTTAACATTACCAATCCTATCATAACATACAAGGGTTTCCCCGTCATATAAGATTTAGAAACGCCTTTATCTTTAACCTTAAAAAAACCATCGTTGGTTACATTGAAGACCACCTTTTGCGTTTTGGTATCGAATACCTGTCCTTCTGATATTTCAAACGTTTTTTCCTGTGTTACTGTATTTACAACAGCATTCCCTTCTATGGTAAACAACACAGAATTAGAGACTAAATCTCTAACTGTATTACCGTTAACACTGTAAACCATTTCTTTAGAAACGGTATGACGTCTGTTGTTGTTATAAATATCCTTATCGTTCGATTTGAACATGCCCAATTGGGCTATAAAAATAACGATTGCCAAACCATTCACAAATCCCATCATTACAGGGTGCGGAATCAATCTTACAAACTTTCCTAACTTAAAAATACCTGCTATAATTTGAATAACGCCCATAACAACCACAGCCGCTAACAAATAGAAATACCCCATATTTTCTACAGGTGTATCAAAAAGCAGCCCTTTGGCATGGCCTTCTTGTATCATGTTTACAAAAATAACAGCTACAGCACCAGCTGCCCCAGAAATTAATCCTGGTCTCCCCCCAAAGGTAGCGGTAATAATACCGACTACAAATGCTCCAAAAAGCGCAACAATAGGACTTATTTGAGCCACAAAGGCAAACGCTACAACTTCTGGAATCATGGCTAAGGCCACTGTTAATCCACTTAAAATATCGTTTTTAGCATTTACAGTACGCTTTCGTATAAACTCTGTCATGATTAGTTTTTTGAAGCAGCAAATTTACAGTTTAAAAAGCGATGCGCAAGTATTCGCCCTATAAATTAACCAGTTAAAGGCTTTTACAACCAATAGATGGCGTTTAATGTGCTTTGGCGATAAACGCAATCGTTGTAGTAAGTCGACTATTTCTTGTCCTTAATAAAGGTTTCTATAAAATAAGGCTATTGTTATAATACAAACTGGAAGTCTCCTAAACTGTAGTTTTAGATAAGACTGTAAAAGCTATTAGAGCGCCTTATTTAAGGTTCTTTTTTTGAATTAACGCCTTGTGCAACAGCTACTCTTGTTGGGCACAATTTATTCACTCAATTTTTGGATCATTTTCTTTGAATGTTTGATAGGTCCTTTTTTAGTATTTGGTGCTAATTCAATAACTTTTTTAAAGTTTTCAATTGCCTTTTCGTTGTTTTTATTAATTCTATAATATTCGGCTAACTCGAAAAAACCTCCATAATAATCAGGGAATTGTAGTGTTAGAAACTTACAAAGATTTAAACAATTTGCACTTTCTTTTTTCCTGGAATAACTGTAAGCTAGCATACTTAAATTCCTTTTATTTATTTCGTATTTACTTTTGTCGACAACCAATTTATCATAGTATTCTTTAATATTTTTACTACCATTAGTACTAATCTCCTTGTCTATCATTACATCAATAGGCATGGGTAGTTTATTATCAGAGTATAAGCTAGCTAACGCAAGTGCTCCTTGCTTTAATTCTCTACCGTTATGCTGCGAATTAGTATAAATAGCAACTGCTATATTTTCTGAAGGAATACGCAATACTGAACTTCTAGAGCCAATTGTATTTCCTGTATGCCACACATATTTTATTCCGTTTTTAAACGATATAAGCCATCCAAAACCAAAACTATAGCCTTTTTCGTTATTTTTCCAGTTTTCATCCCAATTTGAAAAAGCATCATTTTTTAAATCTGGTGAGATTAGTGAATTATCAGTTAGACATTTGTCCCAAAAATAGAAATCGTTTATAGAAGAATAAACACCACCATCTCCTTTTACAGCAGATGTTATATTTTGGTCTTTTGTTTTAAAAACGGAATCTTTGGTTATATATCTGTAACCGTAAGCTCTATCTTTAATTTCTGTATCTTTTTGATAGATACTACTATTAGCCATACCTGTTTTTTGAAAAATTTCATCATTCATAAATTGTTCAAAAGACTTTTTAGAAATTCTTTCTACAATTAAAGATAAAATAGCATATCCTGAATTGCTGTATCTAGATGTTGAATTTGCTGGAAACAATAATTTGTCTTGTTTTTTTAACAGATTAAGCACATCTATATCGTCAAGTTGTGCTTCCCTCTTTTTATCATATAGTTTAAAGTAGTCTTTTAGACCTGATCTATGAGACAATACATTTTTTATAGTAATGTCTTTACCATAATCTGGAAATTCGGGAATCACTTCTGTTAATTTTGTTTCATAATCTAGCTTGCCTTTTTGTATTAAAATTAAAATGGCCATTGCTGTATATTGTTTTGTTGCAGATCCAAGTCGGTAATTAGTTTTGGAAGAAGCCAAAATCTTATTTTCTAAATCGGCATAGCCAAAACTCTGAGTCTTTTTTATTTTACCATCTTTTATTACTATAATGCTTGCACTTGGCTTTTCGCCCATGTAGTCCTTGAAAAGATAGTTTATAAAATCTTGATTATTATCTTTTTGCGCATATAATCTTTCATAGGGATTAATAATACAAGTAATAATTATAGAGATTAATGTTAAAAATGAATATTTCATTTTTTTGTGTTGACCCAATGAAAGCTGTTTTATTTTAATTTTTTATTGCTATTAAAATTAACAATAAATATAGGAACTGTTGCTCAATTTAACCATTACAATATCGAATCTACCCCCCATTTTTTTTATAATTTGTTAAGTAACGTATTAAAAAATCAGCGCCATTGCAAAAAAACAATGCCCTTTAATTTTACCATCAACTTGCCATGATTTCATATACCTTGTTACCAAACGTTTGCTCTTTTTAAGGCTTTAATATATCGGAAATCAATGTTTTATATTTTTCAACATCCCTAGTATATTTATTTTGCATGGCAAACCATAATATAATTCCTAGTAACAGTGTTGCCCCTCCAAATATGTACATTGAAGTATTGTTACTTATTCCTGAGATTATCGCAATTAATAAACCTAAGCCTAAAAAGATATGTGTAAATATTATCAATCTTATTAAAAAATGTTGATTGAAAGAAATTTCTACATTGGTCATGTCTTCTGTATCTGTCTTTATTAATTTACCAGTAATAATGGTCCAATTTTGGAATGCCCAATACCATACATAAAGAATTCGTTTGCGAATTTTAAATGTTATGGAGTTATTTTCATCATTCTCTGTATCAAAAAGAAATCCATTATCAGAGCCAAGAGTAATTTCCAATTTCTTACTAATTTCCGTAGGATTATTTTTTACCTTAAAGTTCCATGCTTTCATATTTTAGTTTTAAATGTTTGGTAGTAATAGCTGTTTTATTTTATTGCTATTAAATTAACAATAAATATAGGGAGAGTTGCTCAATTTAACCATTACAATATCACTATTTTTCGGAAATCACTTGTACAATAAATATACACCCGTGTATGTAGCATTGGTCAAGGGATTGTTAATACACATTTTACTATGGGATCAATGCGTCTTAAATTCTAATCAAATTTGAATTTGTAAAGAATTTCACTCTCTTATTCTTTCAAAAATAGTGCAAGCCCCAATTGAGCAATTGCAACACAACGCGTTTGCCTAAGCGTAATGCTCAATTTAGAGTACTATACTTTCAGGGTAACTTTATAAGTGTTAATATTCAATTTATTTAGATTTAGCGCTCTAACCTACATTAGGTTTATACAAAGTTGGTAATAATTTTATTCCTATTAGTTTTTGCAAAAAATGAATAAGAATAGAAATGGAAAAACCAACTATCATTAAAAATAGAGTTTCATAAAGGTTTCTTTCCCAAATTAACTTATTAAAATGGTAAAAAAAATAAAAAGTAGCGATAAATGTATTTAGAACTACAAAGGCTACCCAATGGTACTTATATTTTTTTAAAACTAAAATAGTTAGAGGTGATAATAGCCAAAACAAAAAGCCATAAAAAAAATATGTTGTACTTAAATCTGAAATTACACTTAATTTTGCTAAAAGTTTTGAGTAGGTGTTATACATAACTATTTCTTCTATCAAAAACTCGAAGGCTTCAAAGGTTAAAAACACAACAATTGCATTGCTGATAATACTTGATATATAAAATCGTAACGTCATAAATAATAATAGGAGTTATTGCTATTTTCTAATTCTCTTCTCCCATCAGAAAAGAAGCTATCACACCTTATAGACCCCATATCTTTTCTTCCAGCGCCTCTACCTGCTCCAATAGAGCAAAATCCGTCATCTGAAATCATGTTAGTTTTAATTTCTGTAATAATTTCCAATTGTTTTATTTTTCAAATTACTGCCAACAATTAACTAATACGCATTAATACATGTTAGCTACACCATAAATCTAATCGTTTTTTAGTGTTTAAAAAACAACTTATAGCTAAATACACAAATTCCCATGTTTTAATGTAGTGATAATCTAACAATTGTTGGGTGTAGAATAACCACCAATTACAAAATGGTAAAAGTGTTACCACCTGTAAACCATCCTCTTGAAAACAATACAATCATGTTGCTCTAAGCGATGGCTTATCAACTTAAAAAGCCCCTAAAATTCACTAAAAAAAGGAGAAAAATAAGCCTACGATACCAAAGCGCTTTTTGGGGGATTAATGCCTTTTGTAACGGTTACCGCTATTGTAGACCGTTTTTTAATTATGTTTTCAATAATTGGGTGACTTAAATTACAAGAACACCAGAATTCAACACTAATTTAACTCCAACAATTAACAACAATACCGCAAATGCTTTTTTCAATGTTGTGGCAGGTAACTTGTGTGCTAATTTTGCTCCAATTCCTGCAGTAAAAAAGCTGGCTAAACTTACACATAGAAATGCATAAACGTGTACAAAACCCAACACACCATTAGGTAGTGTTTCTTTTATATTGGGGTCGATAAATTGTCCAAATACAAAAAAACCAACAGCACCAGCACTGGCAATAGGCAAACCACAAGCGGCTGATGTTCCCACAGCATTTTTAATTTTTAAACCACAATAACTCAATATCGGTACGGTTAATGTACCTCCTCCAATACCAAAAATAGCAGAAACAATACCAATACAACCTCCTAAACCTGTTTGTACGGCAGGAGATGGCAGCTTGCTCAAATCGTTTTCTTCTAAAGCTTTATTTTTCATAAACAGTATTTTTAAACCTACTAAAAAGGCTCCTATGCCAATTAATGCTTGAAGTGAATTACCTTGAATAACAGATGCAATACCTGCACCTATTAATGAACCCGCAACTAAACCCGGTGCCATGCGCTTCCACAAATTCCAGTTTACTGCACCACGACTATTATGCGCTCTAAGAGAACTAATAGAGGTAACAATAATAGTTGCCAAAGATGTTCCAATACCAATATGAGTAAGCGTAGCTTCGGGTATACCTTGTGCTTTAAATATGTAAATTAATGCAGGTACAATTATCATACCGCCACCTATACCAAACAAGCCTGCAAGTATGCCTGCAAAAGCACCAGCAATAAGATAATAGATAATAAATACATCCATAAGTATTTTGTTTATTAGATTAATAGGTCTCCATTTGGTACGATAAGCAGATTACGCTTATTCTAGACTCTGAAAACTATTTTTGAGTTAATAAATTAGAACTAAAGCCCTAGTTCTTTGCGTAAAATTTCAGTTCCAGCACTTAAAGCACTTAACTTGCTATTTGCTATATTTCGAGACAGCGGAGCCATGCCACAGTTTGTACTGGGATAAAGGTTCTCTACATCTACAAATTTAAGAACTTTACGTAAAGTGTTCGCTACTTCTTCGGGCGTTTCAATCCTGCTAGTTGCCACATCAATAGCGCCTACCATTATTTTTTTACCACGTATAAGTTCAATTAAATCAAGAGGTACGCATGAGTTATGGCACTCTAACGAGACCACATCAATATTAGATTTTTGAATTTTAGGAAAAATTGCTTCATATTGTCGCCACTCAGCACCCAATGTTTTTTTCCAATCATTATTTGCTTTTATTCCATAGCCGTAACAAATATGTAGTGCTGTTTCGCAGTTTAAACCTTCTATAGCTCTTTCTAATGCTGCCATTCCCCAATCGTTTACATCATCAAAGAACACATTAAATGCGGGTTCATCAAACTGGATAATATCTACCCCAGCATCTTGAAGCTCTCTGGCTTCTTCGTTAAGCACTTTCGCAAATTCCCACGCCAATTTTTCTCGGCTTTTATAATGGTTATCGTATAAGGTATCTACCATTGTCATTGGTCCTGGCAATGCCCATTTTATAGGCTTATCAGTCTGTTTTCGTAAAAATTTAGCATCATTAACAAAAACAGCCTTTTTACGCGCAACGGCATTTACAACAACGGGAACACTGGCATCATAGCGATTGCGAATTTTTACAGTTTTACGATTTTCGAAATCTACTCCACTTAAATGCTCTATAAAGGTAGTTACAAAATGTTGACGCGTTTGCTCACCATCACTAATAATATCAATTCCTGCCAATTGTTGTTCTTGCAAAGAAACACGCAAAGCATCTTGTTTTCCTTCAATTAATTTATCGCCTTTTAATTGCCAAGGAGACCATAGCTTTTCTGGTGTTGCCAACCAAGCAGGCTTGGGCAAACTTCCAACAGTCGATGTTGGTAATATTTTTTTCATAATAAATGGTAATAATATATGGTGTTAATTAAATGGAGAAGTTAGCAGACCACTGCTCTAGAATGTTTTTATAGGGCTTTATAAAATGCGCTTCGGCAAATTTACCTTGCGCAATTCCTAAACTAGTACGTTCTTCTCTATCGTATACAATTTTAGTTAAAGAATGGTCTTGATTCTCCAAACTAGGCTTATAGGATAGCCCTGCTACAGCATTAGCGTTATAAATTTCTGGTCTGTAAATTTTTTGAAAGGTTTCCATAGTACTAATAGTACTAATCAATTCAAGGTTTGTATAATCTGCCAATAAGTCGCCAAAAAAATAAAACGCTAAAGGAGCAACACTGTTAGGTGGTATAAAATAGCGAACCTGTAATCCCATTTTATCGAAATATGCTTCTGTTAAAGAAGATTTGTTGCTTTGGTACTCAAAACCTAATATAGGATGATGGTTTCCTGTACGATGGTATGTTTTGTTACTTGATACACTTAAACATATAACAGGTAATTTTGTAAAGTTTTTTTTGTAGGTTTTTGAATTTACAAAGCACTTAAATATATTACCGTGTAATTCACCAAAATCATCAGGAATACTATAGCTGTCTTTGTCTTTATTATGTTCTGAAAGTAAAACACTAAAATCATAATCGCGTAGGTAGGAAGAAAAATTATTCCCAACAATACCTGCTATGCGTTTGCCTGTTTTATGGTCGTTAATATGTGTTTTTAAAACCTCTATTGATGGGAATGTTGAACTGCTACCAGCAATATCGATATCAACAGAAATAATTTCTAGTTCTACTGAATATCTATCGCAATTAGGATTATCCCATTTTGCCAAACTATTAAAACGATTATTAATCATTTGTATAGTGTTTCGCAAGTTTTCTTGACGATTTTCTCCTCTTGCCAAATTAGCAAAGTTGGTCGTTGTACGCGTACTATTAGAGGGTATATAGTTTTCGTTAAAATAATTACGTTTTATTACAAATCCAATATCATTATTAACGGTCTTCAAAACGCGTTCTATGCCTGTGTTTTTGTTTGCTTTTAAATTTTTCAATGCGACCGATTTCATCTAATAGATAGTTTTAGTTTTTATACCTTACAAATGTTATAATTAAAGATGAATTATTTTAATTAAGGCTCTAAATCAGAAAATATATCTTTTTAATGTATTTTTGAAGATAATTACGCTTTTAATACATGTATAAATGAAGAAATCAGATAATTATTCTTTAGAAAACTTAGATGGGGTTGATTTAAAGTTGCTAAGAATACTTCAAAACAATGCTAAATTGACTACTAAAGAAATAGCAACTCGAGTAAATTTATCTCCTACGCCTGTTTACGAAAGAATTAAACGGCTTGAAAAAGAAGGACTGATAGAAAAATATACAGCGATTGTAAATGCCGAAAAAGTTGGCAAGCAGTTAACTGTGTTTTGTAATATTACATTAAAAGAACACACAAAAGAAATCGGCAACAAATTTGTAAAGGATATCGTTTCGCTTAAAGAAGTGGTGGAATGTTATAATATTTCAGGGGACTACGACTTCTTATTAAAAATTATGGTTAAAGATATGAAGCACTACCAATCTTTTGTGATTAATGAGTTGGGGTCTGTAAAAAACATTGGAAGTGCTCATAGCACTTTTGTTATTGGAGTTATTAAACATAGTTATACTGTACCGATATAGATTTACGAACACCGAATTTAAGCCTCCCAAGCTGTAGTTTTAAATAAACCTGTAAAACTTAAAGCACTCTCAAAGTTTTTTTTAAGCCTTTTTCGAAGTTTAACACCTTTTGTAACGGTTGCTATTGTTGCCATGAGTACTTTTTCTTCCTATTTCTACTTTTCTTTTGTTCGATGGCTTCTCTTCTTGTCTTTAAAGTTGAAAAACTCAAAATTTTTGATAATTGTTCTAAAAAGTTTGATGAAACTCTTGAAAGCTTATATCTGGATATCATTTGTTATTGTTCTAATTTCTTTATTAATTGACTCACGCTATTTATCCTTGGCATTATTTCTTTTTTAATCCTTTTTTTATTTAATAAAGCCCCATAAACCCCTATTCCTATTGTGGCTATATTTATAAGGATTAATAGGGTTATAAAGTTTTCTGGAATCTTTTCCCAAATGCTAATATTGAATAATAACAGTATTGGGTAAACTGGCAGTATCCCCCAATAGAAATATGTTTTAAGAAATTTCTTTTGGGCTTGAAGATAACCTTTGGTTTTTTTGAGATAATTTAGATAGTTTTCCTCCAAATCACTTGGTTTAAATTTCTTAATGCTTAGGTATTTAATTATTAAATAAATTGCAGAAATCATTATTAATCCTATTGCTACTTTTGTTAAAACAAAAGGAATCTTAAATAATAAAATAAGAGCCATCAAGACTCCAAAAACAGCTAAAACTGTTTCCGAAAGTTCGATATAGTTCCACCATTTGTTTAAACGCCTTAAACTCGATTGCAATTCTATGATTAGCTTCGATTTCTCAAATTTTACACGCTCTTGCTTACTGGACGATTGCCAGATTTTAATTAATTCATCTTCTATCATAATAATCCATTTATACAATTAAATAATTTTGATTTAATCCGCTTAATTTTTACGGCCACGTGGTTTTCAGACAATCCAAGTACGTCTGAAATATCACAATATGCTATGCCCTCTAAGTACAGAGCAACTATTGCTTTATCTCCTTCATTCAATTTTTTAACACACTGTCTTAACAGTATTAGTTTCTCATTTTCCTTCTCATCAGATGCTTTAGAATCTAAATTATAAATGGTCATACTATCCAATCTTATAAATCGGTGTTGGTTCTTGGTGTATTTAGATTGAAAACGCATACATACGTTTAATGCTATCCTAAACATCCAAGTACCAATAGATGAGTTGCCTTTGAATGAATTCATAGACTTCCAGATTTGAACTAAAACTTCCTGAAATAAGTCTTTAGCATCTTCATTACGCTCTGAATACATAGAACAGATTCGATAAAGCTTATCTTGATTTTCTTTTAATGCAGAAAGAAATATTGTGTTCTGTTTTTCCATTTATAATAGTGCCCTTTACTATTTTAGTTACCATAGTTTGATAAATATGACACTTTAGGGCGCATTTTATGAAAAAAAATAAAATTTTCGTAGTATGTTAGTGTTAATGGCTGCAGTTTACCTAAAGATATAAACTAGCGTATAAAACGTAAAACGCATAAAATCATGACCATACTTAAAATCTAAAGCCAAAGTTAAAGCTGCTTTACATGGCTAATCTTAACTAAAAAACGTTTTTCCTAAAAGGATTGGGCTTACCCGCAGCGAGAATCAGTCCACAAGGCGTATAGCGCTGGCCTGTCGGTACGCCGTGCGCTTAATTATTAGCCACTGGCTTTTTTTATTTATATTGTTGATACAAAACATTTCAGATGAATGAGTACATTTTAAAAGTTCCTTCAAGTCAACAATTAAGTGATTGGTTTCTTTTTGTAAAGGAGAGTTTGAAGCATAAAGAAGATGTTAATATATTGATTGTAGACTTCAACGATGTGCGTTTTATGGAAACAGATGTTTTTGTACTTTTAGCCTGTTTGATTGAAAGTTTTTATATAAATAACTGTAAAATTGAATTTACAGGAGGAACAAAAAGGTTTAATAATCATTTGTTTAATATTAGATTTAAGGAGTATTGGAAAAAAGGATTTGACAGGAGTAAATTTACATTATCACACAATCAAACAACACTATGTTTATGGAAAATATCTAAGGATATGATATATTCTTATTCTACATATGCAAAGCAATATTTTGAAAACTTTGTTAATGGTAAAGATTTAGTGCCTCTATCATCAAATATTGATGAAGTTTTTAATAATGTCTTTGATCATTCCAAATCACCTGTAACAGGTTATATTATTACTCAATATTATCCTAAAAGTAAAAAAATATCATTTTCTGTGTGCGATTTTGGTGTTGGAATACCCAAATCAATTGAAAATTCAGAAATTGAAAACATAGATATAAATGATGATTGGAAAGCCATAATCAAATCATTAGAGCGAGGTTTTTCGATAAAATCCACACCTCGTAATAGAGGTTTTGGTTTAAACAATATTTTAGAATTAACAGAAAGCTCTGAAGGCAAATTACTAATTATTTCAAATAATGGGTTTGTCGAAAAAAAAGCGGGAGAAGTTTATAAAGCAGGTAACGTTGGGTTTGAATTCTCGGGAACCTTAATTAAAGTAGAAGTCGATTTGAATACATTCGAAGAAAAAGACGAAACAGTCCAAATTTTCGATTTTTAATTTTTTTTGTATATTAATGTGTAATTTCGCGTAGTATTTGAACGTTTAAATATAAAATATATTCCTATGAAAACTCTGGTATTAAAAAATATCGTAAAAAATTCAAGCTCGAATGAGCAAGGGATGATTTTATTTGATTCCTTACAAGACGCTTATTTAAGCAAACACCCTTTGATTTTGTATGTTGACTCTGATTTATCAATGTCTTCATCTTTTTTAAACACTTCTATTGGTCAGTTTTTGGATAAATATGGATTGGATAGTTTTAAACAAACTGTGAAATTCAAAGGTTCAAAAAACCAATTTTTACGGTTGTTAGATTATGTAAACAAGTATAGTAGTTTGTATCAAGTTTAGATTGGCTTGTGCCCAACAATAAACTAACACACAGCAACGCATGTTATCTACACCATAAATCTAATGGTTTTATAGTAATTTGCAAACAACTTACTACAGACACCTATAAACACCTAAAATTTACTCGAAAAAAGTTAAAAGTGCAGTAAGACAACCGCTTTTCTACCTCTGTATGAAAGAGAGATTCTAAGGCGCTTACTTACTAAGTGTCTTAATATGGAAAATTGTTACTATAAAAATCATTACCATACTTAAAATCTAAAGCCAAGATTAAAGCTGCTTTACGTGGCTAATCAAAACTAAAAAACGTTTTACTCGTAAGAATTGGGTTTACCCGCAGCGAGAATCAGTTAACAAGGCGTATAGCGCTGGCCTATCGGTACGCCGTGCGCTTAATTGTTAGCACTTGGCTTTTCTTTCCGAAAACTTGCTAGCGTTGGCAAAGAAATATACTTTTACAGTTTTGGTGTAGTGTGGATGGAGCGACTGGTAAAGTGTATGGCTTTCAGTATTGGCAATTTCATTATATCATTAAATCATAACTTTCACTTGGTGGAAATAGCAATTCAATTCCTTTTGGTTTGATTTTAAAAAGCGGACCTTTTTCGACAACCCTTCCTTTCGAATTTCGCTTAATTAAATGATCAAGCGTTATAATTCCTTGTTCAATTAGTAAATCAAATTGAGATGTAATTGGCTTTTTTGTATGCTCAACCAACTTATATTGAAAATGTTCTCGGTCATTTATTCTGCTACTTTCAGCTTCTACCCAAAACGTTTCTTTGTGTTTAGATTTTAGTCGGTTGTGAAGTTTGTCTAATGGCCAAACCACAAAATCGCCAACTTCTGGTTTATCAGAGTTTTCAATTAGTTGCTTTATATCGCTATCAATTCTTAAGTTCAAGCCTTGTGAATTTCTTGTAATGGCTGAAACTGTGCAGTAAAGCTTAAAATCTTCATCACGTTCGTAGCCAAAGTTATCGAGAATTTCCGCTGAACTTTTAAACTTACTCAATTTCCAATCTGGAACTTGTGCAAATAGATTTTTACGGTTTGTTCTGCTGTTTCTAAATGATTTAAGCTCAATTCCCTTGTAATCTGGTTGTTTAGAGGAATTAATGTCAATTCCGAGTGCTCTTTCAAGTGTTCTGCCAACCGAAGTGTCAGCGTCAACCATTGAAGGAATTGGGCCAGCATTTGCTATTTTTCTTAACATACCCAAAAGCTCAATAGCGACTTCGTTCTCAGTTGTATTAATTGCATTAATCAACTCTTGAAATGGATTCAGAATTGAAGAATTAATCAATTCTCTGATTTCTATTTTTGTTAAGTTGAAAACTTGAAATCGATTATTAAAGTAAGTTATTCCAATAATATCGTTTGGCTCAGCAACCTTTGTTAGACTATAAAACCAAATCCTTGGGTCGCCCTTTTTGGTTGAAGGACGATATAAAGATGCTTTCGACTCTATAGTCTTAAAACCAGTATGAATAATTGCTGGAATCATTACTTTGCTCTCTGTGCCTTGATTCTGCAACTCATAATCGTGAATATTCTCATTTTTCAAATAACTACGTACAGAACCAGTCGCATCCATTATGGATTTTTTTAATCCGGTTTCGGTTGGCTCAATTAAAGTAAGAGAAACTTGATTTTTTGTTAGTAATTTTATTTTTCCTCGTTCTTTAGCTGTAAGTTTTCTCACTTGATATGTTTTAAAATTTCAATTGCTACTGCTCTTGCCAGTAAAGGTGGAACAGCATTGCCCACTAAAGTGTATTGCGGTACTTCCGTTTTTCTATTATTCCCCCCTGTTGAGCGTTTTCCTTGAAATACAAAAGAGTCGTCAAAAGACTGTAAACGTGCCATTTCTCTAACAGTTAAAGACCTTGGCGAATTGTAATGTATATAATCATCTGCAATTGTCATTATTGTAGAACTTTGTTCATCTGCTTTTAAAACATTATAATTTCTTTTATTTGTCGAAAGACCTAATTTTTCTAATTCTGGTTGCGCTTGTTTATAATTACCATTTTTTAAAATAACTCCAAGTCTTTCAATAACAATTTTGTTTTGGTTACTTGTTTTGTGGTTATTTAATATGTCGAAATATTTTTCTCCATTTTCAAGTGCTTCAGTATTTCTAACATAAAACGGCTTAGTTTGTGGTTTGAAACGTTCAATCAATCGACCTTTTTTGGACCATTCTGCAAAGGACTTTCCACCTTTTAAAATTGGCTTCCCATCAATTTTTCTTTTCTTTAAAAGTTTAGCCATTTTCTTTGTAGTTCCATTGTATTGAGTTGAAATATCAACCAATTCATAACGGTGAGCTTCTTGATTATTACCTATAAAATCTAAGTCATACAAAGCTTCAAAAATGGTGACTTTTTCTTCTTCTGAAACTGTTGCTGGAATTTCAGAAATATACTTTTGGTCTTTACGACATCCTATAAAAAGTACTCTTTCTCTATTTTGTGGAACACCATAATCTGATGCGTTAGCAACAAATGGCTTTTCTATTTTATAAAGCCTAATGTTTTTAAGAATTGCTTCTAACTCTTTATTTTGTTTTATATTACAATGCGATTTTAATATTTCAATGGATTCATCAAAAGATGTTGTGTAGATTTTTAAAGATGTTATAATGTCTTCGCAATCTTTTTTATAAGTACTTGGTACTTTTAGAGTTTTGAAAGCGTCTTCAATTTTTGAAATTACATTTTCAGAACTAATTTCTGTAAGGAAATCTGTGAAAGCATTTGCAAAATTATCACTGTCAATATTGCAAAAATCTTTTTCCTTTATAATATCACGTTTTAGTTTTTCCCATTCTTTTGTTCTAGCCAAAAGGTTAAATCCGTGGCGAATTGTATTTATATTTTCGTCAGTTTTACTCGTTTTGTAATTAGCAATTTTTGGCGTTAATTTCCTAAATCTATTTTCTACAAAAGTGATAAAATCAGCTTTTCCAGTTTCTTTATCTTTTTCAAGTAGTTTTTCTAATTCTACACGCTTTATAATACTGTCAAAAAGAAAGGAATTAGATTCTTTTCGTGTTTTTTTAATGAATGAGATTAGTAATGGAATTTCTTTTATGTCTACAATAGAATTAATCTCTTTGATGATTAGTTCCTTTATTTTGCCTTTTTCTTTTGTCAAAATTCCCTTGACATTTTCCATAACGAAGTATTTTGGTTGTAAAACCTTTATTACTTCTAGATAATGAGAGAATAAATCATCTTTCTTATCAAACTTTTTTCTTTTCCCTGCAAGACTAAAACTTTGACAAGGCGGTCCACCACAAACAACATCAACTTGACGACCGTCAATTTTTTCTAATAAATTATCTAAAAAATCTGGTTCTGTAATATCTTGTTTAAGAAACTCTGCGTCTAAGCCTAATTGGTGGTTGTAACGAACAACGTGAGTTAATTCGCAATTTTCATTAATATCGTTAGCAACTATAAAATCAAAGAATTTCTTGTTGTGTTCAGCTTGCAAAAATCCCTCACTAAAACCTCCAGCTCCAGCAAATAAATCCACAAAAGTGAAGGGTTTTCCATAAAGTGCAGCCTGTTCTTTTACAATATTTACATTGCTATTCCCTTTGTAGTTTTCGATGTGTTCGTTCAATACGCTTTTTACTTCATCTTGTACAAAGTTTTTTTTGTTAGAACGGTGCAAAAGTTCATCCGCTCGTTCCCTTAGAAAATCCAAATAATGGTTGATTTCGTGAGATTCTACACTTAATCCAATAGCTTTCTGTTTGGATTTGTTGAAGTTTTTCGGTTCTATTTTCTGTCCCGTAGAAATCTTAATTTGACTTCCGTTACAGTTTATTCGTAGATGAATTGGTGCAAATCCTTTTTTGTCTGGTTTGTCTAAATAAAAATTAATTGTAGCCATAATTATTCACGGACGTTTTTACGTACACGGACAAAATTACGGACATTTTTTCGAATTCCTATTTAATTCTGTTTTTTGTTTGGAATAAGTGTTGGAAAAAAGGCAAGTTCTTTTATTTTGTAAGGCACGAGCAAAATGAAATATACTTGACTGTGCGGCTGGTTATCGCTTGCAGGTAACGTTAAATATAAGAAATCGCAGGGCAGAACATATAGACTGATATAAGTCAAATATAAATATTTTGTATTTATCATTTGTTGTAAATGCCAAATTTTATATTTGGCGGCTTTGCGGCATAAAACAAACTTTTTAGACAAACACCAATTGCCCTATGTTTTTTTATATATTGTTAGCACTTGGCTTTCTTATTAGGTCATAATTAGTACTTCTACCTCCTGATGTTTCTTGTTCTAAAATTCCTTTTGAAATTAAATCTTTAATATCTCTAAGTGCAGTGTCTGTTGAGCAATTTACAATTTTAGCCCATTTTGAACTTTTCAATTTTCCTTCAAACCCATCAAATAGTTTGTTAAGCATTTTCCTTTGTCTACTATTCAATTCGGTTTCTTGGTGATATTCCCAAAAATTTGCTTTGTCAAATACTTTTTCCAGTGCAGATTCTGTAGATTTTAATGAGCAATAGAAACAGTTTAGAAACCATTCTAACCATTCTGTAATATCTCCAGAACTATGCTTAACTTTTTGTAATATAGAGTAGTAAGCTTTCTTTTCTATTAAAATTTGGTTAGATAAGCTATAAAATCTAAGAGAACTTTGCTCAGATTTTGCTAATAGTAAATCGGTTAAGGCTCTTGCTATTCGACCATCTCCATCATCAAATGGATGTATTATTATAAACCAAAAGTGGATTATTGCAGATTTAATAACTAAGTCTATATCTTTCTCCTTTTTAACCCAATTAAGTAATAAGTTCATTTCTTCTTGAACTTTATCGTGATGTGGAGCTTCAAAATGTACTTTTTCTTTTCCCATTGCTCCAGATACTACTTGCATTTCTCCTTTTCGATAACAACCAGTTTCAATTTTATACAATCCACTATATCCAGTAGGGAATAAAGATGCGTGCCAACCAAATAATCTTTCATGACTCAGGTCTTTGTCGTAGTTTCTAGTTGCATCTAGCATCATTTCTACCACACCTTCAACATCTCTTCCTGCGTGAACCATTCCCGATGTTTCTATTCCTAATTTTTGAGCAATAGAAGACCGAACTTGTTCATAGTTTAAGAATTCTCCTTCGATTTCAGATGATTTTAAAACATCTAAAGTTAGTGTCGATAAATAAGTTTCTTCTTTCAACGTAAATCCAACACTATTCATTTGTCCAAAGATTTTTCCTTGAAGATGTCTAACTTTACCTAATATATTACCTATTCTTTTTTCATTCCAAGTAAAGTTGGGCCATTGTTTATAGTCATAGATGTATTTTGGCATATGCGACAAATAATAAGCTTATTCACCGCAAATATAAGGCGAATATTTAGCTTAATTACCGCAAGGATGTTTTTTTGCTTGTGGCTAACAATCAACTAACGCACAGCAACGCATGTTATCTACACTATAAATCTAATCATTATTCTTAAAATCTAACAAATAACTTACAACTAAACGCCTGTAATTTTCTACTTTTTTATGCAATTAAAATAGTTTGGCCTACTTACCTAAATATATTCTACTGAAACTAATAAGTATTAAAAAGTATACCAAAACAACTAAAAAAACAATTACAACTACTAAAATAAACTTTAATACGCTTTTACGGAAAAACCATAATAGTTTTATTAAAAAAACGATAATTTTACAAATTATAATACAACATGTTGCATGTTTTTTTCTGTCTATGTTATATTTAGACCACTAATTATAACCTTAAGATCATGAAAAAATTATTAGCAGTATTAATTATTTTAATCACGTTTGTACAAAGTTGTACACCAAATTCTATTGAAGAAGAAAATAATGGAAAAATACAAGGAGTTGATAAAGGCATACAGAGCCCTAGACCTCGAAGATCTTAGCCTTGAGATAAGAGTATCAGGTACAATTTGTATCATATTAGCAGGTCTCATGCCTTTTTTTGAACAGATTTTGGAGACATTTAATATTGAGAGCTCGATGACTTTCGGATTTACTAATTTTTCAAACTTCGTTTGGGCTTTCTCTCAATGCTTGTCTCCATTCTTTTTAATAATAGGATTCATTCTAAGACCTTATTTTATTTCTTTCCTACTACCAATTTACTGTTACTCAATACAAATGTTATGGATATTCAATACAAATATGTTTTTAGACGATCCTCTTTTGCATTTGTATGCTATCGGCACTTGTACCATATTTATTTTAATAACATTTTTAATTTTTACATTAAAAAAGAAAAATAGAGAGAAAATAGAAAACGACCGTCTGTTTATTAAGGAGATGGAAGCATCTATAGAGCTTTTAACTCAAAAACCAAGCTAAATGGGAGACTGGAAAAAAATACAGTGTTACAGAGAGAAGTTTAAAAACAACGAGATAAGCCAAAGCGAGTTTACTCGGGTTTTAAAAGACGAACTTCAAAAAACCTCTAAAGGAAATTATTTTGTAGACGAAAAAGATTTGCTTTTAAAAAAGATTAACAGTATAGAGAACCACCTTGCCAAACTCGAAGCAAAAAACAAAGAGATTGCATTAAATAATGCAGCCTTAGAAAAACTAATTTTAGATAAGTTTTCTATTTAACTGTTATTTTTTTTCTCTTCCATTTTTAAAAACAAATTGGTTAGGGCTTCGTTTCGCGCGGCAAGTTTAATGTTTTCTATAAAGGAGTTAAATAACTTATTCTTCATTAATTCATCGAAATTATTAATAACCGTTTCTGCAACTTCCACAGCATCTAAACTACCCGTTTTAGGTAATGCATTAACCTTAACCCCTTCGTCTTGCATTAACCAACTGTAACTATACTCACTAAAAACCGTAATTATTTTTTTAGCCGTTTCTGGATTTAGCTTTTTGGTTTTACCCTTTAAAATATTATAAACGGCAGATTTTTGTATTCCTATTTTTTCGGCGAATTGCACCCCAGAAATCTTTTGTTCTACTATTATTGTATTTATTTTATCCTTTAAAACCATAAAAGTATATATAATTACACTTATAAATTTTGTTTAGTATACAAAAGTATACTATATTTGCCGCATCACAAAATATATGTTTACATACATTATGTTACAATACATTACAATATTACAAAATATGGGTAAACAATTTACAGAAAACGACAAAAAAGTACTGAGATGTATACCAAGCAAACTCGCTATAAAATATGGCTGTACCCCAAAGCATGTAAGCTATGTTTTAAATAACAAAAGTTCGTTAAATACCACCTTGGCACAAAACCTAAATAAGGATTTAATTTTTCTGTTAGATTTTTTTAAACCCTTAACCCAAACAGTAAAAGAAAATTTAAAATAACAAAGCACCCCCTAAGAACAGTGCTATAACAAAGGGATTTTTAGTTAGTTGGTTGGTAGCTTGTAAAGGCCATAGGCAAACAAAGGTATTTGTACTCTCCATATACATGCCTATGGTTTTTACTTAAAAAACATACAGTTGGGTTAGGTATAAAGATGTAAAAGTAGGTTTCAAGTACCTGCCTGCTGTATGCGTTAGTCCAAGTTTAAGGGGGCTTTTCTTTAAGTTAAAGCCCTCTTATTTATAGCATTTACGGTAAAACCATAAATACAAATGGCTAAAATAAAATACATTTACCCTTAGTTTTGCAACTATTGCGGCACAGTAAAACTAAAATACACTTATGGCACACGCAACATTATACTTTTTAGATTTGGTTATAGACCTAGCCTATATAAACACCACATACCAAAAACAGTACAACCCCTACAAAGGCCACCCCACGCTTTATAACGAGGGCGGTTTGCTCTATGTAGAGTTTTTGTACGGCCAGGCCCATGCCAGACTCTTAGAGCGTATGCTTACCACAAATTACAAACTGTACAAACGCGGCTACCCGCTAGACCATGGCAAAGTGGTATTTTTCGATGCCAGTGGTACTATTGTTAAAACCTGGCAATTTAAAGATGCCGCCATTGTAAATTACAAACTAACATTTAACCCCGAGGCCAATGGCATGCTGGCAAGCATGCAAATATCTCCAGCCATACAAAACTACGGCTACAAAATACACAGGGTTTGGCACGATAGCCCTATAGCCCAAACCCCCTACCAAACCCCAGTACACGAAAGCAAACCCAAAGAAAAAGACCCCTTTAAAATAGAGCTTAAAGCCAGCAATAAAGACCGTGCAAATGGTGTATTTGGTTTCGATACCCTGCCCGAAGAAAAACACGTAAACGCCAACTACAAAGCCCTAAAACAAAGCTATAACCCCCTAGCCCAAAACATATTAAAAAAAGAGTACGTGCCCCACTGGCTTAGCATACGCCAAGGCCAAACCGTTACCCTAGAGCTTAATTGGTTTAAAAAAAAGAATGCCGAAGCCTACCAAAACATAGCCTTTGCCCCACACCCAGATTTTACCATAACACCACAAAATCTTAAAGAGGCAAAAACCGTAAACATTACCTGTAACGCCAATAGCAGCAGCCCCGCACAATTGCTTATTAAAGCAGATAACCAACTTACCGTAGGCGCGCTTAACGTATTTTACCCCAAACCCAAAACCATAACCTTAGAGTGGTGCTTTGTGGAGATTGTGGGGAAAAAAGAAGATGTCAACGGTTTAACCGACGATATAAATCTAATACATATGGAAAGAGCCCTTAAAAAAGGTTTTAACCCAGCCTTAATAGATATACAGCTAAGCAATGCCAGTCCCACTGTTGTAGACATTAGCACCCATTACCCCAATTTTAAAGCCCATAAATTTATTAAGACCCACCCTGAAGATGAAATAGGCAGTTATATAGAGCGCAGCAAAAAACAAACAATATTAAACTACATTGTTAACGCCCACCAAAGCAAGCCCAACGGCTTAACCGTATATTTTATACACCACAAATGCATTAACGAGACCGACCTTACAGATAAAGATACTTTTAAAGCCTCGGGGGGCATATCGCCCACAGGCACTGGTGTGGCATTTGTAACGCTTAATACCGAAGGACATATAGACCCCAAAAGTACTGTACACGAGCTTATGCACGCCTTAGGGCTAAAACACACCTTCGAGAGCATGTATAAACTTAAATACGGCAAAACCAGCAATTATATGGACTATAGTGATAACAAAAAACACACTTACAAATGGCAGTGGCAAAGCTTGCACAACTATCTAAAACTAAAATAATGGTAAAATATATTTATAGCATGCTACTGCTTAGCACATTGCTAAGCTGCAATTCTGCTCGTAAAACCTATGTTACAAATAATAATCTGTGCCAGTACGATGATCCTGTTTTTAATATCAGTAAAGACGAGTTACAATTAAATGACTCCATTTCAAAACAGCTTAAAAATAACAGAGAAGAACTAGTAACGTTCGATAATGACTATTACAATAACAAATACTACAAATTTGAAGATGGAGAAGTAACTAACAAACTAACTAACAAACAGCTTAATATTGGCAAATGGATATTATATGCTAAAAACGGCGCTATAAAAAGGGTTCGCATTATATATCGTAAGGGCAAAAAACCGATCTTTAAGGAAACCCATTACGACAACAAAGGCAACATAACCCAAACAATAGACTACGAAAAAGGCTATAATATATGCTATGCCGAAGCCATAGCCATTGTAAAAAAGGTAGCCAAACGGAAAATTAAAAAATACCAGATTACGGAGTTTTTTGCAGCACATAATAACTTAAACGAATTTCCAGATGTGAAACCTATTTGGTATATAGGCTTATCTAAAGGCAATGAAAAGTACGAAAACGGATATTATACTAAAGGACAAATTAGATACCGTATAGATGGTGTTACGGGTAGGGTATTAAAAAAATATAGATTTGGAGGTTGGAAGAAACAAAAATAGCATTAAAATATATATATACAGCATGTTATTGCTTAGCATATTACTAAGCTGTAATTCTGCACGTAAAACCTATGTTACAAATAATAATTTATGCCAGTACGATGATCCTATTTTTAAGATACATGAAAACGAGTTACAATTAAATGACTCCATTTTAAAACAGCTTAAATCAAAAAAAGACATAACACTCGTAGATAATAATTTTTACAAGAATAGATTTTACACATTAGAAAGCACTCAAATAACAAACAAACAAACAAACCAACAAACATTTAAATGTTGGTAAATGGATACGGTACTGGCCTAATGGCTCTATTCGTTGGGTTTTTAATTTATACCTAAATGGATCTAAAAAAATCTTTAAAGAAACTCAGTACGATAAAAATGGCAAGATAACCCAAGTAATAAATTACGAAAAAGGCTATAATATATGCTATGCCGAAGCCATAGCCATTGTAAAAAAGGTAGCCAAACGGAAAATTAAAAAATACCAGATTACGGAGTTTTTTGCCATACATCGCGATTTAAATGAATTTCCAGATGCGAAACCCGAATGGCACATAGGCTTATCTAAAGGTAACCAAAGATACAAAAAAGAGTATTACAAAAATGGCAAATTTAGATACCGTATAGATGGTGTTACAGGCAAAGTTTTTGAAAAATATAGAATTAAAGGGTGGTATTAAACACTATAATAAATACCCACCAAAGCAAACCCAACGGTTTAACGGTGTATTTTATACACCACAAATGCTTTAACGAGATCGATCTTACAGATAAAGATACTTTTAAAGCTTCGGGGGGCATATCGCCCACAGGCACTGGTGTGGCTTTTGTAACCTTAGATCCCAATGGTAACATTGCCCCCAAAAGCACCGTACACGAGCTTATGCACGCCTTAGGGTTAAAACACACTTTCGAGAGCATGTATAAACTTAAATACGGCAAAACCAGCAATTATATGGACTATAGCGATAACAAAAAACACACTTACAAATGGCAGTGGCAAAACTTGCACAACTATCTAAAACTAAAATAATGGTAAAATATATTTATAGCATGCTACTGCTTAGCATACTACTAAGCTGTAATTCTGCTCGTAAAAGCTATATAACAAACGATAATCTGTGCCATTACGATGATCCTATCTTCAAAATATACAAAAACGAGCTAAAGCTAAATGATAGCATTTCAAGACAGCTTAACAACAACGGAGAAGAACTAGTAACAATCGATAACGAAAATTACAACAATGAGTTTTATAAGTTTGAGGATGGAGAAGTAACAAACAAACAAACCAACAAACGTTTAAATGTTGGTAAATGGATACGGTACTGGCCTAATGGCTCTATTCGCTGGGTTTTTAATTTACACCTAAATGGATCTAAAAAAATCTTTAAAGAAACTCAGTACGATAAAAACGGCGAGATAACCCAAGTAATAAACTATGAAAAAGGCTATAATATATGTTACGCAGAAGCCATTGCCATTGTAAAAAAGGTTGCTAGACACAAAATTGAAAAATACCAAATTACGGAGTTTTTTGCAGCACATAACAATTTAAACGAATTTCCAGATGTGAAACCTGTTTGGTATATAGGCTTATCTAAAGGCAATGAAAAGTACGAAAACGGATATTATACTAAAGGACAAATTAGATACCGTATAGATGGTGTTACGGGTAGGGTATTAAAAAAATATAGATTTGGAGGTTGGAAGAAACAAAAATAGCATTAAAATATATATACAGCATGTTACTGCTTAGCACATTACTAAGCTGTAATTCTGCACGTAAAACCTATGTTACAAATAATAATTTATGCCAGTACGATGATCCTATTTTTAATATCAGTAAAGACGAACTGAGACTGCATGATACCATTTTAAAACAGCTTAAAACCTTAAAAAAAAATATAACTCTTACAAACAACAATGTTTTTTTGAATGAATACAAATATTATAAAGACGAATTACTAACAAATCGACAAACTAACAAGCAGTTAAACGTTTCTAAATATTTAAGATATACCCACCAAGGTCTCCTAAAATGGGTAGAGTTTGAATATGATAATGGTTATAAAAATATTTATAATGAAATAGATTATGATGAAAATGGTAACATAATTAATACTTTAGATTATGAGAAAGGCTATAATATATGCTACGCAGAAGCCATAGCCATTGTAAAAAAGGTAGCTAAACGGAAAATTAAAAAATACCAGATTACGGAGTTTAATTTATCGCATAACAACCTTAATAAGTTTCCTAATGTTAAACCTGAATGGCAAATTACTTTTACTAAAAATAACGAAAGTATATCGAACCCTATAAAGGTTTACAAAATAGACGGTGTAACGGGCAAGTTTTTAGGTACATACAAAATTTATATTACACCTTAATTTAAAAATAGGCAGTTATATAGAGTGCAGCAAAAAAACACACTTACAAATGGCAGTGGCAAAATTTACACAACTATCTAAAACTAAAATAATGGTAAAATATATTTATAGTATGCTACTGCTTAGCATATTGCTAAGCTGCAATTCTGCTCGTAAAACCTATGTTACAAATAACAATTTATGCCAATACGATGATCCTATTTTTAATATCAGTAAAGGCGAACTGAGACTGCATGATACCATTTTAAAACAGCTTAAAACCTTAGAAAAAAATATAACTCTTATAGACAACAATGTTTTTTTAAATGAATACAAATATTATAAAGACGAACTGCTAACAAACAAACAAACCAACAAACAGTTAAACGTTTCTAAATATTTAAGATATACCCACCAAGGTCTCCTAAAATGGGTAGAGTTTGAATATGATAATGGTTATAAAAATATTTATAATGAAATAGACTATGATGAAAACGGCAACATAATCAATACTTTAGATTACGAAAAAGGCTATAATATATGCTATGCCGAAGCCATAGCCATTGTAAAAAAAGTAGCTAAACGGAAAATTAAAAAATACCAAATTACAGCGTTTAACTTACCGTTTCGGGTAGATCTAAATAAGTTTCCCAACGAAAAGCCTGAATGGGGCATCACGTTAGCTAACAATGAAGATTACCACCCCAAAGTCAAAAAAGTATATTGGATAAATGGCGTAACTGGTAAATTTTTAAAAACTTCTAAAATTTACATTACACCTTAACTTAAAAATAGGCAGTTATATAGAGTGCAGCAAAAAACACACTTACAAATGGCAGTGGCAAAGCTTACACAACTATCTAAAACTAAAATAATGGTAAAATATATTTATAGCATGCTACTGCTTAGCATATTGCTAAGCTGCAATTCTGCTCGTAAAAGCTATATAACAAACAATAACCTATGCCAATACGATGATCCTGTTTTTAATATCAGTAAAGACGAGTTACAATTAAATGATTCCATTTCAAAACAGCTTAAAAATAACAGAGAAGAATTAGTAACGTTCGATAATGACTATTACAATAACAAATACTACAAATTTGAAGATGGAGAAGTAACTAACAAACTAACTAACAAACACTTAAATATTAGCAAATGGATACAATACGCTAAAAACGGCACTATAAAAAGAGTACGTATTATATATCTTAACGGAACAAAACCGATCTTTAAGGAAACCCATTATAACGATGACGGCAAGATTACTCAAGTAATAAACTATGAAAAAGGTTATAATATATGTTACGCAGAAGCTATAGCCATTGTAAAAAAGATAGCCAAACGGAAAATTAAAAAATACCAGATTACGGAGTTTTTTGCCATACATCGCGATTTAAACGAATTTCCAGATGCGAAACCCGAATGGCACATAGGCTTATCTAAAGGTAGCCAAAGATACAAAAAAGAGTATTACAAAAATGGTCAATTTAGATACCGTATAGATGGTGTTACAGGCAAAGTTTTTGAAAAATATAGAATTAAAGGGTGGTATTAAACACTATAATAAACGCCCACCAAAGCAAACCCAACGGCTTAACAGTGTATCTTACATACCACAAATGCATTAACGAGACCGATCTTACAGATAAAGATACTTTTAAAGCCTCGGGGGGCATATCGCCCACAGGCACTGGTGTCGCTTTTGTAACGCTTAATGCTGAAGGACATATAGAGCACAAAAGCACGGTACACGAGCTTATGCACGCTCTAGGGTTAAAACACACCTTCGAGAGCATGTATAAACTTAAATACGGCAAAACCAGCAATTATATGGACTATAACAATAACAAAAAACACACTTACAAATGGCAGTGGCAAAACTTGCGCAACTATCTAAAATTAAAATAATGGTAAAATACATTTATAGCATGCTACTGCTTAGCGTATTACTAAGCTGCAATTCTGCACGTAAAACTTATGTTACAAATAACAATTTATGCCAGTACGATGATCCTATTTTTAAAATATACAAGAACGAATTAAAATTAAATGACTCCATTTCAAGACAGCTTAAAAACAACGGAGAAGAACTGGTAACAATCGATAACGAAAATTACAATAATGAGTTTTATAAGTTTGAGGATGGAGAAGTAACAAACAAACAAACCAACAAACGTTTAAATGTTGGTAAATGGATACGGTACTGGCCTAATGGCTCTATTCGTTGGGTTTTTAATTTATACCTAAATGGATCTAAAAAAATATTTAAAGAAACTCAGTACGATAAAAATGGCAAGATAACCCAAGTAATAAACTACGAAAAAGGTTATAATATATGCTATGCCGAAGCTATAGCCATTGTAAAAAAGATTGCTAAACACAAAATTAAAAAATACCAGATTACGGAGTTTTTTGCCATACATCGCGATTTAAATGAATTTCCAGATGCGAAACCCGAATGGCACATAGGCTTATCTAAAGGCAGCCCAAGATACAAAAAAGAGTATTACAAAAATGGTCAATTTAGATACCGTATAGATGGTGTTACAGGCAAAGTTTTTGAAAAATATAGAATTAAAGGGTGGTATTAAACACTATAATAAACACCCACCAAAGCAAACCCAACGGCTTAACCGTATACTTTATACACCACAAATGCATTAACGAGACCGATCTTACAGATAAAGATACTTTTAAAGCATATCTGTATTAATACCACATTAAGATTAAAGTGATTTAAACCAAGCCTTTAATATTGGCATAAGAGTTTTTCATGGCCTTTTTAATCTTTTTTTCGTTAAGCCATTTTACCTTAGTTATGCCCTCGTCCTCTTGCGGATATAATGTACCAGTAAAGCTTGTTGCCATTTCAAACCAATAGGTTATTTTAATTCTATAACGCCCGCGCCGTTTAAAAATATGGTATGTGGTTTCTAAAGGTTTTACAATTTCTAAACCTGTTACACCTGTCTCCTCTTCTACCTCGCGTAAAGCGGTTTCTTCTATAGATTCTCCTTTTTCGGCCTTTCCTTTGGGCAAATCCCATTTATCATTTCTATAAATAAATAGCACCTTACCTTCTGCATTATACACCTTACCACCACCTGCAACCACATTAGGTGCTTTTTTTAAAAACTTTTTTAATAATTTATCCTCGTTTTTATGCACCAAGCAAACCGCTTTAACAGCTGTTTTATTAAGCTTGCGTAATACTTGCCTTAAAAAAACACGCTTTAATTTATAATTTTTTACACCCGCTTCGGTGCTTTTCTTGGTACTTAACGTTATAGGCTTTTCGCCAACAAATATTTTATACATAGAATTGTTACAAGCTTTAATTTTGTAAATGTATTATTTTTTAGAAATAGAATGCATTTAAACCTTTTAATTTCTTTTAGCCCAGATGATGCATTAAACCATTTTTAAAACCCTGTGCTGCTTAAACACAGCGTATTGTTAAAAAAATGTAATATTACATAAGCATAAGCTATTTATAATTTTAAATATATGTTTAATTTTGCGCTATGATTTTTAACAAAGACACCGCAAAGCAAACAGCCAAAGTATTACTCGAGGCTAATGCTATAAAATTGAGCCCTAAAACGCCTTTTACATGGGCTTCTGGCTGGAAATCGCCCATATACTGCGATAACCGTATTATTTTATCTTTTCCTAACATTCGCAATTACGTAAAAACAACTATGGCTGCGCATATAGAAAAAACCTATGGCAAGCCCGATGCTATCGCTGGCGTGGCTACTGGTGCTATTGGTATTGGCATGCTTGTGGCAGATGTGTTAAACCTTCCGTTTGTTTACGTTAGGCCAGATGCTAAGGGGCATGGTAGAAAAAACCAAATAGAAGGCGCTATAGAAAAAGGTAAAACTGTTGTGGTTGTAGAAGATCTTATAAGTACAGGAAAAAGCAGTCTTAAAGCTGTAGATGCCTTAAGAACCGCTGGCGTAAACATAAAAGGTATGGTTGCTATTTTTACTTATGGTTTTGAGGTGGCCAAACTTAATTTTGAAAAAGAAAATGTAAACCTAAATACGTTGAGCAATTATGAGAATTTGCTCGAGCAGGCCCTCCAAACCAATTATATTACTAACGAGGAATTAGGAACGTTAACAGAATGGAATACAAACCCTAGTGAGTGGAACGCTATTTGATTACCTTTAAGAGTTAACCGTTTTAAATTATTAATACTTAACCCAAACCCATGAATTTAGAATCTCCAAAGGTAAGCGTACCAAAAACGCAAAACGATACGTTTAATTTTATTTCAGACATTAAAAACTTTGAAGCATTAATGCCCGAAAACATTAGTAAGTTTGAAGTTTTAGACGACAATAAGTTTCTATTTGCCTTAAAAGGTATGCCAGAAATTGTATTAAAAAAGAAAAACAGCATCCCGCCTAATAAAATTGAGTTTGGCGCTGCTGGTGGAAAAATAGATTTTTCGCTAATTGCCCATATAACCGAGGTTTCTACTACCGAAAGCGATGTAAAACTAGAGTTTAACGGCGATTTTAACCCTATGATGGCCATGATGATAAAAAGCCCTATTACCAAATTTATAGAAACACTGGTTACAAATTTGCCCAAAGCCATTTAATAAAGCAAGGTTAGTTCTTTTAACGTAAAGGCCTTAATAACTTCGTTTTCTAGTAAAACCAGTAACGCGCCTTGAGAAGAGACGCCTTTAATAATTCCAGAAAATAAATTGCCCTCTGCATCTTTAAACGTAGAGGGTTTGTGTTTTCTAAACAAATGCGTTTCGTACAACAACTTTATTTGTTCATGCTGCCCTGCCTTCAATACACTAAAATTTTGTTTTAATGCTGTTATAAGGATTTCTAAAACGTTATCTAAATTGTAATTACGCCCTGTTACATTACGTAACGAGCTTGCTTTTGGTAAGTTGGTAAAAACGGTTTGATTTACATTTAAACCTATACCAATTACAACATGCTGTACATGGGCTTTTTTTATGACATTCTCTATTAAAATACCGCAAAGCTTTTTGTTACGTGACAAAATGTCGTTAGGCCATTTAATATTTAGTTTAGGAATTAAAAGTGTGCTTAGGGCGGCTCTTACAGCTAAAGCAGTAGCCATACTAAGGTAAAACGGAGTGTTTAAATTATAGGCCGAAACATCTACAAACACACTAAACGTAAGATTTTTAGAACTTTCTGAAACCCAATTTGCACCCATTTGCCCCCTGCCCTGTGTTTGGTGTTTAGCCACAACAACTGTAAAATCTTCTATAAACTGTTTACCATTGAGTTTCTTTAAAAAACTATTAGTAGAATCGATGGCATCAACTTTGATTATAGGCATTTAACATATTATTTTTACAGATTGAAACTTGTATCAATTTTAAAGCATAAAGAACTAAAAAAATAATAACTTTGCATAAAGTAAATAAATTTAATGGCGAAAGAAAAAATAAGCGCAGACCAGTTAATAGCAGTTATTATTAGTGGCATAGAAGATGTTAAAGGTAAAGGAATTAGCATTTTAGATTTAAGAGAGATTGAAAACACTGTTTGTGATTATTTTATAATTTGTGAGGGAACTTCGAACACTCAAGTAAACGCTATTGTAAATTCCATTCAGAAAAAAGTAAGTAAAGAACTTAAGGATAACCCATGGCACGTAGAAGGTGCTGATAATGCAGAATGGGTTTTACTAGATTACGTAAATATTGCTGTACATGTTTTTCAAAAACAGACCAGAGAATATTATGATATAGAAAGCCTCTGGGGAGATGCAAAAACAACAGTAATAGAAACAAATTACTAAAAAAAACACATGGCAAACGAAAATAAAAACACAAAAGACAAAAAACCTAAGTTTAGTCCATATTGGATATATGGCATTGTATTGTCTTTATTTCTAGTATTTACGTTATTTAATAATAGCGGAATAGATGGGGGAAATACCACCAACCCTACACAATTTTTTAAATTTGTAGAAGATGGCGATGTAGAAAAAGTTGAAATTGTAAACCGTAGACTTGCAAAAGTTTATCTTACAAGAGATGCTGCCCAAAAAGAAATCCATAAAAACACAAATTCTAACAGTTTAATACCGTCGTCTACCGCGGCTCCAAATTATAAATTCGAATTTGGTGAACTTGAGATATTTCAAAAAGAGTTAGACGATGTTATTAAAAGAAACAATTTAGAGCTTGAACCTGCTTATTTAACAGAAGAAAACCATTTGGCAGACTTCTTAATAGGTATCCTTCCTTTTGTTTTACTAATAGGTGTTTGGATATTTATAATGCGTCGCATGTCTGGTGGTGCTGGTGGCGGTGCTGGCGGCCAAATTTTTAATATTGGAAAATCTAAAGCCAAACTGTTCGACCAAAATACAGAAGTAAAAACCACATTTAAAGATGTTGCTGGTTTAGAAGGTGCTAAAGAAGAGGTACAAGAAATTGTAGATTTCCTAAAATTTCCAGAAAAATACACCACTCTTGGTGGTAAGATCCCTAAAGGTGCTCTGCTTGTAGGCCCTCCAGGTACTGGTAAAACCTTATTAGCAAGAGCTGTTGCAGGAGAGGCTAAAGTGCCTTTCTTCTCCCTATCAGGATCAGACTTCGTAGAAATGTTTGTGGGTGTAGGTGCTTCTAGAGTTAGAGACCTGTTTAAGCAAGCTAAAGAAAAATCGCCTTCTATAATTTTTATAGACGAAATTGATGCTATTGGCCGTGCAAGAGGCAAAAATGCAATGTCTGGAAGCAACGATGAGCGTGAAAACACCTTAAACCAACTGTTAACAGAAATGGATGGTTTTGGCACAAAAACCAATGTTATTGTAATTGCGGCAACCAACAGAGCAGATATTTTAGATAAAGCTTTAATGCGTGCTGGGCGTTTCGATAGACAAATTCATGTAGAACTGCCTAACTTAACAGAACGTAGAGAAATTTTTGAAGTGCATTTAAGATCGCTTAAAAAAGTAAAGGACTTAGATGTAGACTTTTTAGCAAAACAAACACCTGGATTCTCTGGTGCAGATATTGCCAACATGTGTAACGAAGCAGCTTTAATTGCAGCAAGAAACAACAAAAAATCTATTGAGAAGCAAGACTTTTTAGATGCTGTAGATAGAATTGTAGGGGGCTTAGAAAAACGCTCTAAAGTATTTTCTCAAGACGAGAAAAAATTAGTTGCGTTTCACGAAGCTGGACATGCTACTGTAAGCTGGTTTTTAAAATACGCCGATCCTTTAGTTAAAGTTACTATCGTTCCTAGAGGTAGTTCTCTTGGTGCGGCTTGGTACTTGCCAGAAGAAGCTAACCTAAAAAGAACCGAAAAATATCTTGATGAGATATGTGTTACCATGGGAGGTAGAGCCGCAGAGAAGTTAATTTTTAATAAAATATCGAACGGTGCCTATGGCGATTTGCAAAGTGTAATGCGCAAAGCAAAAGAAATGGTAATGGTAGCTGGTTTAAGTGATAGTGTGGGTAATGTTACCTATTACGATCCGCAAACAGACAATGGGTTTACGAAGCCTTACAGTGAAAAAACTGCAGAAGTTATCGATAATGAAATTAAACGTATTATCGAAGAGCAGTACCAACGTGCTTTAAATTTATTAGAAGAGAAAAAAGAGAAGCTAACAATTTTGGCAGAACGCTTAATTGAACGAGAAGTTATTTTTAAAGACGATTTAGAAGAAATTTTTGGTAGCAATCAATTAAACCATAAAAATATAGAAGAGGTTACGCCTCAATTAGACAAATAATTGTAGCATATACATTAGTAAAAATCTTAAATTAATCTCTAGATTAATTTAAGATTTTTTATATTTGATAAACTCTCTATCAATCAAGGTTAATAGCGCTCACCTGAATGAATCTTTTTAGAAAATTTTTCGGAAATAAATCCAATAAACCCGAAAAGGAAATAAAATCTACCGATAGGGGTAAATACATGCCCGAACTAAGATTGCCTATAGACGAAAAATTTACTATAAATTTTAAAGCTAATGGTGGTAAGTTCCTGTATTGCGATAATTTAGACGAGGTTTACGAAAATTTCAATAATATAGTAGAAGAAAACAGGTGGCACGAAAAGCCTGCTTTAGTATTAGACAAAAACCTCTTAGAGAAATTTAAATACTGTAGCATTATACCTTCTAAAAAGCCCCAAGACTCTACATATTTTTTAACAACTTGCGAAAATTTGATAGCCACAGACGGTTCGCTACTTATAAATTCCAACCAAATAGCCTCTAAAAAATTACCAGAATTACCCGTTAATTTTATTGTGTTTGCCACTACAAGTCAGATTGTTGACAACATTGGCGAAGGGCTACAGCTTATAAAATCTAAAAACAGGTTACATATCCCTACAAATATTACAACTATAAAACATTTTAAATCGGCAGACGAAAAAGATTTTTTAAGCTACGGAAGTAGTGCAAAAAACTTATATTTACTGCTATTAGAGGATTTGTAATTTAAGTAGCTTCTATAGAAACATGAAAGATATGTTACTGCGCTCTTTATCTGGGCTGCTTTATGTAGGTTTATTAATTGTAATCTTGAGCTTAAATTCGCCTCATGGTTTTATTATTGTATTTTTTATTTTTGGCTTAATCGCTCTGGTAGAGTTTAATAAACTTATACAATTAAAAAGCAGCATTCCCTATTTTATCTTTATTGTGCTATATGTCGTTTTTGGATATTGGCAAATGGCACTAAAATCTGATACGGGTTTAATCGAAGCCACACAAATACTAATGGTATTAACCATTTTTGTCAACCTATTTTTAACTAAAGATCTGTTCTCGAAAAAAATACCCTTATTTGCTACCAAACGTTACATTATAACAACGTTTTACCTCTCTAGTGGCTTTGTTTTTCTTGCGCTTATAGCCATTATGTTTGGTGCAAAACTATTACTTGGCGCATTTGTATTGGTTTGGGTTAACGATTCTTTTGCCTACTTGGTTGGTAAAAATTTTGGTAAGCAAAAATTATTTGAAAAAATATCGCCTAAAAAAACGGTTGAAGGTTTTTTAGGAGGTATATTTTTTGCCTGTATTGCCAGCTATTTTATTGCTTATATTACAAACACTCTAAATTCTACTTACTGGTTGCTTTTAGGAATTGTTGTTGCCGTTTTCGGTACCTTAGGAGACTTAATAGAGTCTAAATTTAAACGGCAGGCCAATGTTAAAGACAGTGGCTCCATAATGCCAGGTCATGGAGGTATTCTAGATCGTTTAGATAGTATTATATTTGCTGCTCCTTTTATTTATTTATTTTTAAGAATTTTTCACTATGTTTCATAAAGAAGGTCATAAAATTATATTATTTACACTGTTTGCGGTTGTTGCTTGTTTTCTATTAACAGATCATTTTGTAGCGCTGTTTTGGTTAAGAACCATTATACTAATTACGCTTTTAGTGTTTTTAATACTTATACTTCAGTTTTTTAGAGACCCTAAACGCCATACTATACTAGACGATACCACTGTTGTATCTCCTGTAGATGGTAAGGTTGTAGTTATAGAAGAGGTTTTCGAAAAAGAATATTTTAAAGACAAACGCTTACAAGTTAGTGTATTTATGTCTCCAATAAACGTTCACGTTACGCGTTATCCTGTAAGTGGCAAGGTATTATTTAGCAAATACCATCCAGGTAAATATTTGGTAGCTTGGCACCCTAAAGCTAGCGAAGAGAATGAGCGTACAACTGTGGTTGTAGAAAACGCAACGTATGGTAAAGTATTGTTTAGGCAAATTGCTGGTGCGCTTGCCAAACGCATTGTTAATTACGCCAAAACAGATGCTAATGCTGTGCAAGGCGAAGATTCTGGTTTTATTAAGTTTGGATCTCGTGTAGATTTATACTTACCTTTAGATACAAAAATTGATGTCTCGCTAAACCAAAAGGTAAAAGGGGGAGAAAGTATTATTGCAAGAATAAATAACTAAATGTCCTTAGACGAATTATTTGATAACGCTGTAGAACGTGTAAATGCTCATAAAGAGCCTTTTCCTGCCGACCTTTTACTTAAGCTTTACGCTTATTACAAAAAGGCTACGAACGACTATGGTAAACCCAAAAGCAAAAAGCCTATTATCAACGCCTTTAAAACAAATGCACTTTTTCAAGTGCAAAATGTTACCGAAGACGAAGCTAAACAGGCTTATATTGATTTGGTAGACAAGTATTTTATATACGGTAAATAAAATACTAAGGGGCTGTTTTTAAATTTTAGAAATCTTCTTCTAAACCTAAACGTAACTTCTTAATTATTTCTTCGAAGTACAATACAGAAAGCATAATTTTATCTGTATCCGCATAAGCTATAAATTGTTTCATTGTTTCCTTTGAGTAATCGAAAGCAGCTTCGTTAACTTCGTGTTGCTTCTCTAAAATCTTCGTGTTTTCAGAATTTTCTCTTATTCCTAAATCAGATAGTGTTACGCCTGCTTCGTTTGTTAATGCCATATAAGGTAGTATAGTACTAATTTCGTAAATACGGCTTATGTATAGTTCTAGGAGTTGTCCCTTTTTTAATTCAGACAAATCTTCGATAGTGTGAAACTTTAATGTGGTTTTCTCTTTTTCAAATAACACATTCGATTTTGGTTGTGCCATTCCTAGGTTAACAAAAAATACTATAGCTATTATTGATATTAAATTTTTCATGGTTGTTACTTTTAGTGTTGTTTCTTTTGTCGTAATGAGTTCCTTTTACATTACAAAATAAATTTCTTATTGTGCTAATGCATAGCGTGCTTCTACAGTTTTTAAAGTAAATTTAGGCTGTCTGGCGTCTAAAGGTTTTACAAATAAATCCTTTGCACTTTTAAAGTTAGTTAATACTGTGCTTGTATTTAAAAGCTTATCAAGATTTGATGTATCTAAACCTTTACCTTTAGCAACAATCTCTTTACCATATACATTACATAAACTAGCATCTATTTTAAATAACATCTCAATTTCGTCTGTATATTTATAAGAGTCGTCAAAATGAATCATATTTGTAAATCCTGATATTTTAGATGAGCTAAACTCTAATTTAGCATGGTTTTTAGATACTATTGCTGCAGTTGTGTGTACATAAGTTTTTTCGTCTGTAAGTGTTATTAAGGCGGCGTTAATCATTTTTACACTAGAAATATCGTTGTAAGAGGTTAAACCCTTTTTTTGGTTGTAACCATTTATTTCTACAGCATGAGAACCACTAGAGTGAGAAATTAACGGATGTCTTACTGCTAAAACGTTAATAAGTGTGCCTTTAAAACCTAAATCGAAATTAAAATCGTCGTTTTTAGATTTGTACGAAACAACATTTTCAATTTGAGCTTCACCTCCAAAATATTGAAAAGCATCGTCGGCAGCATAGCTCACCATAATATTTTTTATTACAGATTTAGATCCTAAAGCATACAGCGCTAAAGCACCTACGTTTTGTTGTGTACCACTCATCTTTTTACCTGCAAACTCTACTCTAACATAAGATAAACGTGTTGTCTCCTCGTCTTGTAATTTTCCTCCGTATATGGCGTATTTGTTTTCATAGTTACCTTCGATAAACCCAACCTCTGCTGGTAAATTAACTTTACCCGAACCTATTACAGAAATTCCACCCCAATCTCCTGCACGCCTCGCTTTTACAGGTTTGCTAGATGTAAATACAATTGGTAGATCTGCAGTACCTTCCGCTATTAATTTGGCGCCTTTGGTTACTACCAAACTTGAAAAGATTTTTGTATTACATCTTATAAGTGTTCCCGGCTCTATTGTTAGTGTGGCATTGTTTGCTACATATACGATACCAGACATTAAATACACATTGTCTCTGCTTAACACTGTACTGGTAGTTATAATATTAGGTATTATAGCGTCGTGACTATTATAAGATTCATGTTTAGCATCGAAACTCGTCCAGTTCTTAGTCCAGTTCATTTCAGTTGCTACATTATTCTGTATCTGCGAAAAAGCAAAGCTAGAAATTATTAAAGCTAGTATAAATATTGTCTTTTTCATAATCGTAAATTTTGAGGGTTAAATGAAATTCTCTTTTAAAGTAGACGCCTGCATTAAGCACTCCTAACACGCTAATATGCTAAAACGGAATAATTGAACTTAAAACGGAATAAAAAAACGTGAACTCTACAAACCCTTTGTTTACAGCACTTCGCAAATGTTTTTTTTCTGTAAAAAGGAAAGAAAGTAGGTCAAAAAGCGCTCAAGCCTAATGCTCATCGGTGTTTTGTAATTACAAAATTTTTAATGTTTTTTTTAAACAGTGTATTTTAACACTCATATGAAATATGTTTTCTTAAAAAAAATAAGGCGATGTGCTTAACTATATTTTAACATTTGTTCAAACAAAATAATTAAAGTTTAAACTGTTTGTAAGCTAAAAAAAGTAACCTATTGTAGAAAATGCTAAGCTCGTAGCAAATGGGAAAGTACTAATTTGCTGCTTTAAAAATAAAAAAACATTAGTCGTTACTATAATTTAGCAACAACTAATGTTCTATATATAAACTGATTAATAGCATTTTAAATGTAATAAAATTGTTAAAATAAACCTTAATTACTCGATTAAACGCGTTTAAAATGATGTCAATTGTAATTTTTAACCAGAAATAATATCTGTTGTATCAAAATTTAAGAAAGGATAATCTTGTTTTGCCTTTTCAATATCCTTTTCCAGTATACTTAAGAACAATTGATGTGCCTTAGTATTTGCATTTAAAGGCTTATGGGCAAGCCGCTTTTTAATATGTTCCACTTTATCCATTACAAGTTGCGCATTATTCGACACCCAAACCAATTTAAATTGCTCCCAAATGTAATGTATGGCCAATGTACTGGGGTGTATCAAGTCTTCTTTATAAAAGCGGTAATCTCTTAACTCGTCCATCATAATTTCATAGGCAGGAAAATAATCAACCTTACCCCCTTTTATAGTTTCATTTTGCTGTATGGTACTATGGATGGCTGTTAAAAGGTGTGCTTTGCTTTGCATATTTTGCACCATACCATCTTTAACATGTCGCACTGGAGATACCGTAAAAATTATGGCTGCATTTGTATTTAAACTTCTAATTAACGTTACAATACGTTGCAATGCCGTTGTTATAACATCTACTGTTAGCAATGTTTTGGTAAACTTTTTTTGAGAGACCTTATGGCAATTTGCTACAAACTCACGGTTTTCCTTGAGCTGGTACGCCCAAGCCGTTCCTAGTGTAAGGGTTATATGTGTTGCTGTTTTTAATGCTGTATGCGTTTCCTCTAAATTGGTATTAAGTCTATTTATAACATCTTCTCTACTCATGGCACTTAACTTAGAATGTGCCTTAAATGAGTGCCAATAGTCGTTGTGCTGAAACACATCGGCCTCTGTATATGTGTTTTTAGAAACCGCGTCTTCTATTAACTGCTCTATGGCTTTGGGGTGAAACAAAATGCCAAACGGGTTTTGTAAGCCCTTAAACTGAAAATAATTTAGCTTTTCCCCTATGTGTTCGGAAAAACAAGAGCCTATAGAAACTATATTAGAGTTGTAGGTTATAAGCTTTTCCTGCTGTTGTTTTAATGGTATTTTGGTTTGTAACTTCATTACCTTACGGGGTACAGATTAAAAAAAGCCTGTATAGCGTTTTAAAGCACGTCTTATCTTTTACAACACATTGCAAATTTATGTTAACACTCTAAAAATTATAAAATATAGTTTTCTGCAGCTTTTAATGCTTGCGCTATACCATCTGGATTCTTACCGCCTGCTGTTGCAAAAAACGGTTGGCCTCCACCACCACCTTGTATGTGCTTACCTAATTCTCTTACTACCTGTCCTGCATTTAAATTATGACTGGACACAATCTCCTTGGAAATGTAACAAGACAACAATGCTTTTCCGTTTTGTGCTGTAGCTAGTAATAAGAATAAATTATCAAATTGACGCCCTAATTCAAAAGCAACATCTTTTAAACCTCCTGCATCTAAATCCAGTTGTTTGGCCAAAAATGTAATTCCTTTAATGGTTTTCAGTTCGTTTTTAAGATTTTCTTTTACACTCTTCGCTTTTTCTTTTAATAACTGTTCTACCTGTTTTTTTAAAGTTTGATTTTCTTCTTGCAAACTTTTAAGTGCCTTTACTGGTGCTTTAGCATTATTAAGCAAGGCTTTCATTTCTGAATATGCTTGATTGTTGGTCTGGTAAAAATCTTTAACTGCATTACAAGTTATGGCTTCTATACGCCTAATACCAGAGGCTACAGCACTTTCAGACACTATTTTAAAATGCCAGATGTCTGCCGTATTTTCAACATGTGTGCCTCCACAAAGCTCTATAGAGTTTCCAAAACGAATGGCGCGTACAGTATCTCCGTATTTTTCGCCAAACAAACTCATAGCACCTTCTGCTATAGCTTCTTCTTTTGGTATATCGCGTTTCTCTACCAACGGCAATTTATTTTCAATACGCTTGTTAACAAAATCTTCTACAGCGTTAAGTTCTTCTGCTGTAAGTTTAGAGAAATGAGAAAAATCGAATCTTAGGTATTTAGAGTGTACTGCACTACCTTTTTGTTCTACATGTGTTCCTAAAACATCTCTAAGTGCTTGATGCAATAAGTGTGTTGCCGTATGGTTACACTCGGTTCTAAAACGCTGCTCTTGGTTAACAACAGCTTTAAACGTTACCGAAATTTCTTTTGGCAGGCGCTTGGCTAAATGAATGATAATATTGTTTTCCTTCTTTGTATCTAAAATAGGTGTTTTATTTCCGTCTCCATCTTCAAGATAACCTTTATCGCCTACTTGCCCCCCTCCTTCTGGGTAAAAAGGTGTGGTATTAAATACCAGTTGATACATTTCACCATCCTTTTTGGTTACCACTTTTCGATACCGTGTTAGTTTTACATTAGATTCTAGGGTATCGTAGCCTACAAAAGCTTCTTTAGCTGTAGCCTCATTTAAAATCGTCCAATCGTCTGTACTCATTTCGCTAGCAGCTCTCGAACGGTTTTTCTGTTTTTCCAGTTCTGCTTCAAACGTTTTTTCGTCCAGTTTTAATCCTTTTTCAGAAAGAATTAATGCTGTAAGATCTACAGGAAAACCATACGTATCGTAAAGTTCGAATGCTTTTTCTCCACTAACAACTTCTCCTTTTGTGGTGTCTACAATAGAATTTAGCAGTACTAAACCTTGTTCCAGAGTTCTTAAAAAAGAGTGTTCTTCTTCCTTTATAACATTTTCTATAAGCTGTTTTTGTGCTAAAAGTTCTGGAAATGCTTTCCCCATCTGTGCACTTAACACATCTACCAATTGGTAAATAAAAGGTTCTTTTTTATTTAAAAATGTAAAGCCATAACGCACAGCACGGCGAAGTATTCGTCGAATTACATAACCTGCTCCTGTATTGCTAGGTAATTGTCCATCTGCTATAGAAAATGCTACAGCACGCACGTGGTCGCTAATTACCCTAATTGCTATATCTTTTTCTGTGTCTTTACCGTAGGCAGTAGCGCTTATCTTTTCTATTTTTTCAATTAACGGCGTAAATACATCTGTATCGTAATTAGATTGTACCCCTTGCAAGACCATACAAAGACGCTCGAACCCCATTCCTGTATCTATATGCTTATTAGGTAATGGCTCTAAACTTCCATTGGCCTTTCTGTTGTATTGCATAAATACAAGATTCCATATCTCAACCACTTGAGGGTGGTCCTTATTAACCAAGTCTTTTCCAGATACTTTTGCTTTCTCCTCGGCAGAACGTATGTCTACATGTATCTCACTACAAGGCCCGCAAGGCCCTTGTTCTCCCATCTCCCAAAAATTATCTTTTTTATTGCCTTTAAGAATACGGTCTTCTGCTATAAGTGTTTTCCAAAAATCGTAGGCTTCGGTATCCATACCCAAACCATCCTCATCACTACCTTCAAAAACAGTAACATATAATATGTCTTTATCTATACCATAAACTTCGGTTAACAACTCCCAAGCCCAGCTTATTGCTTCTTTCTTAAAATAATCGCCAAAACTCCAATTCCCTAACATTTCGAATAGCGTATGGTGGTATGTATCGTAACCCACTTCCTCTAAATCGTTATGTTTCCCAGAAACACGCAAACATTTCTGTGTATCTGTTATACGGTTGGTTTTTGGCGTTGCATTTCCTAAAAAATACTCTTTAAAAGGCGCCATTCCAGAGTTTACAAACATAAGTGTAGGATCGTCTTTTAAAACCATTGGAGAAGATGGCACGATACTGTGTTTTTTACTTTCGAAAAAATTTAAGAATTTAGATCTTACGTCTTGAGATTTCATCTATTTATACCTCGCTTTAGCGTTTAATTTATAAGGTTACAGAACAATATTTATCTTTATTTTATCATTATTAGCTATCCATTGTTTTTTGAGAGCATATATTTTTAAATTTACATCCAAATGAAATGGTAATAATATTTAGGCAGCGCAATCGTTAGCCTTTAAATAAACTTTTTTTCAATTATATTGCCAGCTGCAAAAATAGCATATTTTAAATAATGAGTAAGGTAAAATATTATTACGATTCTGAAACACTTTCTTACCGCAAGATAGAACGCAAAAAACGAGACACTTTAAAGTATACGCTTATATTTTTACTTGCCACTGCTCTATTTTCCTTCTTGTTTGTATTTATCGCGGGAAACTATTTTGAGTCTCCAAAAGAAAAGGCTTTAAAACGAGAACTTGTTAACATGCAATTGCAATTTGACTTGCTAAACAAAAAAATGAGCGAAGCCGAAACGGTTTTAGCCAATATTGAAGATAGAGATAATAATATTTATCGTGTTTATTTTGAAGCTAATCCCATTCCAGAAGAACAGAGACGTGCTGGCTTTGGCGGTGTAAACCGCTACAGAAATTTAGAAGGTTACGACAATTCGTCCTTAATTGTAGAAACACATAAGCGTTTAGATGTATTGCAAAAACAAATTGTGGTACAGTCTAAATCTCTGGATGATATTGCTGTTCTTGCAGAAGAGAAAGAAGAATTACTGGCTGCCATCCCTGCTATACAACCTGTTAGTAACGAAGATTTAACACGCATGGCCTCTGGCTATGGCATGCGCTCGGACCCTTTTACAAAAGCAAGAAAAATGCACTGGGGCATGGATTTTACAGCACCTCGCGGCACACCTGTTTATGCTAGTGGCGATGGTGTTGTGGTAAGGGCAGATTCTGGCTCTAGTGGCTATGGTAAGCATATACGCATAGACCATGGTTTTGGCTACGTAAGCCTCTATGCACATTTGTATAGATATAATGTGAAGAAAAACCAAAAAGTAAGACGTGGCGATTTAATTGGGTTTGTTGGCAGTACTGGGCGCTCGCAAGGCCCTCATCTACATTATGAAATTTTTAAAGATGGTAACCGCATAAACCCTATTAATTTTTATTATGGCAGCTTAACGGCAGAAGAATTTAATAAACTATTACAACACGCCTCTTTAGAAAACCAATCTCTAGATTAATGCATATAGATTTACCTGAAAAACGTTATTACAGTATTGGCGAAGTTGCCAAAGCGTTTGGGGTAAATGCATCTCTTATTCGATTTTGGGAAAAAGAATTTGATGTTTTAAAACCCAAGAAAAACGCCAAAGGCAACCGAAAGTTTACGCCAGAAGATATTAAACATCTTAAATTTATTTACCACCTTGTTAAAGAACGTGGATTTACCTTAGATGGTGCTAAAACGCATTTAAAAGAGGAAAAGAAAACAGCTTTAAATACTTTCGAAATTATTAGTAAATTAGAGGATATAAAAGCACAGTTACTTAAAATTAAAGCACAGCTGTAATATTGCTTTTCTAAGCAAAGTAACTTTTTTTAAAAAATTGAGTCTAAACTATAAATACTTAATAATATAATCAACACTAAAAATCATGAAGAAATTTTTACCTTGGATTGTAATTGGAATTCTAGCCATAGGAGCCTATACTTGGACAAAAAACTTTAACAATACTGCTGTTAACTTAGATGAATCTGTAAAAGAATCTTGGGCTAACGTTCAAACTTCGTATCAACGTAGAAATGACTTAATAGGTAACTTGGTTAATACCGTTAAAGGTGCTGCCGATTTTGAAAAGAGCACACTAGAAGCCGTGGTTAATGCCAGAGCAAAGGCCACTTCAATTAACATAGATCCTTCTAAAATAAGTCCAGAGCAACTCGCTAAATTTAACCAAGTACAAGGTGGCTTATCTGGAGCATTAAAAAGTTTATTAGTTACTGTAGAGCGATATCCTGAATTAAAAACAAATCAAAACTTCTTAAAATTACAGGATGAACTTACCAGTACCGAAAATACCATTCAAACTGCTCGAACTCGTTTTAATGAGTCTGTTAAACCATACAACAACCATGTAAGGCAATTTCCTGGCAGCCTACTTGCTGGTATTTTAAATTTTGATAAAAAACCTTATTTTGATGCTGAAGTGGGTGCTGATAAACCTGTTAATGTAGACTTTAATTAAAAAAAAGTGTCGAAAATTGAAAATTTTTTAACTGCTGAAGAAGAACGAGAAATCGTAGAGGCCATTAGACGTTCTGAACGTAAAACTTCTGGGGAAATTAGAGTACATATTGAAAATACTTCTAAAAAAGATATTTTTAATCGGGCTATTGACGTGTTCCATCTTTTAAAAATGGATAATACGAAACTTCGAAATGGTGTTTTAATTTACGTTGCTATAGACGACAGACAATTTGTTATTTATGGAGATGAAGGCATTAATAAGTTAGTGCCTGAAAATTTCTGGAATGACACCAAAAATAGTATTCAAAAACATTTTAAAAATAAGGCGTTTAAATTGGGATTAATTTCGGGTATTGAAAAAGCTGGTAATGAGCTTGAAAAATATTTCCCTTGGGATTATACAGATACAAATGAACTTAGTGATGATATCTCAAAAGGCAATAATTAATGGTAAATCTATTACAATTCTATAAGGCAGGCACCTTTAACAAAACCTTCTTATTTATACTAATAGCTATTACTTGTATGGCTAGTGGTAACGCGCAATATAACATTCCACAAAAGCCTAGTTTTATACCTCCTGTAATTGATAGTACTAACACCTTATCGAAAGCTGAGTATAATGCGCTTTACAACAAATTAAAAAATTATAACGATTCCACATCTACCGAAATTGTTATAGCTATAATACCTACGGCAAAAGGCGAAAATATTGGTTTACTTGCCCCTAAATGGGGGCATAAATGGAAAATAGGTCAAGCTAAGGAAGACAATGGTATTTTTATTTTATTAGCAAAAAATGATCGTAAAATATGGATAGCTCCTGGATATGGAGTAGAACAAAAGCTAACGGCTGGCATAAATGGTGAGATTATACGAAACTATATTATACCTGAATTTAAGCGCAATAATTACTATGGTGGTTTAAATAATGGCTTAGATGCTATTTTTAAAGTATTAAATGGTGAGTATAAAAACACAAAGAAAAGTGAATCTAATAATTTTCCTTTAGGATTAATTATAATATTAGTTTTTATCTTCTTTATAATATTATCGTCCATATCTAAAAACAAACGTGGCGGTGGCCGTAACGGAGGACGAAGATCTAGCGGTACAGATATTTTAGAGGCTATTATTTTAAGCAATATGGGACGTGGCAGTTATAGCCGTGGTAATTCCAGTGGTTGGGGTGGCAGCTCTGGTGGTGGTTTCGGTGGATTTGGCGGCGGTGGCGGCTTCTCTGGTGGTGGTGCTGGTGGAAGTTGGTAATTATATACCAATTATGAAAAGAAAAACACACCTCCTCTTTTTACAATTTTTATGCGGACTTATGCTGTTTGGTTGTAAAAAAACCAATGTTTTATCTCAAAATACCAAACACACCCATCTACCTGTTAATTTTGAAAAAAGTACTGTTGTTGACCTCTCTAATATGTTTAGCAATACTGAAATTAAAGCACTTAAAGACAAAATTGCAAACTATGAGACTTTTTCTACTAATGAAATAGCACTATTAACCATAGATTCCATAACGCCTTATAAAAACCCTCACAACCACGCTACAGCCGTTGCTAATCTATGTGGTATTGGTAAAAAAAATTTGAATAATGGTTTACTAATACCAATTCGGAAATAACGTGATTTTTAATTAACTTTCCATCATGGGAAAAGTTTTAAATACACCGATTAAAGAAT
>CANLCJ010000028.1 GCA_947489085.1 uncultured Flavobacteriaceae bacterium
AACTGTAAAATCTATTGTGAGTAATAAACACTATTTGAATAGTTTTAATACGACATTTAATATTTAAATTGGTATTATGTTACCGGAAGTAAAAAAGCAATTTCTGATATTAAAAACGTAATACATACATTTAAAAGAAAAAAATAATTGCTCGCAATAACTAGGAAGCCTATGGCGAGCCAACAGGCCAGCGCTACGCACCTTGTTGACTAATGCGTCTCGGATAACCTCTAACTTTATGCGCCAAACGTTCTTTAGCTAAGATTGGTTTTATAAAGTGGCCGTAGATCGAAGAGTAGTTCTTCTGTGCTTTTCACTTGTTTCTTGGTGAATTTCAGGTGTTTTTAAGGTTATAAACCATCGGCTTAGAGCTGTAGAATAGCCTTAAAAACAAACAGCAGCTTGAATAAAAATTCAAGCCACTGTTTTATATAATAATAATAATAATATTTATGAGTTAAACATCTGTTTCTTTTCGGTTTAAGTCACCAAAGTTAAAACTGAAATTCCATTATTTATTAATAGTAACATATATTGTCTTAAAAGAAAATATAAAAGCTTTTATTACGAGTATTATAACTACAATAAAATCTACGACAAAATGTGTTACAAGAAATAGCTTTAAATACTCCTAAATAATGGTTTTTCGATAGTGTTAACACGAAAGCAGCAATACCTGTAGCGGCTAATAACTGAATTGCTATACTAAATTCTCCTATTACGAATATAGAAAGTAATGCAATTAGACAAAGTGCTACTGGATGATCTAAAAAAGTGTATGTGTTCTTAGTTATCGATTTCATAACTAAAATGTTTAGTTATGAGTTTTACTCAACTTTTTCCAATTCTTATCTGCCACACTTTTTAATTTAGAGTGGTTATTTTCTGCTAACCAAAGTTGTTTTGCATCTAGCTCAACATTAGTTAAGTATAAGTAATATTTACCATCTTCTACTATAAACTTGTTAGGGTTTACTCTAAATTTTGCTCCTGCATAACATCCAAATGCGCAATAGCCACCATACTGTGGCACATATTTTTCAGGGTTCTTATCAAATGTAGCTTTTTGATCAGCTGAAGTAAAATAGTAAACTACTTTCTTGTGCTCAGATTTATAAGCTTTATTTCCCATTTGTGCTAGTTCCAAATCTAGATAAGATACAGGACTGTATCCCTCTAAAGCAATATTACTGTTATCAATGTTATTTGCCATTTTATCTTGAGCAAACACCACTGAACTTACAGCTAATGCTAATCCTAAAATTGTTGTTTTAATTAAATTTTTCATTTTTTTCATTTTTTATAATTTGTTATGGCTTGGTTTGTTTGTGTTTGTTGCTTATTCCGCGTTAAAGTAGCCTTCTTCAACAACTTTGCCTTCACTATTCCAAACTCTACGAATAATTTCATGCCAGTAGATTTTACTGCCATCTTTCATATCGAAATCGAATGTAAATTCTGATGCGGATACGTTTCCATCTACAATAGAATGATGATGTGTTATCCCATTCACGTTAGCTATTGCTCCAGCAAAACCTTCCATTTTAGAAACCATTTCAGATTTGCCATTTGTTCCCGAACCTCCGTAATCTGAGGTTTTAGCGTCTTCTGCAAAAAATTCTTTTACAGCATCCACAATAGCACCCTGGGCGACTATTGCGTCTAATTTTTGTACTTGTTCTTTAATCATCTTTATTATTTGGTATGTTTATATAATGTAAAGATGGGCTAAGTATAAGTTCTAGGTACTACAAAAAAGGGACTACGAATTGTACTTTTTACATTTGTATTCAGACGGGCTTAATTTAGAATAGTGCTTGAAGAATCTTGAAAAATGATTGGGCTCTTCAAATCCCAATTGTCTAGAAATTGACGAGACCGATTGCTCCTCTAATATCATTTCTTTTGCAGAATTAACAATTTCTAATCGTATAAGTTGGCCTAAAGATGTGTTCATTTTAGCACGAACTTTATTAGATAATGCTTTTACAGAAAGATTCATTTTATCGGCATAAAATTCGAGCGTCCTTTCTTTCTTGTGATATTTTTGTAAAAGTTCTAAAATATCTTGAGTAAATAAATCTTTAGTTTTAAAATCGAAATTTTCTCTAAATTGGATTGGGGTTAAACCCATAGCGTTTTTAAAAATTCTATTAAAATAAGCATCATCTTTATAACCTAAGTTATAAGAAATCTCTTGAATGGTTTTATTTGTAAACGCTACTTTTTTAAGTCCTTCTTGAAGCCTTTTAGAAGTTATAAATTCTTTTACTGTTAAACCAATTTTATTTTTTACTAATATTTGAGCATTATAGCCTCTCGAATCTATAAAACCTATTAAATCTTTGCAAGGTATGTTTTTGTAATACGCTTCGTCTATAACGTCTTTAATATCAAATATAACTTGATACTCTTCGCCACTTGCTCTAAAAGGGTTTTGCCAAAACCATTGTTTGGCAGACAAATCAATAACGTTGTTTGAGTTTTTAGCTAAAACAGTTTTAGACAAGTAGGTATTGCCTCCACCACACTCTAATACATTAACGTAACTTAAAGAAATTAGGTGTTTAAATAAAACCCTAATTGTTTTATGACAATAATTGCCCAAACCTTCAAACTCAATTCTTATTATAACAAAATCGTCTGATAGGAATTTAATATACTGCCCCTTACTTAAAAAAATAGCCCGTTCTTTCCATTTGTAATAATTTTTAAAATCTACCTGAATACCTCCCTTTCCCGATAGGATATAAATAAGGGTATAACTTGATATAAAGTATATTTTGTTAATTTCTGGGGAAAATTTGCTTCTTTTTTGCATTCAATTGTAATATTAAGCTACTGATTTTTAATAACGGATGTAGTTTAAGTTATAGGAACTACAAAACTTTAATACACTAAATTAAAACTGATGTTTTATTCTAGTTTCATGTTTTATGAGATAGAGGCATTGAAAATAATTATTCAAAAATAGTTAAACAATTTAAACAAAAAAATTAGTTGTGCTAAAAATAAAAATTAGTGTTACTCGATTCAAATAATATTTTACTCATAAAAATTCTTAAATTGTTATTTTTTTATAAAAATAAAACATATTTTATGTTAAAAAAATAAAAATTATTCAAAATATATAATTCAAATTTAAAGAATAACAACTAAAATTAGTTTAACAAAATATCAACAAAAAGTTAAACAAAATAAACAAATATCAAATTGAAGTTTCGTTTCGAAGAGAAGATTATCGTACAATTATCTTTTAGCCTGATCGTATTTACAGCTTACTGTGTTACAAAAAATAACTAAAAACACATAAGATCGATAAGCAATATCGTTTTTAGCAGATGCAGATGATTTAACTTAAAATGGATGTTTAAAATTAAAATGATTTAAAAATAATCACATGAGGTGAAACACAATTTCAATTCTTAAAATGTAACATTAAAAACCCCAATTAACTGTATATTTGCACTTTACACTTTAAACACTTAATTGATTGACATGCGAAATATGTGATCTGTTTTGAGAAAAATTTGCTTTATTCCTGTATTAAACTGTGGTATTAAATTGTTGTAATTCGTAAAATAATCAAGCTTAAAACACAGGTTTTATAAAATTTAAGTATGCAGATCTAGAATTGGTAACTACTTTACTTATCACTCAACAAAAGTCTAAAAAGTAATCATTAAAAAAAAGTTAAACAAAATTGGTTTTTAGATAAAAATAAATTTAATCATCGCTTTTTTATAAAAAACCTCAAATTATATTTTTAATATAAAAGTAACCAAAATGATTATTTTTATATTAAAAACAATCCACATACAACAAATAACTGAATTTTAATTAAAAAAATAGGTTATTTACTATATTTTACAATTGAGGTTTTATTCTAAAAATGTAATTAAACAAAAAATAAAATACTAATTAAATTTATACACTTTTCTGTGCTAAATGCTATAAGGAAACGAGCTTAGTTTATTGTGCTAACACTAAAAACATGTCGCGTAACACTATAATTTTAATTAGCCTCTATTTGCGTAAGTATACTTTTAAATCACCACTCTTTTTTAGAGCGTATGCTAGAGATTTATTTGAAAATGATTTTTCAGGATTGTGATTTGCTAAAGACAAAACGTTTGGTAAAGGCATGCCCCAAGATCCAGAAGGCGTAGCACTTCCAGACACTAACAGTACAACATGCCCATAGCTTTGAGAAGTATCTATTACTAAAGATAAGCCTCCTTTATTAGTATGCGCTAAGGCTTTCTCTAAACTGCTTTGTGTAACGCCACCTAAAGATTTCCATTGCTTAGAACGCTCTATAACAGGTCGAATGCTATCGTATACCTTATAGCCAAGTTTAGCATCGTAAAAGTCTGTTAGTCCATAACGTTTCGAAATTATTTTAGTAATTGCATTTCTACAATCTGTTCGGCCTACAGCGTTGTTTTTGCATGCTTTAAATTGCGTTACTTCTTGTTCTAAATTTATAGTAATTCCAGTGGATATTTTCTTTTTTTCTGGATTTTCCTTTTCTATAATTTCTGATGCTTTTTGCTCTATTTCTGTTTTCTCGTCTGCTTCTATAGAAGTATTCTTATCTGTGTTTTTACAGGACAACACAAGCATAAGTAGTATTAAAAAGGTGTATATTTTCATTGTTTTTATTTTGCAATGGTAATAATACAATATTTTCTACAAAATATTGTATGAATACTTCTAATACTGTATTTTATACACACTAAGATATGGTATTAATACATACGTCTTTCACTAAAACTATTCAGTTCTTGCTTTAAGTCCATTTAAATAACCTTACGCAATATACGCTGTATGTCTGCATTGTCTTTCTGTGGAATAATGTAGTTTAAAATGTTTTCCTTGTGTTGCGCAACCGCTTCTGCTTTAGAGATAAATCCATAACCTTTATAAACGCCATCTTCTATTACAATTACAGCATCTTCGTTTTCGTCTCTACCCTCAAGTTTAATAATATTGTTTAAATATGTTGTTTTTATGGCCTTTATGGCCTTATTTACGCGTTCGTTGTAAACGTCAATAGATTCTTCGTTTTTACAAATGCCTTTACAGCTTGTTATTTTATAATGATTGCAAGAGCTTTCTACGCACTGTAAATTGCAATACTTTGGACAAAGGCTATGGGCTTGGCAGAGCTTTTCCATAAATAAGATGATTTCTCTTTTACTGTAGAACGTTTGTAGCGCATATGGTGCTGCTTTTGCCGTATTTGTTGCAAAATGTATAACTCCTTTTCGATCTGTATAATTAAATAGGCTATAGCTTTTCTTTGGTATTTTAGAGGCGCGGTTGTATTTAGGAAAATGCTTTTTAATAGCGGCATCTTCCATAAGTAGTGCCACTGTTTCGTTTCCAGACAACTCAAAATCTATATGCGCTGTTTCTCTACACAAATCGAGTTCTTTTTTAGATTTATCGTAAAAATGACTTAGTACTCGCTTTTTTATGTCTTTAGCTTTACCTACGTATATAACTTCGTTTTTTTTATTAAAAAAGAAATAGATGCCTGTTCGATTAGGTATGGCATTAAATACAGCTTCTGGGAGGTTGGGTGGCAGCGTACCTTGCTTACTATTGGCCTTTATAAAATTTTTAAAAACGGTTTTAGCATTATCGTGCGCCAACAATTTTTCGAATAAAATTACTGTTGCTGCTGCATCTCCCCTAGCCCTGTGCCTATCTTGCAAAGGAATCTCTAAAGATTTACACAATTTACCTAAGCTATACGAAGGTAAATCTTTAAAAAGCTTGCGAGACAATCGTACAGTACACAATTTTTTTCTATCAAAATCTAAACCAATACGCTTAAACTCTCCTCTAATAACATTGTAATCGAAATTTACATTATGCGCCACAAATAAGGTGCCTTCTGTTATTTCTAAAATCTTATCTGCAATAGCTTCAAAATATGGCGCATTTGCCACGGTGGCGTTGTCTATATTGGTAAGTACTGTTATATAAACGGGAATTACAATCCCTGGGTTTACCAGAGAAGTAAATTCATCTATTACTTTTTCGCCATCGTGTTTAAATATAGATATCTCTGTAATACGATTGCTACGGCCTGTGGTTTCAACATCTATTATGGTATACATACTACAAAATTTCTTTTTTTAATGCTTTTAGTTCTATACCCAGAGTATTAAACATATTAAGGATACTACTTATCTTTAACTCGCTTTCATCATACTCTTGTAAGTTAATGCTACACGCAAACTCCCAAATTTCTAAAACCTCATCTATAGACACTGTATAGGGTAAATAGTCTTTATTGTCTGATGCTAAAGTGAGTGTATTGTCTTCTTCTATATGGTTATAAACACGCTTGTATACCATACCATCGTTTAGTGTTATTACAATGTATGTTTTACCACTAATAATATCGCTTCTATCTTCTACAAAACGTCCTACTACAAATGCACCATCTTTCATAGGCAACATAGAGTCGCCTTTTATAGGGAAAGCACGGTGTTTTCCTGTGGGTAAAAAAGGAAGTTTTATATTTTGAAGTTGTTCTACGTATTCTGGATCGTCGTAACCATGTGCGTAACCAGCGGAAGCTTTTACTGGCACAATTTCTATCAGGTCTTCATTATCTGCATTAACAGTTATAGGAAATAGAATACGCTTGTTTCTTAGTGTAATATACCCCGTAGTGTTAGCTTTTGTCAAATCATTTTTTATAAGAATATCAATCGGTATCTTAAAATAATTAGATAAGGCTATTAGTATATCTATAGACGGCGAAGAGCAATCACGCTCAAAGGTGGATACTTGAGCTCTGGATATGTGTAATATTTCACCAAAAGCTTCTTGAGACAATTCTTTTTGTTCTCTTAGATGTTTGATGTTTTTTGCTATAAAATTTACCATGCAACAAATCTACGCATTAATTGCATAGATTTTAAACATTAAAGCGTATTTGAGAAAAAAATATGTGTATTTACATTTAAGACACTATAAAACAACCACTTAATTAGCATGCCGATTTGTCTACAAGATTCTTAATGCTTGGTTTATTTTTTTAAATAAACCAAAAAACTATCTTCGCGCCATGTGGATGTATTTAGGACTTTTAGCGGCTTTATTCTTAGGGTTACACAATTTATGTAAAAAACATGCTGTACAAAACAATGAGGTGTTTCCTGTTGTTGCCGTAACCATTGCTGCTGGTTTTTTGGTATTCTTACCTTTTTACATAGGTTCTATTTATGCGCCAGACGTATTGAAAAATATGGGCTTTTATATTACCTCTATACCTCTGCAAACACACGGCTTTATTTTTATAAAATCTATGCTTATGGCCAGTTCTTGGGTGTTGGCCTACCAAGCACTAAAACACTTGCCTATTACTATAGTGACACCTATTAGATCTGCTGGTCCTTTTTTTACTTTTATAGGCGCCATTTGCATTTATAACGAGCAGCCCAACGCCTTGCAGTGGGTTGGTTTTTTCCTTATTATATTTTCTGTAATGCTATATTCTAAAATAGGTAAAAAAGAAGGTATTGTATTTAAACGTAATAAATGGGTTTTTGCAATAATAGGTGCTACTTTTTTTGGATCTTGCAGTGGCCTTTACGACAAATTTTTAGTGCAAAGTTTATTTCTAAATCCGCAAACACTGCAATTTTGGTTTTGTTGGTACACTCTACTTATCCTATTACTTATATTGGCTTTTACATGGTTTCCTTATAAAGAAAAGCGAGAAAAATTTAAATGGCGTTGGACTACACCTATGGTTGGTATTTTATTACAAACAGCAGACTATTTTTATTTTAAGGCCTTGCAAGACCCTGAAGCTCTAATTATGCTACTATCTGCCATAAAACGCAGCCAGATTTTAATTGCGGTTTTGGTTGGTGGTTTTATTTTTAAGGAAAAAAATAAACGCAAAAAACTCATACCGCTTATTGGTATTATGGCTGGTGTATTTCTAATTTTATATACTTAAAAGGTTTGCTTTTCTAAATTTTAGACAGTGAAGTGTTTTAACATGTAATAACCAAGGTTTCGCCTTGTCGGTAAGCCAATTTACAGTTTCTCAATAATCTAAACCCTGTATACACCTTTACTGCAAGAAAGACTGCTGACAATTTAAAAAGCGACAAAAGCACACTAACTCGTTTTGCTTTTTAATATGACATAAAAAACATTGTGTGTTCTTCTTATATGATGGATAACATTTTTGTATAAATATGTTGAATTATTTTTCGCTAGTCTAAGACAAAAAATTAAAGGCTTAGCCTTAGTTAAGGTTATATTTTTCAACATGAGAATAGTAGCAAAAGAAACAACATAAATGCGAAATTTTTGTTTGTAAATCGTATTATAAAATAAAAAATCCTGCCAGAAGCAGGATTTTAAATTATAGTAAGTTGTCTTATACTTACAAATGGTGTATCTCGTCGCTTAAAACTATATCACGTGTGCCAATTAGCATTCCATGATCGTCACGTTCTAGTTTTAAGATGTTATTTAAGCCGTATTTTGCTATTTTCTTTCTACAAGATTTACTCAACATAGGGTCGTTATCGAAAACAAATTGATTAATACTATATGTTTTATCTGTAGAAGGTTCTTGTATCATTCCATGAATTTGTTTCATAGATTTGCCAGACCAGTAAGTCCCTGGTACAAACGTGTAAAATGTATAACGGCCATTCTCATCGGTTCTTGCCCAACCTTCGTGCCTAAGCACACGTTTCCCATCTACTTTTTGAGCGTGGTACTCGCCTTCTTCATCTGCTTGATAAATGTAAAGAATAACATTTTTTGCTGGTGTTTTACCATCACTTTCGTAGATGATACCTGTAATTTTTAATTTTTCTTTTTGTGTTTGAAAACCAGGTATTGTATCTGTATCGCTTACTGCTTTAGATTTAAAATCGTAGACAACAGATCGTTTTCTCTGGTTTTTAGAGGGCTCTTGTGCAAATGTCGCGGCACACACAACTAGAGCAAGTGTTAAGATTAAATTTTTCATAAGAGACTAAGTGGATTAATTGCCATAAAATTAGAAATTTAAAACCCTTTTAGTTACAAAAAATCGTAAAACAGTAAAAATAATCGATTAGTGAATTGTTTGTTTTAAATTATGTATGAAACGACATAAAAATTTATACTAATGGGCCCTGTTAGAGTTTAAAAATTTCTGTATCGGTAAATGCATAATTTATACAAGATTTTGGCGGATTATTTGTATTTAACCCTGTGAAAAGACTAAATGCTGGCAGTATAAGTTGTTGTTTGTTAATTTGATAGCAAGGTAATTTTATACGTTGCTTAGCCATCCCTTTTAAAAACACACCTGGATGTGTATGTCCTGAAATGTAAAAATTAGTATCTTGCGCTTCTATTTGGGTTTTATCGTGGGTAAACACAAAAGGCGACAGCTCTAGTTCTTCTTTTATAATTTTGATATTTAAATGCTCATAAAGTCTTAAGAGAGATCGATCGTGATTCCCTTTAACTAGTAAAATTTGCAGAGAAGTATAGTGTTTTATCCAGGTTTTAAAACGCGTAACATCTGCGTTAAACTCTGCATGAAACAAATCGCCAACAACCATAAGCGTTTCTGGTTTAAAACGATCTATTAAATACCCTAAACGTTGTAAATCTTTATCTAAAACCTCTAAAGAAATTGGTATTCCACTTTTTCTAAAATGTGCTGTTTTTCCAATATGCACATCAGATAAAATCAGCATTTTTTGGGCTGGCCAATAAACGGCTCTTAAGTTGGTAAGTATAAGGGGTTCTGTTTTACAAATTACTGTTGTTTCGCAAATTTGCATAGTTAGTCTACGTTTTGGGTTTGCTGTTTTATGCGCGCTATACGTGCCTCTAAACTCTCGTTACTCATAGCATTTCTTAAACTATCTACTTTTATAGGAAAACTTAATGGCGTAAAGGCTTTGGCTTGTTTAATTACAATTTTGCTTTTAGAAATACGCTCGAAAGCGGCTTGCAAACGCACTTCTTCTAATTGTTGATTAAAAACTTCTGTATAGGCTTGACGTAGCAAAAGGTTATTGGGTTCGTAATCTTCTAAAACTCTAAATATTAAACTTGACGATGACTGCAAACTTTTATTGTTTTGCCTAGATCCTGGTCTCGACTGCACTACCAAGCCTGCTATAACGGCAATGTCTCTAAACGTTCTGGATGCCATTTCAGATGCGTTTATGCTGGCACTGATGTCTTCCATAAGGTTTGTTTTAGATAATAATGCGTCTACATTTGTAGCGTCTAGTGGTATGGGCTGGTCGCTTAGCAATTCAAAACCATAATCGTTCATGGCTATTGTAAAACTTAAAGGGGTTATTTTACCCAATCGGTAAGCCATTAGGGCAGCTATAACTTCGTGGACTAGCCTGCCTTCAAACGGATACATGAACAGGTGGTAACCGTCTTTGGTTGTTATTAATTCTATTAAAAATTCGTTGGATTTTGGAATATGAGACTTATCGTTTTGATTCGCTATTAAAGGGTGTAAAAATTTAAGTTCTCTTTCTCTTATTCCTGGAGATAATGCCTCTGCTAATTTTATACGCAAAAAATGACTTAGGTGCGATGTTAATGGTAACCGTCCGCCTAACCAGCTGGGCGTTATTGCTTTTTTGGACTTGCTGCGTTTTACATACACTGTCATATCCTTTATATGCATCATTTCTAATACTCTACCTGCTAAAATAAAACTGGATTTAGGCTTTAATTTTGAAATAAAATACTCTTCTATCACCCCAATATATCCTCCAGACCTAAATTTCACCCTTAACATGGCATCGCTAACAATGGCACCAATATTCATACGGTGTAGCATGCTTATACGTCTATTCTTCACCTTATAAAGTCCGTCTTCATCTAGAATTACTTTATGAAACTCTTCGTAAGCTTTTAAAGTTTCTCCGCCTTGTGTTATAAATTGTATCGCCCAATTAAATTCGTCTTGGTTTAAGTAAGAGAAAGCATGTGTTTGCTTTAAAATATTAAAGGCTTTTTCCTTTATAAATCCTTCTCCTGTAGCTAGTGTGACTAAAAATTGAACCATAACGTCGTAACAAAGCACCATGGGACTACGCGATTCGGTTTTATTTTGCTTAACAGCTTCTTTAAGTGCGGCCACTTCTATTAACTCTAAGGAGTGTGTAGGTACAAAGTAGATTTTAGAGGTTTCGTAGGGCGAATGCCCGCTGCGCCCTGCCCTTTGCATAAATCTTGCTACACCTTTTGCAGAGCCTATTTGAATGATACAATCTACGGGTTTAAAATCTACACCTAAATCTAGAGAAGATGTACAAATTACAGCTTTTAGCTGCCCGCTGGAAATGCTATCTTCTATCCAATGCCTCAATTTTAAGTCTATCGAACCATGGTGTATAGCGAGCAACCCAGCCAATTCTGGTGCTGCTTCCAATATAATTTGATACCATAACTCGCTTTGTCCTCTCGTATTTGTAAAAATTAAGGTTGTGGTGTTAGTTTTAATTATGGGTATAATTTTAGAGCTCATGGAGGCCCCCAAATGTCCAGACCATGGCAAAACATCTACAGTGTCTGGTAATAAGGATTCTATTTTTAGTTTTTTCCTTTCTTTGGCCTTTACCATCGTAGTTTTTAAGTGCGAGTAGGGTATTAAAACATCTTGTGCTTCTTCTAAATTTCCTATGGTGGCAGTTATGCCCCATACTTTTAGCTTAGGAGCTATGGTAAGTAATCTCGAAATTACCAGTTCTGTTAATACTCCTCTTTTATTGCCTAGAAGTTCGTGCCACTCGTCTACCGCTACGCATTGCAACGATGTAAACCACCGTGAGTTTCTTTTTTGCGAAAACAACAAATGCATGGTTTCTGGGGTAGTTAGCAATACGTCTGGCATTAAACGTTCTTGTTTTCGCCTTACGTTCTGTGGTGTATCGCCGTTACGCACTTGTACTTCCCAATCGAGACCTATGGCATTAACGGCCGCTTCCATAGCTTTGGCTAAATCTTTGGCTAACGAGCGTAACGGACTAATCCAAAGTAATTTTAATCCTTTTTGGTACGCTTCTGGATGGTTTAAATACTCTATAACTACAGCTAGAAACACAGAAAATGTTTTTCCAAAACCTGTTGGTGCGATAACCATACCACTGTAACCTTTACTGTATGTTTTCCAGGTTTTAAGTTGAAATTGAAAAGGCTCCTGTTCTTGTTCGGCTAAATAGTTTTTAATGATTTTAAAGCCCTCACTCTCTTCGAACATTGTTATTATTGTGCTTTAATTAAACTTTTTACAGAGGCTATAGTATCAATATCTTCTACTGTTTTATCTTTCCGCCATCGTTTTATTCTGGGAAATCGTAATGCTACTCCAGATTTATGTCTGTTACTCAAGGCTATGCCTTCGAAGGCAATTTCGAAAACCAATTCTGGTTTAACAGTACGAACTGGCCCAAATTTTTCTATAGCGTTTTTAGTTACAAATCGAGATACTTCTGTAATTTCTTTGTCTGTTAAACCCGAATAGGCTTTAGCTACTGTTACCAAAGCATCTCCGTTTTTTACAGCAAATGTATAGTCTGTGTATTTGGAGCTACGGCGTCCACTTCCTTTTTGAGCATATATCATTACCGCATCTATTGTTAATGGGTCTACTTTCCATTTCCACCAATCGCCTTTTTTTCTACCAACATGATAGGGGGAGGCTTTTTGTTTTAACATTAATCCTTCTGAGTTTATAGCTCTAGATGCCGCTCTAATAGCTTGCAAGGCTTCCCAATGGTCTGTTTGTATGCATTGAGACAGTTTAATATGTGCTAGTGCTGTGGTTGTTTTAAACAAGGCTTCCAAGCTTAAGCGCCTTTCTTCTAAAGGTTTATGTCTTATATCTTTGCCGTTATATTCTAAAATATCATAGGCGTAAAACCCAACTGGTACTTCTTCTAGTAATTTTTTGGATACATTTTTTCGATTTAAGCGCTTTTGCAAATCGTTAAATAACAGCACACTATTATTTTTTAAAGCTAAAATTTCTCCGTCTATTACAAAATCGTTTTTAAATTGCTGCATGGCATGTACCAACTCTGGAAATTGTTGGGTAACTAATTCCTCTCCTCTAGACCAGATATAAATTTCGCCGTTTCGTTTTACAATCTGTCCACGTATACCGTCCCATTTATACTCTATTTGCCATGTGTTTACAGCGCCTAGTTCATCCAGTGGTTTCTCTAAGGCATAAGCTAAACAAAATGGGTAAGGTTTGGAATTATCATAATTAATATGGGTGCCATTTATAAGTGCTTCGAAAGTAATAGAGTCGATGTCCCAATTGCCAATTATGCTATGCATAAGTTGGTTTGCATCTATTCCTGATAATTTTTCTAGTGCGTTTACTAATGTTTTTTTAGATACTCCTATCCTGAAACTTCCACCTATAAGTTTGTTAAAAATAAGCCGTTCTTGGGTTTGCAAACCAGACCAGGCGTCTAAAACATAAGCCTTCTTTTCTGCTTCTGTTTTAGGTTTTAATGCTATAATATCTTGCATCCATTGGCTTAGAGATTTTTCTATGCTATGCGTAGGCTCTGGGTGTAATAATGCTAGTGTTTCTCCTAAATCGCCAACGGTACTATAACTTTCTAAAAACAGCCACTCTGGCAAGTTTATAAGTGCCATACACCACTGTTTCATTAATGTAGATTTTACAGGTCTAGAAGGTCTCTTTCCTGTAAAAATAGCAATACACCACAATTTGTCTTTTGGGGAAGCTTTACTAAAATAATCTACCAGAGCTTGTATTTTGGCATTGGTTTTATTGGTTATTTCTACTGCATTTATAAGTGCTACAAAATCTTTCATGCAGTTTCTGTTTTTTTGCCCTCAGTTTCTAATTGGTCTTCGCCGTATGCTGTTATTATTTCTTCGGCTGGTATTCCAATTTCGTTTAAATATTTAGCAAATATTGCTTGCGCCCCATGGGTTACATAAACTTTTTCTGCTTTAGAAGCTTTAACGGCATCTAAAAGACCATTCCAGTCGGCATGGTCGCTTACCGGAAAGCCTGCATCTACACCTTTCCACCTTTTGTTACCTCGTATCTGCATCCAGCCAGAACATATAGCTGTTGCTGCATTGGGAATGCGTTTTAATAACCGCGACCCTAAAAGTGCTGGCGGTAAAATAACAAGCTTTCCTTCTATTTCTTTTTTATCGAAATCTGGTTCTAAAAGTATAGTTTTGGGCAATTTTAGGCCTGAAGAAGTTATTGCAGCATTAATATTGTGTATGGCTGTGTGCACGTAAATGGCGTCTATACCTTCCAGTAATTTCATAATTCTTTGAGATTTCCCTAAGGAATAACCTAGAAAAACGCTTGTTTTATGCTGCATTTTGTTTGATGCAATCCAATCTTCTATACTTTGCTTTAAAACGGTTTCTGTTTGCCACTTATAAATGGGAAGTCCAAAGGTGCTTTCTGTAATAAATTCATGGCAGGTTACGGGTTCGTATGGCTGTGTTAGCCCATCTGGAGTCGTTTTATAATCTCCTGTAAATACCACAACAAAGCCTTTGTACTCTAACCGTATTTGAGCAGAGCCAATAATATGTCCAGCAGGATGAAAACTTAGAGTTACTCCGTTAATTTTCTTTTTTTCATTGTAGGCTAAACTTTCTACTTGTATATCTGCACTAATACGGTGTTGTAATATGGGTTTTGTATGGTGGTGACACAAATAGTGTTGCATGCCCCACTTGGCATGATCTGCGTGCCCATGGGATATCACTGCATAGTCTACAGGATACCAAGGATCTAAGTAAAATTTACCAGGTATGCAATAAATGCCTTTTTTAGTAAAACGAACTAATTTCAAAGTGCTTTGCTATTTTTTACTAAAAATACAAATTCCTTAACTGGTATGCTATAGCTTATTGAATAGCGTTAAAGTTTATTTCTTTAGAAATAGCAACTATAAGGCATAAAAAAACCTCCTTAATGGAGGCTTTTTTTTATTCTTCTTCGTCTGCTTTGACCTCTTCTTCTAAAAGGTTTAGCATATTGTGCTTTTGTAGGAGGTTATACCATTGTATTACTTTTTTTATATCGCTGGCATAAACACGATCTTCATCATAATCTGGCAAAATTTCAAAGAAATATTCTTCTAACTTGTCTTTACCGTCTTTAGGCTTTACAGAACATACATTACCTTCTTCTTTTTCCTTAATTTTACGAAGCACTTGATATAATGGTACTTCTTCACTTAAGGTGTAGATAGCTATTTCACTTAAAACACTTACATTGTTTTGTAAGCTAATAGATAACCGTTTTTGGTCTATTAATGATTCTGCAACAAAACCACCTCGTGTTTGTGTTACTAATTTATAAAGTCCCGGTTTCCCAGATATAGCTAGTACTTTTTCTAAGCCCATATATTTTATTTTTTAGTGGCGCAAATATCCTATTTTTATACCCTAAAGCAAAATTATCGCTTCTTTTTTTGGTTTGGAAAACGCATCCTGTAGTCTACTCTTATCTTACCTTTAGATATATTGGCTAGCCTCCCTTTTATTAAACGCTTTTTTAAAGTGGATAATTTATCGGTAAATAACTCTCCTTCAATATGGTCGTATTCGTGTTGAATTACACGTGCTATTAACCCATCGTATGTTTCTACATGCTTTTTAAAATTCTCATCTAAATACTCTACTTTTATTTTAGGGCGTCTGTATACATCTTCTCTAACATCTGGTATACTTAAACAGCCTTCTGTAAACGCCCATTCTTCGCCATCTTCTTCTACAATCTTAGGGTTTATAAAAACTTTCTTAAAGCTTTTTAAGCGTATTTGCTCTTCTTCTGTATAGTCTTCGTCTTCAGCAAAAGGCGCAGTATCTACTAAAAATAATCGTATTGGTAAACCTATTTGTGGTGCTGCTAAGCCTACTCCCATGGCATTATACATGGTTTCGAACATATTTTCCAGCAGAGTATCTAAGTTAGGGTAATCTTTTGATATGTCTGATCCTTTCTTTTTTAATACAGGATCTCCATATGCTACTATTGGTAAAATCATTATTATAAATAAAATTATTTTTGCAAAAGTACGACTCTTGTTTTGTATTACATTAGGCTACTTAAAACTATTTAGAATATAAGTAACTTTGTAGTATTAAGGTGGCACTTATTTCATCTACAAGTGCCTTGTTTTTTCTTTGTTTTTTGTTTAAACCACTATCTATCATAGTTTGAAAAGCCATTTTAGAGGTAAAACGCTCATCCACGCGTTTTACAGGAATGTCTGGTAGTGCTTTGCCTAATTTTTCTAAAAACTTAATTATCAGTGCTTCACTTTCAGAGGGGGTGTTATCCATTTGCTTGGGTTCTCCTACTAAAAACAACTCTACTTTTTCTTGAGATACGTAGGTTTTTAAAAATGCAATCAAGTGTTTTGTATCTACAGTAGTTAGTCCAGAAGCTATAAGTTGCATTTCGTCTGTTATGGCAATTCCTGTTCTTTTACTTCCGTAATCTATGGCTACTATTCTAGACATTGTTTTTTTTACAAAAGTACTTTTTCTTTAAGAAGATTAAAGTATTTTAAGTAGAAAACCCATTTTCATAAAAAAAGCTACTTAAAAAGCAGCTTTATATAGTTTGTTTAATAGTCGAGTTAAGATAATTTTCTCTTGTTGGTTCTCGGGAAAATTATTTTAAAGTTCTCTACGTTTCGTTCTCTATTTAGAAAAATCCTGATATCGCTGTTTAATTTAACAACGATTGGTTTTATAGTTACATTTTGTAATGGTGTTACAACTGTTTTTAATGAAGTTGAATCTTCATTAATAAGCTGTGCGTTTTGCGCACTTAATTTTGTGGTTAAAGATGCTGTATAGATAATAAATGTAAGGCAAATTAACTTCATAATACTTAAATAATTTCTTCTTCATTTCAAATATATATTTACAACGTGTTAATATCTAATATATTAGCCATCTCGCTTTTAATTACCGATTATTAGAGCACATGTGTTATTTCTTCGATTAACTGTTAAAAAAAGTGTTTTTCTCGATAAAAATGCATATTAACATGTATTTTACTTAAACCAGGAGCTTTTTTATATGTAAATTCTCAATTAATACCATACGCTATGCGTTTTTATAAGTAATGTTGCACCAAGAATTAAAATGAAATCCTCATTAGTTTTTATACATTAGATATTATATTTGCTCAAAATATTATTTCTAATGACAGAATTACAACAAATTATAGAGAGTGCTTGGGATAACCGTGAGCTCTTAAAAGAAAATAAAACAGAAAACGCTATTAGGCAAGTAGTAGACCTTTTAGATAAAGGAGATTTGCGTGTAGCCGAACCTATAGAAGGTGGTTGGCAAGTAAACGAATGGGTAAAAAAAGCTGTTGTACTTTATTTCCCCATTCAGAAAATGGAAACGTTAGAGGCTGGTATTTTCGAATATCACGATAAAATTCCATTGAAACGTAATTTTGCTGAAAGAGGCATTCGCGTTGTACCAAACGCTGTAGCCAGACATGGTGCTTACATCTCGGCAGGAACTATACTTATGCCAAGTTATGTTAACATTGGGGCTTATGTAGATGAGGGCACAATGGTAGACACTTGGGCTACTGTTGGAAGTTGTGCGCAAATAGGCAAAAATGTACATTTATCTGGTGGTGTTGGTATTGGTGGTGTTTTAGAGCCTTTACAAGCTGCTCCTGTAATTATTGAAGACAATGCTTTTATAGGATCTCGTTGTATCGTTGTAGAAGGTGTTAAAGTAGAAACAGAAGCCGTTCTGGGCGCTGGTGTAGTATTAACCATGAGTACAAAAATTATAGATGTAACTGGAGATAAACCTGTAGAATATAAAGGTATTGTTCCTGCAAGATCTGTTGTTATTCCTGGTAGTTACGCTAAAGAATTTGCAGCTGGAACTTATAATGTACCATGTGCCTTAATTATTGGAAAACGTAAGGAAAGTACAAATAAAAAAACCTCGCTTAACGATGCTTTGAGAGAGCATAGTGTAGCGGTATAATTAGGGTTACCTAATAAAAAGCGACCTATTTGTAATTATACCACCAAATAGGTCGCTTTTAAAAAATAAAACTATTCGATATTTAGTGAATTTATTGTGATGAAATCTGAGCTATCAAATATTAAAATAGATGCTGTTATTACGTGGGTTAATGGTAATGATAAAATTTGGCAAGAAAAAATAAATGCACATTCGGATAAAAAATTAGACTTCGGCAAAAAAAAAAATAAAGCGAGGTATAACTCTATAGGTGAAATTGACATTGCAATACAATCTATAATCAAGTTTGCTTCCTTTGTCTCCAATATCTTTTTGGTTACAGATAACCAACAACCCGATTCCTTTCTTAGTCTCCAAAAACTTGCTAAAGATAAAGGTATAAACCTTTTATTAATAGACCATAAAGTAATTTTTAAGGGGTTTGAAAATTATTTGCCCACATTTAATTCTTGCTCTATAGGTTGCATGCTATTTAAAATACCAAACTTGTCTGAGCATTTTATCATTTTTAACGATGATACCTTTTTAATGCGAGACACCAAACCCAACGATTTTTTCATTAATGGCTATCCTATTATTAGAGGTAAAGAGGATCTTTTTAGAGAGGACAGAAAACTAAGGTCTATCTACCGTAAGTTTTTAGCCCTAACTAACAGGCCTGTAAAAGAAAAAACATGTAGCTTTAAACAATTTCAACAAACAAGTGCTAAACTAGCTTTTGGAGGAAAAAGAGATAGTTATATAAGACGATACCATACACCTGTATGCTTAAGAAAATCTACTTTAGAAAACTTCTTTGCGCACAACAACTTATTAGAAAACAATATAAAACACAGGTTTAGACACAAAACACAATTTATAATTTCGTCTTTATCCGAGCATTTAGAGATAAAACAAAAAACCTTCTATTACAGATCTAATACGCAACTAACATATTTTAGATCTTATAAATATCCTATATTGGTAAAACTGAAACTGTACTTGTTTTTGAAAAAAAAGCATTCCTTATTTGTAACCTTCCAAAGTTTAGACATGGCAGATAAAAATACCCTTAGCTACATTTTAAATTGGATAGAAATGAGACTATCGCCTAATACCTAATTCTATTTTCAACTCAATTATAAGTACAGAAAAGTAATTATTTATTTGAATTTGAATCGCCTTTGTTAGTATCTTGTCCTCCAAACTATTTTAAAACTTGTTAACCAATTTAGCTAGTCTTAAAAATAGCTTGTAAGTAAAAATAGTAGTATTATTTAGAAAAAAGAATAGTTTTAGCCTTTATAGAGACAAGGTCTATTAATTTTTAAACTGTTAACGCGCTTATATTTATTTAATGAAAATTAGAAAAATAGTACATAAAGATTTTTTAGAAAACACAGATTTTCTGAATGATTGTATACAAAATTTTCAAAGTAAAGGCACACCGTTCGGCAACCAAAAGCGCAACTCCCTTAAATTGTTTGACTTAGATGATTTAACGCTTAATATAAAATCGTTTAAAGTCCCTAACATTATTAATCAATACGTTTATCGTTTTTTTCGGAAAAGTAAAGCGCAACGCTCTTACGAATACGCCAATAAACTTTTGGCTTTGGGTATAGATACGCCCAAACCTATAGCCTACTACGAGCAATTATCGCTTTTAAGTTTTAAAAAGAGTTTTTATATTAGTGAACATCTAAATTGCAAATACACGTATAGAGATCTTACTAAAAACTTTGAAATTGAAAATTACGATGCTATTTTAAGAGCTTTTACGAGATTTACTTATAAATTACATGAAAAAGGCATACATTTTTTAGACCATTCTCCTGGCAATACTCTTATTAGTGTTAAAGATAACGACTATAATTTTTATCTGGTAGATTTAAACAGAATGGAATTTAAGGTTTTAGATTTTAAAACACGTATGAAAAACTTCTCTCGATTAACAAAACACAAGTTTATGGTTGAGATCATGAGTAGTGAATACGCTAAATGCTCTGGCTTAGATTATACTACTGTTTTTTCATTAATGTGGGAGGAAACTGAAGCTTTTAAAACAAAAGCTCTCAAAAAAAAGCAATTAAAGAAAAAATTGAGATTTTGGAAAAAATAAATTTACTCTTTTTTGTTTTTAGACTGCCTAATTAGCTCCCTAAGCTTTGTATATTTAAGAAAACGCGTATTTGCAGTCTGCACAGATATTACCAAGCCATTTAAACCATCTAAAAAACCTAGTTTTATAACATAAGAATGGAAAAAAGACCACGTAGGGTGTATTAATATTTTGCTAATAGGAGCTGTAGTGCCTATTTCGAAATTAGCTTTGGCCGATATGGTAGAAAAGCGTTCTACTTTTTCATTAAATTCTGAATAAGATTGATAGGTATCGTGCAAAATAACTCCCTTGAGAAATCCCGTTTTATTTTTAGCATCGTTAAGTACAATTTGGTCGTGAGGGTTTATTCCTTTCCATTTTACTTTTCTTCTATCAAAAACTCTAAGTTTTTTATCTGGAGACCAAGTAGTATGTTTTATCCATTGTCCGCAAAAAAAGTTTAACCGCCTGCAATAGTAGCCATCATAATTCCAGTTGGCTTTTAAATTAACAATAGATGCTTTAAGCGTATCAGATAAAGATTCGTCTGCATCTAAAGACACAATATGATTGTAAGATGCTTGTTTTAAAGCAAAGTTTTTCTGTTCAATATACCCCAGAAATTCCTGTTCTATAAATGTAATGTCGTATTTATTACAAATAGCCTTAGTGTTATCTGTAGAAAAAGAATCTACAACAATAATTTCATCAACTACCCCGATTAAAGATTGTAGGCATTTCTCAATCTTATCCTCTTCGTTGAAAGCTATTATGACACCAGAAAGTTTAATCATTTTGAGGTAAGCTATTTTTTGTAAATATACTTAATTTGAAAGTAGAAACAACATGAGAATTGTTTTCTGAATTTGGGTTTATTATTACTTAAAAATTTTCTAATTGTTATTTAATTATTCTTGGAAGGCTTGCCAAAAAGCGAATGTACTTTTAATCGTCTTAAAATAGAAAGTTTTCTTTTACCAGGCACACCATGTTCTGTAATATAATTTAAAGTAGCACTTACCATGCGCTCTGCAGATTTACCATCGTTATAGGGATGAAATTGAGACTTTATATAATTGCGTGATGCTTTATAAGGGTCTTCTGTTAAATTCTTTTGCACAAGTGTTTCTAAATCGTCAAAGTTTTTAGAATTTTCCCAAAATATTTTTTCCGAAATATTATTGAATGTAATAACAGGCTTATCTAAAAGTAAAAATTCATAGATAACAGAAGATGTATCGCTAATCAAGATATCTGCCATCATTAAAAAAGGTATAATGTTTTTTTCGGACTGAAAACTGATATTTGCAACTCTATTAGCCAAGTCTTTATACTTTGCAATCCATTCTTCATGCATTAAAGGATGAAATTTTATTAAGATTAACTTGTTTTTATTTTTTGTTGCCAAAGTTTCTAATTGAGATATTAAAAAAGGCGCAGAAGTTAGTTTTGGCGAAAATGTTGGAGCATAAAGTAGGATGTTGTCAGCATCAGCATTATAAGTATCTAACAAACGAGATTTTCTTGCTTTATAAGCCATCTTGTCTTTACCATAAATATCCAGTTTTGGCCACCCAGTCTCAATAACATCAAAATTTTTATGAACGTTTTTAAGTTCTCTAAATTTTTTAGTAAAATAGGGTCCTTGGGTTAAATACAAATCAAAATAATGTCTAATCCTAAAGTGGCCTTTTTTTTCGCCAGCCAAACCATGAAAAATCTGAGTTTTTAATCCCCTTAAATAATAAGGTACTTCATTACCAGGCACAAATATAATATCGCTATTATAAGTTTCTAAATCTGTTATTTTAGAAGTGTTATTTTCGGTATTATATGGAAAATCTGGCTTTAGTTTCTGGTCTACGTACCATATAAACTCCAGTTTTTGCGCTATAAGTACATCTCTAATTGGAGCTAGAATACCGTAGGCATAATTATTTTGACAAAATAAGATGAATTTCATGTCTTCAAATATTAAAGCATCTTATTTGCATTTACTAAATCTTCTGCAAAATCTACTTCCATACAATTATGCATAGAAATGTCGATAGCTTTTATTTTTATATCATCTTTTTCAATAGCGAACTCTAACCCTCTTTCAAAATAATCGTTATCATCACAATCTTCTAGCCTATTGATAAATTGAAGTATATCTTTAGATGAAATAAAGTTAATTCCTACTGCCTCTCCAAGGCCGCCTTTAACAGTTTTAGATAGTTGGTTTATATACCCTTCTTTAAGTGTATACTTTACCTCTTCGTCTGCAACTTTGCTCGTATTTACAGCGACAAAAGAAGTATTGGCCTTTATGTAAGGATCTAAAGTATCAAGAATATTCTCATCAAAAACAACATCGCCATTAAACCATAATATAGATTTATCCTTGTGTTTTTTTAAAGCTTTTAACAGGCTTTTAGAAGTATTTGTTCTATCAAAAAAAGGATTATAAACATAGGTTAGCTCCGGAAAGCGCTCCATTATTAGATCCTTTTTAAAACCAACCACAACATTAATATCATCTACGTTATAGTTTTTACAAATATTGTCTATCTGCATTTCCATAATACTTTTTCCGTTTTTTAACGGCGTTAAAGGTTTAGGAAAAGGATTACCTAATCTGGAACCTATACCTGCTGCAAGAATAACGATTTTCATGTTATAAAATTTTACTCCAAAGGTATTATTATTAATTGATTTTGAAAAGAAATAGCAGTTCCATTCACTATATGTTAGATATTATAAAATAATATGATGATAATAGCAACAGTTTATTAAATTTGTAGTTTAATGTTTAAAACAATGGTTAGAATACATGATGAAGATTATATAGGAGAGGGGGAAATAAGAACCTGTTACGTCCATCCTAATGATGCCAATTTGTGCATTAAAATTCCTAAACCTCATGTTACTAGAGCATATGTTAGCAAAGAGATATTATATTTTCTAAAAATTGCTAAAAGAAATACCAATCGTTATCAATATCCTTTTTACTCTTCTTACAAAGGAGAGGAAGAAACAAATTTAGGCCTAGGACAAGTTTTTGAACTTATAAGAGATGAAACAACAGGCAAAATTTCGAAAACATTAGAATTCTATTTAAAAAATACTGGTTTAATACAAGATAATGTCTTAGAAAATGCTCTATATGCTCTAAAACAGCACATGATTAAATTTAAGGTATTTACAAGAGATTTAAGAGCGCGGAATTTGTGTTGTAAATTACTAAAAGATGGCACCGTACAACTCATTATAATAGACGGTATAGGCCATAGAGATTTTTTCCCTCTAGCAGATTGGTTTTTATTTTTTTCTAAAAAGAAAATAGAACGCACCTATAAAAAATGGCGTTTTACAAGCATAGAAGAACAACGAAAGTTTTTAAGAAAAACATCTGTAAACTAGATTTAAAATTAAAATTACCGCATCAACAAACGTAAAATAAGGATGCCCTAATTTTAGATTTAACCTTAAAGCATTATGGTGTTGAGAATATATTTTTACTGGTAAAAAATGTATTTCAAGAACTTTTAGTAGGTACTACTAGCAAAAAAATAATTACTTACCCTTTTTTATTCCCTCATTAAAATATTCAAAATACATTTAGTTAAATAAAGTATGCACCAGCTTGGCAAAGACTAAGAGTTTGGCTTTATTTATTATTGTTTTAGATTCTAAAATAAATATATAGACTGCTTTAAAAGAAGTACACGATGTCGTAAATTTGCAAAACAATAAAGTTATTGCAAACCTTTTGTCCAAATGTATGTCTTTAAAGATTGCGTTTACGATATTAAGGACACATTTTAGAGCTCTTAAAATACATTTTAAGCCTCCATTTTACATGAATTACAAAGACGCATTACAACATACTATATTCGAGGTTATCTCAAAATCTGCACAAACGCTACAACTAGAAAGTTATGTTATTGGCGGCTTTGTTAGAGATTATTTATTACAACGCGGCACCGCTAAAGATATTGATATTGTTGCAGTAGGTAGTGGTATAAGTTTAGCTAAACAAGTAGCTAAAAACCTTCCAGGACAACCAAAGGTTCAAATTTTTAAAACTTACGGCACAGCTATGCTAAAATATGAGGCTGTAGAAATAGAATTTGTTGGCGCACGTAAGGAATCTTATGCCGAACACAGTAGAAATCCTATTGTGGAAAATGGTTCTTTAAAAGACGATCAAAACCGTAGAGATTTTACAATTAATGCTTTAGCACTTAGTTTGTCTCCCCACACCTTTGGAGAGCTTCTAGACCCTTTTAATGGCGTTAGCGATTTGGCGCATAAAATTATTCGAACCCCTTTAAATCCAGATATTACCTATAGCGACGACCCGCTACGTATGATGAGAGCCATTCGATTTGCAACGCAATTAAATTTTGAAATAGAAACTAAAAGTCTAGACGCTATTACAAGAAATGCAAAACGCATAGCCATTATTACTAAGGAACGTATCGTCGTAGAACTTAACAAAATATTAGAGAGCAAAACACCTTCTATAGGGTTTTTATTATTAGAAAAAACAGGACTTCTCGATAGTATTATGCCAGAGCTTACAGCTTTAAAGGGTATAGACGAAATAGAGGGGCAACGCCATAAAGATAATTTTTACCACACACTTGAAGTTGTCGATAATATAGCAAAACATACAGATAATCTGTGGTTGCGCTGGGCAGCACTGTTACACGACATAGGCAAGGCACCAACTAAACGTTTTAGTAAAAAAGTAGGCTGGACCTTTCATGGGCATGAGTTCGAAGGCTCTAAAATGGTATACCGTTTATTTAAACGCTTAAAAATGCCTTTAAATGATAAAATGAAGTTTACTCAAAAAATGGTGTTAATGAGTTCTCGCCCTATTGTATTAGCACAAGATATTGTAACAGACTCTGCCGTTAGGCGTTTGGTATTCGATGCTGGAGATTACGTGGAAGATTTAATGACGCTTTGCGAAGCGGATATTACAACCAAAAACCCAAAAAAATTTAATAAATACCACAATAATTTTAAAATAGTAAGAGAAAAAATTGTTGAAGTAGAAGCGCGAGACCATGTTCGAAATTTCCAGCCCCCTGTTAGTGGCGAAGAAATCATGAAAACATTTAATTTAAACCCGTCCAGAGAGATAGGCATTATAAAAGAAACCATAAAAGAAGCGATATTGGAAGGTGCAATACCTAACGAACACGATGCAGCATATCAATTAATGCTGAAAGAAGGGAAAAAACTTGGTCTTACAGTTTCTAAATCTTAACCGATTATGGACCACGTATAAGTATTGAAAAACGGTATATTCTTGAAAAAAAATATAAGATGAAGAAAGATAATAAACGCGTTATTTATTGGTTATTAACAGGTTGTGCTCTTATTTTTATTATGGTAATTGTTGGTGGCATTACCCGGTTAACACACTCTGGCCTGTCCATTTCTAACTACAAACTTATATCGGGCACAATTCCGCCTACCAACGAGGTAGAATGGGAAGCTGCTTTCGAGCTTTACAAACAATACCCCGAGTACAAAAAACTTAACAACCATTTCTCGTTACAAGATTTTAAAGACATCTATTTTTGGGAATGGTTACACCGTGTTTTAGGCCGCTTTATAGGTTTGGTTTTTATTTTACCTTTTCTTTATTTTTTAATTACAAAACAACTTACAAAGCCCACTATAAAAAAAGCCATAATACTTCTATTTATGGGTGGTTTTCAAGGCTTTTTAGGTTGGTACATGGTAAAAAGCGGCTTAGTAGACAGACCAGATGTAAGCCATTACAGGTTAGCAGCACACCTAACCACTGCATTTTTAACCTTTGCTTATACATTTTGGGTAGCTTTAGATCTTATATTTCCTAATAGAAAAGAAAGAGACACTAAATTTAGAAATTTGGTAAGGTTTACTTTAATTATACTTGTGCTACAAATTATCTATGGCGCTTTTGTAGCAGGTTTAGATGCGGGTTGGATACACAACCACTGGCCTATGATGAGCGAAGGCAAGTTGATACACGAAACTGTATTTATAGAGCAAAACCCTATATACAAGAATTTCATAGAAGGCAAAAGTGGGGTGCAATTTGTACATAGAACTTTAGCTTACTTCGTGGTTTTCTTAATACTTGTATTATGGAAAAAAAGCAGACAATTGGTACGTACCGTAAATCAAAATAAAGGCATCTATGGCTTACTTATAATGGTAGCTGTACAATTTGTATTGGGCGTTTTAACCCTATTGCTACAAGTACCTGTTTGGCTGGGTGTTGCGCACCAAGTTGGTGCTTTTATATTGCTCTCTACAATGGTGTTTACATTACACCGTTTTACAAAGTAAATTTAATACAGATCTGCTACCAGAATTAAAAAATACAATACAAAAAAACATATCTTTGCAATATAATTTTCCAGTATGATTTACAGATTTAGAGTTATCTTAGATAACGATACAGAAGAAGACATTTTTCGAGACTTGGAGATTCGCGAAACCGATAGCCTAGAAGATTTACACAATATTATTACGCAATCTTTTGGTTTCGACGGCACCGAAATGGCTTCTTTTTATATTAGTAATGATGCTTGGGATCAAGGTGAAGAAATCTCTTTATTTGATTTAAGTGATGATGGTTCTGCTCGCCTGATGAATGAAACTGAAATTTGCGATGTGGTGCACGAAGTACAAACAAAGCTTATTTACATTTACGATTTTTTAAGCATGTGGACATTTTATGTAGAACTTGCTGAAATTGTAGACGAGGCAGAAGGCCATGATTACCCTAACCTTATGTTTGTTCAAGGACAAGTACCAGACACTGCCCCAGACCGTTTATTCGAAGCAGATACTGATGTTGATTTTAGCGATGCTGATGGCGATACTATAGATCTTGAAGACTACGAAGATCTGGATTTTAATGAAAACTGGAACTAAACTTAAGCCTTGCCCCTATTAAAATTTAAAGGATTTACGTTTTCGTAATTATCGGTTAAAAACTTAAGTGCTTGCTTTAAAATACCCCCCATAGAGGTACATTTTTTAAACTCAGGATCGTAAGTATATTCAAAAATCTTTAATTTTAATACAGCGATATTCTCCTCTGTAGAAATCGTATCGTTAATCATACACGCTAGTAACATATCTATACGGTCGTGAAAACTCTTTAAGCGTTTAACTAAAATAGAGCGCTCTTCTATTTTATATTGATCTATAGATAATTTTTGAAAACACCCAGACACCAACTCTACCATTTTAAGGTTTTCTTTAAAAAACTGAGGTCTGTATATATTAAATTTTCCTTCGTAAGACTGTTGGTCGAAATCTATCGCTCTAATTTTATACACCACGTGGTCAAAATCGTGAGTAGGTACAATAACATAATTATAAGAGCGCATATCTCCTAAAAGCCTTATCATACAACGCTCGTTAAACTTTACAAATTCTTTTGCTATTTGCGCCTTTTCTGGTTTAGTACAAGTAGGTAAAATATCTTTCATAAATACATCTCCAGGTATACCTGCAATATGTTCTTCAATTAAAGTCGTATTACTTACCAAAAAATTGAGATTATAAGGAGACAACATGTGCTCTAACTCTAAGCCATAAATACGCGAAGCATCTGCCGTTTTAATATAAAAATACACATAGTTATCGTTTAGTATGTTTCTTACTTTAATTCTAAAAGGTTTAGAATTGCCAAACGTGCAAAAATCTATAGCATCTACACTAAGGAAAGGAAAAATACTTTCATTACCGTCCGAATGTAAAATAGCATACACCTTTTTAAGAGCAAGATCTATTTCAGTTCTATCAAACTCATTGTAATACACACGTATCCAAAGTGTATCGTTATCATCTTTATCATAAACTTCTACAGCACCTTGAAAACGTAATAAATCATCGTAAAAAATAGGAATCTCTATAGTTCTATTGTATTCAGAGAGATAAGTATCTAACTGCTTAGAAATGGGATAAGAAGGCTTCTTTTTAGAAATTTTTAAATCGTCCATAATGCTATTTTTTCAAATTTAAGCTTTTCTAAACAGTTTCATCTTCAATTTCAAGTTTACAAAAGATAAAAAAACTAAAGATTTTAGTGCGGATATTTCAAATATTTTAAACAACTATAATGCAATATCTTATACAGCCAAAGAATCACCTAACCAGTACTATATATTAAAAAAAAGAGATTTAAAACCCCTATTTATAGGCCATTTCATACTTAAGGACTATAAACATCGTATTTAAATGCCTTTTATTTGTTTTTTTTGTGCTTCGCTTAAGATATTTATACCTTGTCGACTTAAACACTTTAGGCTAATTTCCTTATGAATCCCAAATCATTTAAAGTGACTGCTCATAAACCTTCAATAGTCTTAATTGCAACTCTTTTTTCTATTGCACTTGGCTTCTCGCAACAAATAACTGTAAATAACAATGTACCTTTAAGTACACTTATTCAAGACAATTTGGTAGACGGTTGTGTAGAAATTACAAATATAAGATCTACTGTAAATGGCATTCCCCACGGTTTACCTAGTTTTGGTAGGTTCGAAAGAGGTAATTCTAATTTTCCATTCGAAAGTGGCATTATACTATCTACAGGTAATGCAGCTTCGGCAGGCAATACTGTTATTACAGATCCTTTATCGGAAACCGCTGTAAGCTGGGGCACAGATCCAGACATAGAAAATGCTTTAAACGTTTCCAATACAGCCAATGCTACTTCCATCGAATTCGATTTTACATCTGCCTCAGGAGAGTTTAGGTTTAACTATCTTTTTGCTTCAGAAGAATATGGAGACGCTAACAACACCTGTAACTCAGGTGATGGTTTTGTATTTTTAATTAGGGAAGCAGGCAGTGCAGCGCCATTTCAAAACATAGCAGTATTACCTAATACTGGAGACCCCATACAGGTTAGAACTATTAGAAATGAAATTAACCCAGTAACCTGCCCTGCCAGAAATCAAGATGCATTTGGCAGCTTTAACTCTGGAGACACTAATTTCGATGGTAGAACCACTGTTTTAACAGCCTCTACAACTATTATTCCCTACACGACTTATAATATAAAGCTAATTATTGCAGACCAACCAGGAGATGGAAACATCGATTCTGCCGTTTTTATAGAAGGCGATAGTTTTAAAATTTTAGACTTAGGAGAAGATATTAATACCTGTGATAGCGCCGTTATTTTAAACGCAGATATTGGGAATCCAGACGCTACTTACCGTTGGTTTTTAAATAACACACTAATATCTGGAGAAACAAACGCCACATTTGCAGCAAACACAAGCGGTAGTTACAGAGCAGAAATAACAGTACCTTTAAACGATAGCCCTTGTACAGAAGAGGACGAAATTATTGTAAACATACAAAACACCATAGAATTAGAGCCTCTAGATAATTTTGAAATATGTGATGATAATGGCGACACTACCGAAACGTTTGATCTATCCACCAGAACACAGGAACTCTCCTCTATAGTAGAATTTGCCAGTTTTAGACCATCCTACCATCTCTCAAGAGCAGATGCAGAAACAGGAGCTAACCCTATTAATGCTCCAATACAAAATACAACAGCATCTGATGTTATTTTTATTCGTGTTGAAGACAGTAACTCCGGCTGTGTAGCATTTTCACAATTTAACATCATAGTAAATGCTTTACCTAATGTTTCCAGCACCACATTACCTGTTTGCGATAGCGATAATAACCCTGTAGATGGGTTTACCACCATAGATTTAACCAGTGCCAATAACGACATTACCAATAACAACCCTAATCTGTCTGTAGATTCTTTTCACTTTAACCCTCAAGATGCAGAATCTGGTAGCAATGCTATAACAAATCCCGTTGAGTATATTAATAGAAGAGCCAACACAGAAACACTTAATGTTAGAGTTAGAAACATAAATTCAGGATGTATAAATACGACAACCTTAGTTATCAATCTTACCAGCGGGCCAATTATAGACAGAGAACCTTTTCCATTAGATGCTTGCGAGCCTGATGATGATGGTATTGCCACATTTAACTTGGAAACTGCTATAGACGATATTTTAGACGGTTTAGATCCTAGCGCTTTTAATATAACCTTCCACACCACTCCACAAGATGCAAGAGCAGGCAATAACCCCATAGCAGACCAAACCAATTATCAAAACGAAATACCAGACGTACAAACCATTTTTGTTAGAGTAGAAAGCCAACAAACCGGTTGTCCCTCTATAGCCGCATTAGAGATACACCCTAACCTTCTATTAACAGGTACAGATACTGGTGCCTTTGGTTTGTGTAGTGATGATGGTAGCACAAGCGTTGAGTTTAACTTGTTAACTGTAGAAGGGCAAATTTTAAGCAATTTTGCGGATGATGATGGCAATATTCCAGCTAATTTTGAAGTTAATTTTTTCGAAACAGAAGACGATTTAAATGCCAATGCATTTATAGATAAACGCAGCGGTTTCGAAGTTTCAGAACGCTTAACCACTTTAATTATAACTGTAAGTAACACTAATACCGATTGTACCAAACCCTCTGAAATTGTATTACGGGTAGACCCAAGACTGCAATTCCCTATCTTAGAAAAGCAATCGGTTTGCGATAGAGATGATGATGGTACAGACGGCCAAACAAGTATAAATTTAGAAAGTTTTAACAGCACTGTTACAGGAGATCGTGATGATTTTTCTGTATTGTATTTTGAAAATGAAGAAGATGCTGAAGGCACATCTATGTTTCCAGATCCTCCCCTTCCTCCTTTTTATGTAAATACAAGTAACCCTATCACACTTTATGCAAGAATTATAAGCGACCAAACCTCATGTATTGAAGTATCGGAGTTTGAAATTGAAGTTATACCGCCACCAGCAATTGCAGACCCAACACCTTTAAGTTTTTGTGAACCCCCTGGAATTACAGAGGTTATGGTAAGTCAGTCTGATATAGATTCTAAACTAAACGAAATAGTTACAGATCCTTCCAGCTTTGACATTAACATTTTTAACAATTTGATAGATGCTGATGATATAGACAATACACAAAACGGGAGTGTAACCTTTCCTTCATCTTTTAACATTGGCCTAACTACCGTATACATTAGAGTTGAAAACACCAGTGCCTCTGGAGACAAATGTTTTGATATTGCAACGCTAGAAATTATTGTAAATACAGAGCCTGTACTTGCCAACAATGGAGATCTCGTGTCTTGTGAAGATGATGGAGATGGTATTGCCGACTTTATTTTTGCAGAATTCGATGCTGAAATTTTAGGCAATCAAACTGGTAAAGAAGTACTTTATTTTAATGATGTTGCAGAGACACAACTTATAGATAAAAATGTAGCTTTTCAAAATACGTCTAGCATGCAAACTATATATGTTCGTATAGAGAACGTTACAGACCGTCAAGGCTGTTCAAGATCTTTTCCTCTTGTTTTAAGAGTAGCTCCAAACCCAGTCTTCGACGAAAGCATATTTACCATACAAAACTGCTTAGTACCCAGCGAGATCAATAATGCACGTTTTAATCTTCTAGAAAAAACTACAGAAATACAAAATACATCCCCAAACCCGATTACTATTTCCTATTTTCTTAATCCAAACGACGCTACAGCCAACGTTAACCCTATTACTGCAAATTTAGAAAGTTTCAATACCTCTTCGTTTTCAGAAACCTTAACCGCAAGAATAGAAAGTGCCAATGGCTTATGTTTTGTTTTAAGAGATTTAAATTTAGTTGTTATAGAACAACCAGAAATCGATACTATTTCTCCATTAGCTATTTGCGATAATCTAGGCGATCCCTATGATAATCGCGCTACTTTTAACCTAGAAGACGCCAGTTTCGAAATTTTAAATAATCGATTTAACAACATAGAAGTACAGTATTTCGAAAACCTTTCAGATATTAACGAAAATGATCCCTCTGATGTTACCAATGCCATTCAAAACATAAACACATACGAGTCTACATCCAGAGACATCCAGATAAGAGCAGTAAACACATCCACACAATGTACTACCCTATTTACCCAACGTTTAGAAGTTGTATCTCCTCCACTGCCAAATACAATTAATACTCCTGTAACCGATTGTTTTAACGACAGTAACACTTACGATTTAAGTCTTGTGGACGCCCTATTAATAAACGATCCTGCTACAGTTAACATTACCTACCATAGCACACCAGAAGGTGCTTTAACTAATACAGATGTTTTTGTTGGCAATCAATTTACCTATACCACTACTGGAAACACTACTATTCACGCCAATATCCAAGACATAACCAACCCTACAGCCTGCAGTATAACAACTTCTTTTGTATTAAGCATACTTCCTAATCCTGTCGCTAATACGCCAACAGACCTTATAGAATGCGATGATGATTTTGATAACCGCTTGATATTCGACCTCTCTAGAAAAGACACAGAAATTTTAGGTGCAACGCAAAACGCTAGTAACTTTAGCGTTACCTACCATAATACTTTAGAAAATGCTAATACTAAAACAGATGCTCTCAATGTACGTTTCGAAGCAGAAAGTGGCACTGCTATTTTTGCACGTGTAGAAAATAACAGCACAGGTTGTTTTAGCACAACAACATTCAATTTGCAATTAAATGCCTTACCTGTAATCCCAATAGAAGATGTAATTACCCTTTGTCTAGACGATTTGCCTCTGGTTATAGATGCAAATACAGGAAATCCTAACGATAGTTATCTATGGCAAACCAATGTAAACGCAACTGTAAACAATAGTACAGATGCTTTAATAAGATTAACAGACCCTTCTCAAATCGGAACATATACTGTTACTGTAACTACCGACAACTCTGTTTTAAATGCAGATAATTGCAGTAGTAGCAAAACCGTAACTGTTAGAGAATCTCAACAAGCCCTAATAAACGTTTCTACTACAACCGATTTTACAGATCCTAATTCTATAACTGTAGAAGTAAGCGGTATTGGAGATTATGTATTTAGTTTAGATGGAGAAGAACCACAAGAATCTGGTTTTTTTCCAAATGTTACTTTAGGAAGACATATTGTAACTGTTATAGATTTAAATGGTTGTACCCCCATAGACACAGAAGTATTTGTTATAGACATCCCTAAGTTTTTTACACCAAATAACGACGGTTTTTTTGACACTTGGCATATCGTAGGTGCTAGAGAATTACCTGGCTCTCGAATTCATATCTTCGATCGTTATGGAAAATTACTTAAAATGCTAACACATGCCTCACCGGGATGGAATGGCACTTTTAATGGACAACCCATGCCCACAGACGATTATTGGTTTGTAGCAGACATTGTACAGGATACAGAATCTTTTACAATAAAAGGCCATTTTACCTTAAAGCGCTAACCAACAATATTAAAAAAAATCAAACAATTAGAAATAGCCTTAAACCTTTAGTCTTTTTTCATGTCCTACATAATTAGAAAACTATTTTTAAGTTATATTACAACATAACCATTTGTCGATGCCAAAATACAGTCCTACAAATTTTATTGTTTTTTTACTCCTGCTATTAAGCTTAAAAGGCTTTGCGCAATTAAGCCAAAGGCATTATATACCGCCGCTAACAAATGCTTTAGACGTAAGTGCAAGCCCTTCAGAGCAATTTATATACATATCTACCCCGAGCAATGTAGATGTATCGTATACGATAATGCCAGTTGGAGAATCGCCAGAAAATTATATAACAGGAAATGTATCTAACGCCAATCCTGCTACAATAGCCATCGGCGACGGTCCTTCTACACAACTATTTATACCTGCTGCAAGTACAAGTAGCGTGTTTGATGATAAAGGATATATTATTGAAGCAGCAGCACCTGTTTATGTATCAATAAGAATGATTGCAGGTAATGGTTTTCAAGCTGGTGCATTGGTTAGTAAAGGCGTATCGGCTTTGGGAAATACATTTAGAGTAGGAGCATTTAGTAACGAAGCAAATCAAGAAAGCCTGCTTAACTTTGTATCTGTAATGGCGACCGAAGACGATACGCAGATAGCTTTTAGTGACATTCCAACCGGCACAATTATAGAAAATCATACAGGAGGCTTACCTATTAACATCACGCTAAACGAAGGTGAAAGTTACATTATTGCTACTGAGCGTTTTGACAAACCAATTAACGCAGAAGCTCTAATAGGTGCTTTAGTAAGCTCTAATAAACCAATAGTAGTAAATTGCGGTTCAGCCAATGGTAGTTTTGGCCCCTCAGGTGGTAGAGATTATGGAATAGACCAAATTGTGGGAGTTGACAAAGTAGGCTCTGAATATATTTTTGTAAGAGGCAATGGTCTAGATGAGTTTGAAAACATTCTCATTGTTGCACATACCAATAATACGACAGTAAATGTAAATAACGACGGTAGAATTGCAACTTTAAACGCTGGCGAACATTTAATTATAGAAGGAGACAACTACAGCTCTAATGGAAACATGTATGTTGAAACCAATAACCCAGTATTTGCATATCAAGGTATAGGAGGCACAGAAGGTGCTGCAAACCAAGGTCTGTTTTTTGTACCACCAATAAGTTGCGAATCCAGAGGAAATATTGAAAACATACCAGATATTGATTTTATTGGTACCACCGAATTTATTGAAGATAGCGGCGTATCCATAGTAACAAGAGTGGGTGCAGATGTTAGAGTACGTTCCTCCAACTCGTCTGCAACAATTGCTTTGGGCAGACCAAGTCCCGTAGAAGGTAACAGCTCGTATGAAACCTACAGATTAACCGATTTAAGAGGAAATATTACCATAGAAGGAAATGACGAATTATATGTAGCTTACTTTAACGTAAGTGGTGCTGCTACATCTGGAAGTTTTTATTCTGGTTTCCCCTCTATACCAGAAATAAGTTTCGACTCTAACGTGCAAACTTTTGGCAATTGTGTGCCTGTACGTCTAGTAGCCTCTAACGAAAATTTATTCGATTCTTTTGAGTGGCAGATAGATACTGGTAGTGGTTTTGCAACACCAACTGGTGGTAACAATACCCAACCTAGCTTTATGGCTACAGAACCTGGCACGTACAGACTTATCACCAGAATAGACTGTACGAACGAAACCTTCGAATCTGTACAAATACCACTCCCTTTATGTCCAGAAGACACAGATGGAGACGGTATTATAAATAATTTAGATGTAGATAACGACAATGATGGCATACCCAACTGTACAGAATCTCTAGGTAATGTTTCTATAGACTTATCGAATATATCTGCTCCCGTATTAACTTTTCAAGACGGTACACAAAACTCAAGTATAACAAGCAGTAGCGTTACTAGTGTTACTGCTGGAAACACCCCTAATACAGGAAATTTTAGAAGTACAATTGCTGGAAATTCCAACCTGCAAAATAACCTCACACTAAATTTTACAGAACCCGTTAATATACGCTTCGACGAAGATACAGCAATACCACACACACCTATAGATGAAGAAATTTTTAGTGCACAAATTCTACCTAGTAACCTAAATATTACCCTAGTAGACCCTGACAATAGACTATTAATAGATTCCGATTTCGACGGTGTTTTCGAAACAGGAGTTGCACAAATATCAGGCTCTCAAATACGGTTTAAAATAAACCCCACTCCCAGAGGTTCAACCCCTTTTGCATTTTTTGCCAATCAAGTAGATGCCTTTATATTTACCCATGAAGCTCCAGACGCTACACAAAACTCTGTTTTTAACGGTTTTGTTAACCTTACCTGTTTTACAAGAGATTCTGATGGCGATGGCGTTAAAGACGAATTCGATCTTGATAGTGATAATGATGCTGTTCCTGATTTTATAGAACACCAAGGTACATTTGTACCACTATCTGGTGTAGACGATAATTCTGATGGTCTCGATAATATATACGATATAAATGCCATTTCTATAGACACTGATACCGATGGCATAGTAGATGTTTTCGACGTAGATAGCGATAACGATGGTATTACAGATCTATTCGAAACCAGTGCCTTTAATACCAGTATAACAGGTCTTATAGATGCCAACTCAGATGGTATTATAGATACAGGAGCTAATTTTGGTGCAAATGGTTGGGTAGATACTATGGAAACCACTCCAGACAGTGGCCTATTGAATGCAGACGCTAATTTAGACCCCGATGGTGATACTGTATTTTCGCAAATAGATGTTGATAGCGATGGCGATAATTGTAACGATGTTACAGAAGCAGGGTTTCCAGACCCAGACGAAGACGGCGTTTTTGGAACAGGCATACCAACAGTAAACCCCAATACAGGTATGGTAACCGCTGCAACTGGTGTTCCAGATCCAGATTATGCCATAGCTGCACCAATAACCATATCCCAACAACCCCAATTTTCTACCTTTCCTGTGTGCGAAAACGCAAACACTACAGCCAGTATACTATTCGATACTCCAATTACAAGCATACAATGGCAAATAAGTACAGACGGCGGTATAACATGGAATAATCTTGCAGACGATGCCAACTACAGTGGCACAAATACAACAAACTTAAACATTATTAACACCCCACTAACATTTAATAACTTTCAATACCGTACCAGTATACAACGCGCTGGTAACAGTTGTGGTCTCATTTCAAATCCCGCAACTTTAATGATAAGTCAGTTGCCTGTAATTAATACGCCAAGACCTACGGATCTTGTACAGTGCGACGACGATGACGCTGCAACTCTTGGGTTTAGTATATTTAATTTAAACGAAGCCAACAGTGAAATCTCTTCCAATGCTTCCAATGAAACATTTACCTATTACGAAACCGAAGCAGCAGCCCGAATTGGAGACGAGTCTACTGTCGATTTTATAACAGATCCTATAGCTTACGAAAATCAAACAAACGGTACCGATACTGTTTGGGCAAGAGTTGTAAATAGTGCAGGATGTTTTGAGGTTGCCGAAGTGCAATTAACGGTATCCACGTCTGCTTCTCTTCTCAACAATATACAAGTGCAAGAATTTTTTGAATGTGATGATTTTATAGATGCAGATAATGGTAACAGAGATGGTATTGCAACATTCAACTTTTCTAGTGCAGATGCTCTAATAAGACAAGAATTAAATAACCAAGGACGTCCAGATTTAACACCTATCTATTTCCGCAGTTTAGAAGATGCATTTTCCGAGCTCAACGCCATACCAAACGCAGAAATAAGCACCTACAGAAATACAACTCCAAATGCTCAATCCATTTACGTAAGAGTAGATGATGCCAATGGCTCCAACGATTGTTTAGGTTTAAGAGCTTTAATAGAACTAAATGTAGAAGCCCTACCTGTAGCAAACCCTGTAACTGTAACACCTTTATGTGATGACAATAGTAACGATGGTATTGAAGTTTTTGACACCTCTAATCTAGAAACAACGCTATTAGGATCACAAAACCCTAGTGATGTCAATATTACATATTTAACTATCAATAACCAAGGTCAAGTTCAAGCATTAAGAGATAGCAATGGAACAGTTATAAATAGTCCTTTTCCAAACAGCTTCTCCACAACAACACAAACAGTTATAGCCCGCGTTACTAATACAACAACGGCAGACCCTGATGGCCCTTGTTTTGATGAAACGTCCATAACATTTACCATAGATAGACAACCCATAGCCAATCCTCTAGCAGACCAAGTGGTCTGTAATGGAGATGCCGGAGATATAGACACAGATGATTTTTTTCCTTTCGATACTTCTACTTTTAGTAATACTGTACTTGGTAACCAAACAGGTTTTGATATTAGATACAACTACACAGACGAAAATGGAACAGTTATAACAGACAGTCCCACATTACCAAATCCATTAGTATCAGCCAACCAAACACTACAAATAGATGTTATAAATCCTAGAAATACAACTTGTATAGCTAGTACAATGGTGTCGCTAATTGTAAATCCTTTACCAGAATTTCAAGTAGAATCTCCCAGAATTGTATGCACATCAGACCCTACATTTCAGGTAGATTTAGAACCTTTAGAGACAGACCCTACGGAAGTGTTTACATACGAATGGCTAAGATCAAGCATAGACAATAGCGTAACAAACGAATTTATATCCAATAACCGTTCAATAACCGTTTCTACACCTGGCATTTATACCATAACACTAACAAAAACAGATGGCACAGCATGTTCCAGATCTCGAGAAATAGTTGTAGACGCCTCAGAAATCGCTAATCTAACTGAAGATGCTGTAACTATAGTAGACCTTTCAAACAACAATTCTGTTACTGTAGATCCTACAAATTTAGGGATGGGCAATTACGATTACGCGCTACAACCTGAAGAAGAGCTAGGCAGTAGCCCTATATTTCAAGACAGTCCAGTTTTTAACAATCTAAGAGCCGGATTCTATACGCTATTTGTAAGAGAAGAAATATGCGGTACAGTAACTTTAGATATTGCCGTTATTGGACGCCCTAGCTTCTTTACACCAAATGGAGATGGCTTCAACGACCTATGGCAAATAAGAGGCATTAGCAGTACCAACCAACCCGATAGCGTCGTATTTATTTACGATAGGTATGGGAAACTGCTTAAACAATTATTAGCCAGTTCGAATGGCTGGGATGGCACATTTAATGGGCAACCCATGCCTACAGACGATTACTGGTTTAACGTAACACTAGAAGACGGAAGAAGCCTAACAGGACATTTTACTTTAAAGCGTTAAAAGTTCGCAATGTTATTACTTGTATGTGATGAATTGTATTAAGACATCAGTTAACGTGGTAGTATTATCCTATGCATTTAAATGCACCACAAAAAAATATAATACAAAAAAATTAACTCACTTTTATCTGTGGTGTTGCAGCGATAGCACTAAAAAAGTAACTATATAAGTTGTAATTTTGCAAAATGCAATTTAAAATAGAATCTGAGTTTAAACCAACAGGAGATCAACCCAATGCTATAAAAGAATTAGCAAGCGGCATTACCTCCAACGAAAAATACCAAACCCTACTTGGTGTTACAGGATCTGGTAAAACATTTACAGTAGCAAACGTTATACAAGACGTACAACGCCCTACTCTGGTTTTAGCACACAATAAAACACTTGCCGCACAACTGTATTCAGAATTCAAACAGTTTTTTCCAAATAATGCTGTAGAATACTTTGTGTCTTACTACGATTATTACCAACCAGAAGCCTACATCCCTGTCTCTGGTGTTTACATAGAAAAAGACCTCTCCATTAACGAGGAAATAGAAAAAATGCGACTAAGTACCACCTCTTCCCTACTATCAGGAAGAAGAGATGTACTTGTTGTAGCCTCTGTATCTTGTTTATATGGTATTGGTAACCCTATAGAATTTCAAAAAAATGTAATTACGATAGAACGCGATCAAGTAATTTCAAGAACAAAGTTATTACACCAACTCGTGCAAAGTCTTTATTCGCGTACAGAAGCAGAATTTAAACACGGTAATTTTAGAATTAAAGGCGATACTGTAGATGTTTTTCCCAGTTATGCAGATAACGCATTTCGCATCCATTTTTTTGGAGACGAAATTGAAGAAATTGAAGCTTTCGATATACAAACAAATAATGTGGTAGAGCGTTACGACCGCTTAAACATCTACCCTGCTAACATGTTTGTAACCTCTCCTGAAGTGCTACAAAACGCCATAAAAGACATACAAGACGATCTTGTAAAACAGCACGACTATTTTAAAGATATAGGAAAACATCTTGAAGCAAAACGTTTAAAAGAACGTACTGAGTTCGATTTAGAAATGATTAGAGAGTTAGGCTATTGCTCTGGTATAGAAAATTACTCCAGATACCTAGATGGCAGAGCGCCAGGTACACGCCCATTCTGCCTCTTAGATTATTTTCCAGACGATTACCTTATGGTAATAGACGAAAGCCATGTAACTGTATCGCAAGTACACGCTATGTATGGAGGAGACCGAAGCAGGAAAGAAAATTTAGTGGAATACGGTTTTAGGCTGCCCGCAGCGATGGACAACCGCCCTCTAAAATTTGAAGAGTTTGAAGCCTTGCAAAATCAAGTGATTTACGTTAGTGCAACTCCAGCAGATTATGAGTTGCAAAAAACAGATGGCATATACATAGAACAAGTTATTAGGCCTACTGGATTATTAGATCCGATAATAGAAGTACGCCCAAGCTTAAATCAAATAGATGATTTAATAGAAGAAATTCAAATTCGTGTAGAAAAAGACGAACGCACTTTGGTAACAACTTTAACCAAACGTATGGCTGAAGAGTTAACCAAATATCTAGACCGCATACAAATTCGCTGCCGTTATATACATAGTGATGTAGATACCTTAGAGCGCGTAGAAATTATGCAAGATTTGCGAAAAGGTTTGTTCGATGTCTTGGTTGGGGTTAATTTGCTTAGAGAAGGTTTAGATTTGCCTGAAGTTTCTTTGGTCGCAATTTTAGATGCCGATAAAGAAGGCTTTCTTAGATCTAACAGATCTTTAACTCAGACTGTGGGAAGAGCGGCTCGAAACCTAAATGGCAAAGCCATAATGTATGCCGATAAGATTACAAATAGCATGCAGCAAACTATAGATGAAACCAATTATAGGCGCGAGAAACAAATTGCTTACAACACAAAACACAAGCTCAAGCCAAGAGCCTTAAATAAAAGTTTAGATAGTGTTTTGGCTAAAAATTCTGTAAGTACCTATAGTTACGAGTTAGAAGCTGCAAAAGCTGCCGAACCTGAAAGTGAATACCTATCCAAACCAGAACTGGAGAAAAAAATTCGGGAAAAACGAAAATTAATGGAAGCAGCAGCAAAAGCCTTAGACTTTATTGTTGCCGCACAACTTAGAGACGAGTTAAAAGCATATCAAGGTAAATTAGAAAAACTAAAGGCATAATACATGCGCTTAGTTTTTCTAATTATCAATTGTATGTAAGTAGAAAAAGTTTGCTAACATTAATTATTTAGTTGTATTGTGTTTTAAAGATATCTATTAAAACATCTGGTGGTACTATTTTATTAGGAAAACTTTCCATTAAATACAATACCTTAGATATAGATTCATGGCTTAAGCCCATTCTTAAACCAAAATTATATAATTTTATAACACCTTGAGACTTGTTAGGTTCCTCATCATGTTCCTGCTCTATATTCATTAATAATACGAGCCTGTGAAATTGTACAATGCGTTCGCTATGAGATTTTAAATGCGAGTAATTTACAGGGTGCGCAATTAAATAATTAAAATCATCTCGCGATACTTCCAACTGTTTTGCAACACCTAATAAAAAATTATATTCAATATCTTTAATGTCTTTTTTGTCGTATTGTGCGAAAGCTATCATTTCGGACAAAAGACTGAGTTTCTCTACTTTATTAATCATACTCTACAGGGTTTTTTTATTCTCTCTTAAATTTACGCATAAAGGGTTTTTCTTTATCGTCGATTTTAGGTGTCTTGTCGAAAAAGCAAGGGTAATTCGTCGATTTTTTTGACGATTTTATCAAATCGTTATTTTTTTCATCTAAAATAATTGCATCTAATCCAAACGCTTCAATTGTAAACAATAACTAATATTTCAACTATAGAACATTGATTACCAGATAATTAAATAATAAAATTTAGAAGAAAATTATGCGTAAATCCTATTTCATTTTAAACTACCTTTGCGAACATTGCAAAACGCTAGAAACACAACATGGCCATAGCAAAATCGATGAAATGCATTCGGCTATAAATTAAAAACAACAACATGACCAATAATGATATTTTAAAGAAATTAAGAGTTGCTTTAAAATTAAGAGACGACGAAATTGTAAAGATATTAGCTCTTGTAGATTTTAGAATTTCTAAGAGCGAATTAGGTGCTTTTTTTAGAAAAGAAGACCATCCCAAATACATGGAGTGTGGAGACCAAATATTACGGAATTTTTTAAATGGTCTGGTAATTCATTTAAGAGGTCCTATGCCAGACAAACGAAAAGAAAGCAGTAAAAAATCTCCAAACGAAAAAAAGAGTAACACTAAATAAGCGTTACTCTTTTTAAGTTTAATAGTTTATTAAGAATAGTTAAGTAAAGTTTAAGCTAAAACCTCTTGAACTTTATCTGCTGCTTCTTGGAATTCTGTAGCACTTAGCACATCTAGTCCAGAATTATCTATTAATTCTTTTGCTATATCTGCATTAGTACCTTGTAATCTTACAATAATAGGCACAGTAATATTACCCATATTTTTATAAGCATCGATAACCCCTTGAGCTACACGGTCGCATCTTACAATACCACCAAAAATATTTATTAAAATGGCTTTAACTTCAGGATCTTTTAAAATTATTTTGAAGGCTGCTTCTACTCTAGCTGCATCTGCAGTACCTCCTACATCTAAAAAGTTAGCTGGCTCTCCACCTGCTTGCTTAATTAAATCCATGGTTGCCATAGCTAAACCAGCTCCATTTACCATACACCCTACATTACCATCTAAGTCTACATAGTTTAGACCAACTTCTTTAGCCTCAACCTCAACAGGGTTTTCTTCACGTAAATCTCTTAATGCTTCGTAATCTTTATGTCTGTACAACGCATTATCGTCTATAGTTACCTTAGCATCTACAGCTAAAATTTTATTGTCACTTGTTTTTAACACAGGGTTAATTTCAAATAAAGACGAATCAGACTTTACATAAGCTGTGTATAAAGCCGCAACAAACTTTGTCATTTCTTTAAAAGCCTGTCCTGATAAACCTAGATTAAAAGCAACACGTCTTGCTTGGAAAGGTAATAACCCAACAGTATCATCAACTTCTTCTGTAAAAATTAAGTGTGGTGTCTCTTCTGCAACAGTTTCAATATCCATACCACCTTCAGTAGAATACATAATCATATTTTTACCTGTAGCACGGTTTAAAAGTACAGACACGTAAAACTCTTCTGTTTCACTTTCACCTGGATAGTACACATCCTCTGCAACCAAAACTTGGTGTACACGTTTCCCTTCGGCAGAAGTTTGAGGCGTTACCAAATCCATTCCTATAATTTGTCCTGCAATATCCTCTACCTCTTGTATATTTTTAGCAAGTTTAACCCCGCCACCTTTACCACGGCCACCAGCGTGTACCTGAGCTTTAATAACATGCCAGCTTGTACCAGTTTCAGATGTTAATTGTTTTGCAGCTGCAACAGCTTCTTGAGCATTTTGTGCCACAATACCTCTTTGAATGCGTACACCGAAACTATTTAATATTTCTTTACCTTGATACTCGTGTAAATTCATAATATGTTATGTCGTTTTTTTAAGAAAAACAAATGTAAATAAACAGCACTAATTATTCTAATAAATAAACGAGTTAATATTGCTTTTAACCTATTGGTTTTTATTAATTGTTAATTATTTAACACTATGTTTAATTTGTATAATTTTTAGATATTTGTTTGTTTTTCATAGCAAAAAAATATCTTTGTCGAAAATTAATAATATAGAGATGGAACATAACCAATTGGTAAAAATTGCTAATGAATTTGGAAGCCCAGTATATGTTTATGATGCTGAGAAAATTGAGTCGCAATATAAAAGATTAACAAACGCTTTTAAATCGGTAAAACACCTAAAGCTTAACTATGCCGTTAAAGCACTGTCTAACATATCTATATTAAAACTGTTTAAGAAACTAGGTTCTGGTATAGATACAGTATCCATACAAGAAGTAAAATTAGGATTGGCTGCTGGTTTTACACCAGATCAAATTATTTACACTCCTAACGGTGTCTCTTTAGATGAAATTGAAAAGGCAGCTAAACTGGGCGTAAAAATAAATATAGATAACCTCTCTATTTTAGAGCAATTTGGTACAAAACACCCGAAAACACCTGTTTGTATTAGAATTAACCCTCATGTTATGGCGGGCGGAAATGCTAATATTTCTGTAGGGCATATCGATTCTAAGTTTGGAATTTCTATTCACCAAATTCCACATTTACTACGTATTGTAGAAAATACCAAAATGAATATTAATGGTATACACATGCATACAGGTAGTGATATTTTGGATATTGATGTGTTTTTATATGCAAGTGAAATTTTATTTGATACTGCTAAACAGTTTAAAAATTTGAAATTTATAGATTTCGGATCTGGTTTTAAAGTACCATATAAGCCTGGAGATATTGAAACAAACGTAGAAGAATTAGGCGAAAAATTGTCTGCAAAATTTAACGCATTTTGCAAGGCGTATGGTAGCGATTTAACACTTGCTTTCGAGCCTGGAAAATTTTTAGTTAGTGAATCTGGTCATTTTTTAACAAAAGTAAATGCTGTTAAACAAACCACATCTACCGTATTTGCACAAGTAGACTCTGGTTTCAACCATTTAATTAGACCTATGTTTTACGGGTCTCATCATGAAATAGATAACATTTCTAATCCTGAAGGTAGAGAGCGTTTCTACTCTGTAGTGGGTTACATTTGCGAAACCGATACTTTTGGAAATAACAGACGCATTACGGAGATTACAGAAGGCGATATTTTACGCTTTAAAAATGCCGGAGCATACTGTTTTTCTATGGCCAGTAATTACAATTCTCGTTTTAGACCTGCCGAAGTACTTTGGTACAATGGCAAAGCACATTTAATAAGAAAACGTGAAGTGTTCGAGGATATTATACACAACCAAATAGAAGTGGATTTTTCCACTAAAAAAACTAAAACGGCCTCTGTATAATTACAGAAGGTCTATATATAAAAACAGCCCAATACTTTAAAAGTATTGGGCTGTTTTATTTATTCTCTTTTTGGTATTATAATTTATTGTTTTAAAAATCGAGAAGATACTACACCTCTGTTTGTTACAACAGATATAATATAGGAGCCGGGTGACAAGTTACCCATATTTATAAACGGCGCATCATTCTCAATTTGCTTAACGCGTTGCCCTGCTGCATCAGATATAGTAATGGCATCGATACGCAATTGGCTTGATAAGCTTAACTTTAGCACATCTTTTACAGGATTTTCTAAAATACTAAATGCTGCTTCTTCTGGCGTAATTTCTGTTAATGCAGACGTTTCGTTAAGTGGTGTTGTTTCTGTTGGATTTGTAGTTGCAGTCTTGTTTTGCGCAAATGAAAATGTTGAAATGCACAAACCCATTAATAGTAGTGTTCTTTTCATAGATGGTAATGCAAGGTTTTGAGGGTTTTAAATAAGTAACGTTAATTAATCAATAGTATGTCTTATGGTTAGTGGTTCTATTTAATATTTACGTAGCATTAGTTATATATGGATCATTGAAACTAATATTTTTTTAATTATTCGTGTGTAAATATGATAATTTCGCAACAAAAATACTAATATTATATTGATTATCACTATTTTAATGCTAAACAAAAAACCCTGCAAATTGCAGGGTTTTAATAGTATTATAAAAAGTTAGGCTACAAACAAAGGCTTATCCTTCATCATAGCATTCACTTTTGTTTTTACTGTTTCTAAAACAGTTTCATCTTCAAAATTAGTTACAACATCGTCAATTAAATCTGCTATAGCTGCCATATCATCTGCCTTAAGTCCTCTAGTAGTAACGGCTGCAAGGCCAATTCTAATTCCAGATGTTACAAAAGGAGACTTATCATCGAAAGGCACCATGTTTTTATTTACGGTAATGTCTGCTTTTACAAGTGCTTGCTCTGCTTCTTTACCAGATATGTTTTTATTTCTTAAATCGATTAACATCATATGGTTATCCGTTCCTCCAGAAATAATATTGTAATCTTTAGCCACTAATGCTTCTGCCATAGCAGCCGCATTTTTCTTGATTTGTAGTGTATAAGTTAAAAACTCGTCTGTTAACGCTTCTCCAAAAGCAATTGCTTTTGCTGCAATAATATGCTCTAGTGGCCCTCCTTGATTCCCTGGAAATACCGCAGAATCTAATAAAGAAGACATCTTTCTTAACTTGCCATTTTTTAATTTAATGCCAAACGGGTTTTCAAAATCTTTCCCCATTAGTATTAAACCACCTCTAGGCCCTCTTAACGTTTTATGCGTTGTAGTAGTAACAATATGGCAATGTGGTAAAGGATCGTTTAAAATACCTTTAGCAATTAATCCAGAAGGATGCGATATATCTGCTAACAAAATAGCACCAACACTATCTGCTATTGCTCTAAAACGCTTAAAATCTATATCTCTTGAGTAAGCAGAAGCACCAGCAATAATCAATTTAGGCTGCTCTTTAGTTGCTATCTCTTGAATTTTATCATAATTTAAAACACCAGTTTCTTTTTCTACACCGTAAAACACAGGATTGTATAACCTTCCAGAGAAGTTTACAGGAGAACCATGCGTAAGGTGTCCGCCGTGCGATAAATCGAAACCTAAAATAGTATCGCCTGGCTTAATACATGCATGGTAAACCGCTGTATTTGCTTGACTTCCAGAGTGTGGTTGAACGTTAGCATATTCAGCATTAAAAAGTGTTTTAGCACGTTCTATAGCAATCTGTTCCACTTCGTCCACAACCTCACAGCCACCGTAATAACGTTTTCCAGGATAACCCTCGGCATATTTATTAGTTAATACAGAACCAGCAGCTTCCATAACTTGTTCACTCACAAAATTCTCAGAGGCAATAAGTTCAATACCATGTAATTGGCGCTCTTTTTCGGCTTGTATCAGTTCAAAAATTTGTTCGTCGCGTTGCATAAATTTTATTTGTCTTTAAATAATTGTGCAAAAATACTAAATACTATAGTTTTTAGCATTACATCCTATAAAATTACTAAGTAAGTTATGCACCATTTATTAACCCATTAAGAAAAATCATATTTTATTGTTTTTTTTCTAAAAAAAAGAAAAAATTATGTAGGTTTGAGTATAAATAAAAAAAGAGAAACATGCCCTTGAACGCTAACAACCCAGATAGAACATCGTGGTTACACGTTGATAAAAATTCCGATTTCCCTATTCAGAACATTCCATTTGGTGTGTTTTTAACTCGAAATGATATAATTACCATTGGTACGCGTATTGGAGATACTGCTATAGACTTGGGGGCATTACACCAACTAGGTTATTTTGATGGTATTGCATTAACAGACGATATTTTTCTTCAAGATTCTTTAAACGACTTTATTGCAGATGGTAGAAAAACTTGGCGTTCTGTTAGAAATAGGATTGCTGAAATTTTTGATGCAGAAAATACCTCCCTTAAAAATAACGTAAAACACAAAGAGATTGTACTTTTTAGGTTAGATGAAATTGAAATGCAATTGCCTGTAGAAATTGGAGATTACACGAGTTTTTATTCGAGCATGGCACACGAAAAAAACACTGAAATTTACAACAGTATAGGCGAGGAACTTATACCCAATTGGCTGCACATGCCCTTGGCACACCATAGTAGAAGCTCTTCTGTAATTCCTTCGGGCATTCCTGTACACAGACCAAAAGGCCAAATACTACCTAAAGGCGCTGGTAAACCAACTTTAGATGCTAGTAAAGCTGTAGATTTTGAATTAGAAATGGCGTTTATTACGACAGATGCTAACGATCTGGGAGAACCTATTCCTGCTGAGGAAGCCGAGGAATACATCTTTGGGCTTGTACTTTTAAACGATTGGAGCGCGAGAGATATACAAAAATGGGAAAACCTACCTTTAGGGCCCTTCCTATCTAAAAATTTTGCTTCTGCCGTTTCACCTTGGATTATAACTTTAGATGCTCTAGAGCCTTTTAGAACTAACGGCCCAAAACCCGAGAAGCCACTACTCCCCTATTTAAAAACAAAGGGTGCAAAAAGTTTTGATATTAATCTAGAAGTTGGCATACAGCCAAAAGGTGCAAAAGAAACTATAATTAGCACCTCTAATTTTAAGCACGTGTATTGGAACATGTCGCAACAATTGGCGCACCATACTATAAATGGTTGCCCCATAAATTCTGGAGACTTAATGGGAAGCGGCACCATCTCTGGTCCTAATTGCAGCAGTTGTGGCTCTTTGTTAGAATTGACCCAGAAAGGAGAAAAACCTGTAATGATGAAAGATGGCACCGAGCGTAAATTTATAAAAGATAACGATACTGTAATTATACGTGGGTATTGCGAAAAAGATGGCACTCGTATTGGTTTTGGAGAAGTCTCTACCAAGTTACTTCCAGTATACACTAAGAAATAACCTTTAGCCTTTTTGATGTTTTTTTAAAACATCAAGACTAAAAATACCAGCAGGCTTCTTAACTATACACCTAAGAAGCCTGTTTTATTATACAAACTTAGTAGAGTTTCTTATCTTTTCGGCATAACTGTTGAAATAAGCTCGTATATACATAATAACAATGTATTGAGTTGATAAAACTTCTCCCTAATGGCAATACGGTAATACCAACCCTAGTGTTTAGTGGCGAATAACTCTGGTAAACTAAAAATACTAAAATTTAAACGTATGAAAAAAGCTTTACTTTATACCTCTTTTGCGGTCTTTTTACTGTTGTCTTGCAACACTAAAAAGCGTGTAGCTTCTGCTGTAAACTCTGGTAATTACGATCAAGCTATAACTACTGCTCTAAGTAAATTAAGAAAAAACAAAGACAAAAAGCGCAATAGTGATTATGTACTTATTTTAAAAAATGCGTTCTCCAAAGTTCAAGAAAGAGACTTAAATAAAATTGCAAGACTTCGTCTAAACGATAATCCAGAATATTACAAAGAGATTTATGCCACTTATACCAATTTAGAGAAGCGCCAAGAAGCTATAAAACCGCTCTTACCGCTTTACGTTGGTAGTAAGAACATTCCTTTTACGTTTACAAATTACAGTTCTAAAATTGAAAGTTCGAGATTGCAGTTGGCCGAACATTTACACGCTAAAAGTGTAGCACTTATAAAATCTAATAACAAGTCTACTTTAAGAAACATCCATAAAGACCTTTCGTATCTAGAACGCATTTCTCCAAACTATAAAAACACAAGAGCACTTTTAACAGAAACACACGAGCGTGGTAAAAATTACATTATTGTAACCATAAACAATAGAACAGAGCAAATTATCCCCCGACGTTTGGAAGAAGAACTGCTTAACTTCGATACTTACGGTTTAAATAAATTTTGGAGCGAATACCATGCACAAGAACTACCTGAAATACGTTACGATTATGCCATGGAGCTCAACTTAAAACAAATAAACATTTCTCCAGAACGTATAAACGAACGAGAAATTTTAAGAGAACGGGAAATTAAAGACGGTTGGGATTACGAAAAAGACAGAAACGGAAATGTAGTAAAAGACAGTTTGGGCAACGATATTAAATACGAGAGATTTATAGTTGTTCGTGGCCGTATTTACGAAACCATACAAACAAAATCTACTCAAGTTATTGCAGATGTGGTTTATATAGACACCAATAGTCAACAAATATTAGATACATTTACCATAGACAGTGGTTATGTTTTCGAACATATATTTGCAAGATATAGAGGAGACAAACGCGCTCTGGTAGCAGATGATAGAATACTTATAAACAGTAGGCGCGTTCCTTTCCCTTCTAACGAACAAATGGTATACGATAGCGGGGAAGATTTAAAACTCAAGTTAAAAGCTATTATTAGCAAGTATACCTTAAGATAACCTCGTATTTACACCCCATGTTGTTTAAATCTATCATTAAATTTCCGATATAAGTAGGACTTACAAAACACCAAGATACACGCTACTGCATTTAAAATGGTGCTTCGCAGGTTATGGTTAATGCCTCCAGTGTTACAGGATGCGTAAATTGCAAACGCTCTGCATGCAAATGCAAGCGCTTGCCTTTGGTACCATAAAGATCGTCTCCTATTATGGGGCTGTTTAAACCATTAACATGTGCCGCATGCACGCGCAACTGGTGCGTACGTCCAGTAACAGGGTAAAAATAAACCCGAGTAATTCCGTTTTTTACAGCGATAACCTCGTAATTGGTTTTTGCAAGTTTCCCATAGTCGTAACACACCAATTGCTGGGGTCTGTTATCCAAATCGACACGAAGCGGTAACTCTACAGTACCAGACGCCAATTGCAGTTCGCCTTCTAAAACAGCAACGTAGCGCTTTTTTACGGTGCGTGCTATAAATTGTTTTTGTAAATTTTTATGCGTTTTCTCATTTTTAGCAATCAGTAACAATCCAGAGGTAGACATATCTAACCTATGTACCAATAAAGGCCCCTTTGCTTTAGGCAAGTAGCGACGCATTTTAGATAATACAGAAGTTTTAATATGCTTACCCGGTACCGATAAAAACTCGTGAGGCTTATTTACCAACACTAAATAATCGTCCTCGTAAACAATTTCTAAGGGCGCATCGTGGTTTGGGATTTCAGAAATAGGATTTTTTTCAACACAAAGCCCATCCATCATATGTCCTAAAATAGGCTCACATTTACTACGGCAAGAAGGATAGAATTGTTTGTGCTTTCGAATTTCAGATTTTGGAGACGCTCCCCACCAAAACTCTGCCATAGCTATAGGTTTCAGTTCGTTTTCATAAGCATATTGAAATAACTTAGGGGCAGCACACTCGCCCGATCCTGCTGGTGGCGTTGGCGTAACCGTATCTTTAAAAATAGCAAGCAAATCTTTAGTAACCCCCTTAGCATTTAAAAAACGGTATTGTTGGTGCAAACGGTTTTGTAAAGATGCAGATAATGTTGCACGCTCCGTTTTTAAAAGCTTTATAGGGTTTAAAAGTGCTTCTAGCTTTAATTTAGCTTTTGCAATACTAGCTTCACCAGCCTTTTTTAAATCTTTTAACCTGTAATGGTAGTATATGCTTTGTTTTTTTAAATCTTGATCTAAGGCATCAAATTCTACCGCAGTTAAATTAGCTTTTGCCTCTACACGTTGTGCGTTTCTAACTTTTTTCTGGGCTTTAATTTTAGCTTTAAAGGCTTTTAAATCTGCTTCACTTTGTGCTATACACGTCTCTAAAGCACTATTGGCCTTAGCAAGATCGCTGCTGTTTTCCAAAGCTTCTATTTCACCATTTAAAACATTTAGTCTAGCCTCTCCTATTTTATAAAATCCTTCAGGTTGTAAAGTATCGAACACAGTAGGCACAAAACCGTTTACAAAATTACTTTCTCCCAATTTGCCTGAAAATGCAGCAAGATACCCGAGTTGTTTTGCTTTATCTTCTACTACCATAACACCAAACATTTTTCCTATTTGCAATCCTGTTTGTGTACTATCTAGTCCGAAATTATGTTCGAAATCAGTTTGGCACTCTAAATAAGATTGCAATTGTTCCGCAGCCATTACACTTAAAGTATGTGGCGTATAATAAAATGGAAATGTAAACGCTTTGGGCAACTCTGCCTTTTGGTTTAAAACTAATGGGTGGAATAATTCGCATCCAAAGTTCTTCATAAGGAAATGTAATTTTTAGTTGTAGCAAGCTCCATAAATCGCTTAAAAACAAACAAATTGGTACACATATTATTTCTTTTTAGAGACATACTCTAAAAAATTACCAGAGCTAATTTGCTCTAATCCAACAACACTTTTATTATAAACGTAAACCCAAGCTTTATAAGTTTTAGCTTCTTCTAAATGTACATCTACAAGCGCTCTAGTAAATAAACTGTTTGTTATAGAAACGGCATCTACGCCTTCGTATTCATCTAAAGTGCTAAATACTGTATCCACATCGTCTGTTAAGATTTCATATAGTGTACCGTAAACTTTATCTAAGTGCGACGTACTTAAGGTAACACCAGGAAACCAAGACACTTTGTAAAGTTTAGCAGTAATATAGCCTTTACCCAAACATTTAGAATGTGCGGAAAGGTACTGCGAAAGTTCTGTATCTACAGCTTCCTGTAAAGTGCCGTAAACAAATAAACGATTGGTATGCAATTAAAAATTAAATAAAACGATTGAGATCCATGGCATTAATCTGGCCATGAGATGCATGTGCTACTAACATGCCGTTTTTAATAACCAACAATTGTGGAGACTCGTGTAACAGTTGAAAAGCATACCCTACCTCGTCAGATATGTTTCTGTAATTTAATAAGTCTAAATAATAAAGGTCGAAATCTTTTTCGCTAAAATTATATTGTTCCACAAATTGACGTTGTACCATACTACTAATGCCACAGCGCGTAGAATGTTTAAATATAAGTTGTGGCTTTATACGAGATGTTTTTTTTATGTACGGAATTTGTTTTAAATCGTTTAAAAGAATCCATGGTAATACTTTCTCTTCCTTTTTCTCTTTACTACCTCCAAAAAATTTATTCAATAATCCCATAATACTATTACTTCATCTTAAATTATTACTATGTGTACTCTAACCTATAGTTTACTACCTTAAGTCGTTTTACGTTGAAAAACTTACATACTGACTAAACGTCATTCAAATCGCACCTTTTCAAGACATTTTGTTGTAAAATGTGTCATTTCATCGATTGGTAAGGTAATTGACTATTGAGATGTAAAGTTAAGTAAAAAGGAACTAAAAATACGACAAATGAATTTGAATAATTATACCATTAAATCCCAAGAAGCGCTGCAAAAAGCACAGCTTTTTGCTCAAGAATTTGGACACCAAAATATAGAAAACGAACACCTTTTTAAAGGTATTTTAGATATTGACGCTAATGTACTCCCATTTTTGCTAAAAAAACTCAATGTAAATACGGCCATTTTACAACAAGCAGTCGATAAACAACTTGAAAGTTTTCCTAAAGTTTCTGGCGCAGACCTCATGCTCTCAAGAGAAACCAACAAAACGTTAAATGAGGCTACACTTATTGCGAAACACAAGAAAGACGATTTCGTATCAATTTCGCATTTAATACTCGCTATATTTAAGTCTAAAAGTAAAATTTCTCAAATGCTAAAAGACCAAGGCGTTACTCTAAAAATGCTGGAAACTGCCGTAGACGAGTTGAGAAAAGGTGCGCCTGTTACCTCTCAAAATCAAGAGGATACTTATAATGCTTTAGCCAAGTATGCTAAAAATTTAAACCAACTGGCAAGCGATGGAAAACTAGACCCTGTTATTGGTAGGGACGAAGAAATTCGAAGAATACTACAGATACTATCCAGACGCACCAAAAACAACCCTATTCTAGTAGGAGAACCCGGAACTGGTAAAACTGCAATAGCAGAGGGTTTAGCACACCGTATCGTAGATGGTGATGTGCCAGAAAATTTAAAAAACAAACAAATTTTTGCTCTGGATATGGGCGCGCTTATAGCAGGTGCTAAATATAAAGGCGAATTTGAAGAGCGTTTAAAAGCTGTAATTAAAGAGGTTACAACTAGCGAGGGCGATATTGTTCTCTTTATAGACGAAATACATACACTTGTAGGTGCAGGTGGTGGCCAAGGTGCCATGGATGCTGCTAACATTTTAAAACCAGCTTTAGCCAGAGGAGAACTAAGAGCTGTTGGGGCAACAACCTTAGACGAGTACCAAAAGTATTTTGAAAAAGATAAAGCACTAGAGCGCCGTTTCCAAAAAGTAATTGTAAACGAGCCAGATACCGAAAGTGCCATTTCTATACTTAGAGGTATTAAAGAAAAGTACGAAACACACCACAAAGTGCGTATAAAAGACGATGCAATCATTGGCGCTGTAGAGTTATCGCAGCGGTACATTACCAATCGATTTTTACCCGACAAGGCCATAGATTTAATGGACGAAGCTGCGTCTAAAATGCGAATGGAAATCAACTCTAAACCCGAAGAACTCGATGTTTTAGATAGAAAAATCATGCAATTGGAAATTGAAATAGAAGCCATAAAACGCGAAAAAGACGATATAAAATTAAAGTCTTTACGTGCAGAATTGGCCAATTTAAAAGAGCAACGCCATGGTTTAAATGCGAGATGGAAAAGCGAAAAAGATATTGTAGACCAAATTCAAAACGCCAAACAAACCATAGAGAACTTTAAATTGGAGGCTGAAAAAGCGGAGCGTGAGGGCGATTATGGAAAAGTAGCCGAGCTGCGCTATGGTAAAATTAAAGAGACCGAATTGGAATTGGAAACCCTGCAAAAACAAATGCAGGAACAGGCAGAACACGCACTTATTAAAGAAGAGGTAACCTATGACGATATTGCCGAAGTGGTGGCCAAATGGACAGGAATACCGGTAACAAAAATGCTGCAAAGCGAACGCGAAAAGCTTTTAAAACTAGAAGACGAATTGCATAAGCGTGTTGTAGGCCAAGAAGAAGCTATAGAAGCCGTTAGCGATGCCGTTAGGAGAAGTCGTGCTGGCTTGCAAAACCCCAAACGCCCCATTGGCTCCTTTCTGTTTCTTGGCACCACTGGTGTGGGTAAAACCGAACTGGCAAAAGCCTTAGCCGAGTATCTATTTGATGATGAAACAGCAATGACAAGAATAGATATGAGTGAATACCAGGAACGCCACGCCGTAAGCCGATTGGTAGGTGCGCCTCCTGGATATGTGGGTTACGATGAAGGTGGGCAACTAACAGAGGCTGTAAGGCGCAAGCCCTACTCCGTTGTGCTTCTGGATGAAATTGAAAAGGCACACCCTGATACATTTAACATCTTATTACAGGTTTTAGACGAAGGACACTTAACAGATAATAAAGGCAGGGTTGCCGATTTTAAGAATACCATTATAATAATGACTTCCAACATAGGCAGCCAAGTTATACAAGACCGTTTCGATGCCACAAAGGATATTGATACGGCTATAGAAGCCGCCAAAGTTGATGTTTTAGCGCTTTTAAAGCAAAGTGTAAGACCAGAGTTTTTAAACCGAATAGACGATACTGTTATGTTTACACCCTTGTCTAAAAGTAATATTTTAGACATTGTAAAACTACAGCTAAAAGGTGTTGGAAGCGTTTTAAAACAACAAAACATTGTTTTCGATACTACTCCCGAAGCGGTAAATTATCTGGCAGACAAAGGGTACAATCCAGAGTATGGCGCAAGACCTGTAAAGAGGGTCATTCAAAAAGACGTTTTAAATGCATTGAGCAAAGACATTTTATCTGGCAAGGTAACTACAGATAGTATTATTTTACTGGATGCTTTCGATAATGTATTAGTATTTAGAAACCAAAACGACCTTGTTGAAAGCTTGTAAAACAACATTCCTTAGTATTTGAATACCAAATGTAAGTTATAGAACAATAAAGCGTCTTAAAGTATATAGTTTAAAAGTTTAGTTAATTAGTTAGTTTTAAAAGCAACACCATTTTTCTTCATGTAATGGTGTTGCTTTTTTTTATGCCCCCTTATCTGGCATGTGCAAACGTTGTCAGACAATAAATAACCTTAATAAAACCACATAAATTCATACACTTGTAGTTGTAAATTATTTGCATATTGTAAAAAATATTTTAGATTTATAGCGTGAATAACATGCATTAGTGCTTGTTATTGGATTGTTGACAACAAGGCTGATAACAGAACGCGAAAGAAATGAAAAGTATTAAATTAAAAGCTACAGCAAGTTTCCCAAGAGCGGAATAAAAAAGTGCTACGGTAGAAATATATACTGCTAAATTAATTAATTAATGGTTGGTGGTCTAGTGATGAAGAAGGTAATAATCCCATTAATAGAGCCAATTTAGACGAGACTGTTTATTTTCACATAAACACTAAAGATTTTGATGACGGAGATAAAGTAAAATTTCATCTTAAAGAAGCTGATTTTTTCTTTGATGACGAAGAGTTTAATGGAGAACAAGTAAATCTAGAAGGGACTGTAAAAGATAATCACATTATCTTAGAAATCAATTTGCTTGAAAGCTGGGAAAATGAACTAGTAGCAGACGGTTTAGGTAATATAGAAATCTATTGGGAATATGAATTTATAAATAAGAAAAAAGATTTTAGAGACCAACAACTTACAGTATATTTCTCTGAACGCACGCTATACTTCAGAACTCCGACACCAAGTCATAATCTACCAGAATTTATAAGTAATGATGGAGACCCTATGTTGTTAATGAAGTTTGGAAAAGGATTTGCTAAAAACAAATTGATAGAAAAAGGCTTGGATATGGCTAAAGATAAAGCCCAATCACAAATAAACAACATAGTTTTCGCAAAGCTAAAAAAAGGACATTTGGTTGATAATACAGGTAAAGTATATACAGGCAAAAGATTAATTTACAGATACAAAGAAGTGTATAATAATGCTGGTGAATTATTTGAAAATATAGAAAAAGGAAAAAACTTTATATATACCTATAAAGGCACAACCCATACAACAAAAGGTATAAGCCAATACGATTATTTTTCAAAAAACGGTAAACGTGTTACAGTACTTGGCGCGGTAAAACAACTAGGAAAAGCATTTGACATTTTTAATGTTGTAAAAACAGCGGGCGAGGATTTAGATATGTCAGAACCTTTGCCATTAGATGCAGGTCCGTTATCACCAATTTTTGACCTCGCAGGCGTTTTAGTAAAACGCCAAAAAGCGGAAAGTGATATGTGGCTTGAAGAAGTGGTACAAGAAGAAATTGACCTAGCCAAACTACAAGGCTTAGAAGCTACTAGAAAAGCCATCAATTCTTGGAATCATAACAAAGAATTTAAATGGGATTTGTTACCTATTTCTGCTGAAACTGCTAATAAACTCATGCAAGGTGAGTTTAAAAAATTTGAAGCGTTTTTTGAATTTGCTAGTACAGATATAGATTCTATTCTTAATATAGAAATATTATATCGCAGAGTGGAAAACACAAAAAGAGAAGAGGATGTTTATATTATTGAAACCGTATTTATTGATGAGTAGAGTTTTTTTATTTTCTTTTTTATTATTGATTTTAAATTGCGAATCTCAAGATAATAATATTCTTGTTGGTCAATTAGATAATAATAAGCATAGTGTTCAAATAAGATTGTCAAAAAATAAGCATAAAAGAGTAATTGCCATAAAATTTCCCAAAGAAATAAATATTGAAAATTTAGGAAATTCAAACATATCATTTAAGACATTAGATTATATTTATAAAGATAGTTTATCAAAATGGGCAAATAGAAATGTAAGTCTTTTTAAAAACTATAATGGTAAGTTGAAAAAAGTATCTAATTTTAAGAAAAAAAATATAACTTCAAAACAAAGTGATAATTACACTTTATATACTTTTCATTTTTTAGATTCTAGCAAAACTACTCAACAACAATTTAAACCTTACATAGAAAAGATATTAACCGAGGGCAAGGATACTTTATATATTGGTACTGTTAATGACTTCAAAAAAAATCATAAAAAATTGTTTGAAAGACTGACCAAAGGAGATTGCATTTCAATACAGTTTTTAGATGGTAAAAAATTAGGAGAAACAGTAACTGTTCCTGTAGAGTGGTAATGCCCAGTTGCTAATAACTAAGAAGCGTATGGCGCGCCGACAGGCCAACGCTATACATCCTATTGGTTGCCCTGTTACAGACAATCCTAAAACCTGTAGTTAAACTATTTTTTGAATGTAATTAGATGGTAGAGAGACACTTTTTCTTTATGATCTTTTATACTCATTATCCTCTTAATGTTGATGATTACTTTTCAAAATCTTTATTACAATTCAATACATACGCTGTTACAAAATTTTATTAAGATGTTAGTTTTCAAATAGCAATACGACCTATACTGTATAGTTTAAAAGTTTAGTTAGTTTAGTTTTAAAAAGCAACACCATTTATCTTCATGTTATGGTGTTGCTTTTTTTAGGCCTATTATCGCCTTGATGTTGATGGTTGGTTTCCAAAACCTTCAGTAAAATTCAATACATACGTTGTCACAAAATTTTGTTAAGATGTTAGTTTTCAAATAGCAATGCGACTTATACTGTATAGTTTAAAAGTTTAGTTAGTTTAGTTTTAAAAAGCAACACCATTTCTCTTCATGTTATGGTGTTGCTTTTTTTATATCTCTTGTCTGGCATGCACAAACTTTGTCAGGCAATAAATAACCTTAATAAAAATACATAAATTTATACGTTTGTAGTTGTAAATTATTTTATTATAGTAGAAAACATCCTATATTTATATCATAAATAACTTACTTTAGTGCTTGTTATTGAATTGTTAGGTAACATTACTCCCTCAAAAAGACAAAGAAATAAAAAAATGACATTAGCAAAGTTATTCATATTAGGGCAAGAAATAGAATTACTATGGACAGATATGAATTATCATCGAGATACAAGAATAAATGGCAAACCTGCTTCTGATACGAACGGAGGTTTAATTACGCTATGTTATGTCACTGATAGGTATTCCGATTTAGTGCTACATTGAATGACGAAAAAGAATGAAGACGAAACTTGGAACAAAGTAGACAAAATGGAGCAAGGAAAAATTTGTTTTTATGAAAATGGATTTGAATATCCGCCAACCAAAACTTATAAATTCGAGGATGCTCATTTGATTTACTTTAGAGAAATATTTTTTACCGAAGGTACACAACCTATGCAAACTATTTTAACTATTTCGCCTGCTATTCAGAATTATGGAACTGATTTAGTAAAACGATGGAACCATAGTTGGATTCCACCAAGTGAACGAATGCCCTATCAAGCTATTGAAAATAATGAAGAATATGATGAACAAATCAAAGTGATCGATAAAAATGGTAATCCAGTTTCTGACTTATTCTATTGTGTTGAGTTTGAAAATAAAATCATAACAACAGGAAGAACAGACAAAAATGGACTAGTAAAAAGAGTTAATCAAAGTCAAAATCAAAAAAATTACAATTACTTTTGGGGTGATGAAGCTTTCTTAAAAAGTCAAAATTCATAACTTTATGGAATACGAAAACATAACAAAAATAACCACTAATAATCGTCCAGGTTCTATTTTAGAGGTTACTATAAACAGGATTACTTTCGAAGAACTTTGGAACAAATACCCAAGTAAAGATCTTAAACACATTAATGCAAAAACAAAAAAAGATGAATTTGGTAATCATTGTGCAATTAATGTAAGCGAAGCATTATATCAAAATGGGATTAAATTAAAATCTTTTAGAGGTGTAAAATGTTATCACAAATGCCCATCAGGTAAGAATATTCATGTTCTTAGAGCTCAAGAATTAGCAAACTGGCTAAAAAAAAGACCGTTTGCTGGATGCCCTAAGGCATTAGAATATACTGGGGAGACATATGAAGATAAAGTCAATGGTAAAACAGGAATAATATTTTTTAAAGATTATTGGCAAAGAAATGGCGAAACTGGTGACACAAGAACTGGTGACCACATAGATTTATGGAATGAAAACGAATTGGCTAGTATCGGCTTAATTGCAACGTGGATAAGACGGACATTTTCTGAGTTTTCAGAAAATTGGTTAGATATGTCCGATTTAAAGAAATCAAAAAAGGTCTTATTTTGGGAAATACACTAATCAAGTATATCAAAATTATATTGTATACCTTTTTTTTAACAGTATTACTATTACTACTACTTTTTATCACAAGAGATTACACTTTAAATTACATTATTGATTTCTTTAGAAACTTAAAAGGCACAGAGCATTATACTGGAGAAACAAGGGTTGCTGACTTCTTTTCTATTTTGTGGCAAATAATTTTTCCCTCATTATACGGAATCTCTTTAATTTTAATGATAATAATTAAATCAAAAAAATAACGTTGCCTAATAATTAAGAAGCGTACAGCGTGCCGGCAAGCCAGCGTTATACGCCTTATTAACTAATCCATTGCGGATAACCCCAAGCCTTATCGGCAAACGTTCTTTAGGTAAGATTGGTTTAGAATGGGATAGGCTGCAATTGCTTTTCAAAACCTTCAGTAAAATTCAATACATACGATGTCACAAAATTTTGTTAAGGTGTTAGTTTTCAAATAGAAATACGACTTATACTGTATAGTTTAAAAGTTTAGTTAGTTAGTTAGTTAGTTTAGTTTTAAAAAGCAACACCATTTATCTTCATGTTATGGTGTTGCTTTTTTTTAGGCCTATTATCTTTTTGATGCTGATGGTTACTTTTCAAAAATCTCCATTACGATTCAATACGTACGCTGTCACAAAATTTTATTAAGGTGTTAGTTTTCAAATAGCAATGCGACTTATACTGTATAGTTTAAAAGTTTAGTTAGTTAGTTTAGTTTTAAAAAGCAACACCATTTCTCTTCATGTTATGGTGT
>CANLCJ010000029.1 GCA_947489085.1 uncultured Flavobacteriaceae bacterium
TATTTGAAGAAAGGGTTCAACTCTAAAAAAGTTAAACCCTCGATAAATTTTATTTACACACTTTACGGGATAGTGTCTTTTCTTTTGGTAGGATGATATTATTTTTCTTTGATGATTTTTTTCAATTCTTCTTTGCTTGGCAGTACTGTTTTATACTTACTTGCAAAAATTTGTTCATTGCCTTCAGGTAATGTATATTTTACCACAGCTTCACTTTTATCTTGGCAAAGAATAACACCTATAGTCTTATTCTCATCATCTAAAAGCATTTCTCTATCATAATAATTCACGTACATCTGCATTTGCCCGATATCTTGATGCTTTAACTCCCCTATTTTTAGATCGATTAAAACAAAGCACTTTAGCATACGATTATAGAATACTAAATCTATTCTAAAGTGTTTTTCATCAAACGTAATGCGCTTTTGCCTAGCTACAAATGTAAAGCCCGTGCCAAGTTCCAAAAGAAACTGCTCTAGTTTATCAATAATTTTATGTTCTAGCTCATTTTCAGAATATATACTTTTTTCTGGTAAGCCTATAAACTCTAAAATATAAGGGTCTTTTATTGCATCTTTAGGTGTTTCTATAACTAGGCCCTTGGCAGCCAATTTCTCAACACCTTCTTTATCTCTACTTAGTGCAAGCCTTGCATATAATGCCGTATTGTATTGCCTTTCTAGCTCTCTTACACTCCAATTATTTTTGTGTGCCTCTATCTCATAAAATTTGCGTTCGTTTTCATCATCAATACGCATTAGCTTTAAGTAATGAGACCAACTTAGTTTAAAAACGTCAGACAATGTCTGACGTTTTTGATAGCATATAAAAAAGCTTCTCATTTGCTTAATATTCGTTTTAGAAAAGCCCTTACCAAATTCTTTAGTTAACTTCTTAGATAGCTCACTAATAACTGCTTTACCATACTGGGCTTTGTTTTGCCCTTTTTGCTCTTCTTCTACAATAATTCTTCCTATTTCATAATAGGTAAGCACCATAGTTTGATTTACAGCGCGAACCACTGCACCACGAGCTTCTTTTAAAAGCGTTATGACCTTATTATAAATTTCTGAAGTCTCAGGGGTATTTGCCATGCATGCTGTCTTTAAAAACAAAAGTAACAAAAACCAAGTTAGCGAAATGAAACAAGCGGCAGCTTGGAGATAAGGGAGCGCAGCGGACTTAGTGAGAATTTTGCGCAGTTGAATCGGGTAAGCTTGGTTTTATTAAAATAGAATATTTTTAAAATCTATTTATTTCCCAATACAATATATTATACTGTAACGTTTACAAGAGGTAATTGGGTTTGCGAAGTACATATGCCGTACACTTTACTTATATTTTAGCTGTTGCTTACTTGATATAAGTCAAATTACTATAAGAAAATAAAAAGAAGAATATTATCTGTATTAGTTATTATTTAATTTGTTAGCTTAAGCTCGTTATCATAAATCCATCCCAGCACCATTATGCTTTAACCAATTAACTTGCTCATCGTAATTAGGTAGTATTTTGTCTATTTCATTCCAAAAAGCCTGAGTATGGTTATTATGAATTAAATGCGCTAATTCATGAATAATAATATAATGTAACACATCAATTGGAGCCATGGCGCATTTCCAATGAAAATTAAGGTTTCCATTGGGCGTACAAGATGCCCAACGTTTTTGCAATTCCATTACTTTTATTTGATTAGGTTGTACGTCTAATTGATTTTTATAGCGTTCTATTATTGGGTGTATTTTTCTGTTCAATTTATCTTTATAAAACTTAACAAATAACTCCTTTGCTTTATACATCTCGGTTTTACTTAAGAAAAATGTATTTCTGTTAAACTGAACACCTTCTAATTTTTCATCTACTAATTTTAAACGATAATTTCGACCTAGATATAAAAACGATTGCCCGTTTACATACTCTCTTTCTACAGCATTTGCATTCAACTGTTTCCACTCCGCTAAGTTTTTAAAGATTTGATATTCTTTAGCTTTTAGTATCTCGATTATTTCTTCATCTCCCAACTTTTCAGGAACACGAGCAGACACAGAACCATCTCTTTCTATAAAGATACTTACTGTTTTACGCTCGCTTTTTTGAATAACTATGTCTACTCCTGATACTATCATTTATTTGATTAATTCTTGATGTCTACGTTTCGCTAAATTCATAATTTCCACACTCAATTTAGCGTGTAATTTGGATACTTTATCTACATCGTTAAAGGATATTAAGTCTTCTACTTCTCCTTGTAACTTTCTAATTTCGGCAGGTCTACCTCCCCAAAAATTAGGTTTATTTATTGCGTCTTGTAAAAGAAGAACCAATTCGCTTGTTAATTCTTTTAAGACTTCTTTTTCCTCTTCTGTTATTTCTTCTTCTTTAAAGGCACTAAAAATAATAAAATCGTAAAATGGTAATTCTTGTGCATCTAAACCTTCCTCTTCATTTTCGCCTTGTCTTCCTTTGGCTAAATCTTCTCTTACTTTCTCGAATTCTTCTACAATAGCATCCCAATTTCCTTGGTAACGCTCTAAAATTTCTTCCATACGTTTTAAAAAACGTTTGTACAAGGCTGGATCTTTATTAATATTCACTTTTATATGACGTCTAATCGCATGCTCCATTTCTGATGCCTTTGATTTTGAGTTTTTACCCAATTTATCTACTTCTTTTGCAAAATCTTTAGACAATAAACTTACAGGAGCAATACGACTGTCAATACCCAAGGTTTTCAGGTGCGCATCAATCATTTTACGAACTTTAGGTTTTGCCCATTTTAAGTCCATACTTGGGTCTTTATAGCGGTTTTTAATACGCACCAATAAATATCCAAAACGTTTGGCAGGTATGTAATATTTCCTTGCAGCTTCTGAATTGAATAACAAATCTAAACTATCAAAAAAAGCTTTAATGTAGGTATCAAACTGTGCTCTAAACGGAATGGATTCTGCTAAAGCAATACAGTCTTCTGCCAGTTGAAACTCTGCATCTTTATCTGGCATTCGCTGTTCTGCAAACTTTTGAAACTCTGAAATTCCTTTATCTGTAAATAGTTGTAGCATCCTATTGTAACGTGCTTCAAGTACAGGGATTTCTTTATTTATATCTCTAAAATATGCCAATAATTCTTTAATATCTTCCTCATCTTCTGCGCCCCAAATATTTAAGGCATCTTTTAAGTGATTAGAAACGCCATAATAATCTACTAGAATACCATGTGTTTTATCCTTTTTAGTTCGGTTTACACGTGCTATGGCTTGTAATAAATCATGCTCTCTAATGCTTTTATCTAAGTACATCACTTGTGCTATTGGCGCATCAAAACCTGTTAATAGTTTATCACAAACACAAAGAAAAGCGACACCCGTTTCTGGTTTTAAGTAATTACCTTCTTCATCGGTACTATAATCAAAATCTTTTTTAAAGCTATCTACCGCTTTAATTTCTTTGGCATTTTTACGTGCTTCACTTATAAATGCTTGTTCATTATTATCTTGCTTGGTAACTACTGTACCTATTTTTATAAACTCAATTTTTTTAATTAAATCTATGTCTGGTTCTGGTTTGTTTCTTTCTAATGCTGCGCGTTCTTTTAATGCTTCTGTTATTAAAAACTGATAACGTGCTGCTGCCAAAACGGAACTTCCTACCACCATCGCTTTAAAACCATTTGGTAAAATATCATCTACATAATGTTTTACTAAATCTTTAGCAATTTTTCGTAAACGCTCCATGTTTTCCAAATAGGCTTGCATGGTACCGTAACGTTTTTGTATTTCCTCTTTTTCTTCTTTGTTTTGTTTTTTAAAAACATCTTCAAATTCGGCATCAAAAGCTTCTTTAGATTTTATTTTGTCATTAGTCGTTTTTCCAATGTAAATAATATCTAAGGTAGCTCTATCATCTACCGCTTCCCTAATTTTATAGGTGTCAATAAATTCACCCGTCCCACCGAAACGTTCGTGTGTTTTTTGCTTATGCCTATCGGTTAATAAGGGTGTTCCTGTAAAGGCTATTTTTGTAGCTTGCGGAAAAGCGGTAAATAAATTATCTCCCATATCGCCACCTTGTGTTCTATGGGCTTCATCAATTAGAATCACAATTCTGTCTGATGTATTTACCACGTCAAAAGGCTTAAATTCTGGCACTTTTCCTTCTTCTACAAAGGCCTTCATTAAGGCTTTAGAGTGCTTTAATTCTTCTTGTACAAATTTATGTACCATAACCATGTTTAAGTTAGAGGCATTACCGCTTAACTTTGGCACAAGTTCTTTACGAGAACCTACAATATTAGCTTCTTTAAATTCATTAGTTAATCGTGCAGTGGCAGAGAGTTGTTTTTCTAAATCTTTACGGTCTACCATCATGATCACCTTATAATCTTTGAGGTCTTCTTGCGAACGTAGTTTTCTAACTAAAAACACCATAGTTAAAGATTTACCAGAACCTTGTGTATGCCAAACCACACCAGAACGCGTTTTTCCCGACGTTTCATTACGCATTCTGTCGAGTATTTTACCTACCGCTCTAAATTGCTGATAACGACAAACCACTTTAATTTCGATGCCTTCCTTTATTTCCATGAATAAAGTGAAGTGTTGTAAAATATCTAATAGAATTTCTTTATTTAAAATGCCTTTTATTAATACTTCTTGGCGTACTCTTGGGTCGTTTTGCAAGCCGTTGTTTTGATACCTAAGCGTTTCCTCTTCTACATAATTTACGGTATCTATGTTTTTATATACTTCTGGAAAAATATCTTTCCAATTTAAATAATATTCAAAATCGCCAGAGATAGAACCCACTCGTGCTTCTTCGCCATGGGTAGCAATACTAAACAGATTGTAATGAAACAAACGCTCTTCGCCATCGGTAAAACCAAAATCATCGCCACGTGTGTTGGCATAACGCATAATTTGCTCTACCGCACTAGAAATTGGGTCTGCCACATCCACATCTTTACATTCTACAACAGAAAACGGCAAGCCATTTACAAACAATACAATGTCTGGAATAATAGCATGTCTAGCAGTACCTGGTGTATCTACGCGAAACTGATTAATGGCTACAAAATGGTTGCTATCCCAGTTTTTAAAATCTATGAGTTTTACTAATGGGTTTTCTTCTCCGGTAACTTCATTTTTTGCCACCGTGGTTTTGGTAACACCTATTAATTTCTCAAAGACTTGTTTGTTGGCTTCTAATAAAGATAGATTGGCTTTTTCGGCAGCAATGGTTTCGTTGTATAGGTCTTCTAATTGCTTATCGGTTAACCATGCAACCCCATCTACTACATTTATTTTTTTAATTGCTTTTTTAAATTCTTGTTTAAGGGTAACTTCTTTAAAGCTGGCACGTAAACTTATAGCAGGATCTTGCGGAATACCAAAGCTACCTTGGTCTATAATGCGCCAATTAAGGTCTCTTAATTTCTCTAAAAAGGGTTTTTCTACGTTGGTATATTCTGCCATGTTGCTTAATCTTGTAAAGGTTCTATTTTCCAAATATCTGCTGCCAATTCTAATAACATGTTTTGCCTGTCATTAATTTGTTTAGCGGTCCATTCATTTCCAAAAGGTATTAATTTTGAGTTAATACGTGTAATAGAAGTATTTACACCAACTTGATTCAGTTCGCATAAACTACTTGTTAAGTAATATTTACTCATTTTATATTGCTCTTTTTTATCGTTGAAAAAGTCACGACCTGCAACAATATTTATTGGCTTTTCTAACAGTGTAAGGTTCCCTAGTTTTACTTTATATTGATGATAATCTTTATCCTGATTATCAATATGATTATTAAATGCATGTAATAATTCGTCGTTAGGCGTATTTGGTAAAATATGCTCAATTTCTAAATTTGTGTAGTCGTTTAAATTATCTGCACTTGGTAATCCTTTGTAAGCCCTATTTACATGCTGTGTAAATTTGGCAAGAATATATCGTGTTCTATATTGTTGTAAAGAATAAAAATGATAACGCCTTAAAGCATCGGTAAATTCTGGTTGTTTATTATTTGTACTCTTTTGAAAACGATTTATAATAAAATTGTTTAACTGCTCTTTTTGTGTATTGTAATCTGTGATATTAGAAATAGTACGCAACTCATCTGCCCAGGCAGAAAAATTACGTTCTAAAACCTTTGTAGAGGTTCTTGTTACTATAAAGTAAAATAAAAAGGTTTCTAACTGTTTTAATAAATAATCAAACAAATCTTTTGGTAAATTATAAGATGCTAAAAGCAAAATGTAATGCAAACTAAAACCACCACCAGTAAGCTTTCTTATATTATTCATGTAGACGTTATCTTCGCTATCATTTCCTTTTCCTCTAGTTAATTTTAGAAAATTATCAACCGTTTTAATAATTTTTCTAACAAATACAAAAGGTTCTTTTTGGTAGTTACTAGCCGTTATATTTTCTTTTTTAGAAAACCAATCGTAAATTTCGTCTTCTCTAACAATACCATCACTTCTATGGTTTGTTATATTGTAATTTGCCATTAAAAAATAACGTAAAAAACGCAATGGTTTTTCTTTATTTTCTTCTAACGGATTGGTTATTTTTTTCCATTCGTTTTTAAGTTTGGTAAACTCGTCTAGCTTCACGTTAGTAAACAATAGGTTTTTTAATAAATCCATAGGATTTAAACCTATACCACGCTCGTTAATGGTTTCAAAAATCTTTAACGCACTATTAACATCTGTTGATATTTGAATAAATACCACGTTGTTAGATAAATTACCCCAATATTTTTTAAGTGTTCCTGTTTCTTGATAATTAAATTTTAGGTACTGGTAAATAGTTGTGTAGGCATTTATAATATTTTCTAAAGCTCCAAATTGCGACACACCTGCTGCATTTAGCAATGCTTTAATAGTTTCTGGCTCATTACCCGATTTTATAATGGCTATAATTACCTCTTCTGCATTTTCGTATTTAGGGTTTAACTTTAAACTGGTACTAATTTCGCCATCGCTATCTGTAAAGCTTGTACTTATTAAGTTGCTTAAAATTGCCTCTTGTGGCTCACCTTTAAACAAGGCTTTTAGTGCACAAAGCATTAAAAAAAATGTAGTTAAACGTTGTTGCCCATCTATAACATCAAACTGTTTTTTATGTTGGGTTGGTGATACTAAAATAGTGCCAATAAAATACTCACTAGCAGAACCACTCTCTATTTCGTTATTTAAATCGTCTAGTAATTTATTTACTTCCTTATCACTCCATACATACTCGCGTTGGTAATCTGGAACGATATAGAAACAATCGTTAAAAGCTTCTTCTATGGTAAATTTATGGTTTTCTATTTTAGACATTTCAATATTCTATTTTACTTTATTTTCTAATCTACACTCACGGCAACCTTACCCGTTAACAAATCTTGCAGTAAACCTGCTTTTAGTTGTTGGTATTTGGCTAAGGCTTGTTGTTCGGTTTGGATTTTTGATTCAACAGCTTTCAACTTTTCAATAATTATCCTTTGTTCATCAATTTTAGGCAAAGTAATATTGAACCCTAAAACATCTGAACCAGGTAAATTACCAAGAGTTCCTTGTCTAACATATTTGTTAACCAATCGTTTTGCTTTATCAGTTTGCATAAAAAACTTAATGAAATATGGTTCAATTTCTTCATTAAATCTAAATTTCACAGAATATGCACTTGGTATAAATTGAAAGTCTTGTTCTTCAAAGACCGCTGTTAAACCACAATCTGCTGTTGTAACCATTACAACATCACCTGTTTCTAATAAATGTGAATAAACTTTTGATTTAGGAAGTAACGCAATTGGTGCTTGACTATATAAAATTTCACCATCTTTTGAAAAATCCATTCCACGAATAGTCTTTACATTTCCTTCTGAATCATAATCATCACCACTAAATCTTGGTCCATATAAGTTTTTGATTAGATGATTTTTGAATACAGAATCTTCCCACTCCCTAGGAATCAAACCCAAGGCACTTTCTTTATACAAGTCTGGTGCGTCTTGTGGTGTTGGGCGCAGTTTCCCTGTGTTTACATCGATACCACGTGTAAACAAATCGTGCATTAAGCCTTGTTTTATGGCTTGGTATTTGGCAATAGCGCTTTCGGTTTTTTCTATAACCGCATCTACTGTTGATAGGATTTTGGCTATTTTTTTTTGTGTTTTTAAATTACTAGGAAAGTTAATGTTAACTGAATTAATATCTTTTAAAGAAACTCCTTTTACAGTAGATCCAACAGATTTAGATTTAAACTTAGTATTCAAAAAACTTAATAGAATCAAAAAGAATGATAAATCAAGTTCATTATTTGGATAGAAAGCTTTCAAATCCTGATTGATTGCGACAGCATAAGGGCTTACCGCCACTCTCCCAACAGCCATTCTCGTACACATTATAGGTATTCCAGAAGGAATAAGATTTGCTGAACTATTTCTTAATCCATCTTCCGAAATGTAATCTTGAGTTTCTTTTAAAATGTAATTATCATCCTCAAAATCCTTCACACTTGCCCATGGGATTTTTCCATTCCAATATTTTTCAATCTTTTTAGAAGGAGTTCCTCCTCCAATAATTTTATCTAAAAAATCGGTTAGCTCACCTGATTTCCAACTACTTTCCATAACCCAATTCCATTAAAAAGTTATTTAATTGGGAAGCTGCTTCTTCTCTACTATCTAAAATATTGACCAAAGTATTTTGGTATTTGGTATAGCGTGTTTCTAGTTCGGTAATTAAAGCATGTTCGTAACGGTTTACGTAATCCATTACGGTATGGTGCAACACGGCTTTAAAACGTGAAAGTATTAAGGCTTTGGCTTCGTTTGGGGTTATTTTTTCGCGTGCTTTGGCGACTAAATCTTCTTTTTTGGCTTTTATTTCGGCAATGGTGGCTTTGCAGGTTTTTAGCTCGTTGGTGAGCGCTGTGTGTTTGGCTAGTTGTTGCTCTATAGTAGCCTTTTTGGTTTCGGCTTGGGTTTGGGTGTTTTGTTTTTGGTTTAGCTCTTGTGTTAATGCTGTGGCATCATCATTGGCTTTAATTCTAATTTTTAAGGCTTTTATGTCTTTTTTTAGCTCACGAATATCTGCATTGTAGGTTTTAATATTGTCTTTTAATTCTTTTAGTACTTCTTTTGGGAATACTTCGTAGTTCTCTTCGTCAAACTCGCCTTCCTCTAGTTCGTTGACTTCGTTAAAAAGGGCTTCTAACTCGTCGCGTCTGGCTTCGTTTGTAGCTAGTTCTTCTAATACTTCTGGGAATTGCGATTGTAGAATATCGTCTGCAGGAATTAATTCTGCATTCCAACCACTAGCGGCTATTGATTTTAAATCGGTTTCTAAAACATCCCAATAGGCAGCAAATGCACCTCTACTTTTGTGTAGGTCTAATATCCCTAAGGCACTAAAATCGTTAGCAATACTCACAGCGAAATCACGGTATAAGTCATACACATTTTTCTGTTCTGGTAAAGCTTCTAGTTTGGGTACATTGTGGGTCCACCAGTCGTTTACGCCATTTGTATATGCTTTGCGTTTATTATAAATATCTTCATGCGCTAAAACCAGCGTTTTTAAATCTTCTTTTGCGTCAATTAATTTTTTAAATTGATGATACCCTGCTTTTTTTGATTCCTCAAAAATTGAAGTTCTTAATGCTGTGTAGTTATTCCAGTATGGTTGTAACTCATCAACTTCTACCGTTGGGATTCCACCATGCAAATGCGCATTTACATCTTGTGGTTCGGCAGGCGGACTGTTATCTACATATCTACGGATATTAAAATTGTAGTCTTCTTTTTCTAAATCGGCTTTAGAAATCTTTCTGGCATAGCCTTCTAAATTCTCTTTGTTTTTATAGATGTAGCTGATTTTGGCAATATCTTCTGGACGCAGTTTATTTTGGTTTTTGCCTTCTTTATACTCTCTATCGGCATTAATAAACAATACCTGGTTACGTTGCGCAGCACCTTTTTTATTGATGATTAATACAGAAGCAGGAATACCTGTACCATAAAACAAACCAGATGGCAAACCAACCACAGCTTCTAATAAACCACGATCTACCAACCATTGGCGCATGCTTTTTTCTTCGCTACCTCTAAACAACACCCCATGTGGCATTACTACAGCCATACGACCATTATCTTTTAACACAGATACCATATGTTGCACAAACATAAAGTCGGCTTTTTTCTTTTTAGGCATCCAGTAATGGAAACGGTCACGAAAGTTTTTAATATCGCTATAATTGGCAGAAAACGGCGGATTGGCAATAACAATGTCGAAACGTTTTAACTCTCCGTTTTCTACGTGTAAAGGATTGGCAATGGTATCGCCTTGTAGAATTTCAGCATCAAAAATATCATGAAACAGCATATTCATTTTACACAAAGACCAAGTGGTGCCGCTTAATTCTTGACCAGCAAAACTTAAACGAGATGCATCGCCATAACGTGCTTCTACATAGTTTTTGTTTTCAATTAGCATACCACCAGAACCGCAGGTTGGGTCGTAAATAGACGATTCTTCTTCGGGTTCTAACAGCGTTACTAATAATTTTACCACTTCGTTAGGTGTATAGAATTCGCCACCTTTTTTACCCGCACTATCAGCAAAATATTTTATTAAATATTCGTAGGCAGTACCTAAAAGGTCTGGAAACTCAAAACGGTCGTCGGTTAGCGTTACTTTATTAAAATGGGTGATGAACTCTATTAGTTTTTCATCACTTAAGGCGTTTTTGTTTTTACCAATGGTACGGTTAAAGTTTACATTGGTTAAAACTCCAGATAACTTATCTGGGTTTTCTTCTTCTAAGGCTTCTAAGGCTTTGTTCAAATGATCACCTACATCTTTTTTAAGATGAAGTATTCCATCGTTAACCTCTTGTCCTGCTTCGTTGGTCGTTTTGTAATTCCAACGTGCACGCTTTGGCACAAAATATTGGTAAGCGTTTGCACGCTCTAATGCTTGGTTTATTTTTTCTTCAGAAAGTCCTTTGTCTTGTAGTTCTTTCAAACGAGCTGCACGATCTTGCTCGTACTTATCGCTCAAACGTTTTAAGAATAACATTCCGAAAATGTATTCTTTAAACTCTGAGGCATCCATGTTACCTCTTAGTATATCGCAGGCATCCATAAGGAAGCCTTCTAGCCATGACAGCGTTAGTTTTTTGTTCATTATTTGATTTTAAACTTTTTAGTTTGTCTTGATATCATAAAAATATATCCAAAAATTACAGCTTATTTTTAAGGTTTAATTGCTTTGCTCTATTTTCTATTAATACTTTTATTGTCTTTTTATGCTCATTACTCAAAAAACTATTATCAATTAATGCTTCCCACTTTTCCATTCCTTTTTCAATACGTTTCCATAAATTTTCAATAGCTTTTTTTGGTATATGCCCTTTTAACATAGCTTCATTAAAATCTTCACGTTTCAGTTTTCGCTTTTTTCCATTGAGGTTTAATGCTAATTCTTCATTATCTTCTGGAATTAACAATTTTACGGCGACCATATCATAAGCAGGAGTTAATGAATACTGTTTATTATCGTTTGCTATTATTGAAAAATTCTTTAAATGCATATCATTATTTCCAATTAAGAAAGATACAATCACTTGTTGATAAAACTTTACGGTTTCCAGTAAAGGGTTTTGAGCATATCTAAGAATCCCTTTTGCTATTTGTTCGTAAGAACCACGATATTTATGTTCTGTTAGGCGTTCTGTAAATTGACAAGCATCTTCCATTGGAAATTTTTCGCCATTGGCATCACGATCTATACGTTTGGTTAAATAGGCCAACGAACCATCTTTTAAAGAAATTAATAAAAACGGTACTGTTACTATACCACAAGCTTGTGTTAATAGCATAGATAATGCCTCAATCTCTGGCATTTGTGGGTATAATTGAAATGGTGGTTTTAAAATATATCGCCCATTTAACGCACCTACAATAGTTAATCTATTTTGACTATTTTCTTCTGTAAATCCTAATGATAGTTTGGGTTGTACACCTGTAACAATAATACGTTGCGCTACGTTTTCTTTAGCTAAATCTTCTATTTGAGATAATTCATAATCTAGTTCTAGTACAGGGATATCTTCTTGCCAAAAATCTGCAAGACATTTTTGGTGATAATTTATATCTCCTTTATTTAGTGCTTTATGGCAAGCTAAACAATATTTCATACTTTTTCTATAATACTAATATTACCAATACAATCTTTGCAAGTGGTTAATAATAATCCCATACGATCCCTTGGGTTTATTTTCCAGTTTTTGTGTGCAATATCTAACAACCAGCCCTCTGGTATTAAACCATCGAAGAAAGGAAATAGTTGTTCTGATTTAAAAGCTTCTTTTTGTAGTGGCAACGTTACACTAACTTGTATGGCATTTTCTTTTTCTAAGTATGTTTTGTTATACTCAAAACTATAATCGTTGTCACCTTCAGTCAAGATACCTGCTAGTGAATTATTTACCCATATTTCGCCTTGTCTCATCGCTTATAGGTGTTGGAGTTAATGTATTTCCGAAAAACAAGAGTACTTGATTTACTTTATCTGTCATTAGATTTGGCTTGCCCTGTTCAAGTTCACGTACAAAACGCAATCCTACTCCTGTAAAGTCTGACAACTCTACCTGTGTTAGCTTTGCCTTTTTACGTCTATCTCTTACAAATTTAGCAATACTATTCTCTCTATCCCAGTTGTTCATACTATACCTTTATGGGTACAATATAATAAAATACATTTAAATTATACCCATAAAGGTATATATTATGTTTTTGTGTGATTTTTATACCTTTTAAGGTGTAGTTTTTAAAATTAACTACAAAGCTTCCAACCAATATCTGTTTTACTGAACGTAACCGTTTTTGTTATTTCTTTAGGATTTCTCTTTTCGTGAGCATCTTGAAAGAAAGGTGTTTCATTAAAGCGTATAAACTTTACTTTGGCCTTTGCTTTATCACGTTTTAACCGATGAAAAATGACAACCCGAGATACAAATACGATACAAACTTTAGCATAATAGAAGATAATAGAGGCTAAAAGGCACAAAAAAATGCCTCTAGGAGCCTAGAGACATGGTAGGTCTTTGTTAGCTTTAATTTATTTTTATAGTATTTTTCTTATTTCCCAATACAGAAATTAGCAAAAATATTACCTAGCAATTCATCATTAGTAACTTGCCCTGTAATTTCTCCAAAGTGGTATAACGCTTGACGAATGTCTATAGCTAAGAGGTCTCCAGACAAGCCTGTATCGAGTCCTTGTTGCACTTTAGTCGTTTCTTCGAAGGCTTTTAAAAGAGCATCGTAATGGCGGGTATTGGTTACGATGGTATCATTGTTTTTTAAACTACCTGTATTTACAAAGCTTAATAGAGTCGATTTTAACGCATCTACACCTGTATTGGTCTTAGCAGACAATAACTGTGCTTGGACATTGTCGCGCTCTTTTGCAATAGCTGTAAGCTGCTGTTGCAATTGGTTTATGTCTGCTTCTGGAAGTTTATCAACTTTATTAGCTACAATAACGAGCGGTTTTTGTGGGTACTTATTTTTTACGCGCTCAATATCTACAATAAATTTAGTGCTTTCTTTTTTAAATTCTTGAGCATCAAATAAATAAACAACAACTTGTGCCTGCTCTATTTTTTCGAATGTTTTTTGAATGCCAATACTTTCTACTACATCTTTAGTATCTCGTATGCCAGCAGTATCTATAAAGCGAAACCCTATACCGCCTATGGTAATTTCATCTTCTATCGTATCTCTTGTTGTACCCGCAATATCAGAAACAATAGCACGATCTTCGTTTAATAACGCATTTAAAAGCGTAGATTTCCCCACGTTAGGTTCGCCTACGATAGCCACAGGAATGCCATTTTTAATCACATTACCTACAGCAAACGAATCTATTAAACGTTTCAGTACAAAAGTAATGCGCTCTACTAAAGCTTTAAACTGCGAGCGGTCTGCGAATTCTACATCTTCTTCTGCAAAATCTAATTCTAACTCTATAAGAGAGGCGAAATTGAGCAATTCTTCGCGAAGTTTAGCGATTTCTGAAGAGAACCCACCTCGCATTTGCTGCATCGCAATTTGGTGTGCCGCTGCATTATCACTGGCTATAACATCTGCAACGGCTTCTGCCTGACTGAGGTCTAATTTTCCATTAAGAAAAGCCCTTAAGGTAAATTCTCCAGGATCGGCCATTCTACAACCTTTGCGCAAAAACAATTGTATAATTTCTTGTTGGATGTAACTAGATCCATGACATGATATTTCAACCACGTTCTCGCCGGTATATGAATTTGGGTTTTTAAATACAGAGACCAAAACCTCATCGTAAGTAATAGCATCGTCTACAATATGCCCTAAGTGTATGGTATGTGTCCTTTGAGCAGCTAATACCTTGCCAGACACAGATTTAAATTGATTATCCACATAAGTTATAGCGTTTTTTCCCGACAAACGAATAATAGCAATGGCGCCTGCGCCAGAAGGTGTTGCCAAGGCAACTATTGTATCTTGAGGTATCATAACACAAAAATAGGAATTTAAGGACGCATATACAGCGATATAAATCTCTAAATTACATTTTTGTTAATGGTAAAATGCAGTTGGTCTTTTATAAATTTAAGAAAGGTTTGAAAACCAATTAATATGCACATTTTAAAAAATATGCTTTTTAATTACAATTTGTGACTTTTCATTTAAATGGGTGTCTTATTTATAAGTAGCCCCACCAATTTTAATTTTAATCCACCTAGTGCAACGAGGTAAAGATTTGCATAAAAATGACAATAATTGAATCTGATTTCAAGGATCAAATTTTGGCATTTGTACAAAACAAATTAGCCAATATTTTCTTCTTTAACCACATTGCTGTGGTAGAAATAAAGGAAGGTGTTCATTTAAACATTAAAAACGCCGAAGTAGTAATAGACGAAATTAAAACGTATTTTGGTACGTCTAAGCCTTATGGTATTGTAGCAAATAGAATAAACTCTTATTCTGTAGATCTTTTGGACGCTCCTAAATACAAATCGAAATTTAAAAATCTAAAAGCCTACGGCGTGGTTGGTCATAACGAAGCAGCAAAAATGAATGCTAGAATGGAAAGCAGTTTTTGCGTGTGTGGTAAAGTAGACTACGATAGCGTTTATGATGCTGTTAACCAAGTGTACCACAGCGTAAAAAGCAGCAGACGGTTTTCTTTAAAGTAAATAAATACCGTCGGTTTTTATCTCTATCTGGCGATTTTTATACAAACTGCCTATAGCTTTTTTAAAACTCTTCTTGCTCATTTGCAGGCTGTGTTTTATAGCTTCGGGATTAGATTTGTCTGTAAGTTTTATATAACCACTATTGTCTTCTAGCTCTTGTAATATACGCTGTGCATTAGGTTCTATATTTCTAAAACCTATTTTTTCTAGAGATATGTCTAATTTATTACCTGGTCTAATTTTCTTAACAATACCTTTTAGCTGGTCTCCTACACTAATGTCTTTAAATATGTTGTCTTTATAAATTAAGCCAATGTGTTTTTTGTTAACAATAACGTTCCAACCAATATCCGAAGGATGAGACACGATTACATCTACTTCTTCAAACTGTTCTACGGTTAACACTTTATTGTCTAAAAACCTGTTAGTTTTGCTTGAAGCTACCAAACGTTCGGTCTTTTCATCTAAATAACAGTGTACCAAATACCAACCTCCTGATTTTAAAGGAAACGCTTGTTCTTTAAACGGACAAAATAATTCTTTTACCAAGCCCCAATCTAGAAAAGCACCAAAATCGGTAACCTGATTGCAACGCAACAGTGCAAATTCTCCTTTTTTTATATATGGGATGTCTGTAGAGGCTACTGGACGCTCTTCATTATCTAAATACACAAAAACATCTATCTTATCCCAAATTTTAAAAGATTGAGGCACATAACGATTTGGTAATAACACCTCATTATCTTCTGCATCGATAAGGTATATACCGTGATCTGTTTCTCTTAAAATTTCTAATGTATTTACTTGTCCTAATTCCATAGCAGCAAAGTTATAACTTTAGCTTTAACAAAAACGAATAGACACAAAAAAAGCGTTACAATTTTGTAACGCTTCAGCTAAATATTATAAAATTTTCTATTTATGAGTATATAGACTCCTTAGAAAAATGTTTCGTTAATAAATAATATACTACAGCTCTGTATTTATTACGGTTAGATTTTCCGTATTTTTCTATAACGGCCGCTATAGCACCATCTAAATCATCGCTTTCGCTTAGACCCAACTTTTTAATTAAAAAATTATTCTTTACAGTTGCTAATTCAGATTGATCTGATCCTGAAACTGTTGAAGCATCTGCATTATAAATTGATGGTCCACAACCAATAGTTACTTTGGTTAATAAATCCATATCTACATCTACACCACATTTGTCTTTTAAATCTGTAGCATATTTTGCAATTAGGTCGTCGCGTTTACTCATGATAAATAGTGTTTATTTTGTTTTTGATTAATAATTAATTTCCTAAATATAACTATTTTTTAGACACCTTTATTTCTGTAAAGTCACATTAGGGTTATTTAATAAATTCAAAGTAATTTAATAAAATACTATCGTTAAGATTTTTAGGTGTAAAAACCTCTAATAATTTAGGTTGTTTAGAACTTTCAAAGAACGCATTTAAAGAGCCTTCCAAGCTTTCGCTATCTCTAGCTGCATTATATTCTAAATTAAACATTTCACACAAATACTTTGCAGTAAGATGGTGGTGGGTTTCAAAATATGTATCGAAATTCTCTGTATTCTTATGGCCTGGTAATATTCTAAAAATACCACCGCCTTTATTATTTACAATTATAATTCTAAAGGTACTTGGTATGTAATTATTCCACAATGCATTACTATCATAAAAAAAACTAAGATCTCCAGTAATAAAAGTGGTCTGCTTAGTTTTTGACACAGCGCAACCTATTGCTGTAGATGTGCTGCCATCTATACCGCTAGTCCCTCTATTACAATACACTTCTAATGTTTTATCTACACCAAAAAGTTGCGTGTAACGTATGGCAGAACTATTGCCTACTTGCAGTATTGTATGTTTTGGTATGCTTTTTAAAATGGTATTGAATGCTGTAAAATCGCTAAAGGGGATTTCTTTTAAATAAGCCTCATGCCTTAGCAAACGTTTTTTCTTAATTTCTAGTAAATTCCCTCTGTAATCTGCTTTTCTATAGTGGGTGATTAATGGTAGAAAAGATTTAAAGAACAAGTCTGGAGTGGTTTCGATATGGGATGTTAAACTAAAAAAAGTGTCATTAGCCTTTTTTTCGTCAACGTGCCAGTGGACTTTAGGTTTAAATTTTCTCAACAAGGCCTTTATTTTTTTGGATACAATAAGACCTCCAAAAGTAAGTAGTACCTCTGGTTTGAGTGTTTTCTGCTCGTCTTCGGTAAAGGGAGCTATAAGCTGATCTATGCTTGGAAAAAACGATTCGTGGTGTAAATTAGATGTGGTTTCTGTTAATACGATAACGCTTTCATCTCTAGCCAATTCATTTAGCCATTTCGCATCTATAGTGTGCGGTGCATTAACGCCTACTAAAATCATTTTTTTAGAGGCCAAATTCCAATCTTCAAGACAATTTTTTAAAACTACAGTATCTATGCTTGTAGTTTTAGGGGGTAACGCAATTACTTTAGGGCTTACACTCGGTTTTGTTACTGTATCGTATAAAGGCTCATCGAAAGGTATGTTTATGTGTATAGGGCCCTTACGCCTTAACGCTAGATTTAATGCTGTATTAATTTCTTCTTCATTATACCGTTGGATATCCTTTTGAAATCCTAAAAACCGTTCTAATTTGTCTTCTATATTTTTTAAAATAGGAAGTTCTTCATAAGAGGGAATCTGGTTTTCATCTTTTAAATCTAACTTTAAATTTGCTGAATATAAGATGTGATTTCCATATACGTTTTTTTGATTTATGGTTTGCCCGTCCCCTATTCCTACTAAATGCTTTGGCCTATCTGCTGAAAGTACCGCCAAAGGTATATCGCTATAGTAGGCTTCTGCAATGGCAGGATAGTAATTTAACAAAGCGCTTCCCGAGGTGCATACCAGAGCTGTAGGCACTTTTAATTGTTGGGCTATGCCCATAGCAAAGAAGGCGGCACAACGCTCGTCTACAATGCTATAGCATGTAAAATAGGGATCGTTAGTAAAACCAATGGTTAAGGGTGCACTTCGGCTACCTGGAGAGATGATAATATGTTTGATTTCCTTGGCTTTACATAACTGAATTACAGTTTGTGCCAAAGGAATTTTAGGATAGGTCATGTAGCTTAAAATCTTACTGCAAAAATACGAAATACCCCTAATATTGCTTTGCTTATAACACCTTTTTAACGACTAAAGATTTAGCAACGGTTTCTTCCCATTCGCGTTCTGGGTTTGAGGTTTCTGTTATGCCTCCTCCTATGTAAATATTAATAGTGGCGTGTTCTAATTGCATGCATCTTAGATTTACATACAGTTGTGTTCTTTTTCTTTTTACTGCATAAGCCCTGTTTTCTACATTGCGTTGCCCTGTTCGGGGTTTTGTTACAACATTAAAATTAAGCTCGCCTAAAAACCCTGTGTAAAAGGCCCTGTTGTAATTCTCGTTTTCTAAAATAAAGGTTTTGGCATCTTGTTTTGGTAAACCACATACAGCAGGTGTAGGGTGTAAACTTTTTACCAAGTGTTCAAAATTAAGAGTGTTTAGGTTTAAATGGCCTTTAATTAAGGTTCTTAAATGCAGCAAATTTCCTGCTTTTACAGTTTCTAACTTAGATACTTTAATTGCACTTACTTGTGTCTCTATATTTTTTAGTATAAAATCTGTTACAAACTGCTGCTCTTGTAGTTCTTTATCTTGCCATTCTACATCTAGACTTCCAGCGTAACTTTGCGTACCTGCCAAAGCCATAATAGAAAATTGATTGCCTTCTATTTTTAGCAATGTTTCTGGTGTTGCTCCCAACCACAGCCCTACTTTGGGGTGGTACCAACAATATGCAAATGCGCCTTTGTAATGCGCTACCAGTTTTTTAAAAATTTGCAAAGCGTCTCTACCCTCTAATGGTAACGTTTCTTTTCTAGAGAGTACCACTTTTTTTAAAACTGATGTTTCTATTGCTGTAATGCCCTTTTCTACAAGTGTAATATGGTAAGCTTTGCCATTCAAATCGGGATTTGTGGAAAGCGGTTCGTTATTTCCCTTTTCGACATTCTCGATAAAGTCTACTGTAAACTGTTTAGAATGTTCTAAAGGTAATAGAACACTATCCATTACATCATCAAAAGGTGAAAAAATGAAACCTGTCTCCTTAAACGCCTTAGAAACGTGTAAATAGTCATCGTTTTGCAATATAGCTTGAATATTACTGCTGTTGGGTTTTCTATAAATTACAAAAGGTAGTTTAGCTTTATAGTGTGCCCTAATTTTTTCTAAAGAAATGTTGTCCATATATTACCTATTTATTTTTAGGTAACGTAATGGTAGACAGTTTGCATATTGAAATTAAATGCCCATCGTCGTCTGTAACTTTAATATCAAGCAATTGTGTGGTGCGGCCTTTATGTAAAAAAGTTGCTTTAGCATGTACATGTCCAGATCTTACACTTTTAATGTGGTTTGCAGAAATTTCTATACCCCTAACAAAATAGGCTTCTAGGTTTGTAAATATTTGAGACGCTATACTCCCCACACTTTCTGCTAAAGCTACTGTAGCACCGCCATGCAAAACACCATCTGGTTGATGTACTCTAGAATTTACGGGCATCTTGGCTATTAAATAGTCATCGCCTAAATCTGTAACTTCTATTTGTAACGTTTCCATTAGTGTGTTTTTACAAGTATTATTGGCTTGTTTTAACACTTCTGCTTTAGACATTTTCATAGAAAATTTTATCGTTTTTTGTTTTGCAAAAATACGAAATACATGAGGAATAGCTTAACCTTTTAAGTTTGAATTCTACACGAGATAACGGAACGCGTAAGATATAAGCACAAGGTTTTTAATATTATGCACTTTAATTTGTTAGTAAAACATAATGAAATTTAAACGTAATCAAAGTGCTAAAAATAGCTTTATCCAAAATAAACAATACAAGCAATGTACAATTGATGAGGCACTAAAGCCTCAGAAAATTAACATAACTTGATAAAGGAAAGCGACCTACACTTTAAGTAGACTAAAAGCACTTTCCTTAAAATTTTGAATTTAATACTAGGAAGCTAAGCATTACTAAGCTTTAATGATAACTTTAACTTTAAGATGTCACTTTCTCTAAAGCTAACATGTGCGTTACTTGTAAGTGCATATCTCTTATAGGGAAAATTTCGATGGTGCATTTATAAGGTAAACCATTCTTTTTGTAATTTATAAGCGTTTCTTTTACATTTAACCCTAATTTAAGATGAGATTTTATCTTTTGAGTGGCCTTTACCGATGTTGCTTCCCCTTGTAAAAACTTTGGCCGTTTACCTTTTGCGTAACTAGCGGGATACCCCGTCATTCTTGTAAAACCTTTATTTACCCAGCATATTTCTTGACTGTAGTCGGTCAAAACTAATGCATTATAAGTATTATCCGCTATAAGATCTTCTACATTTAAAGACCAATTAAATTCCTCTTTAAATGTATTTAGCACATTAACATCTGTTTTCTTTTCAAAGATTTTACTTTGATTGGCCAAGTGTGTGGCATAAATATCCCAGCATAATAGAGGACCTCTTTGTAATTTCATATCAAATAGATTTTAGCACGATAAAAATACAGATGGTACTTAAAAAATTTACTTTATCAACCTGTTAACCACAGCAAGCTTAATTTTAGCTAATTAAAGGGGCATTATTATAAAACTTCAATGGTATTTGGCACTTAACAAATTCTTTTTTAAGCCCTAATTTTTAGTAAACTCGTATTTTGAAAACTCGTATAACAAAAATAATTTGCTGTATTAGTTTTAATAATTGCAATATAGCAGTAATTTTCACAAATTTAATGCTTTATAATTGAGTTTGTACTGTGTTTTCCATTATTTATTTACTTTTCAACGGAATAACACGATTTACAAACAAAAATTTCGCCTAAGCGTAATTTATTTTGCTGCTATCCTTTAGTTTAAAAGCACTGATTCTCAAAACACATTTTTAGAGTTAAAACTTTATGTTTTTGAGTGCATAATTATCACCATTTATTTGTGGATAATCAAAAAAAAAAGGCGTTTCAACTAAAAAATAATTTCATATTACAGGTTACAGCTAAATTGGCAGCCCTAACCAATCTCTCTAAATTATGCGATTAGTTGTCTTACTTTTTACGTTTAACATGTTATTTAATAACGTACAAGCACAAAACATAACGGCAGACGAAAAACTTCATATTGGTGCTGGTGCTGTTATTTCTGGCGTTAGCTATGCCTTTTTTAAGGTACAAACCAAAAGCTCTAAAAAAGCATTTTGGTACAGTTTAGGTACTGCTACCCTAGCAGGCTTGGCTAAGGAACTTTACGACGGCAACCGATTTGATACTAGCGAGTGGGTTGCTACTGCCGCTGGTGGTTTGGTTGTAAGCACCTCACTTTATCTAATAACAGGAAAACGCAAAGAAAAGCATAAAAAAAAGCGCGAAGCTAAAATAGCGCTCATAAATTAAATACGTTCTATTTTAGCTCCTATAGCTTTAAGTCTTTCGTCTATATTTTCGTAACCACGATCTATCTGCTCGATATTTTGAATGGTAGAAGTGCCTTTTGCCGAAAGTGCGGCTATTAGCAAGGACACGCCTGCTCTAATATCTGGAGAGGTCATCGTTGTAGCTTTTAGGGTCGATTTAAAATCGTGACCTATTACTGTGGCACGGTGCGGATCGCATAAAATAATTTTTGCGCCCATATCTATAAGTTTGTCCACAAAAAACAAACGACTTTCAAACATTTTTTGATGTATCAATACACTGCCTCTGGCTTGCGTAGCTACAACAAGTATAATACTTAATAAATCTGGTGTAAACCCAGGCCAAGGTGCATCAGATATGGTTAAAATAGACCCATCTATATAACTTTGTATTTCATAACCGTCTGTATGTTTTGGTATGTGGATATCGTCTCCTTGTTTTTCTACTGTAATACCTAACTTTCTAAAAATATTTGGTATTACTCCCAAATCGTTCCAACTCACATTTTTAATAGTAAGTTCGCTTTTAGTCATTGCAGCTAAACCAATCCAACTCCCTATTTCTATCATGTCTGGAAGCATTGTATGGCTTGTGCCTCCTAAAGCTTTCACACCTTCTATAATAAGCATATTAGAGCCTACACCACTTATTTTAGCGCCCATTCTATTAAGCATCTTACACAACTGTTGCAGGTAAGGTTCGCAGGCTGCATTGTATATTGTTGTTTTGCCTTCTGCCAATACGGCGGCCATTACAATATTAGCTGTTCCTGTTACAGATGCTTCTTCAAGCAGCATATAAGTACCCTTAAGTACTTTGGCTTCTACGCCATAAAACTGCTCTTCTTTACTGTATCCAAACTTAGCACCAAGCTTAATTAAGCCTTCAAAATGCGTATCTAAACGCCTTCTTCCTATTTTATCTCCGCCTGGTTTAGGGATGTAACCTTTGCCAAAACGAGCTAATAGAGGGCCAACAATCATTATAGATCCTCTTAGGCCTCTACCGTCTATTTTAAATTGATCGGATTCTAAATAATTTAAATCTACAGCATCTGCTTGAAACGTATATGTGCCATTATCTATTTTATTAACTTTAACGCCTAACTTTTCCAACAATTTAATAAGCTTATTTACATCTATAATATCTGGAATATTATGTATTGTAACTAGCTCTGGAGTTAGCAAAACAGCACATAAAATTTGTAATGCTTCGTTTTTTGCGCCCTGAGGTTGTATGCTCCCTTTTAACTGGTGTCCGCCTTCTATTCTAAATGTACCCATAATAAAAACTTAGTAACGTTTTCTTGAACGGTGATTTGTGTTTTTCTTCTTTTTACTATTATTATTAGTGTTGTTGCTATTATTGTACTTGCCTTTAGAGCGTAGTAAACTGCCTGAGTCTGAAAGGTCCTCTTTAGAGTTTCTTAAATCTATTTTTCCATTAGACAGCTCGAACAAATGGTCGTAAATAACGGCATCTTCTACAGTGTCTTTATTCCAATTTAAAAAACACTTTTTCATGTGGTTTGCTATTGTATATAACAAAGCCTCTTTTAGTTCTCCATCTTCCCAAGTATTAGCCACATCTATCATAGTTTTTATGTTATTGCCATAAAATCTATATTTTGGATGGTTTTGTGGGTATTTAAGTGGTGCAGGACGTTCAGACAGTAATTCTCTTGAAGGTTTTGGGTACGGGGATTCTACGTCTAATTCAAAATCAGACATTATAAATAATTGGTCCCAAAGTTTATGTTGAAAATCTGCAACGTCTCTAAGGTGGGGCTGTAAATTTCCCATCACCGCTATTATAGACTTTGCTAATTTTTCACGTTCTTCTTTTGTTTCTCTTGTTTTGGCATGGTTAATCATTTTTTGCAAATGTCTACCATATTCGGGAATAATAAGATGTTCTCGTTCTGTGTTGTACTCTAAATTATCTATCAAAATTTTTGTGTAGTATTAAAATGCTATAGAAGTGAATCGCAAAGTACAAAAAAAATTATAGACTTATAACGCCTTCAACCTTTTCTGCAACTTCTTTGTATTTTGTAATAACAGCATCTGGATTTTTCATTCTTACATTTATAGAAATGCTGGTATACTTCCCATTTTTAGAGGTTACCGTATTTATAACAGCGCCCATATTATTAAATAACGATTCTATAATTTTTATTTCGGAAGTATTTGTTTTAATAATAAATTTATACAAATATTCGCTTGGCCATAGCGTAGTATCATAAAGTTGTGCTCTTAACTTTTCATAAAACTCGTTTGGGTTTGGAGATGCGCTCATATCTGCTTTTTAATCTGCAAATATAGTACTATTTTTACATTAAAATTAGAGTAGTATTGAAGGTTAAAAAACTTGTAATTACAGGAGGCCCCAGCACGGGAAAAACAACTTTGATTAATGCACTTGCCTTAAAAAACTATAATTGTTTAGAAGAGGTATCCAGAGCAATTATTCAAGAAGCACAACAGCAAGGTATTGCCCAATTATTTTTAGAAGCACCATTAAGGTTTAGCGAGCGATTGTTAGAAGAACGTATGTTACAATACAATATAGCTATAAACAGTACTTCTAAATATGTGTTTTTAGACAGAGGTATTCCAGACATTCTAGCCTATATGGATTATACCAAAACGGCCTACCCTGCAGCCTTTTGCAAAGCCGCAGCCTCAACACCTTACGATATGGTGTTTTTATTAGAACCTTGGCAGGCCATACATACTACAGATGGAGAACGTTACGAGAGTTTCGAGCAAGCTCAAGACATACACAAATGCATTTTAAACACCTATAAAACATACAATTATACGCCCATTATAGTGCCTTTTGGTACTGTGGAGGAGCGTGTTACTTTTATAACAAATACCTTAGCGCAATAGTGAGCTTACACCCTATTAATATTTTAGAACGCTATTGGAAGTTTACTGCGTTTAGAGGACAGCAAGAAGCCGCTATAGAAGCTGTTCTTTCTGGCGAGGATACCTTTGTACTTATGCCTACAGGTGGTGGTAAATCTATTTGCTACCAAGTGCCTGCGCTTATAAAAAAAGGCATTTGCATTGTAGTTTCGCCACTAATAGCTTTAATGCAAGACCAAGTAGAACAACTTAACGCCAAAGGCATAAAAGCATTGGCCATTACCAGTGGAATTTCTGCCCATAGGTTGGATACTATTTTAGACAACTGCATCTATGGCAATTACAAATTTTTATATGTATCTCCAGAACGTTTACAACAAGAACTGGTACAAAATCGTATACAGCAAATGGATGTAAGCATTATTGCTGTAGATGAGGCGCACTGTATTTCGCAGTGGGGAAACGACTTTAGGCCTGCTTATGCTACACTCTCTAAATTGCGAGAATTGCGCCCTACCGCAAGTGTAATTGCACTTACGGCCACAGCAAAACCTAAAGTTGTTGAAGATATTATAGAAAATTTAGATTTTATAAACCCTAAAGTCTTTAAGCAATCCTTTAAAAGGGACAACTTGGGATATATGGTTTTACACGAAGAAGACAAATACTACCGTTTAGAAACGATTTTAAAAAAATACAAACAACCTTCTGTAGTGTATGTTAGAAACAGACGGTCTACAACTCAGGTTGCCGCGCTTTTAAACTCAAAAGGTATAGGAGCAACGTTTTATCACGGCGGATTGAATACCACGGATAAAAAAGCCAACATGGCAGCTTGGATGCAAAACAAAAAACAAGTAATCGTTGCTACAAATGCTTTTGGGATGGGGATTGATAAACCAGATGTAAAAACAGTTATACATTTAAATTTACCCGAAAGTATAGAAAGCTACTTCCAAGAAGCTGGACGTGCAGGTAGAAATGGCGAAAAAGCATTTGCCATTATTCTAAAAAACAAAAACGACGAGGTTTTAGTTAAAAATCAATTTTTAAACGTATTGCCCTCTACCAAGTTAGTAAAACACGTGTTTCGTAAACTGTGTAGTTATTTTCAAATCCCCTATGGCGAGGGCACTTTTACAACTCACGATTTCGATTTTAATCACTTTTGCAAAACATACAAATTAAATAGTATTTTGTGTTACAATGCTTTATTAGTATTAGACCGAAACAGTATTCTAACATTATCTAAACAATTTAAAAATAAAGTTTCATTACAATGTATCGTATCAAACAAAACTATTTTTGGTTACATTGCGCAACATCCAGAAAATGCTTTAATTTTAAAAACTATTTTGAGATCGTACGGTGGAATATTTGATAACGACACCCCAATTAACACACTAAAAATAGCCGATAAAGCCGCTGTAACAGAACAACAACTTTTAGAAGCTTTAAAACGTTTCGATAAAGACGAAATTGTAACACTTAATAGCACTAAAACAGATGCACAAATTACATTTGTTACGCCCAGAGAAGACGATAAAACTATAAATAGAATTGCGCCCATTATTCAACAACAAAATACTATTAAAACCGCACAGGTAAATGCAGTACTTAATTATGTAAATAACGACGCTACCTGTAAAACCATTCAACTGTTGGATTATTTTGGAGAAAAAACAACAGTAGCATGTGGCAACTGCTCAGTCTGTATCTCGCAACACCGCAAAAAAAAACCACCAGTTCCTATAGAAAATTTAAAGTCGAAAATTATAACGCTTTTAGAATCTGGCGCAAAGTCTTCGAGAACAATAGCAGACACATTACACTGCGAAAATACCCAGTTGCATACCGTATTAAAACACTTATTGGAACAAAAAATTATAACCATAACACAAACAAACACATATAAACTAAGCCATTTATGAAAGATTTGAGAATTGTTTTTATGGGTACACCAGATTTTGCTGTAGCTACTCTAAAAACATTGGTAGAACATAATTATACTATTGTAGGGGTAATAACTGCCCCAGACAAACCAGCAGGCAGAGGCAGAAAACTAAATGAAAGTGCCGTTAAAAAATACGCTACATCTAAAGGTTTAAACGTCTTACAACCCACAAATTTAAAAGACACTTCATTTTTAGACACCCTAAAAGCATTAAATGCCAACTTGCAAATTGTTGTGGCTTTTAGAATGCTACCAAAAGTTGTTTGGCAAATGCCTGCTTACGGCACGTTTAATTTACACGCCTCTTTACTCCCTAATTACCGTGGAGCAGCTCCTATAAATTGGGCTATAATTAATGGTGAAACTAAAACAGGAGTCTCTACTTTTTTTATCGATGAAAAAATAGATACTGGTGCCATGATTTTACAAAAAGACATCGCTATAACGCCAGAGGAAAATGTAGGCACGCTACACGATAAACTTATGCACTTAGGAAGTCATCTGGTTTTAGAAACTGTTAGTCTTATAGAAAAAGGAGAGGTTAACACCACACCACAAACACAAGAAGGCAACTTAAAAACGGCCTACAAGCTTAATAAAGACAATTGCAAAATAGACTGGAATGCTACACTAGAGGATATACACAATAAAATAAGAGGACTTAGCCCCTACCCAGCAGCTTGGAGCACCTTAGTTAATGGAGAAGATCTTAGTTCCGTAAAGGTATATGCTGCTGAAAAAGAGGTTGCAGAACACCCTTACAATACAGGTAAAATTATAACCTCCAAAAAAACATTAAAAGTGGCTGTAAAAGGCGGATATATTTCCATTTTAAAGCTAAAACTCGCCGGAAAAAAATTAATGGATGCACCTGCACTTTTAAATGGATATGGTTTTAACGAAAATGCCGAAATGCGCTAAACCCACGTTATTACTAGTCTTACAAATTATCGGTAAAACACAGCATCTTTATTAACAAATGCCTTAAGTTATCAACAAATATTCGCTTTTCCCTTGCTACGGCTTGTGTGGCTACATAATCCGTATAAATTTGTAGAGGATTTAACAAAAAACGTTTAACCAATTTATTAATTATTAAAATAAACATTATGAACAAAACAGATTTAATTGATGCAATGGCAGAACACGCAGGAATAACTAAAGCTGCTGCTAAAAAAGCCTTAGAATGCGCGCTTATAGAAATAGAAGGTGCTTTACAAAAAGGTAACAGAGTTTCTTTAGTTGGTTTCGGTTCTTGGTCTGTTTCTAAAAGATCTGCTAGAGAAGGAAGAAATCCTCAAACAGGTGAAACTATCAAAATAAAAGCTAAAAACATCGTTAAGTTTAAAGCTGGATCAGATTTATCTAACGCTGTAAACTAATTTTTTAGTTTAAAAATACATTATAAAATGCCTTCTTTAATAGAGGGCATTTTTTTTATACTGAAGTGATTTAGCCTTTTTTGATTCTAGCGAAAATTCTAGATTTTTTGTTCTGTTAAAGTTTATAATAGTACTACTGGCTGAGAAAAAGACAAAAATTGCATTAAAAAGAAGATTTTTCTAGCAAATTGAAAAAAGTTTAAATCACTTCGCTGGTATTAAAAGTTGGATTTGTTATAAAATAACACTAAATTTAGTTAAAAATATGATGGATTATGACCAGTATTACACCAATTAAAGGCGATTTGTTAATAGCAGAACCAGCTATAATTGGAGACGTGTCTTTTAACCGCTCCATAGTATTATTAGCAGACCATACCGAAGAGGGCTCTATAGGTTTTATTCTCAACAAACCCTTAGAGTATACCATAGGAGACTTAATACCAGACGTTAAGGCCTCCTTTAAAGTGTATAATGGTGGCCCTGTAGAACAAGATAATTTATATTTTATACATAAAGTTCCAGAACTCATTCCAGAAAGTATAGAAATTTCTTTAGGTATTTTTTGGGGAGGCGATTTTAATAAAGTAGCAGAACTTATTACCAATAACGTTATAAACGAAAAAGACATTCGTTTCTTTTTAGGCTATTCTGGCTGGAATTCTAACCAATTAGAGAACGAATTAAAAGCCAATTCTTGGCTGGTTTCTAAAAATGTCTACAAAAAAGACATTATAGAGAAAGACTACGCCTCGTTTTGGAAAGAAAAAATGTTAGAATTGGGTGGCGAATATAGCATATGGTCCAATGCACCAGAGGACCCCAACTACAATTAAGATGTTAATCGAATCGCTGCATTTAATCGATTTAATAAAAGACGAGCTACCGTTGTTTCAAACGTTTTTTTCCTATATTTCGTTACAGGTTGTATGCCCGTTATAACATTTGTAATAAACAGTTCGTCTGCCTTTTGCAATTCGAAAGGAGAAATTGATGCCTCTTCAAGCTTATAACCTTCCAACTTTTCTATATGTTTTATTACCTGTGTACGCATTATCCCTTTTAAACAGCCATCTAATAATGGAGGTGTTTTAATAATTTTGTCCTTTACCAAAAACACATTACCATTTAAGGCCTCCACAATACTTTTATTGGTATTTAATAACAAACAGTTATGCAATCCGTTCTCTTTAGCAAAAATACTCCCTACAACATTAATAGCTTTATTATTTGTTTTTAAGGTAGACAATAGCGTAGGTGCTACCATATAATCTTTAAACAAATCCACCTCGTATGCAGTATCCTGTAAATGGTATACCGCGGCATCCAGCGGTTTTACGCTAATATTATAACCAATAGCATTTTGTGTAGGCAAATACAAGCCCCCCTCATTTCGATGCACACTCAGTTTTACTCTGGCATCGGCAGTGCTTAAACGATTTGCTTTAAGCGTTTTTTCTATTTCTGCTTCTAAATGCTCCATAGTAAACAGCATTGGTATTTCCATACGCATAATACGCATAGAGGCCATAAGTCTAAAATAATGGTCTTCCCAAAATAAAATTTTGCCGTTAGCAATTTTTATAGTTTCGAAAAGTGCATCTCCATAAGCATAACCTCTATTGGTTATAGACATATAGTTTGTATCTTCTAAAATGGTACCGTTAAAATTAGTCATAAAAAAATCCGCTATTAAAAAGTGTAATAGCGGACAAATATAAGGTTAAAAAGTGTTTTATTAAACGGATCCTAAGACATGTTTTAAATCGGAAATTTGATTTTCCCACAACATCTTGGCCTCATCAATCTCATCATCTTCAGCAAAATCTGTTACCATTAGAGAGACATCTTTGGTAATCTCGTCCACTTGTATTCTTATTTCAAAAAATGAAGAGGTATCATCCTCATCTGCAAGCCATCTAAATTTTACACGCTCTCCTGCTTTTTTACTTAGTAATTTTGCTTGTTCCTCACTATCATCCCAAATAAAGGTAAATAACTCGCCTCGAGAATTTACATTGTCTGAAAACCATTCAGATAAACCGGAAGGTGTAGATATATATTGGTATAAGAGTTGCGGTGATGCCTGAATGGGAAATTCTATTTCAAACTTAACTTTATCGTCCATAAATATTATTGCTATTTTACGCTGTTCAATATATACATTAATTGATAAGATAAATAATAAAATTAGATAATATTTTATCTAAGTTATATTTGCAGGCTTTAATTTTGTTTTTATATTTGCAAACTCAAAATGGCGAGGTAGCTCAGTTGGTTAGAGCGTCGGATTCATAACCCGGAGGTCACGAGTTCAAATCTCGTTCTCGCTACAAAACAAGATCAAAAAAAAGCGGTTTTACACCGCTTTTTTTTGGCTCCAAAACAAAAGACAATTCCTAGAATAACTTTTTTTGTTTCATATCTGTACCACTTCCACTCCAGCCCTATTCTTAATATATTGTTTCCAATAAGGCTCACTCTGGTATCTCAATTCTCTTGTATAAAAATACTTTCTAGAATTTTGATTTGCTGTAAACACACGCTCTATTTTTTGTTGGTAATCTCGTTTAACGCGTTCGCGTTCTTCTTGAAAATTATTCGACAAACAATTGGAAATAGCTTCTGCCCCTCTTATGCCACTGTACAAACCAAAAAACAATCCTTGAGAAGAAATAGGGTCTAACGACAAAGCTGCATCTCCTACTGCCAACCAAGATTGTCCAATAACTTGTTTGCTTAACGCCGTTTCTGCATTACAAGCCTTTACCTCTGCTATAAGAAATTCGGTATTAACAGTATGTTTTAAAATTGCACTTAAGTTAATTGCAGAGATAAATTCATTGGGTACTTTTACCATTTGTTTGATAACATCAGGCAGTCCGTAAAACGCAATGACCCTAGAATGATCTGGAAGTCTTGCTGTATACCACCAACCATTACGTACAGATTTTATGCGCGTAGTGTGCGCTGTATCTACTCTAACATTAGGTTTTAACCACGCTACAGCTGCAAGTTGTGTTTGAAACTTTTGGCGAGGTATTCGAAATTGTTTTAACACTGCAGTGGCGCGACCTGTAGCATCTACTACCCATTTGGTGTGTAAGACTCTGGGGAGATGGGGTGCTTTTGTCTTAAAACCAATTGTGTAATTGCCATACATTTCATTTTCAATAGTATTGGGCGTTATTTTTCCTATTTTACCTTTGTAAAACACAACACCTTGCTTCTGGGCTAAGTTTTGTAATGCGGCATCAAACTTATGCCGTAAAATATGCCATCCTCCTGTTTCTGGATTTCTAATAGCATCGTTATACGTCCAATATTCTGTGCCCCAGGCTGAAACATTAGCAGTACAAGCACTATAGTCTACTACATCTAGCAAATCACTTAAGTTAGAAATACCTAAACGACGTAATAACCGTAAGCTGGCACCAGGTAGTGATTCTCCAACTTTGAGTGCGCTACCAGCTACTGTATCTATTAAACATACCGATAAATCAAGTTGCCGTAATCGAATAGCAGCTGCACAACCCGAAGGTCCTGCACCTGCTATAACAACATCAAATATTGGCACTGCCATTAGTTACCTCTACGCTTAATAGTAGCAAATTCGTTGCGTTGTTCTTCACTAAACCATCCTGCTTCTGTAAGAGCCTTATCGGTATCATTCATATCTCCATAATTTTCTAAGAATAACTTGTGTGCTTTATTCAATTCCGCAGCCTTTACTTCAGAAAGGTTTTCAACATATATATGTTCTGGCATCCATTCAAAACCTTTATCGTGTCGGGGAGATGGCATTGCTTCTACAATTCCCATATCTCCAAAATGTTCTATCATATAAATCATTTGTTCAGCTACAGGGTTTGCTCCTGGTAATTGTCGTAACCAACTCGGCCTGTTATGGAAAGCTGCTATACGTTCTTCGTAAGGTTTCGACTTGTCCATAAGCGTATCGTAATCAATACGGGTTAATACTTGATTAGGCACACGTGCTGGCCAGAAAGTAGGCAAGTACGGGTCGTACTCCATATCGTATCCTGAGCGACAAAACGCTGTATCGCCTTGCCATGGCACAGCCATCCAACGGGTTAAATCTCCTGGGCCTTGATCGTATAAAGGGCCATTCATTGCCATAACCTGAGTTGTGGTAAGGTTAGAACCATATGTAGGATCGGTTTTTCCTTCTGCACGCATTCTAATACGGTAAGGTGCACGATACATGGAGGCATTACGCATTGGCCATGTTAACTCCGCTCCCGGATGGAAGGCATCTGCGATACAAAAATGCATATTGGCTGCATCTAAAGCTTGGGGTTGGTCTTGTAAATCGATCTTATCGAGTGTTGTTTGTAATTCTTCCTCTGGTTTATAATCGCTAATAAAATTACCTTCTACCCAAGCAGATAAAATATAGTCGTAAAATGCTGGCAGTTGCAAATAGGTACTTGCAGATGGTGCTACTGAGGGATCTGGATTGGTATACCCAAATGCATCTCCATAAATCCAAGGCCAAGCACCTTCTTCTACAGATTTTACATCCTTAGCTCTAAAACTATTGTAAATAGTGCGTCTTAACTCTCCGTAAGGATCGGGATACGTCATACTAATTGGTGCTGTAGCTAATTTTTTAAGTAGTGCTTTATCTGTAAAATTCATTGGAGCTCCAGCACCAAACATAGATAAGAAGCCTTTATTAACCCATTGCAACTCACTTAATCGAGTTAAAATGGGCTGGACGTGTTTTTTAAACGACACGCGTTTTGGCAAGTCTTGCATACCAGATGTTATATATACGTTCTGCATTAAATCGTTCATACTACGCCAGCTTACAATATCTGGTGCATAATTGGGGGGTGCAGAGGCAACCCAAGCGGGGTCTGCAATAAAATCTTTTGTACCAATAGTTACTTTAGCCTTAACAGGTCCATCGGCAATATCGTCATACCACCCTGCTGGATTATTAAAAGTACTAGGGTTTTCTGGATCGAATACAGGTGTATTTGCAGGGCTTGCAGAAACTCCAAAGCCAGGTAAAAATAGTAAACGCCCAACAGCATCTGTACGCAGTTGCCCTAGCATTACGGGAGTACCTTGAAAATTACCCTTAAGGTTATAACTGGAATCGTTCATGTTAATACCCATAATTTTCTTTTCGCCAGGGTCTATGGCTAAAGCAGAACGGTCGCTTCCTTTTATGTCGGGGTTTCGTAATGGCACTTTTAAACTTACTGTAGCAGGAATATCCATTGCCGCATCAAACTCATACCATGCCGATTTTTTATTGGCAACATGTACGGCCCATTCTACTTGTGTGTTCTTAGATTGCTGTATTTCTGCAACAATGTTGCCGTTTTTATCGTAACCGTACACTCTAAACCTAGCCGCTTGGCGCTTTATAGCTCCTGTTTTATCTCTTGTACTGCCAAATGCTGTGGGTTCTGGGTGAGATACTTCTGGGCCTATATAAAAATCTTTAGTACTGTTTCCTACTCGGGCAATACCTATGCCTGGATGTATTCGTACTTCTGTAATGGCATCTATTTGCGCTTGCGTTAAGGCTTTGGGTTGTTCTTCTTCTGGTCTAGGTACAACTCCACTAAAGGGACATTTAGGGTTTTTAATTACGGGGGTTCCTGGAGCTTGAGGTTCTTCAACAGGTTGCTCGTTTTTGGCCCGTCTGTAATTTGCGCTTGCTTGATAAACTCGAACGCGTGCTTGAGCGACACTACTTTCTTTTGCTGGCTTATTGGCTTCTGGTGTTCGCCCAATGTTAAATGCCAACCAATCGCCATAAGTCTCCCGTTCTTTTTTTGTAATGTCTTGCTTTTTTAAATTTATGGTAGCTACTTTTACAGGCACGGCCTCTTTTTCATCCCAAACCACTGTTGCTTTATCTAAAGGATAGCACTCATCTATATAAGCTTGGCTAAATCCATCTTTTGGTGTTGGACGTTTTTGGATATATATATCTAAAGTAGCAGCTCCTTTCGCCATACGTCCTGCTAAATCTTTAGCCAAAAAATTAGGATCATTAATATCTGGTTCTTCAAAAAAAGTAGAAGTTCCAGGACGTAATATGTATTTACAGAATCCATCACCTAATTTAAAAGGTACTACGCTCCATAAGGAGGTATCGAAAACCGAACGAATCGGTTTTGCCATACCATCTAACAACTGGTTTGTATTGGGCGCGTTTTCTTGTATCCATTCATTACTCCAACCTTCAAAACTGGCTTTGGTAAAGTTGCACATATCTGCAGCTGTATCGACAAAAAAGTTCGGAACGTTTTGCAACAGAAGATCTGCTGTTTTAGACGATTTGGCTTTTTTTCCTTTGGCGTAAGGTTCTGTACTATCTACGTTAAAAATTTTAATGCCAATGCCTATAGTGCTTTTCCAATCAGGTCTGCCATCAGCAAGATCAGACGAGTATCTTACATATACAGGATGCTTAGCAGGCTTTTCAAATAAGCCGTGTTTATAATCTTCGGGAACTTTATCCTCTAAAATACTAAGCTCTCCTTCTAATATACCATGTGTACGTAAAAACACAGGGCGTCTTGCTGGGCACTGCCCTTCCATTACAACACGACGCTCTTGCGTCATAATACAAAACATGTGTTCTAAGCATGCTATGGGGTCGTTACAACTGCAAGTTGAGTCATAATATTTGGCATCTTTTGGTGCGAGATCCGTCGCTTTTTTACCGTCTTTTCTTGGTTGGTCATTATAAAGACTTTTCATAAAATAATTTTTGTTAGGGTTGTATTTTCGCTTTTAAATGTAGTAATTTCACTTTATAAAACACGTTCATAAAAGTTATTTTTCTTACTAAAATGTAAAATTTCTAAAACTATCTTTAAAGTCATATCGCTCTTGCTTTAAAATTATAACAAACTATTCCAGTAGCATATTCTAAAATCGAATAGTAAACGGTTACACTTTTAAAACTAAGATTTATGTAAAGTTCTCTAATATTTTACGCTTAAATGAAATAACATGCATTCGCGTTCCTTAATTTTTTGATATAAAAAACAAAGCTCAATTAGACAAAGCCCCAATAAAAATTCGTTTTCCGATTAATATATTCCAACTCTACGTCTTTGTTGTCCATTACAATTCATCAAATAATAGACAGTATTCTTTTAGCGAAATATAATAGTAAAGAAGGGGGTTTCGTTATCGGTATGTTTGATCCAATTACAACTGTAATATTGGCTTTTGGTTTAATACTAATGGTTGGTAAAACGGCACTATAGTAGGCAAAAATTTAAATAGAAACGAATTAAAAATGCCCTAAAATAAACATGTCTGTGACGTGTTGACAGGTCAACTCTAAAAATCTTGTTGATTAGGCAAACCGCTGCTGTAAAAGTAGTACCTGCACAGTTTTACACTTAAGATATTTTGAGTATTTAAACGGAGGCTTAACCACTTTTTAACTTAACATGTAGAGAGATCCATATATAAAAAATTTAAACCATAAGTATTTGGAGTATTTACTGTATCAACGTACACAAAAAATGAAAGTTATTAAACTACAGAAATTTACGCACACATAATAAAAAATCGTTTGTGTACTATAAAAAAGCTTTTAAATTTATAGTGTCGATAATATGTATTAATTTGTGTTATCCCGTTGTCGCGTATAATTTAAATAGACCCCAAGAAAAATGAAAAAATATTTAGAGGCAAGCCCTGAATCTGGAAAGAAATTTTATATGGATTACCTTAATAAAGGGAAAATTATAATGTTAAACTTATTAAAATTTCACTTAGAAGCAGATTATACAGATTTTGATGAATTAAAACCTAAATCGAAAATTTCAGGCGAAGAAGCTTATGAGTTATATATGGAAAATACATTACCCGAATTGAAAAATATTGGAAGTAAAATAATCTATTATGGCAAAAGTACAAACTTTTTAATTGGACCAGCTTATGAAAAATGGGATGCTATTTTATTAGTGGAACACGAGTCTATTGAAAAATTTATGACGTTTTCGCAGAGTAAAGTGTATTTAAATAATGTGGGACATAGAATGGCTGGATTGGCAGATTCGAGACTTTTACCTACAACAGAAATACATAACAACTAAAATAATTATGAGACTAAACGCTGGAATATTAACTAGAAAACTCTCTGAAACAAAATCATTTTATAAAGAAAATTTAGGTTTTAAAATCAAATTTGAAAATGAATTCTACCTTCTTCTTGAAACACCTAATAAAAAAGATACATTGAGTTTTCTTTTACCAAATCACCCAACTCAACATCCTTTTTTTCATAAACCTTTTCTAGGAGAAGGCATGTACCTAACAATTGAGGTTGACAATGTCTATAAATTATATAAAGAAATAGAAAATAAGGGAGTTGAAATAAAGGTAGATATAAGGAATGAACCTTGGGGAGAAAGACATTTTGCCATTACAGATCCAAATGGAATTGGAATTGATATTGTAAATTATACTCAACCACTAGGAAGTTAGAAAAACAACACACAATATTGGTAATCATTGCACAGAGCATTCATTCCCAGAAAGAGCTTTAAATAAAGTGTTTGAGAATATTTTTTGTTTCATAAGCTTATTAAAAACTTATAGTTTAAGAGGTTTTAGTTTAACGCCAAAGGCTTTGAGTAAATTTAAGGGATACTCTTCAAAGTTATAAGCAATCGCTGAGCGCTACATAGTTGTTTTGGCCTGTTTAATCACTATAATTTGTGTTTTTTGTAAATTCACAAATTGCATTAACGTCTTAAAATATATAAGAATTCTTAATAGGCTTATTTTTCTTGTATTACTAAAGATAATTAATAGTATTATCTTTATAAACTCATATAACAAACTATAATAAATAGGAGGTTACTTTGAAGTTAAAAACATCTGCATGCCAATAGAAAACATACCTGAGCTTTATATTAAAGATAGTGAGAAAAAAATTGATTTGTTCGTTTATGATTTTAAAATGACTAATGATGTCGTTAAAAGCAAGGTCAATTTAGGGATGAATATGTTTAGCTTTTTACAAGTAGGAAAAAAGCAGGTCCATTTTGCTGGAACAACAATTGCCGTAAACCAAGATCAATCTTTATTATTAAAAAAAGGAAATTGGCTTTGGACAGAATTACTAGATACAGAAACTATTTATTATTGCAAACTCTTTTTCTTTTCAGAAAAAAAGCTGAAAGAATTTCTTGAAAAACACACAGAAAATGATAGAAAAGTAATAGAAAAAACACCTTATTTTATAATTAAAAATGACGCCTACATCAGTTCATACCTAAATTCATTATCTGCAATTACTAAAGCGCCCATAATTCTTGCTGACAATTTACTTTCGGTTAAATTTGAGGAATTAATGCTTTATCTTTTGCAAAAATATGGTAGAAAATTTGAGCTGTATCTTCATTCTTTAATTATTAAAGAAACTTCGCCTTTTAAAAAAATTGTAGAAAGTAAAATACATTCAAACTTAAAGTTAGAAGAAATTGCCTTTTTATGTAACATGAGTCTATCTACTTTTAAACGCCATTTTATTAAAGAATACAAAACATCTCCCGGGAAATGGCTTCAAGACAAGCGACTTCAAAAAGCAAAAGAAACTTTAGAGCAACATAATTTAAAACCTTCAGACATCTATCTCGATTTTGGTTACAACAATCTTTCAAACTTTAGCATAGCCTTTAAAAACAAATTTGGCTTTAACCCTAGCAAAATAACTTTATAAGTTTTGCTTTATCAGCTTCATTTCAAAATTTGACCTTTTTTCATAAGTTATTGAACTATTTCGATAATTCAATAGGACAACTTCTATTCTAAATTTGTACTAAAAACAATAACAATTTTAAAGTACAAAATTATGAATATTACATTGGAACAAGCGGAAAAAGCTATCGCAGCTGCAAAAGAAAAATCTATAGCAATTGACACAAAAATGAATATTGCAATTGTAGACACAGGAGCAAATTTAGTGGCATTTGGAAGAATGGATGGCGCTTGGTTAGGCTCACTTGATATAGCAATAAAAAAAGCAAAAACAGCTAGTCTTTTTGATATGAATACTGGAGTTATTGGAGAACTGTCTCAACCAGGACAGCCTTTATTTAACATTGAGCATTCTAATAATGGATTGATTACTTTTCCAGGTGGTGTGCCAATAAAAGATGCAAGTGGCAAAATTATTGGAGCTATTGGAGTTAGTGGAAGCTCTGTTGAAAACGACCATACAGTTGCAGAAGCTGGAGCAACAGCGTTCTAATAAAACGCTGTTAATATAAAAGAGGTAACTAAAATTAATTATTACCTCTTTTATTAAATAACTATAAAAAACATGCTATAGAATTGTAGTATTACTATTAACCTGTGTTGCTATGTACAAAAAAAGGGTTCAACTTTTAAAGTTGAACCCTTTTTATTTTTTAATTACACTCTTTCTAAAGCAATGTTTATTACTTTCTCTTTAGTATTAGTAAAAAAGATTACTATTAGATACATTAAGAGGTGTCTATTAATTAGTTATGAGTTTTGCTCAATTTTTTCCAGTTCTTATCTGCTACGCTTTTTAATTTAGAATGGTTGTTTTCTGCTAACCAAAGTTGTTTTGCATCTAACTCAACATTAGTTAAGTATAAGTAGTATTTACCATCTTCTACTATAAATTTATTTGGATTTACTCTAAATTTTGCTCCTGCATAACATCCAAATGCGCAATAGCCACCGTATTGAGGTACGTATTTTTCAGGGTTTTTATCGAATGTTGCTTTTTGATCGGCAGATGTAAAATAGTAAACTACTTTCTTGTGCTCAGATTTATAAGCCTTATTTCCCATTTGTGCTAATTCTAAATCTAGATAAGATACAGGACTGTATCCCTCTAAAGCAATATTACTGTTATCGATATTATTTGCCATTTTGTCTTGAGCAAATACTACTGAACTTACTGCTAATGCTAATCCTAAGATTGTTGTTTTAATTGAATTTTTCATTTTTTTACTGTTTGTGTTTGGATTTCTGTTTTTTTTATTTGTTTTATGTGTTGAAAAAATCTTTACCAAATTATTTTCACTTCATTATTTTAAATTCTATAAATGATTTTTATGACGTGAATTATGTATTTTTTTTCACATAAAAAACATACTATAAAATCTTTATTGCGTAAGTTTTTATTCTTAATAAAGTGATAAAAATTATCTCATTCACTTTGTCTAGCGAATTTTTAAAACCTTTCATTTCTTCAATTATTTTTCATTTTTTTTATTCCAGAAGTATCAAATTTGAACCTGTAAATCTAAAACTTAAAAACAAATGGACAGTAGATAATGAAAGCTAAAACTACTAAATAATAGCTGAAAAACAGTAGTTTAACAATCCATTGAAGAATGGAGAAACGTCACAAAAAATCATTACAAACTACCAAATAATAAAAAATAATAATAATTTATTTTTTTTATTATTACGCATTTGAGTTTGGTCATATCGGAAATATGGAATTAAATTAACTTTGCCGTTTGGTTTTTATCCTTAAAAGGTATGTTATCTCACTATTTCGCTTATTTAACGGTTTGAATCTTTAATATTATATAGCATTCCAGAATAGATTTTAGATGTATCGCACTCGTTTACAACCTAACTACTTGTAAAATCATCAAAACGAGTTATATTTATAACTAATAGCATTTATTTTAACACAGACAAACACAAGCACTAAATGAAACAGTTAATATTATTTTTTTTTAGCCTTTTTCTATTGTCTTGCTCTAATTTAGACAGAGAAAATAAATATTCGGCATTAATTAAAAAAGTACAGCATATTGAAGACAGTATTTTTGTTGGAGACATGGTTATCCACAATGCATTTAAGCAGCAAATTTTAGCACACTCAGGAAACCAATTTGACAGCCTCGTTATTTTAGAAAAGGTATACAAACCCAATAAAAATACTTTTGACAACTGCCTTGGGAGGATCTTTGGTAGTGAAAAAGGAAAAATGTTCAAATCCAAAGGCATTTGCAAATGGAATCGAACCTTACTAAAAAACCATGATAGTTTAATAACTTCAATACTATCTGTTATTGAAACTTTAGATATTAACAAATTATTTACAAACCATTTGACTGCTGTTCAAGAAATAACAGGACAGAAAGGAAAAGGCCGATGGTTGGTTTATTTCGGCCCAATGGGTTTTAGTATATTTGGAGGATGTAATAACGATGCTATGATTCTTGATATGTTTGGCGAAAGTTGGAATATTGAAGATGTAGATGCCCTATTTGCTCATGAAATTGAACATTTAATTTATGGACCAATTCTCGAAAAGGATAAAAATGCCAATACTGGTTTGGGTGCAACTATGGACGAAGGTTTAGCTCAGTTTTTCACCTATAAATATCTAAACCTAAGCGTAGAAGAAGGCTTATTTGGCGAACAAACTAGCCTTCTTTTGGAAAGGGAAAAGGAAATTTTTAACAAACTAGAACCTCTTCTCTTTAAAACTATTGAAGAAGACTGTACAATATTCAAACATTGTGAAAGAAATGATAGTTGCGAATACATTATTGATGGTTTACCAGACGAGTTATCTGGAAACATTTGTTATTTTCTCGGTTTTAGAATAATTCAGAAATACGAAGAGAACAATGGTAAAGACTCTTGGAAAGATATATACAACATGCCAATAATTGACTTTTATACCAAAAGTGGTTACAAAGCATTTATAGATTCTATAAATTAGGAAAAGTTACTCATAAAATGATTAAGTCACGTCAATAAACTTTTGCGCTTTTGTTTTACATAACACATAAGTATAACTGTCAATTTTATAGAAACTTATAAGCTTTCATTTAAAATATTGTAGTTTAATGGGGCTATAGATAGAATGTTTTTTTAAAGTCAAGTACAATAAAATGAAAACTGTATTAATAACAGGAATCAACAAAGGTCTAGGAAAAGAGTTATTTGAACTTTTTATTTCGAAACACTACTATGTCTATGGCTTATTGAGAAACAAACTTGAAGCTGAAAAATTGAAAAATCAATTACCTAAAAATGGAAAAGTAATTCTAGCCGATTTATCGTCAGACGAATCAATGAACCATATTCAAACAGCAATTGGACAAAACCCAGTTGATTTATTAGTAAATAATGCTGGAATTGGAGGCAGATCGAATTTAATTGATAAAATAGAATCAAATGAAATTTTGGAGCTCTTCAATGTGCATTGTCTTGGCGTTTTTAGGACAGTAAAAGCACTAAAAACAAATCTATTAAATGCCAATCAACCAGTTGTAATAAATATAAATAGTAGGTTAGGCTCGATAACTAGACAAAGTAATGGCACATATAAAAATATACCTGTAAGTTACTCTTATAGAATTGGAAAAGCAGCTCAAAACATGTTAACCAATTGCTTAAGAACTGAATTTAAAGACAAAATTAAATTTCTAAGTATCCATCCAGGCAAAATGAAAACAGATATTGCTCAAGTAGATGCAAATGTTGAACCTAAAATAATTGCCAATAGGATTCTCCAATACTATGAAAATAAAACCTTTGTAGAAGAAAACGGGATTGTAGAATTAGAAAGAGGATTAATTGAATGGTAAAAAACACCACCATTACTTAGCAACTTGGTAAGCTAAAGGTTCAAGCTATAAGCCTTGTTGTCTCATTTATTATAGCAATATAAGTTTCCTTTCCTATTTGGACTGTTTTATATGAGACACCACTAATTTCTCAAGGGATTGAATTTGAATATAAAAATCCTTTAAGACATAGAGTAGCTGACAAAATAATTAAGCATCCGTAAACTAAACAGACTAAAAATAATCTTTGGCTGCATTTAGTGTAGAAACAAAAAAAGCTGCTCTGGGCAGCTTCTTTTGTACTTGTAAATTTTAATTAAAATCTATTTTTACACAAGAATCTGCATAAACATAATTTAAAACTGTTTTTACGGCCTCTTCGGGAGTACTTGCATTACCTACTTTAAGAGCACCTTCTAAAACGTCTCCGTTTTCAGACCATTCGTAATCTTTAATATTTCCTTTTATTATGCGCTTACCGTCTCTGTTTATAACTCTAAACGATTGGAATTCGTTATTATATTCTACGCCACCAGGATAATACGTTTCTGCGCCAAAAAACGAAGCGCCTTTAGAAAACAAATAACTTACACAGTTACCTATATCTTTACCTTCTGATACTCTAATAGTATTGTTATGAATTATTTTCCATTCGCCTTTAATTAAGGATCCCACTAGGTTCATTAAAATTGTTCCCGTTTCTGCAACCTTCCCGTCTACTTTAGATTCAAAATTAACCAAGGCAGATACAGTTCCAGCTCTTTCTTTTTGAGATTCGTGGACAATTTCTCTAACCGTGATTTTAAAATTATATTTTTTATTTTTAAGTGTTTGGTCTAATTGCGTAGACAATTGTTCGAAACCTGTAGTTGTTCTTTTAATAACACCAGACAAGCCCACATATGCTGTGTTATTTTTATACTTACTATCAAATAGAGATAGTACAGTGTTTATCTCTTTGGTATTACTTAAATTATTAAAAGCGTCTACATATTGGTTTAATAAATTTAGTACAGGTTTTTCTTGAGAAAACCCTACATAATTAGCTAGTAATAATACAGCTGTAACGAGATTAAATACCTTGGTTTTTTTCATAATAGGTCTATTATTTGAGATTTGGTTATTTATATGTTAGCTAATATAATAAAAACGTAGTGTTTTTCTGTTATTAAAAAAACTTAGTCCGCAATTATCATGTTCTCAAAATAATAGGGGTTGTAATTCATCATCGAAAATAAAAACCATAGTTCTATGTCACTTGTGTAAAATGAAAACAAAACTAAGTACAGTATAAAACAAAAAAACCTTGCAAATTTATAACTAAATTTACAAGGTTTTTGTCGGGGTGGCAGGATTCGAACCTGCGACCTCCGCGTCCCAAACGCGGCGCGATAACCGGGCTACGCTACACCCCGAATTGGCTATCTTATTTTGCGGAGAGACCGGGATTCGAACCCGGGCAACACTTGCGCGTTGACAGATTAGCAATCTGCTCCATTACCACTCTGGCACCTCTCCTATTATACAGTTTTTTTAAGAACTAAAGCAATTAAAATTGCGGTTGCAAATGTAGCAGAAACAAATGATATATCACAACTATTTATTCTTTTTTTTATAAAAATTATTCTGGGTATTCAATACGCAAATGGTAAATGTTTGCTAGCTTGTGCTTTAAGATTTTTTTTATAGATTGAATTTCTTTGAAAGTTATATTAGCATTTAGAAATTGCCCCTGTTCAATCTGTTTATCGATTATATTCTCTACAAAATTATCAATTTTGGTAGATGTAGGATCTTTTAAACTTTTAGAAGCTGCTTCTACACTATCGCACATCATTAATATTGCAGTTTCTTTACTAAAAGGTTTTGGTCCTGGATATTGAAAACTGCTTTTGTCTACTTCTAAATCTACCGCTTTAGCCTTACTATAAAAATAGTAAACCAAACTCGTACCGTGGTGTGTTCGAATAAAATCTATAACGCGATCTGGTAGGTTGTATTTTTTAGCAATTTCGACACCATCTATAACATGGTCTCTAATAATTTTAGCACTCTCTGTAGGCGATAGCTCATCATGTGGATTAATTCCCGTTGTTTGGTTTTCTGTAAAGTAATTAGAAATACGCATTTTACCAATATCGTGGTATAAAGCACCTACGCGAACCAACATTGCATTAGCTCCTATTTCGTTAGCTGATGCTTCGGCAAGATTAGCTACATTTAAGGAGTGGTGAAATGTTCCTGGAGCTGTGTTTGCTAATTCTTTTAACAATTTAGTGTTTGTGTCTGATAGTTCTAACAAAGACACGTCTGACACTAAACCAAACAGCTTTTCGTAAGCATAAATTAAGGGCTGTACAAAAAGCGTTGCCAAACCACAAAGTATAAATAACAAGAATGTTTTTAATTTTATAGCCTCTATACTTCCTTCCTGAATTACAAAAAACGCAAAATACGCTACAATATAAATAAGCGTTATTTGCCCTACAGACACAAATAAATTAGCACGCTTGTAAAGTTCTGATACTGTAAGTATAGTTACAATACCTGCTATAATTTGTAAAAACATATATTCGTAACTATTAGGCACTATAGACCCAAGCAATAGCACTGTAATTACGTGGGTAAACATTCCTAGACGCGCATCGAAAAAGGCCTTTAGTACAAGTGGTAATATGCATAAAGGCGCGACATACAAATACTCCGAATTGTAATTTACAACCATAGTTGTTATAAACACCATTAGCAACACGTTGAAAAAAATAAAGGTAACTTTGGTATTATTTTCAAAAACCTCTAATCTGTATTTTCTTAAAAACAGTAATAGCATAAGTAAGGCCAATGCTACCAACAGTGTGTACGCAAAAAGCACCCAATTGTAATTCGATTTACTCCACACTTGAGATTCGTATTCTGATTGTAATGATTTTAGTTTCTGAAACTTATCGCCCTCTACAACTTCGCCTTTAGAAATAATTAATGTGCCCTTTTCTACGCTACCTCGAGTGTACGATATTTTATTAAGTTCGCTTTGTAATGCCTTTTCTGTAAACGATTTATTATAGGTAACGTTAGGAGTAATAACATCAAAAAACAATGATGTAAAGCTAACGGTATGCGCTATAAGTTCTTTTTCTATCAGTTGGTTTTCAATGGTTCTTTTAACCTTATTTTGAGCAATTAATTTATTGTACGCAGTACGTTGCGCAATAACATTGTTATTAAGAAGCTCTACCACCCTATCGGGTTCAAAATTATAAGTTTCGCTTAGTATCCCAAACTTGTATAAAACCTCTAGTATGCTTTGCCCACTTTGCCTTAACCGTTTTAATTCTGGTTGCGCTAACGAATCTGGAAAAACAGAACTAAATTTCTCGTTGTAAGAGGCTATAGCTTTCATTTTAACGGCCTCATCAACATCAAAATACAATAGCGACTGTGCCATAATAGCTTCTCGCTCTTTGTTAATCTCTGCATCCGATTTTTTAATAGCAAAATTAAATGGTGCTAATAAGTTTTCAGACTGCCAAGGCTTCCCCTTCTCGAAACTATACCTAAACTTTCCGCTTTTAGGAAATAAATACACGATTAAGACTGTGGTAGTTACAAATAATAACGCCTTGTATATTAAAGAATGGTTTCGATACAAGGTATTTATAAGGTCTTTCATAAAGAGAAGATAATAGATTCAAAAGTAATAAATTTTAAATACTGTAGCACATTTTATAATTATTGAGATCGCATTAATATCGGTAAAAAATCATTATTTTCGCTTTAATTATAGGATGAAAATTATGAATTCTGAAGTTGTTATTGTTTCTGCTGCAAGAACACCCATTGGCAGCTTTTTAGGTGCTTTATCTACAGTTCCTGCAACGCAATTAGGAGCTATAGCTATAAAAGGTGCTTTAGAAAAAATTGGTTTAAAACCAGATTTGGTTGATGAAGTTTTTATGGGTAATGTGCTTCAAGCAGGAAACGGACAAGCACCTGCCAGACAAGCTAGCATTAACGCTGGTATACCTAATACCGTACCTTGTACTACGGTAAATAAGGTATGTGCTTCTGGTATGAAAGCTGTAATGTTAGGTGCGCAAGCCATTGCTTTAGGCAATGCTGAAATTGTTGTTGCTGGTGGTATGGAAAACATGAGTTTAGTACCGCATTATGTAAATATGAGAACAGGGACTAAATTTGGAAGCGCTCCGTTAATTGATGGTTTACAAAAAGATGGTTTAGCAGATGCTTATAACAACGATGCTATGGGCGTATGTGCAGATGCCTGTGCGTCTAAATACCAATTCTCTAGAAAAGCGCAAGACGCCTATGCTATAAAATCTTATCAACGTGCTGAAGAAGCCTGGAATGCTGGCAAATTTAATTCTGAAATTGTTCCCGTAGACGTACCCCAACGAAAAGGGGACGCCTTACGTGTTGATACAGATGAAGAGTATACAAAGGTTAATCTAGAAAAAATACCGCTTTTAAAACCTGCATTTACCAAAGAAGGTACAGTTACAGCTGCAAATGCATCTACACTAAACGATGGTGCAGGTGCCGTAGTTTTAATGCAAAAAGCAAAAGCTAAAGCTTTAGGTTTAGAAATCTTAGCTACAATAAAAAGTTATGCAGATGCTGCACATGAGCCTGAGTGGTTTACAACAGCTCCTGCTAAAGCTTTACCAAAAGCACTTGCCAAAGCAGGACTGTCTCAAACCGATGTTGACTTTTTCGAACTTAATGAAGCTTTTTCTGTAGTAGCATTGGCTAATATGAAAATTTTAAACTTACCCGAAACCAAAGTAAATGTAAATGGTGGAGCTGTATCTCTTGGCCACCCGCTTGGATGTTCTGGGGTTAGAATACTAATTACTTTATTAAACGTTTTAGAACAAAACAATGCCAAAATTGGTGCTGCCGCTATTTGTAATGGTGGTGGTGGTGCTTCTGCAATAGTTATTGAACGCAACTAATACCTCGTCATGCAATACGGAATTTGTAATTTAAGTATAGTACCTTTAAGAGGAGAGCCTACCGATAAAAGCGAGCTAGTATCTCAGGTGCTTTATGGCGACTTTTTTAAAGTTATAGAGCAACGAAAAAATTGGAGTAAAATACGTTTGGCTTTTGATGCTTATGAGGGTTGGATAGACAATAAGCAATACTTGGAAATTAACGGAGAAGCTTACAACCAATTAAATGCTGAAACGCCAAAACTTTCTTTAGATTTGGTAGAATTTGTGCAAGATAGCAATGCGCAATTGTACCCTATACAATTAGGCGCAACTTTAAATGGGTTATCGCTTTTAGGGCATACGTTCGATGGTAGTATTACAGGGCATAATTCTAATAAATCTAATTTGATTGCTACTGCTTTTCTATACTTAAACAGCCCCTACTTATGGGGAGGTAAAACGCCTTTTGGTATAGATTGCTCTGGATTTACGCAAATGGTCTATAAGCTAAATGGCTACAAGTTATTACGAGATGCATCCCAACAAGCCACACAAGGAGAGCCTTTAAGTTTTATAGAAGAAAGTGAACCTGGAGATTTAGCCTTTTTCGACAATAATGAAGGGGCTATTATTCATGTTGGCATAATTATGAAAGACAATTACATTATACATGCGCATGGTAAAGTACGAATAGACAGACTAGATCATTCTGGAATTTATAATGCAGATAAACGTGCCCACACCCACAAATTACGAGTTATAAAAAAGATTATTTAACTCGCTTTATGGTTGCTCTTGTAAGGTCTTATAATTAAACGTGCCTCTCTATCGAAACGCACATAGTTATATACCCAATTTACAAATACCACCATACGATTTCTAAAACCTATTAAAAAAAACAAGTGCACAAACATCCATACAAACCAAGCGAAAACGCCTTGAAATTTATAATGCTCTAAATCTACAACAGCTTTATTCCTTCCAATAGTTGCCATCGTGCCTTTATCTTTATATTTAAAAGGTTTAAGAGGTTTATTCTCTATTAAATTTAACAAATTATCGCCCAGTTGTTCCCCTTGTTGTATAGCTGGCTGTGCCATCATAGGCAAACCATTAGGATGTTCGTCTGTAGTCATCGCCGCTATATCACCAATAGCAAAAATATGTTTAAAGCCATTTACTTGGTTAAACGCATTAACAATAACGCGATTGCCTCTGGTAACAAAATCTTCAGCATCTAAACCTTTAATAGTAGCACCTTTAACTCCAGCTGCCCAAACCACAGTTCGTGCTTGAAATGTAACATCGGTATTAGTAGTTACCGTTTTACCATCGTAATTTGTAACACGTGTATTTTTCCATATATGAACCCCTAATTTTTCTAGAAAATCTTCAGCTTTCTGTGAGGCCTGCGGACTCATACCCTTTAATATACAGTCGCCAGACTGTACAATATGTATTTGTGCCAGTCTGGTATCCAAATCGGGATAATCTTTTGGTAAAATGCCTTTTTTAATTTCTGCTAAAGCTCCTGCTAATTCTACACCTGTAGGACCGCCACCAACAATAACAAAATTCATCAACGCATTACGCTCGTTCAAATCTTGAGTTAGCAAGGCATCTTCAAAATTTTCTAAAATTAAACTTCTCAAGTTTAAAGATTGCGGCACCGTTTTCATGGTCATACTATGCGTTTCCACAGCCTTATTTCCAAAAAAATTGGTTGTAGAACCTGTGGCCACTACCAAATAATCAAATTTAAGAGCTCCAATGTTCGTTTCCACAATATCCTTTTCTGTATTTATACTCTGTACTGTGGCCAACCTAAAATAAAAATTGGGGAAATCTTGCAGTATTTTACGGATAGGGTAAGCAATAGAGTCTGGCTCTAAACCTCCTGTAGATACTTGGTACAACAATGGTTGGAATGTGTGGTAATTGTGCTTATCTATAAGTACAACTTGCAGCTCTTGTTTGGATAGTTTTTTAGCCAATGCTACTCCGGCAAAACCACCTCCAATTATAACTACTCTTGGAAAACTTGTTCTTGGTATATTCATACACTTAAAATTCTTGGTAAAGGTAGTAATAAGATGTAAATTAATAAGGTTGTAAATTCTTTATTAGAATACGATTTTGTAAATTTGCAGCCTAAAATTTAACACATGAGTAAATACGATATTATAGTTCTTGGAAGTGGTCCTGGTGGTTATGTAACTGCTATTAGAGCATCACAATTAGGTTTTAAAACGGCAATAGTTGAAAAAGAAAGTCTTGGAGGCGTTTGTTTAAATTGGGGGTGTATTCCAACAAAAGCGTTATTAAAATCTGCTCAAGTATTTGAATATCTGAAACATGCTGAAGATTACGGCTTAAAGGTAAAAGATGCAGAACACGATTTTGATGCTGTTGTAAAGCGTAGCCGTGGTGTAGCAGATGGCATGAGCAAAGGTGTTCAATTTTTAATGAAAAAGAATAAAATTGACGTTATAGAAGGTTATGGAAAACTAAAACCTGGTAAAAAAGTAGACGTTGATGGTACAGAATATAGTGCTGATAATATTATAATTGCTACAGGAGCACGCTCTCGTGAGTTGCCTAGTTTACCTCAAGATGGCGAAAAAGTTATTGGTTACAGACAGGCAATGACTTTAAAAGAGCAACCTAAGAAAATGATTGTTGTTGGTTCTGGTGCTATTGGCGTAGAATTTGCTTACTTCTATAATTCTATGGGTACAGAGGTTACTATTGTTGAGTATTTACCTGGTATAGTTCCTGTAGAAGATGAGGATGTTTCTAAACAATTAGAACGCTCTTTCAAAAAATCTGGAATTAATATTATGACTTCTGCTGAAGTAACTTCTGTAGATACTTCTGGAAAAGGTGTTAAAGCTACAGTTAAAACTAAAAAAGGTGAAGAAGTTTTAGAAGCTGATATTATTTTATCTGCTGTTGGAATTAAAACTAACATAGAAAATATAGGTTTAGAAGATGTTGGTATTGTTGTAGATAGAGATAAGATTTTGGTAAACGATTTCTACCAAACTAATATTCCTGGTTATTATGCTATTGGAGATGTAACACCTGGACAAGCTTTAGCACATGTTGCTTCTGCTGAAGGCATCTTATGTGTTGAAAAATTAGCTGGACATACCGTAGAGCCTATAGATTACAGTAATATTCCTGGTTGTACCTATTGTTCTCCAGAAATTGCTAGTGTAGGATTAACAGAAAAACAGGCTAAAGATAAGGGCTTAGATATTAAAGTTGGTAAATTTCCATTTTCTGCATCTGGAAAAGCTAGTGCAGGAGGAAATAAAGAAGGTTTCGTAAAAGTAATCTTCGATGCTAAATATGGTGAGTGGTTAGGTTGCCATATGATTGGAGCTGGCGTTACAGATATGATTGCTGAAGCTGTGTTAGGTAGAAAATTAGAAACTACTGGACATGAAGTTTTAAAAACTGTACATCCTCACCCAACCATGAGTGAAGCTGTAATGGAAGCTGTAGCAGATGCTTACGATGAAGTTATCCATTTGTAAATAATATATTCTGTCTTGTCCTAAAATAGCGATACAAGATTTATAAGTTATAAGGTAGTGATATTTATATTGCTACCTTTTGTTTTTT
>CANLCJ010000030.1 GCA_947489085.1 uncultured Flavobacteriaceae bacterium
AACTGTAAAATCTATTGTGAGTAATAAACACTATTTGAATAGTTTTAATACGACATTTAATATTTAAATTGGTATAAAATTACTCTATGCTGTCCCATAGATTCCTAACAAAATCCAAATCCTTTTTTATACGCCTTAAGACTTCCTTTTTCGCTATTTTTATAGTGCTATGTCCTTTTTCTGCCCCACCTAAATCATGTTCTGCATGCAAAGAAATTGGAACGTTAATGTTGTAGGCCTTAAGTAAAGAGAAATAACGTTTAAAATTTACCATACCCTCACCCATGGGAACATTAACAGGTTTCCATATGCCATTTACGAGTCCCCATTTTACATCTTTTAGTACTATGGCATTGATATAAGGGGCAATGCGTTTTAAGCCAAGTTCCCAACTGCCATTAGCTTCTACCGTGGCATGTCTTATATCGTAGTGGCAGCCCATAAATTGACCTTTGGTAGCTTCTAAAATAGGCACCAAGTCCCAAACGGCCGAACCCACATACTTACCAGCATGGTTTTGATAGCCTCCTATAAGCCCGACAGATGCATTTAAAGCTTCTAAAGCTTTAGCTTGTGCTGCAAATAAAGCCTGACTTTCAGAAATGGATTTGCGCTCTGGGTATTTTAACCAATTGGTTCTGTAATGGGTAAATCCCAGACGACTTGCGGTTTGTAACACCGTTTGGTGTTCTGTTTGCTGTGCATCCCAAATGTTTGTCGTCATCATTTTTGGACTAAGCCCTTGTGCTGTCATGGCTGCAACCGCTTTTGGCAAATCTTCAATGGCATTTTCGGGCAGTACATGGCCTTTAGGACGTACTGTAAGGTCTAAACCATTAAACCCCATACTGGCCGCGGCTGCCGACATCTCATCATAATTTAAAAACTGTAGGTGTTTTGAAAATAAATGCACCTCCAAAGCATTAGACTTTGAAGAGACCTCTGGCGCAATCCCATTTTGAAACGATACTAGCGGCGTACCTGCTATACCCATTGCTGTGAGTTTTGTAAATGCTCTTCTGGAGTAAGTGTTGGGGGATTTTGCCATGTTCGCGGGGTGTTTTGTAGTTAAATTAAAGTTGTATGTTTTTATATTATACGAGAAGCCCATACAAATCTAATAGATTTTCTGCATTTTAAAGGCATATATAAGTGTATGGTAATCTGTTTTTATAATTGGTTAAGAGTTTTTGATTATTAATACAGGACACAGTAAAGTGTTTTAATTAAAATGAAACATCTAAACAGGTGGGAGGTGAGCTGCTTTCTTGTAAACTATATATCTTGTTTTTAACCCTAAAGTAAGCAATACTTAGCCGAAGGTTGTGCGTTGTTTTTATTTCATATATTAGCGTATAAAATACGCATAAAATGCAACAATCGATTAAACTTACAGTAGACGCGGTAGTTTTTGGATACGAGTCTGGTACGATTTCAGTATTATTAATTAAAAGAAAATATGCACCTTTTAAAGGCAAATGGGCTATTCCTGGAGGTTTTGTTTTAGTAGACGAATCGCTTGAAGAAGCCGTACAACGAGAACTAAAAGAAGAAACGGGAATTGAAATTGATTATTTAGAACAATTGTACACCTTTGGAGCGCCTAAAAGAGATCCTCGTAGTAGAATTGTTTCTACAGCTTATTTTGGTTTGGTAAAACCCAGTGCGTTTAAAATAGTTGCTTCTACCGATGCTGAAGACGTCCAATGGTTCGATATTTCAGAATTGCCTGTATTGTCTTTCGATCATGATGCCATACTTAAACTAGCAATAACTCGATTACAAGGAAAAATAACTTACGAGCCAATAGGTTTTGAGTTATTGGATACCAAATTTCCTTTTTCAGATCTGGAAAAATTATATACTACTTTATTAGGCAGAGCCATAGATAGGCGTAATTTTAGAAAAAAAATGTTGAGTCTGAATATTTTAGACGAATTGGACGAAAAAATTTCTAAGGGATCTGGACGACCAGCTAATTTGTTTAAATTCAATAAATTAAGATATTTTGAGTTAAAGGCTAAAGGCATTATTTTCGAGATTTAAATTAATTTGCGTAAAATAAACACAAATATATTTGTCAATTACAATGATGTGATTTATATTTGTGTGATAATTACGCAAAATAAACATATATTATGAACGGATTACTATTAACAGACGGTTACAAAACAGGACATCATCAACAATATCCTAAGGGTACAGAGGAAGTATATTCTAACTGGACACCAAGAAGCAATAAATATGCGCCTAAAGGTTGTGATAAAGTGGTTTCTTTTGGACAGCAATATGTATTTCAATGGTTGCATGATTATTTTAATGCGAATTTCTTTTCTAAACCAAAAGAAGAGGTGTGTAACGAAATTAAAGAGGAACTATCACTGTATTTAGGGACAGCTTATGATGTGACGCATTATGAAAAGTTACACGATTTACAATACCTCCCCATAAAAGTAAAAGCATTACCAGAAGGGGTAGAAGTGCCAGCTCGAGTGCCTATGGTAACGGTTGTAAATACAGATGCGGAATTTTATTGGATTACCAATTTCTTAGAAACAATTCTGTCTACAATGTTGTGGCAGCCTATGACGTCTGCATCAATTGCGCTTAGATACAAGAGAATATTTAAACATTGGGCCTTATTAACAGATAAAGACAATGTGGCTTTTATTGATTTTCAAGGGCATGATTTCTCTATGAGAGGTATGGGAGGCTTACAAAGTGCGGTGTCTTCTGGAATGGGGCACGGGGCTGTCTTTTTAGGATCGGATACATTACCTGTTATTAGTAATTTACGCAAGTATTACAATGCTAAAGGTTTTGTAGTTGGTTCTGTAAATGCTACCGAACACTCGGTAATGTGTGCTGGGACAAAGGATGATGAAATGGGCACCTTTAGGCATTTAATGGATACCTACCCAACAGGAATACTATCTGTAGTAAGCGATACTTGGGATTTATGGAAAGTCCTAACAGACTATTTACCCCAATTAAAAGAAGAGGTATTAGCTCGAGATGGCAAATTGGTGATTAGACCCGATAGTGGCGACCCTGTGGCTATTATTTGTGGAGAAAGCAGAACGCTAGGAGGGACGTTACCTAAAGATAAAGGGGTTGTTGAATTGCTTTGGGATATTTTTGGAGGTACTGTAAATGCACAAGGTTATAAAGTTTTAGATCCGCATATTGGTGCCATCTACGGCGATAGTATTACAACAGAGCGGGCAGAAAATATCTGTCAGCGTTTAAATGATAAAGGTTTTGCTAGTACTAATGTGGTTTTAGGAATAGGATCATTTACCTATCAATTTAACACCAGAGATACCTTTGGATTCGCGATGAAAGCAACTTCTGTAGTTGTTAATGGAGAACGACGCGAAATTTTTAAAGACCCTATTACAGACGATGGCGTTAAAAAATCGGCTAAAGGATTGGTAAAGGTTGAGAAAATTGATAACAGCTATGTTTTGATAGATCAAGTAACGCCTGCACAAGAAAATGAAGGTGAATTACAGGTAATTTACGAAAACGGAAAGTTTTTAAATCGAGTAGATCTAGAGGTTATCAGGGCTAGAATTAATGAAAGTATTTAAACCGCAGGAATTATGATGTACACTATAAAAAAATTTAAAGACGGCCAAGTTACAGCTGAAATTAAGGACAAGGGTGATTTAGAGGTTAAAATTAGAGGCAACAGTTATGAAGACCTATTTCGTGCAGCAGCGGTAAAAGAAGCTTGGGATGCAGAAACGGCAACAGAAAAACATTGTGTTTCTACATTAACGCTATGCTGTTTAATTGGGCAGCGTTCAGACAGACGTTTTCATCCTGGAACGTCTTTTGATCTTAAAGTCATTGCTAATTTTATTAATACCATGAAATTTGATAAAGTCTTTGTGCTACACCCACATAGTCCCATTGCATTAGCACTTATCGATAATTCAGAAAACATATCGCATTTTGAATTTGTAGAAAAAGCATTTAACGCTATAGGACACCCTGTATTGGTAAGTCCAGATGCTGGAGCCTATAAAACGACGCATGAAATTGCAGAACAACTAAATGCAGATTTAGTGCCTTCTAATAAGGTAAGGGTAAATGGCGTTCCAGAGATAAGCATACAAGGCGATGTAAAAGGAAAACCCTGTTTAATTGTAGACGATTTGGCCGATGGTGGTCGCACGTTTAAATTTTTAGCAGCGGCTTTAAAATCTCAAGGGGCAACCAAAGTGTTTTTATATGTAACGCATGGACAGTTTAATTATGGTTTTGACGAATTAAAAGAAAGTATAGACCACATATACTGTACAAATAGTTTTAAAGCTATTGATGATGATTTTGTAACGCAATATTCTGTAGTATAATCAAGCATCAATACGTTTAAAGCGATAAGGCTAGTGGTCGCAGTACTTGTACAGAGGCGTTAAAGCGGTACATCTCTGTAAATTTTAAATTAAAGAACAGTTTATCATAGCATCATCTTAAGGGGTAATGCTACCGCTTTTTGTAAAAGTTCTGTATGAATACTATTAAATGGTATAAAGTGAAGCACCCATTGATTTTTCGCATACTTCTCCTAATCTTAAAATGATAAGATTATGAAGCAAAGAAGCTGTAATAAAGGGTAGTACTAGTTATAATTTTAACGCAACCAAGTTGCATTAATAAATATTTGCCTATATTTACAATTCAACTGTATTTATACAAACGCATGAAAAAAGTCCTAGCAATAGCATTAATAGTACTAACAATACTATCTTGTAACAGAATAGCAAAAGAAGAACGTGTATTGGTAAAAGGGGCAGATGATGCTGTTCTAAAAATAGCAACTCCTAAAGCTAAATGCTCTAAGTGCCAAAAGATTATAGAAACGGGATTAGAAACTATAAATGGCGTCCAGCAGTCCATTTTAGATTTGAATAGAAAACACGTTTCTATAGTTTACAATCCTAACCATACCAGTCCTGAAGCACTTAATGCTGCTGTAGCAGAATTAACCACGAAAATACCTTGTAAATAAGAGTTGTTAGTATTAAAGCAAGTCTTTTAGCTAGATATAGGCAATAAGTCAAAACGTATTTACACAAAAAATCGTTTTTGCAACACATGTTGCTCTAAAAATTAATACGTTATTCAGAACTCATCTTAACTTCTTGTTTTTAACCGAAAATGAGTTAAAATTTAACCAGATGAGGCACTTTTTAAAGCTCATGGCAGCGCTACGGACAAAAAAATAACGAAATATGGATGAATTTCTGCCACTTTTAGGAAATAGAAAGTCGAGATGAGTTCTCATATAAAATATAGAGAAAGCCAGAGCTGATGCGAGATTATAGCTCTGGCTTTTTTATATAATATATCTGGTTCTACCTCATAAATAACTGTTATTGATGGGGCAACTATTTTTCAGGATTTCTTACATATCACTTTTATACAATTTCATAGAAAAGCTTCTAACAACCTAGAATTCTCTCTAGTGCGATTAATACCTAAAATTCCCCTTTTTATGTCTGAAAATATGACGTTTGTTACATTTTATAGAAACGATACCTGCAATTTCCCCACCTTAGAATGGTAATTAGACTAAATAATAAAAATCAGTAATCATCTAAATTGAAATAAAATGAAACAAGAAAAGCAAAAATCTTCCGTAAGACCCTATAAAGAGTGGAAAGAAGGTTTACCAAAGGGAAAGAACAAAGGCGCACAGTTTGGCATCTTATCTAAACTTCATGGCAATTGGGTAAACTGGAAAGGTGGTCCAACAGGATTGCACACCACGCCCATGCCGTCTCCAGGGTCGTCGTCTGAAACTATTTTCGGTGTTTTTCACTTTAAGTCTCAAGAATACCGAGAACAACTTAAGTTTACGCAAGTAAATGCTCCTGTTCGCAATCGTGCAGGATCGAACGAGCAATTTAACGGTGCAGTAAAATACGAAACCGCTATTATGGACATGGACGAAGTGCTTCAACATTTCGAAGACGGCATGTACTTGTGGCTAGGAGACAACCAAATGCCTTGGAAAGATGATAGTCCTTACCAAAATCCACCAAATTTATTTAAGCACACAGCAGATGCTCAATCTGTTGAGACAGATGGTGCAGAACCCGTATTTGAAGCGGGAGAACTTGGGCCACAGTTTGTACCACCCTATCAAATTTCCAGATCTGGTGTAATTCCTCACGGGACTACCATCCATTTAACAGGTAACATCGCGGCCTCTGGAGAAGGGAAGGCGCCACATATTGCCAACTTGTGGGAGCAGCAATATTTAGCTGTATCTCCAACTATGGGGATAAACCCAGAGAAAGATTTAATTCCTGGCTCTCTTGAAAAGCCTGAATGGACAAAATTGTCTCGCGAAGATCAAGAAGGTGGCGGGGTTAATAGTGGTCGTGCTTATTTCGAAAAAATTTTTAACTACGATAAATTTGGTGCAGCATTCCCTTATACCGTACAACCCAATTTAAAATTAAGTCAAGCTAACGAAGGTGTAAAATTTAAACGTTACGATATGATAGAGCTCGATTCTGTTCACACTACAGGCATACAAGGCGCCACAATAAACAACCCGATGGTAGAGCGGTATTGTAGAGTAGCTAGAATGCGATACCGTATGTGGATAGAAGAGGTATACGACGAAGCATTTGGTGGCCTAATCGAACAGTTGCAATACGAACAAATTGTCGACTTCGAATTTCAGTTTGGCTCTAATGGCGGTACCACATTATGGCCTCACATTCAAGTAAATACACTAAGGCGTGAGCAGGATATTCCGAAAGATAAACTATTACCATCTATACAACTGCCTACAGAAGAGCATAAAGAAGAGACATTTAAAAATTCTAGTGGAGGTAAAGTATGCCCAGTTATGAACCACACACGAGAGTAACACCACTTTATACAGTACATAAATTATCTAATAAGCATATGATAGGCTGTTATAACATTCATTTTCAAAATGTTTAGTCAGCCTTTGCAACATTTTTTAAACCAACAAGAAGGTCATTAAATCTAATCCTAACCTGTTTAAGATCACAGGCAAATACCTTTCTAATTTTAATAAAATATGAACCAAAAAGCAACACTTACAGACAGTACAGATGTGTTAATTGTAGGCGCAGGCGTTTCTGGCCTATATGCCGCTTACAGACTCTTACAACAAGATAAAAACAGGAAAGTCGTTATTCTAGACCGCTTAAACCGCACAGGTGGTAGGTTGGATTCCGATTTAATAGCTATTAAAGATTATTACGATCCAGAGACGTCTATTGTTAAAGAAGAAGAAGGTGGCATGCGTTTCGAAGACTCTATGGCAGAATTGATGTCGCTATTTTCAGCACTTAATTTATGTAAAGACACCGTTTATTTTCCTATGACAACCAATCGGTATTTTGTAAGGGGACACAGTTTTACTCTAGAAGAAGCCGAAGCCAATAACAATGCCATTTGGGGTAAATTGTACGATTTAAAACCCGCAGAACAATACCAAAGTCCAGGAACGATTTTGAACGTGATTTACCAACGCATTCTAAATGCAAATCATGTTGAGAATATTCCTGAAAAACCAACGCCAGAATTTTGGCAAAAATTCCGACTCGATTTTAAATGGGACGGCATTCCACTTAACCAATGGCAATTAGGAGGCTTACTAAGGAGTATGGGCTATTCCGAAGAATGTATTACCATGTTGGCAGACGTTTTAGGTTTTCGCGGACCATTTCAAGGCTTACCAAATGCTGGAGAAGCTTGGCAAATTTTAGAAGATTTTCCTGCTAATCCGCAGTATTTCACTTTAAAACGCGGGTTCAGTTCTTTAATTCGTAAGTTAGAAGACAAAGTAATCGAATTAGGAGGTATAATATACACGGGAGTCAATGTAAATAACATTACAGGTACAAAAGGCAACTATAATACAACCCTAAGTATTGCTAAACCAGGCGCTTCTGCTACCGTTTTTGAACCCGATGCAAAAACAGCAACCATAACAGCGCAACAGATTGTTTTAGCCATACCAAGCAAAGCCATGGCAACTTTGTTTGCTACATCGCCCGTACTGCACAGCAATACAAACTCAAGAATATTCTGGGAAGATATTAATGCCATTGAACCCATGCGTTTGTTAAAAATTAATCTGTATTTTGAAACTCCATGGTGGGCAGATGGATCTACAGGGCAGCCTTTGGTGCTAGCAGGCCCGTCCTTTACCGATTTACCTATAAATGCCATTTACCCTTTCTATACAGTACAGACCGCACCGGGAGCTCCAGATAAAGGGAAGCCTGCTGCATTGACTATTTACTGCGATTTTACCAATACTATTTTTTGGCAGGGGCTGCAAAATGTAGGGCCTAAATTTGACAGTCCATTACAGCAGGAACACTCTAAATTGCCACAAACCTTATTCCCAGCATCGCAAAAAGTGGTAGAAGAAGCTTTAAAACAAATTAAAAGTTTATTTAAAACGCATTACGTACCAGAGCCAGTACTTACAAGTTACCGTTCGTGGGATGGGAACAACGATTTCCCGTATGCCTATCACCAATGGGCATTGAATGCCAATGATAGAGAAGTCATGGCACGAATGACGAAACCGCTGGATAACGAAGATATTTTTACATGTAATGAAACTTGGTCGGATATGCAAGGGTGGGTAAACGGCTCACTACGTTCCACTGAAAAAATGCTGAAAGCTCATTTTGATTTAGAATCTATTACAGAAGAATTTTCAGGCTGTGTTTTAGTACCGCCGAGTACCAATGTTTAATGTTATTAATTTCACAAGAATTAATGTAGAAAAACCGATCCCTTTGGGGTCGGTTTTTTTTAATGAGGAAATAATTTAATTTTTTTGGATTTCTAAACTGTAGATTTTAGATAAGAAAATAAAGCTAAAAGCCCCTTTCTTAAGACACTTTATTTAAAGCCCTTTTTAGGGATTTTTTATTATTATTGGAGCCGTAGAAAACGTTTCTATTATAGCCTTAATTCTAATACTCTCGTTACAGTTCAAAACAGATAGGTTTAAAATCTTCACATTTTTACTCTGCTTTCAACACAGTAATACGCTTTTTTTCAAACTTTAAACAAGCATCACTTAAGGGGAAAAATGAACTTTTTTGGTAATTATTCTTTATTTCTTCATCATAATTTTAAAATTAATCCCAATTTTTTTGTTCGGAATATTCATATGAAAACTAGAAAAGCGAACAAGAAAAGTAATTTTAAATGTTAAATATGTAATGTTTTACGCTCTTTTTTGAGTTGTAAACCATACTAGATCAGCCTAGTACAGTATTGTTAAGGATGATTAGTTGTCTATTAGCTAATATCTTGCGCTCGCAAAAACGATTTTTTGAAGTTACAGAAATGTAATTAAAGAGAAAACGGATTAGCATACTAACCAATTTAAACTAAATAAAATGAAAAACAGAGTAAACACATTAAATTTAAAAACGCTAATAATGTTAGCATTATTAGTTATTGTAGCTTCTTGTTCTAACAATGAACAAGATTTATCGGAAGAAGACTTAAACAGTGTTCAAGATGCACCTATAGTAGATAACTTGAGCGACAAATGTAGTAATGGTGTTAAAACCAGGCGTCATAAATATAGTGGAACAGATGTTAACAAACGTGTTAGTGAATATATTGATGACAGATCGTGTAATTTTGATTATACCCAAACTAAAATAGGGAGCAATACTTGGGGGGTATATAGAATACAAGCTGGATTAAGTACAGACAATCTTCAACCTCGAATAGAGCGCCAAGGTCGATCTGTTACCAAGGTTAAAAGTGGTAACTTTGTCGAAATTAGCGGTACTTGCCGTATAAAAAGTGCAGGGGGAAGTCCTGATGCATCGGGTACAAACAGTAGTTTAGGTAATAATAATGGTACATATATTTTACAGGCCAAGGGTAAACATAGAACCGCAAGCGGAAGAACAGTAAGAGGAAGTAAAGATCCTGCTATTTGTTTATTTGTGGCAAAGCCTATAAGACGTAATGGCAAATTACAGTTCGATATTTACCGTGAGCAAATTAAACACCGTGGAGGTTCTGGAAGTAGCGGAAGAGTTTTATCTCCTAGAATTACTACTGTAGACTGGAACAAAGACTTTAAAGTGGTTGTAAGAACAGGTTTCGATAACAGAGGGCCTAACGGTGCACTTAGACATTATGTAAATGCAACTATTAACGGTAAAACTTCTAATTTTGCAATAAAAGAATCGGGATACGAATTTCCAACTGAAGCTAAATTACGATTTGGTGCTTACCGTTGCAAAAGTGGTAAAGCAGAAATTTTATGGAGAAGTCTTGGCGTACAGTATAGAAATAACTAATACTTAAAAGCAGTAGAATTACATTAGTTTTAACATACTAGTATAGAAGTCATTTGAACTTTTTTCAATTCGCTATAAAAGCCTTTTTTTCATTCAATTTTTATCTTTTTCTTAGTCCATAGCGCTGCTATGAACTTTTAAAAACACTTCAATTGAACAAAAAAACTAGAATTTTCGCTAGAATCAAAAAAGTTTAGATCACTTCATATTTTAAATGGCTTAAATTTAAAATTTAAGCCATTTTTTTTGAATATCAGCTTTCATCTCTAACCTAGTAATAGCAGTAATTACAAGCCTACCAAATAGTTTCTCCTCAGAATACCTTTGGTTAAGTTAAGCGAAGTACAGTTTAAAATAAGACACAAAAAAAGCAACACTACTGTATTAAATACGGTAATGCTGCCTTTTCATAGCACTATTTTATGCGTTTTAGTAGGTAATTAAACCATCGCATCGCATTGCCCAAACGATTTGAGCATGTCGCTCTTTGTTACTCTCGGTATCTTCTCTGGTAAAGTTTAAGCCATAATTATAAAAGTGACTGCCACCTGTTGAAATATGGGCAGTCTTACCTTCAAATGATCTATAAACAGCAAGTGCATGTGCACCTATATAATTATCGTCAGCATTTAAAAGATCAGATTCCCAGAATCCAACACCCATTGTATGCGCAATTTCATGTAGAGCAGCCCATTCAGTTTGGAAACCTTCATTACTACCAAAACGGATATTGCCGTTAACGTTACCATCTGCAGTCGGTACGTTGGTGTTGTATTGTACAGTAAGTGTACGTGCAGGCCAGTTACCCCACTTGTTGTATCTTGCAACTGCTGTATTCATAGCCGATTCAATGCGGCTTCTTGCCGCACTAGGAACACCATTAGTTGATGTCCATCTCCATGACACTTTACCGTTGCCGCCTGCTGGAATTAAAATCCACTGTTGTTTATCTCCACCCAAGTATTCCCATTGTATAACATCACTAGAGTTTCTAAAATAATCAAGAACTCTATTGCTATGTCGTGGTTCTATAGTGGTATAGCCACCATCAACCTCTGAAAATTTAAAATGGCCATTATGCTGGTTTGCATAGCCATAAACAACGGCATCTCCTCCGTTACCAGTTGCAGAATTAGCAATGTTTAATGTTAAATCTGTATTATGGCCTGGCGATAACCTATAATAATTATTTCCAACACTTTGGAAGCGCCACTTTTGTCTTCTTTGACCTCTGTAGGGGTCTGTAACGACATCGCTACTTGATGGTATTACAGATAAACTTTCGCCGTTTTCTCTGTTTAATATGTAATACCAATTGTTTGATGACGCTGTTTTAGAACTTTCTGAGGTAGCCTCTAAAGTTAAGGTGTTTGTTTCTGCATCTTGGAGGTTGTCATCCGTCCCTGCAAGTACATCTGTTTCGCAACTACTTAATAAAGTAGCACTACAAATTGTACTGATTAATACTAAGTTTTTCATGTTTTAGTTTGTTTAAATTTTATGACTATAAATGTAATAAAAATCATTTAAAATATTTTTTTCTGACAGACTTTAACATTTAAATCAATTGAAAAACTTAGTATTCTAAATTAAAAGGTGCAATTTATTTGGGTTTCGCTTTTTACAACTTGCTGTTTGTATATTGGTACAGCAGACCTATTGAAATTGCTAAACCAAAACTAATTAGAGTGCCTATAAGTATATATTCTGTTAATTTTCTGTCCTTAGCTCTAGAGAGGTCTCCAAATCTAAAAACAGATTTTGCTGCGATAAGTAGCCCTATTGCACTCCATTGATTCAGTAGAATGAAACCGAAAACAAATAGGCGTTCTAGAATTCCTATATATTTTCCTGCATGTTCTAGAGAGTCTTCAGATTTATCTTCTTCTAAAACCCATTTGCTCATTACTATTTTCATAATTATGGATGATGCAAAGGAAACTAACAACACAGCAAGCACAAGTAATAATACTTTTGGCGTGTATATGTGTTCAAATTTTATAATTTGAGGCGTATTGCTATAAGCAACTAAACCAATTACGATAAGATGTAGGAGTTGATCTAACGCAAACAATATTCTGGTGTTATACTTACCTTCAAGCTTGAGTTTTAGTAAGTCGATTGCTAAATGGCTTAGCACTATGCCTATAATATAAGGTAAATAACTTATTTTAAACTCTAGTATTATAAGGAGTGCAATAAAATGTACAGCTCCGTGTAAATAGAAGTATTTGGATTTATAGGTTTTAGCATTTTTAGCTTCAATCCAACTGTTAGGTTGTAATACAAAATCGCCCAGAACATGTGCGATTAATAATTTTATTATCAGAACTATCATAATTTAGAAATTAGTGTGACGTAAAATTGATTCATGACTGCAATTTCTTCATAGCCACCTCTTTTAAGCGCTTCACTAATATTACTTTGAGATCTATTAAGGTGTTTCGCTAAATCTTTTTGAGGCGCTTTTGGGTACTCTATGGCTGTTTTTATAACTTTAGATACCACAGGACTCCAATTATCTATGGTTAAAAGTGCTAATTTTATCATGATATTTACTGGGATGTCTATGTTACTATGAGTTGTTTTTAGGGCTAGTGAATCTTTTCTTAAATTTTCGAAACACTCTCCAGAATTAACGTATGCACTTCCGTTAGATTCTGTTATTTTATGTGCACTGTACGTTTCTTTTCCAATACCTATTGCCATTCTAACATCGTATGTTTTAATTTGTTTAAGAACGGATTTAATGTGAATTGCAGCAAGTAACGCCTTTTTAGGATCTAATGCTAATTGAAAACTATCACCTCGATATACTTCCCAATGTTTTGGAGTACTGCCATAGCTACTAAGTATGTCTTTTAAAAGTGGTAACCACTCTTTAACATTGCCTGTCTTAGAATTAATTACGTCTCCTGTTATAACGGCTATCATAAATTTCTTTTTTTAAATATATCTATTAAATTGCAGATAAACAAAAGTATCTGTTTATAAGCAGATAATTAAAAATATCTGTTATTTAGCAGATAAAAAACATACAAAAATTAGAGTTTGTGCGTAATAATTCAGTAAATATGCTCTCATATTTTCAATACAGGTGTAACTTAAACTTTGTATTAGTATTGGGCAAAGCTTTTATATTGGCTTTAAAAGTTTAAATTACTTCATCGTAAAAGTACAATCTCTTTCAAAAAAAAGAGAGCATAACCTTTAAAAAGTTTCGTTTAGTTCTTCAACTAAAAGCTTATAATCGTATTGAAGGTCTTCATGTAATTTAGCAATAGCTTTTTCAGCCAAAAGTAACTGCCGTTGGTACATATTTTGTAATTGAGTGTTTTTTGAAATACTGGGTTTAAAAGCTTTTAACAATTTGCAAAAGTAGAGTAGTAGGGCTGCTTCTGTTTCTTTGTTTTGAGAATAGCGTATAAACTTTTTAACGTCTTTAAGTATTTTGCGAATACTTTTTTTTTTAATGTAATAAAAATTAGGTGTATTTATAGCATTAAAAGCATCGTCCATGTAGTTTTTTATAGTAATTACATAGTCGTCTTCGTTACTAGATTCGAATAATAGGTAGGTAAGCAGTTCTTTATTTTCTTTTTTGAAGCGTGCTAAACGTAGGCAGAGTTGTTGCAATTCTGTAGTTGAAAGCGTATGCAATTCTTTTTTTATCTCAGGTAGATTTACAGCTTTCATGCTAAAACTTAATTAGCGTAACCTAGGGAAATTACTAGGATTACTTTCATGCATAACATTGTATACAGCTTCGAAAATATCTTCTAAAGATGGTTTAGAGAAGTAATCGCCGTCGTTACCATAAGCAGGTCTATGCGCTTTAGCTGTTAACGTTTTTGGTGTACTGTCTAAGTATTGGAATGCATTTTGCTCATTAATTATCTTGTCTAATATGTAAGCAGAGGCGCCTCCAGGAACGTCTTCGTCTATTACCATTAAACGATTGGTTTTTGCTACACTTTTTACAATATCATGATGCTTATCGAAGGGCACTAAAGATTGTACATCTATAATTTCGACATCTATACCAAGTGCAATTAATTCTTTAGAGGCTTGTTCTACCAAACGTAAAGTGGAGCCATAGGAAACCAACGTAATGTCTGCACCTTCTTTTAGAGTTTCTACAACACCTACAGGTGTTTTAAAGTTACCTAAGTTATTTGGGCGTCTTTCTTTTAATCTGTAACCGTTTAAGCATTCTACCACTAAAGCAGGATCGTCGGTTTCTAAAAGTGTATTATAAAACCCAGCTGCTTTGGTCATGTTTCTGGGAACGAGAATTAAAACGCCTCGCATAAGGTTTAGTACACCTCCCATTTGCGATCCTGAGTGCCATATACCTTCTAAGCGATGGCCTCGGGTTCTTATAATAAGTGGTGCTTTTTGGCGGCCTTTTGTTCTGTAGTGTAACGAAGCAAGATCGTCGCTAATTACATGTAAAGTATATAAAATATAATCTAGATATTGAATCTCGGCAATGGGGCGCAGGCCACGTAATGCCATGCCAATACCTTGGCCTATAATGGTGGCTTCTCGTATGCCAACATCTGCCACACGTAATTCGCCATATTTTTCTTGTAAGCCTTCTAAACCTTGATTTACATCGCCTATAGTTCCAGAGTCTTCACCAAAAATTAAACTTTCTGGATGCTTATCGAAAATGGCATCGAAATTATCTCTTATAATTATTCTTCCATCTACAACTTCTGAAGTATCATCGAAAATGGGTTTTACTTCACTTACATGCAATGCAGACTTGTCGGTTTCACTATATAAATGAGAGCTAAAACGTGGTTGTACAAAGTTGAAATAATTGTCTATCCAAGTTCTTAATGCGTCTTTTTTAGCATCTGCGCCATCTTCGGCAATTACATATCTTAAAGCTTTTCTAGCATGGGATAAAATATCTTTTCGAGTGGGTTCGTTTATAACAGCTAAAGTGTCTTTTAATTGTGTTATAAATACGCCGTTTATGTGTTGCTCTGCAATTTCTTCTAAAAGCGTAACCAGCTCTTTTTGTTCTTTTTTTAAAGGAGTCATAAAAGTAGTCCAGGCTTTATTTCTGCCTTCTTTTACTTCTCGCTTAATAATACGTTCTATGTTTACTAAAGTCTCATTGGTAGCAATCCCACTTTCTATAATCCACTCGCGCATTTTTTTATTACAGTCGAAATCTGCTTCCCATTTTAAACGTTCGCCACTTTTGTAGCGTTCGTGAGATCCAGAAGTAGAATGACCTTGGGGTTGTGTAAGGTCTACAACGTGTATAAGCACAGGAACATGCTGTTTTCTTGCTATTTCTGCTGCTTCTTGATACGTTTCTACAATGTTAGGGTAGTCCCAACCTTTAATTTTTAATATTTCTAAGCCTTTATTGTTGTCGTCTCTCTGAAAGCCTTTTAAAACTTCTGAAATGTCTTCTTTTGTGGTTTGGTGTTTGGCATGCACGGAGATGCCATACTCGTCATCCCAAATGCTAATAACCATTGGCACTTGCATAACACCAGCGGCATTTATGGTTTCTAAAAATAAACCTTCTGTTGTGCTTGCATTTCCTATAGTACCCCATGCCACTTCATTACCGTTTACAGAAAATTTCCCGGAATTTAAATTTTTGAGTTCTCTGTAAACTTGAGATGCTTGTGCTAGTCCTAATAAACGTGGCATTTGCCCAGCTGTAGGGGAAATATCTGAACTTGAATTGTATTGTTTTGTTAAGTCTTTCCAATTGCCATTTTCGTCAAGACTATGTGTTACAAAATGGCCTCCCATTTGGCGACCAGCCGACATGGGCTCGTACTCAAGATTGGTATTTGCATATAACCCTGCAAAAAATTGCTCTATAGAAAGTTCGCCTATAGCCATCATAAAGGTTTGGTCTCTGTAATAGCCAGAACGCCAATCTCCCTTTTGAAATGCCTTTGCCATTGCTAGCTGTGGTATTTCTTTACCATCTCCAAAAATTCCAAACTTAGCTTTACCAGTAAGCACTTCTCGTCTTCCCAGTAGGCTACATTCTCTACTTAGTACAGCTATTTTATAGTCGTTTAAAACCTCTGCTTTAAAATCTTCGAATGATATGTTATTTTTTATTTCGGTGATGGATTCCATATTAAGAGGGTTAGAATGCAGGCGAAATTAATCAATTTTTGATGGTTTTGCAATAAATACCTACCTAAAAAAACGATACTTTATGCAATAAAATAGAATTTTACTTTAAAATTATAATAATTATGTATGAAAATGGGTGAAAAAATAGAAATAATCTAAAACCAACGTCTTTTAAAGAGGCCTAATAAAGATTCTGGATCTACTGTAAATTTAAAACGAATGCGTTGTTCGTAATTGGGTTGGTTAATTTCGAAGCCCAGATTGGAATATACAGGGAAGTAGAGTTCGAAATAATCGGTTACGAGGTTTACTCTTATACCAGAATCGTATACAAACTCAGTTGGTGTACGTCTATTTTTTACCAATCCTAAATCGCCATAAGCCAGTATGTAACGCCAAAGTGTGGTACTTACATTTGTGGTTGCAATCCATTGGTTTGCAAAATCTACATTTAATCTGGATTTAAAGCCGCCTTCTGCTTCTATAAATTGCTGGCTAAAGATACCTGTATCTTCAGAACGGCCTAAATAATTATACTCGAAAAGGTAATCTGTAGGACGGTCTAGCGCAAAGCTGAAAAAATCAGAATCGTCTGGATTATCGTTATTTAAAAAAGTACCTCCAAAAAACCTCACATTAAGTTGTCTGTTGTTTTGAAACAGCCTTCTGTATTCGTAATTTAAAGAGAGTTTGCTAAACGTTCTAGATAATTGGTAGTCTACGTACCATTTGCTAAAGTTTATTAAATTATCGTTAGAGTGTATGTATCTGGCGTTAAATACGCTGTAGTCTGGTTCGTCATCGTTGCTTACATTAGAGATAACACGATCGGGATTAGAGAAATCTTGATCTCTATCTATGTCCAAATATCTAAATCGTAAAGCTCTACGTTTATTAGCTCTAAAGTCTTTATCGTCTCTAAATACGAAACTTAATCCTGGGGTAAAACGTCTAACAAATAGGTCTTCGGCAAAAGATCTTCTGCCAAAACGCGCTCCATAGCTTATTGCAAAGAGATTGCTATTTTCTATATTATGCGTCATAAATGCAGAAACACTTCCTGTTAAAGCTTGAGAGCCTACAGAGTATTGGGGCTGTATTTTATACTTTAAATTTCTTTTAAGTAGTGTGCCATTGTATACTTTAATCCCTAGATTTAAGCCATCGTATATATTACTAAACTCTACAATGGGCATAAAAAACACTTGGTTGTAATAAGGGTCTTCTACATCTTTAAAAAGCTTAAATTGTAAGGGTTTATTATTAAAAAACACACCTTTTAACGATTTCCAGTTGTCTCTAAGGTTAAATTCTGGGGCTTCTCCATTATAGTTTAATACCAATTTATTACTGGTGTTTCTTGGTATTGTAATTGTTTTTTGTCCTATAATATTTTCTACCCAATGCTTAGAAATGATACTGTCATTATTTAAGGCATAAAGCGAAATAGGCATGCTATTGTCTCTCTTGTTTTTTATAGTAAGCTGTATGGAGTCTTTGGTTTTTACAACGTTTCTAATTTTAAAATCGATTTTTTTTCTGGTTTTTAAATAGTCTGTAAAAAACCAATCGATATCTTTTTCTGTTTTAGATTTTATAAACGTTTCAAAATCTTTTGTAGAGGTGTATTCTAATTTGTTTTCTTGTAAAAATGTGGCTAGTGTTTTTTCTACAACACCTTGGTTTACAAAAGCGTCTAGATACTTTAAACCTATACCTGCCTTGTATTTGTTTGCTATATTACTATTAAACTTTAATAATGAATCTTTTTGCATAAGTAAGGGTTGGTCTCTGTTGGACCTGGCCATACTCATATACCCTATGGTGTATTTTTCGTTGTAAAACAGATCGGCAGCATGAAAAGCTCTAACGCCCCAGATTTTTGCTAGTTTTCCTAAAAACTTAACATCTGGATAGTGCTGGTCTACATATTTCATTAAAAAATAGACTTGTACACCATCGAATAACCATTGGTCTTTTCTAGGGTTTATAAGGAGTGTATTTTCTAAATAATTACGCAGCGCAACTTTAAGGAGTTTTAGTTCGTATTGAAAACTATCTGAATAGGGTTTTAAAAACGAGGGTAGGGCGTTTAAGCCATACACGGGATCGTTACGGTTGTCTATTTCAGACAGTAATAGTTTTTCATGAGGGTAATTGCCTAAATTATCTAGAATGTAATTGATAACTTTATCGTTAACTAGTACTTTATCTACCATGCTTAAATCGGAATCGTAAACATCGGATACAATTTCGATGTTGGTATTCTTAATAGATCTAAATTTGGAGTCTTGACTTAAATAGAGCTTGTTACTAATTCTATTTAATCCACTCAGGGTTATGGTTTTAGTGGTATCTACAACGGTAAGGTTTTCAATATTTAATTCTGAAGTGAGTTTGTAGGTCTCTGGATAACTTAGTTGTAATTTTAAATTGGATTTTGGTATAAATAAATCGTTAAGATTTTTATTACTGGAATACTGCCAGCCCTTATAATACACGGCAGGGGTAATGTACCAGTACCTTAAATTAAAATCGTTTGCTTTAGTATACCCGTAACCTGTAAATTTGTCGTCTGCTATTTTAACCTTGTACTTTAGTTTGATAGTATAAGATGCTTTGGGTAATAGGGGCTGAGACAACTCAACTTTTATAACATCTATTTGATCTTTTAAACGCTTAAAATTTAATGAACTGTTGTTTTGTGCAATGTACTCTATTGCTGTAAACCCTCGCTCTTCGTCTTTAGCTAGATGAAACTTACTAATGTACTCTTCTGCCAAACGTTCTGCTAAAGCTGTTTTTTTGGAGGCATAGCTATGGTTCCAATCGTTTAAGTAAATGTGTGTTAAGGTGTCTTCAGACGTATTAACGTATGTTATGGTTTGAGAAATATCAATTGTTTTTTCTGTGGTATTAAAATTTGCATCTATTTCCATAGCATTTTGGGCATAGCTCAAAATATTACAAAAAATAAGGCACAGGTATGTAAAGTGGTATATTCTCAAATTAACATTTTAGGGTTAAACTAGTAGGTGTTGGTATATATTTTTAGAGTTTAGAAGTTAGGACTTAAATCTGATTTTTGATAAAAGGCATTTAATATGGTGATAACCTCATCTTCATGGTCTACAATATGAATTAAATCCATGTCTTCTGGACTTATATTGCCATTGCGTTCTAATAATGTTGATTTTACCCAATCGATAAGGCCTGTCCAAAATTTTGAGCCTACTAAAATAATAGGGAATTTCTCTATTTTATTGGTTTGTATTAGTGTTATGGCTTCAAACAACTCATCTAAAGTACCAAAGCCACCTGGCATAACCACAAAGCCTTGAGAGTATTTTACAAACATGACTTTACGAACAAAAAAGTAATCGAAGTCTAAACTTTTATCAGGATCTATATAAGGATTGTCATGCTGTTCGAAAGGTAAATCTATGTTTAAACCTACAGAAGTACCTCCACCTTTGTTGGCACCTTTGTTACCTGCTTCCATAATTCCTGGACCACCTCCTGTGATAACGCCATATCCAGATTCAACAATTTTTTCTGCAACTCTAACGGTTAATTGGTAGTACTCGTCTTCTGGTTTTGTTCTAGCCGATCCAAAAATAGACACACATGGCCCTATTTTGCTCATTTTTTCAAATCCATTTACAAACTCTCCCATTATTTTAAAAAGCGCCCAAGAATCGTTAGTTTTTATTTCGTTCCAGCTTTTATGTCTTTGTTCTTTTCTCATGTATTTTGGTATAGTATTCTTTTGTTTATTGTAATTCCTTTTTTAAAAATTTTGCGGTGTAGCTTTTCTTATGTTTTGCTACTTGTTCTGGAGTGCCTTTGGCAATAACTTCCCCACCGCCTTTACCACCTTCGTAGCCTATATCTACAATATAATCTACGGTTTTTATAACGTCTAGGTTGTGTTCTATAATTAATACTGTATTGCCTTTGTTTACAAGTTTATTAAGCACAAGCATTAGCACGCGTATGTCTTCAAAATGTAAACCTGTTGTAGGCTCATCTAAAATATAGAATGTATTGCCTGTATCTCTTTTGCTTAATTCTGTAGCAAGTTTAATACGTTGTGCTTCTCCTCCAGAGAGCGTTGTACTTTGTTGGCCTAGTGTAATGTAACCTAAGCCTACATCGTTTATCGTTTTAAGTTTTCTGTGTATTTTAGGAATATGCTCAAAAAAGTCTACAGCTTCTGTAATCGTCATATTCAACACATCACTTATATTTTTTCCTTTGTAACGAATTTCTAAGGTTTCTCTGTTAAAACGCTTACCGTGGCAGGTTTCGCATTCTACGTAAACGTCTGGTAAAAAATTCATTTCTATAACTCTTAACCCACCGCCTTTGCAAGTTTCGCAACGTCCTCCTTTTACATTAAAACTAAAGCGTCCTGCTTTATAACCACGAATCATAGCTTCGGGTATTTTGGCAAAAAGACTTCTTATCTCATCGAATGTTTTGGTATAGGTTGCGGGGTTGCTTCTTGGAGTACGTCCAATAGGCGACTGGTTAATGTCGATTACTTTATCAATGTGTTCTAAACCTTTTATACTCTTGTAAGGCATAGGTTTTTTTACACCATTAAAATAGTAAGCGTTTAATATAGGATATAGCGTTTCGTTGATTAGTGTAGATTTGCCACTTCCCGAGACTCCTGTTATACCGATCATTTGACCTAGTGGAAGTTTAACGGAAACATTTTTTAAATTATTGCCCGTACAGCCCTTTAATTCTAAAAATTTACCATTTCCTTTGCGACGCTCTTTAGGGATTTCAATATTTTTTGCGCCGTTTAAATAGTCTGCCGTTAGCGTTTTATGTGTTTTTAATTGATCTGGGCTACCTTTACTTATAATTTCTCCACCGTGTTTTCCTGCTCTTGGGCCTATATCGATAACATAGTCTGCACGCTCTATCATGTCTTTATCGTGTTCTACCACAATTACAGAGTTGCCAATGTCTCTTAATGCTACAAGAGAGTTTATAAGTTTTTCGTTATCGCGTTGGTGTAGGCCTATGCTGGGTTCGTCTAATATATAGAGTACACCAACCAATTGCGAACCAATTTGTGTAGCAAGCCTAATGCGTTGTGCTTCTCCACCAGAAAGGGTTTTAGAGCTTCGATTTAAGGTTAAATAGTCAAGCCCAACATCTAACAAAAATTGTATTCGCGTTTGTATTTCTTTTAAAATCTCTTCTGCAATTTTTAATTGTTTTGTAGAGAGGTGTTGTTTAAGCCCTTTAAACCAAGTTGCCAACTCAACGATATCTGTATTGGCAAGTTCGGCTATGTTTTTTTCGTTTATTTTAAAATAGAGCGATTCTTTTTTTAATCGCGTACCATTGCAAACAGGACAATGTATTTTATCCATGTAGTCTTTCGCCCAGCGTTTTAAGGCTGTGGTTTCTGCCGTTTTATATTGGTTCTCTATAAAATTAGCGACACCTTCGAAATCAATTTTATAGTCTCTGGTAACGCCTAGTGTTTTACTTTCAACAGAAAATTTATCGTTACCGCCATATAAAATCACTTCTTGAGCTTCTTTTGGAATGTCTTTGTAGGCATCGGTTAATTTAAAATTATAGCGTTGTGCTATGGTTTCAAATTGCTTAAAAATCCAACTCTTTTTGGCTGCACCGTGGGGTGCTATGGCACCATTTTTAATAGACAAACTTTTGTCTGGTATTATTTTATTTGGGTTAACTTGGTATAATTCGCCTATGCCATTACAGTTTGCACAAGCTCCTTTTGGGGAGTTGAACGAAAAATTATTAGGCTCGGGGTTGGGGTAAGAAATGCCAGAAGAAGGACACATTAGGTTTCTACTAAAGTAACGTGCTTCGCTGGTATCTTGATCTATTACCATAAGCACATTGTCGCCATGGTACATTGCTGTATTAATAGTTTCTGTAAGGCGCTTATCGTTATCAGGACTGTCGTTAACAACAAGACGGTCTATTACAATTTCTATATCGTGCGTTTTGTAACGATCGAGTTTCATACCTTTAGTAAGGTCTTTAATCTCGCCATCGGCTCTTACTTTTACAAAGCCTTGTTTTGCAATTTGCTCGAATAATTCTCTGTAATGTCCTTTTCTGGAACGTACTACAGGTGCTAGAATATTAATGCGCTTGCCTTCAAAATCTTTAAAAATAAGCGCTTTTATTTGTTCGTCGCTATAGCTTACCATTTTATCGCCAGAATTATAGCTATAGGCATCACTGGCCCTTGCAAATAGCAAACGCATAAAATCGTAGATTTCTGTGATAGTGCCTACTGTAGAGCGTGGCGATTTACTGGTGGTTTTTTGTTCTATAGCAATAACAGGGGATAGGCCATCTATTTTATCCACATCTGGACGCTCTAAACCGCCTAAAAACTGTCTGGCATAAGCCGAAAAGGTTTCTATATAACGTCTTTGGCCTTCAGCATAAATGGTATCGAAAGCCAGAGAGGATTTACCACTGCCAGATAAGCCTGTAATAACTACAAGCTGCTCTCGGGGAATGGAAACGTCTATATTTTTTAGGTTATGGACTCTAGCGCCTTTAACCTCTATTTTTTCTTCAAAATTAGTCATAACAACACAAAGTTGCGAAGTTACGTTATTTGTGTTTAAGATTGAAGTAGGAAAGCTATTATAAAATAGTTAAAATAATTATTTACTGTGCTCTAAACTCTGGCAAATGTTTATTTGGTTTTTACATCGGAAATTTCCATGCCAAAAAATAAAATTTTATGAAATTGTGGCAACTTCATCCCTGTTTCGGTATTTTGCCAATTGCTCCAAGTGGCCTGTAAACCGTCAATAGGTGTTTTGGCGTTCCACATGCTGCACGCTACTGGCACATGCTTATCGTTAAACTGCCACAAATACGAGTCGTTATTGCTATATGTTACAAGTAGAGCATCTTTTTTTCCATAAGTAACCAAGGTTCTTTTAACGTCTTTTTCGAAAACTTGGTAAGGTGCTACAAGCCAAAAAATATCTTCTCGAAAGTAGGTAGTGGCTTCTTCTACAAGTTCTGCTCCGAGTTTGCCTTGAATTATAAAGCTGTGCACATAAGCTTTACTTTCTGTAGGTGTTTCTAGATTTAATTTTACTTTATAATCTTTCCAGTAGACCTCACAGTTTTTATCTGCTTTATGCCATTTATAGTGTCGTTTATTTTTAAAAGTCCACTCAATGTAATCTGTACCTACATAAGCTTCGTAATTTAATGCCATGAGCATTTTAGTGGCCAATTTATCAGCGGCACTACCTTGTTGGCCTGTAGGGAGGTCTTGATGATTTTGGTAATAGAGGTAACCAAAAAATAATAGGCTTGGAAGTGTTAAAAAAACAACAATACCTAGAATTATTTTTAGGGGTTTTTTATATGCCATTTTAGATGAAAATTGTAGTTTTCAGCAGTTCGAAAGTATTAAAAAGCATCGGTATACTAAAGGATATACTATAATATTCGTTAGCTTACTTTTCTTATAGACGATCTGCATCTACATTTACGAGACAAATAGCAATTTAAGGTGTAATGTTTTTAAATAATTCTTCTAATTTTTGTTTAGAAGAGTGCCTAAGGGCTTCGAAAAAGCTCGTAAATTCCGCTTCGAAATCGGCATAAGAATCTTCTAACTCGTGTATGGCTTCATGCATGCCAGATTTGTTGTTCGTTCTCCTGTTCATACCTTCCAAAACTCGTGTAATGCCTTTTAAGGAGCCATAACTTAGTAGCCAGTTGTCTGTAATCATATAAGGCATCATTTTTTGAATGCGTTCTGGTAAAACATCATAATAAGTCTGCAAAGAATTGTAGAAGTTTTCTATGTATGTTTCTAGGGGAATATCGCAATATTTTGTCCAGTTTTTAGCTAAAAAATGATCGTAAAGAATATCTACAATAATACCAGAGTAATGTCCATATTTCTTATGCAGGCGTTTGGTGCTTTTTCTAAAAGTAGGGTGGCTATCTGTAAACGAGTCGATATGCCTGTGGAGTAAGATCCCTATTTTTATATATTTCTTGTAATCGTTGTATTTTTTGCCTTTAATACCATCTGCCATAAAGTTGCCAATGGTTACCAAATCGTTATCTCCAGATAAATAAATATGCGCTAAGTAGTTCATTTGTGAAAATTACAAATTCCACAGTTACAAATACAATTTTGAAACTGTATATTTGCGCTACTATTTACAAATAATTTTTATGACACTTATAAAATCAATTTCAGGAATAAGAGGTACCATTGGTGGTAAAATGGGTGAAAATTTAACACCCATAGATGCCGTTAAATTTGCAGCGGCCTATGGCGCGTGGTTAAAACAAGAACGCAGTAAAGAGACTTACCGTGTAGTAGTTGGAAGAGATGCTCGTATTTCTGGTAAAATGATTCAAGATTTGGTTATGAATACGTTAGTGGGAATGGGTATTCATGTTATAGATTTAGACTTATCTACAACCCCAACCGTAGAAGTAGCAGTACCTATGGAACATGCAGACGGTGGTATTATTTTAACAGCCAGCCATAACCCTAAACAATGGAATGCCTTAAAATTACTTAACGAAAAAGGAGAGTTTTTAGATGCTGTTGAAGGTGCTAAAATTTTAGATTTGGCAGAAGGTGGCTCTATTACATTTGCAGATGTTGATGCTTTAGGAAAAATTACAAAAAACGATGCTTACATCGATTTACATATCGAAGAGGTATTGGCATTGCCTTTGGTAACTAAAAACGCCATAGAAAAAGGAAATTTTAAAGTTGTTGTAGATGGTGTAAATTCTACAGGAGGTATTGTTATTCCGTTACTTCTTGAAGCTTTAGGCGTAGAGGTTGTTAAATTATACTGCGATCCTACAGGGCATTTTCCACACAATCCAGAACCTTTAAAAGAACATTTAACAGATCTTTCTCAGGCAGTAAAAAAACACAATGCAGATTTTGGTATCGTAGTAGATCCAGATGTAGACCGCTTGGCATTTATGGATGAAAACGGTAATATGTTTGGAGAAGAGTATACTTTAGTGGCCTGTGCCGATTATGTGTTAAGCAAAACACCTGGCAATACTGTAAGTAATATGAGTTCTACACGTGCGTTGCGCGATGTTACCGAAAAACATGGTGGTACGTACGAGGCTTCTGCAGTAGGAGAGGTTAATGTGGTAAAGCTTATGAAAGCAAATCAAGTAAAAATTGGAGGAGAAGGCAACGGCGGTATTATATATCCAGAATTGCATTATGGTAGAGATGCTTTGGTAGGTGTTGCTTTGTTTTTAAGTTTGTTGGCAGAAAAAGACATGACAGTTAGCGCACTAAGAAGTACGTATCCTGATTATTACATGAGCAAGAAGAAGATACAGTTAACGCCAGATTTAGATGTTGATGGTATTTTAAGTGCGATGGAAAACCGTTATCAAAACGAAAAATTGACGACTGTTGATGGTGTGAAAATTGATTTTTCTGAAAGCTGGGTACATTTACGCAAAAGTAATACAGAACCTATTATTAGAATTTACACAGAGGCAAAATCTCAAGATGAAGCAGATACTCTAGCAGATAAATTTATTGCAGAAATTGAAACTATAGCTGCTGATAACTAAGATGATTTGATAATGAATACCCACTTAAAACCTATTTTAGGTGGGTATTTTTATTTTATAGTATGCTTGCTTTAAGTTAATTGTAATTTTTTAAAAGCAATTATCTAATTTTTAGCTGTAATTTTTAATTAAGGTGCAAACACGGTTTTAAAATGGCAACAGAAAAACATACGTTACACCACCGTAATAGAAACAAAGCGCAATACGATCTAGAAGTGTTGCAGCAAAAATCTCCTGACTTAAAAGCATTCTTAAAACTCAATACATACGGTAATCTATCTGTAGATTTTGCAAACCCTAAAGCCGTAAAAACTTTAAATAAAGCCATTTTAAAACACTACTACGGCATATCCTATTGGGAGTTTCCCGATTATAATTTGTGTCCGCCTATACCTGGTCGTGCAGATTATATCCATTACATGGCAGATCTTTTGCAGCAATCTAATTTTGGAATTTTACCTAACGGTCAACACATAAAATGTTTAGATATAGGTGTTGGTGCTACCTGTATTTACCCCATTATTGCAGTTGTAGATTACAATTGGCATTGTATAGGTGCAGATGTGGCTCCTAAGTCTATAGCAGCTTCTAATGCTATAATAGCTTCTAATACAATACTGAAAAACAATGTAATATGCCGTTTGCAATCTAAACCTAAGCACATTTTTAAAGGGATTATACAGCCCAAAGAACGTATAGATTTAACAGTGTGCAATCCGCCATTTCACAGTTCTAAAGCAGAGGCTTTAAAAGGGACTAAACGAAAAATAAAAAATTTAACAGGTAAGGCTAATAATACGCCCCAACTAAATTTTGCAGGCATACACAACGAGCTTATCTATAAAGGTGGAGAGTTAAATTTTATAACAACCATGATTTTAGAAAGCAAATTGTTTTCTAAACAGTGTTTTTGGTTTTCTACCTTAGTTTCTAAACAAGCACATTTAAGAGCCATTTATAAATGTTTAAAACAAACGGAAGCTTTTAATGTAAAAACTATTTCTATGGGTACAAGTAATAAAATAACACGGATTGTAGCGTGGACGTATCTTAACACAGAAGAACAAGAGGCTTGGGCTAAAAGCCGTTGGGGATCGTAATTATTATTTGGGGGCTTTATTTCTGTGTTTCCAACGTTTGTGCGTCCATAAATAATATTCTGGGGCTTCATAAATTTGCTCCTCAACACGTTTTAATGCCATATCTGTAATGTCGTAATCTTTACAATCTTTAGGAGTTTTGCTTAACTCAGAAAATGTAGCTTCATAAAAACCGCGCTTCACTTTCTTTACTTTTAAAAACAAAGTGGCCATGTCTAAGCGTTTGGCTAAAATCTCTGCGCCAACATGGGCGGGTACAGTTACCCCCATAAACGCTTTCCAGTGCAAAGCTTTACTACGTTTTGGAGACTGGTCGAACACAAAACCATTAAAAGTAAGTTCTTTATTTCTTTTAGCTCTTACCAACTTAGGGTAGGTTTCTTTGGTGGTAATAAGCTCTGTGTTGTATTTAGCGCGTATGCGTTTTACAAGCTTATCAAAATAAGGATTACTCAGTTTTTTGTATACAGCATATCCATTATGGTTCATGTGTGTTTGCAGTATAAATATCCATTCCCAACTCGCATAATGGCCTAGAAAAAGAATGGCACTTCTGTTTTCCTTTTCTAGAGCATGTATCATCTCCACATTAGTAAACACATAACGTCTTTGCAATTCTTTTTTAGATATGGTTATAGACTTTACAGCTTCTACAATCATGTCGCATAAATGGTGGTAAAATGCTTTAGTAATGGCCAGAATTTCAGCTTCATTTTTTTCAGGAAACACAAGGTGTAAATTTTCTAGTACTACTTTTTTGCGATAACCAACTATGCGGTATAATAAAATGTAAACGCCATCTGAAACTGCATAAAGTAAACGAAAGGGCAGTATAGAAATACACCATAAAATAGGATAAAGAATGATATAAGCTAATAAATGCATTTATAAGTTTTAGATTTGTAAGCGCAAAGATATATTAATTTGAATTTAATCGTTTTAATCTTATGAGTAAAATAGATGCTATTACAATCCTAATTATTTTGGCCAATGTGCTTATTTCAAATAAAGGGTTTAGTGATTTTAGTTTTTTTGAAAAATATAAATTTCAAGTTGGCAGAATACGTCAAGGAGAACAAATACGCATGTTTAGCTCTGGATTTTTGCATGCAGATATGCAGCATCTTTTGTTTAATATGTTATCGCTTTATTTTTTTGCGGGTAGTGTTATTTCTTATTTAGGTACGTTTCATTTTGCAATAGTATACGTAGGAAGCTTAGTAATAGGGAGTTTAATATCCTTATATTTTCATAAAGACGAATACCACTATTCTGCTGTTGGCGCCAGTGGAGCAGTAAGTGGCGTTATTTATTCTGCCATACTTTTACAACCAAACATGAGTTTGTATTTGTTTTTTATTCCCATACCTATTCCAGCTTATATTTTTGGTATAGGTTATTTATTGTATTCTATTTACGGAATGAAAAATAGAGTAGGCAATATTGGCCACGATGCCCATTTTGGAGGTGCTGTGGGAGGGTATATTATTACGCTTATACTGTCTCCTTGGGTATTACAAAGTAATTTTTTAATGGTAATTTTACTTGCTATACCAGTGCTTATTCTTTTCGTTTTAAGAAAATTAGGTAAGATGTAGCAATGCCCAAGCATTGGCATAACTATTGACTTATATAAGTTGCGAGCCAATTTACCGACTATTTAATTAATTGAAGAATAAATAGTTAAGACTAAGTACTAAAATTATAAAAACAAAATCATTTTGTTGTAATGACATTATGACCTATGTAGAAGTATGAAAAAATCTAATTTTATGACGTTTGACAGTTTGTCACTACAGGAATTTGATGAAAACTCAGAATTAATTCCTTTAATGACGCCAGAGGACGAGGAGGCTATAAATAACGAGGAACTACCAGAAACGCTATCGATTTTATCATTGCGAAATACGGTGCTGTTTCCAGGTGTAGTAATCCCTATTACAGCAGGAAGAGACCAATCTATAAAACTTATTAACGATGCTAATAAAGGCAGTAAAGTAATAGGTGTAGTAGCACAAATGGACGAGACTGTAGAAAACCCAACTGCTGGAGATATTTATACCACAGGAACAGTAGCACGTATTCTACGCGTCTTAAAAATGCCAGATGGTAACGTAACTGTTATTATTCAAGGAAAAAAACGTTTTGAAATAGAGGAAGTTATTACAGAGCAACCTTATATTACCGCTACAGTTAAAGACGTTCCAGAAACCAAGCCAGCTCTAAGAAGTAAGGAGTTTGGAGCTATTATAGATTCTATAAAAGACTTGGCTTTAGAGATTATTAAAGAAAGCCCTAACATTCCAAGTGAGGCATCTTTTGCCATAAAAAATATAGAAAGCAACTCGTTTTTAGTAAACTTTGTGTCTTCTAACATGAATCTTACTGTACTCGATAAACAAGAGTTGTTAGAAATAAACGATTTAAAAAGCAGAGCATTAGCAACGCTTAAATACATGAATGTTGAGTTTCAAAAACTAGAACTTAAAAACGACATACAGTCTAAAGTTCAAATGGATATGAGCCAGCAACAGCGTGAGTACTTCTTACACCAACAAATGAAAACCATTCAAGAAGAATTGGGAGGTGTTAGCCATGACGAAGAGATAGATGAAATGAAGGCTAAGGCCAAAACTAAAAAGTGGGACGAAAAAATAGCCAAGCATTTCGATAAAGAAATAGGGAAATTGCAGCGCATGAATCCGCAAGTGGCAGAATACTCCATACAACGCAACTATTTAGAGCTTTTTTTAGATTTACCATGGAACACATTTAGCAAAGATAAGTTCGATTTAAAACGCGCTAAAAAAGTACTAGATAAAGACCACTACGGACTAGACGATGTAAAGCGAAGAATTATAGAGTATTTAGCAGTTTTAAAGTTGCGTAACGATATGAAATCGCCTATACTGTGTCTTTATGGCCCTCCGGGCGTAGGTAAAACCTCTTTAGGAAAGTCTATAGCACAGTCATTAGGTCGCGAATATGTGCGTATTTCTCTAGGCGGATTAAGAGACGAAGCCGAAATACGAGGACACCGTAAGACTTATATTGGTGCCATGCCTGGTCGTATTATACAAAGCTTAAAAAAAGCAGGAACTTCTAATCCCGTTTTTGTTTTAGATGAAATTGATAAATTATCGAATTCTCACCAAGGCGACCCATCTTCTGCAATGTTAGAAGTGTTAGACCCTGAACAAAACAGTGAGTTCTATGATAATTTCTTAGAAATGGGCTACGACCTCTCTAAGGTGATGTTTATTGCCACATCTAACAGTTTAGCAACCATACAGCCAGCACTTAGAGACCGTATGGAAATAATAAATGTTACAGGGTACACCATAGAAGAAAAGGTAGAGATAGCCAAACGCCATTTATTACCAAAACAGTTGGAAGAACACGGTTTAGATGCCTCGCATTTAAAAATAGGAAAAGCACAGCTAGAGAAAATAGTAGAAGGCTATACCAGAGAATCTGGTGTAAGAGGTTTAGAGAAACAAATTGCAAAAATGGTACGTTTTGCAGCCAAGAACATTGCAATGGAAGAAACGTACAACATAAAAGTTACAAACGAAGATATTATAGAAGTGCTTGGTGGCCCTAAATTAGAGCGCGACAAATACGAAAACAACAACGTTGCAGGTGTAGTTACAGGTTTAGCATGGACAAGTGTAGGTGGAGATATTTTATTTATAGAATCCATCCTTTCTAAAGGAAAAGGCAATTTAAGTATTACAGGAAACCTAGGAAAGGTAATGAAGGAGTCTGCAACCATAGCCATGGAGTATATTAAATCTAATGCAGAGACCTTTGGTATAGACAACAGTATTTTCGATAAATATAATGTACATATACATGTACCAGAGGGGGCAACACCTAAAGATGGACCAAGTGCAGGTATTACTATGCTAACCTCTTTAGTCTCTTTATTTACACAAAAAAAGGTAAAAAAGAGTATTGCTATGACGGGAGAAATTACGTTACGCGGAAAAGTATTGCCTGTAGGAGGGATTAAAGAAAAGATTTTAGCAGCAAAACGTGCTAGAATAAAAGAAATTCTATTGTGCGAAGATAATAGAAGAGATATTGAAGAGATTAAAGCTGATTATTTAAAAGGGTTAACATTTCACTACGTAAAGGACATGAGTGAAGTTATCGATCTAGCATTAACAAATCAGAATGTAAAAAATGCGAAAAAACTTTAAACACATACTGGTTTTTATAAGTATACTAAGTAGTAATATGGCTGTATTTGGTCAAATACAGCCATATTATAAAGATGTATTGTTAAATGGAAAGCCCGCAAAACTCAATGTGGCTACGGGAGAATTTATAATGTTGGATACCACCACCACACTATACAATTATGTAAAACCTAAAAAAGAAAAGGTAACTCTTGTTGTACCTCAGAAAGAAGAAGTTGTTCCAGATTACAACTACCATATTGTTAAAAAAGGAGAAACTTTATTAGACATATCCAAACAACACAACGTACTGTTAGGAACACTAAAAAAATACAACAATTTAGAAACAACATTAGTAGCTCCAGGACAACGCATAAGATTAAGTGCGCCAGAAAAAAATGAAGAGAATACTAATATCTGGATTGTATCAAAAGGCGAAACACTTTATAGTATAGCAACAAAAAATAACATGCGTGTAAAGCAGCTAAAAGCTTTAAATGGCATTAAAGCTAATACCATTGTAGTAGGGCAGAAATTACGTTTAAAATAGAAATATTGGTGTCTAAAAAAATAAAAAAGATATACCATCGTTCTAAAATAGATTCGTTTACTTTGTAACGTAAATATGCTAAGAAAAATTACCGTTGTATTTTGCTTTTTTTTTATAACGCTTACCTATGCCCAGGTAGGGGGAGAATCCACATTTCAGTTTTTAAATTTAGTATCATCGCCAAGACAAGCCGCTTTAGGTGGGCGAGTATATACTAATGTAGATTACGATGTTACCCAACCTCTATATAACCCCGCTACTATTAACGATGAAATGGATAATCAGTTGGCTCTTAATTACACGAGCTATTTGGGCGGTATTGGTTACGGAACTGCGGCATATGCGTATACAGTAGATAGACGTACCAAAACATTTCATGCAGGGGTTACCTATATTAACTATGGTTCTTTCGATGGATTTGACGAAAGTGGAAACTCTACAGGGACTTTTAATGGTAGTGAAACAGCACTTTCTTTAGGTTATGCACTACAAATAGGGTACTCTAATTTCTATTTTGGTACCAATATAAAGTTTATAACATCTAAATTAGAGCAATACACCTCGTTAGGTGCCGCAGCAGATTTAGCATTGCTATACAACGACAAAGATATCGATTTTCAAGCCACAATAGTAATTCGCAATTTAGGAGCTCAACTTACAACGTTTGCAGGCACTAACGAGCCATTGCCTTTCGAAGTAGGTTTTGGAATGTCTCAAACCCTAGAACATGTGCCATTGCGTTGGCATTTTACTTTAGAAAATTTACAAGAGTGGCCTATAGGAAGACCAAACCCTGCAAGAACTTCTAGCGATTTAGAGGGTAATGAAACCGCAGAAGATATAGGTTTCTTTGGGCAAGTAATTCGGCATACAATCCTTGGGTTAGAGCTATTCCCAGAGAAGGGATTTAATCTAAGGCTGGGGTATAATTTTCGCCGCTCTGATGAGCTTCGTGTACTCGAACAACGCAACTTTTCAGGTATTTCAGCAGGTTTTGCTTTAAAACTAAACAAATTACGCTTTAGCTATACCCATGCTAAATATGCAAGTGCTGCAAACTCCAACTTTTTTGGAGTTCAAATCGATTTGCAGTAATTAAATTGTAGAAATACATTTTATACTCTTTCTCATATTGTGTATTTTTGGGGTCTCGAAAAACATACAATGTCAAAAATAACTATAGCCATAGACGGCTTCTCTTCAACAGGAAAAAGTACAGTAGCTAAACAAATAGCAAATCATTTAGGTTACATTTATGTAGACTCTGGTGCTATGTACCGAGCTGTTACACTATATGCCGTACAGAATGCGATAATTTCTAAAGAAAAATTTGATAAAGAAACATTAATAAAGCACTTAAGCCGTATAGATCTAACATTCAATTTTAATAAAGCACTAGGCTATGCAGAAGTCTATCTTAATAGAGTTAATGTAGAACACCTTATACGCACATTAGAAATATCTGGTTATGTTAGTAAAGTAGCAGCAATATCAGAAGTACGACACAAGTTGGTTGCTATTCAAAAACAATTAGGCGTAAATAAAGGAGTGGTTATGGATGGCAGAGACATAGGCACAGTAGTGTTTCCAAATGCCGAACTAAAAATATTTATGATAGCATCTGCCGAGAAACGTGCCAAAAGACGCTATAAAGAATTAATAGACCGAGGAGATGATATTACTTATGAAGCCGTTTTAAAAAACGTTACAGAACGTGATTATATAGATACGCATAGGGAAGATTCCCCTCTTGTAAAAGCAGAAGACGCAATAGAGCTGGATAATTCTGATATGACTATAGAAGAACAATTAGACCATGTGCTTGGGTTAATTTCCAACACTTTAGCACCATAAAAAATAAGCTAATTCTAAAATTTTATCAAAATAAAAGTTAAAATTTTGCAAATTTCGATAACCAACATAAATACATGGTTTTCAGTATCTTGTTTTACTTTCAAGAAATTCAATAGTGGTAAAATCTCAAAAATATGATAGTTTTTTAGTATATTAACGACAAACACAGTGTTATATAAACTAAATCAATCACAACAATGAGACGTATTTTACCCCAATTATTCCTATTGATCTTTTTAAATGGATTTTCGCAAACAATAGATTTAACAGACTATAATAAATTTTTAAAAGAACATGTTTCCTCTAAAGGTGTAGTTAACTACGAAAAGGTAATTAAAAACATTGAAGACCTTAATAAAATAACATTAAGTTTTTCTAAAATATCTCCTAACAGAGGTTGGACAAATAGCGAGAAGAAATCGTATTGGATAAACTTTTACAACGCCAATGTTATCAAACTTTTGGCAGAACATTACCCTTTAAAGAGTATTAATTATGTGCCAGATGCTTTCCAAAATAAAATTATAGACTTTGCAGGTACTAAAGTATCCCTAGATAATATAGAACACGAAATTTTAAGAAAGCTAGGAGATCCAAGAGTGCATTTTGCATTATATTCTACAGCAATATCTTCTCCAATGCTAAAGCGAACGGCTTACGAACCAGAGAATATTGAAGATGAACTTGGTATAGCTACAAGTAACTTTTTAAACGATCCAACAAAAAATATTATTGATCCAAAAGTGAGTAAAATATCTAAAACTTTCGATTGGTACAAAGACGATTTTGCAAGTTTAAACGATATTATAAACTTTATTAACATCCATTCTGGAGGTACAAAAATTACAACAGAAACAAAATTATCTTATATGGATTATAATTGGAATTTGCATACCAAATAAGCACATTAGAGTTAGCATAAAATAAAAAAAACGCCATTTAGGCGTTTTTTTATTTTATACGATAAGAATTGAAACTATAAATTAGGAATAATTAATTCTTGTCCCACTTTTATAAGATCTGGATTGTCTAAAATATCTGTGTTAGCTTTAAATATAGCTTGGTATTTAGCAGGATTATCGTAGTACTGTTTTGCAATTTTACCTAGAGTCTCTCCGCTCTGCACAGTATGTCTATGGTAAATGCTAGAGTCTGCGACGTTTATATCTGCAACAATATCCGAAGGGCTTTCTCCGCCTAAGGCCTTAATTTTATCCCAAATTAAGTCTTTCTCATATTGTGTGTTTGCTGTACCAGAAATATGTAATTGTCCATTTTCTTCTTTTACATCTCCGTTTTGTATGTTTAAAGTTTCTCCAAGTTCTAAAACATCTAGGTATTTAGCTTTTGCTGTCATTGTATTTTTGTTTTTTAAATTAACGTTTTAAATATAGTAAAAGATATGTCAGATTTTAAATATTTTTTCAAATTAAAATTGATTTGACACATAATAATTATAAATATGTTTTGCAGATTAGGCTAATTGCTTGAAAATATGTATTTTTGCACACCTTTTTAGCGCAGCATCAAAAAGATAAGAAGGCTTTTTAAAACTGTATTTATAACACTTCTGTGTATTAAGCGTTTAACTTTTTGAAATATACAGAATACAAATTAATTAATCAGCACATGGCTGAAAACGAAAAGCAAGCTGAAAACCAAGTAGCGGTTGAGGCTAAAACTGTAGAAACTCCTGTAGTTTCTGAAGCACAAGCAAATCCTGAAAAATTCTTAAAAGAGTTTAACTGGCACAATTACCAAGAAGGTATTGACGAGGTAGACGACAAACAACTTCAAGAATTTGAAAAATTAGTAGCAGAAAACTTTGTAGATACTTTAGATGATGAAGTAGTAGAAGGAAAAGTAATTCATATTACAGATAGAGATGCTATTATAGACATTAATGCAAAATCTGAAGGTGTAATTTCTCTTAACGAGTTTCGTTACAACCCTAATTTAGCAGTAGGAGATAAAGTAGAAGTATTAATTGATGTTCGTGAAGACGCAACAGGACAATTAGTATTATCTCATAGAAAAGCTCGTGTTATTAAAGCATGGGATCGTGTAAACAAAGCACACGAAACTGGAGAAATCGTTAATGGTTTTGTTAAGTGTAGAACTAAAGGGGGTATGATTGTAGATGTATTCGGTATCGAAGCCTTCTTACCAGGTTCTCAAATTGACGTAAAACCAATTAGAGATTACGATCAGTACGTTAATAAAACAATGGAATTCAAAGTTGTTAAAATCAACCACGAATTTAAAAACGTTGTTGTATCTCATAAAGCACTTATTGAGGCAGATATTGAGGAACAAAAGAAAGAAATCATTGGTCAGTTAGAAAAAGGACAAGTATTAGAAGGTGTTGTTAAAAACATTACATCTTACGGTGTCTTTATAGATTTAGGTGGTGTAGATGGCTTAGTACATATTACAGATTTATCTTGGTCTAGAATTAACCATCCAAATGAAATCGTAGAGCTAGATCAAAAACTTAACGTTGTAATTCTTGACTTTGATGAAGATAAGTCTAGAATCCAATTAGGTCTTAAGCAATTAAGCAAGCACCCATGGGAAGCTTTAGGTGAAGACGTTAAAGTTGGAGACAAAGTTAAAGGTAAAGTAGTTGTAATCGCAGATTACGGTGCATTTATCGAGGTAGCTGATGGTGTTGAAGGTCTTATCCACGTTTCTGAAATGTCTTGGTCTACACACTTACGTTCTGCACAAGATTTCGTATCTGTAGGAGACGAAGTAGAAGCTGTTATCTTAACTTTAGATAGAGAAGATCGTAAAATGTCTCTTGGTATCAAGCAATTAACGCCAGATCCATGGACAGATATTACTACAAAATACCCATTAGGTTCTAAACATAATGGTGTTGTACGTAACTTTACTAACTTCGGTGTTTTTGTTGAATTAGAAGAAGGTATTGATGGTTTAATTTACATCTCTGATTTATCTTGGACTAAGAAAATTAAGCACCCATCTGAGTTCTGTGCTGTAGGCGATAAGTTAGACGTAATTGTTCTTGAGTTAGATGTAGAAGGTCGTAAATTAAGTTTAGGACACAAACAAACTACAGATAACCCATGGGATAAATACGAAACTGAATTTGCTTTAAACACATCTCACGAAGCTGAAATTTCTGAAATCGTTGATAAAGGTGCTACAATTAAATTTAACGAAGATATCGTTGCATTTGTACCAACACGTCATTTAGAAAAAGAAGATGGTGGTAAATTGAAAAAAGGAGAAACTGCTGAATTCAAGATTATTGAATTTAACAAAGAATTTAAACGCGTTGTAGCATCTCATGCTGCAATACATAAAGCAGAAGAAGCTGCAAATGTAAAAGCTGCTGCTAAGAAAGCCGCTAGTGCTGCTGCAGAAGCTAAGCCTACTTTAGGTGATGCCAATGATGCTTTACAAGCGCTTAAAGATAAAATGGATGGTAAAAGCTAAATCTTAGTTTTTTAAAATCTAAAATTCAAAGCCTCGCTACTGCGGGGCTTTTTTTATGACATCAATGCAAAATTCTTTATTAAGAATTAAGAACAGATATATTAAGATCTTGTTGGTTATTAAAGGCAAGTAAAAAAGTCTGTTTTTTGAAAATTTAAGATTAAGACTTTTTGAATATTTTTATCTTTATTCAGGCAAAGTAAAAGTAAAATACAAAAGGTAGTGAGTTTATACCCACTACCTTTAGTTTATATAATTTTACGTAATGTATCTAAAATAAAAATATTAAAATCATATTCTATAACTTGACTACTCTATATACATTGGTAGATTTGTTAGATGCAACCTTTAAAAAATAAACTCCAGTACGCAATTGAGACAAGTTTAAGGTCATTTCTTTTGCATTAATAGGAGTATTAGAAACAATTTTTCCCTGAATATTTACAATTTCTATACTTCCATTTGTAATTATTGTATCGAAATTTAAAGTCATAACGTCGTTTACCGGATTTGGATATAAGCTTACATCAATTAAATTATTCGATGAAGTAGATAAGGTTTGGCCAACTCCTACAGTAGCTACTGCTGTTATTGGACCACAACCACTCGCATCTGTAACACTTACAGTATAAGTACCAGCGGGGACACCTGTTATAGTTGCCGTAGTAGCACCATTAGACCAAGAATAAGTGTAAGGCTCATTTCCTTGGCTTGCTGTTGCTGTTGCTGTACCATCAGAGGAATCGTTTGTACTAGCATTTCTATTTATAATAGTGCTAACGGTTATAAAATTATCAGGCTCTGTAATAGTGTTAATACTAATATCTGTACATCCATTAGCATCTGTAACGGTTAAGGAGTATTCACCAGCTACAAGATTATCGATAATACTTGATGTGGTTGTACCTGTACCTGTAGACCATAAAAAGGTATATGGTGGAGTGCCTCCAGTTGGAAACGAACGTATCATTCCTCCATTATCTCCCCTGCATGCTATATTACCTAGATCTACAAAAGCTCTAAGAGGTTCAGGCTCAGAAACTACACTCAAACCAGTACTAGTACACCCGTTAGCATCTGTAACGGTTACGTTATATATACCAGCTACGAGATTGTCAATACTAGACGTGGTCGCTGCATTGGACCACAAGTAAGTGTATGGCATTGTTCCTCCAGAAGCAGAAACTGTTGCAGAACCATCATTAGCGCCATTACAAGAAACATTACTACTTAAATTATTTACAGTGAGTATAGCAGGTTCTATTATTGTTATAGAACTACTACTAAAAACAGAGCAGCCATTAGCATCTGTGATAGTTACATTATATGTGCCAGCTATAAGGTTATTGGTAGTAGCAGTGGTATCCCCATTACTCCATAGGTAAGAATAAGGAGCAGTTCCCCCAAATGCAAAAGCGGTTATAGAACCATCTGCTCCGCCATTGCAAGATACGCTGGACATGATTAAAACTGAAACCATTAGTGCTTCGGGTTGATCTATAATTACGGAAGTGTTATCTGTTTCCCCGATATTATCTGTTACAGTAACAGTGTAAGTTCCTGCTGCTAAACCATTAATAGTTTGAGTAGTTGCACCATTAGACCAGGCATAAGTATATGGAGGAGAGCCATTGATAGGGTTTGCTGTAGCTGAGCCATTGGAAAAACCAAAACAAGATACGTTAGTTATTTCTGATATACTAACGCTGACTTGTGCGACAAGTAGGTTTCCCAAAATAAAAAAAAGTATGAGAATCGGATTTTTTTTCATGATAAAAAGAGATATTTAATTGTGATCTTTACTTGAAAGTAATTTATAAAACTATAAAACTATGAAACTGATTCAAGTTACAAGTTATTTTATTGTTGCGAAATTTAATACTTAAATAGTAGAAATTTGTGCTAATTTAGTAACTTAATCAAGAATTATTTTTTTTCTTTAGACAAGAGATATGTATAGAAGATGTATGATAGCCTGTAATAGATATATTTTGTTAAGATGAATAATAAACATTAGTATTTTAGGATAAAAGATTCGCTCTTAACTATAAATAGTATTGAGTGGTTTAAAATTGTTGTTATGTTCAGTAGATGTGTAAACCATTTAGAACGCTATTTTTAGTTCATAGTAAATCCACAAATCAACAACAGATTTTTACAGGTTTACTGTATTTTTAAAGCAAAAAATCACCTTTTAAAACAATACAAGCTTCGCCCTCAATGGTCATTTGAGTTTCGTTACGTATTTCAACAATCATTTGTCCAGTGCGCTCAGAGCATTGGTAGGACTTTAGTCTTTTTTTGCGTAATTTTAAACTCCAATACTTAGCTAAAAAGGTATGGGTACCGCCAGTTACAGGATCTTCATTGGTGCCACTCCATGGCCAAAAATAGCGGGATTCAAAATCGAAATGCTTTTGCTTAGATACAGCGGTAACTAAAACACCGTTAATTCCAGTATGAGCAGCTTTTAGTTGTTCAAAATTAGGCTGTAATAGCTGTAAAACATCACTATCAGCAATTTCTAATAGTAAAATTTTAGTCTCGTTATTATATCTAGAGTTAGTAATTTCTGTTATACCTAAAGCAGATAAAAGTAACTTTGGAGCGTTTTGCGGCACAGTATTATAAATAGGAAATACCATTTTTATCAGCCCATTGTGCATTTCTACAGAAAGCTCTAAACCAGAAAAGGTTTTAAAAGTTAAGGTTGTTAAGCTTTCATGCAAACTAAAAATAACTTTAGAGGCAGCTAGAGTAGCATGTCCGCATAATGGAATTTCCATTTTTGGAGAAAAAAATCGAATGGTATACCTTTCGGTGCTATTCGATAAGGGGCAAACAAAAGCAGTTTCAGAAAACCCGAGTTCTTTAGCAATTGCATGCATTATTGTCTCGCTAATTGGAGTGTTTAGAACACAAACTCCAGCAGGGTTACCTTTAAATGCGGTGCTTGTAAATGCATCTACAATGTAAGTCTGTATCATCTTCTAGTTTTTAATAAAGAAACTAAAAATAACTAATTTGAGATGAATTGTATATGAATCAATCTAAAAATCGATGTTTTAATTCTGGTGTTGGAATCATACAGGCATTTTTTTTACCATACCATTTGTAGCGGTTTTTGGCAATAAAATTATAAACACTATGACGCAAAAAAGCGGGAACACTTAAAAATATACCCAAAAGAGGTATGGGAAATTTAAGTTTAAGCGCAATTTTAAGTGCCGCTGTACTTTTATAAGAAATGCCTTTTTTAGGGGTATACAGTATAATAGAATCTAGTTTACTAGCATCGATATTATAAAAGGAAGTTATGGCTTTGGCAGTTTCACCTTGCAACGTTGTAAACAGAAATTGCTGTTTTTTATCGTGCTTAATAATAAATTGTACCGCACCATCGCAAAGGTTACAAACCCCATCAAAAAGTATCAATTGCTTGTGTTCAGGTATGCCAAAGTTCATAATACAAAGATTAAGGTAGCAGATTTAATTTTTAGCTTCAACCAACTCTAAGAGGTCTAGTGTAACATTAGTAGTAAAAATGCCGTAGTTAACAATAGCTTTATTTTTTTCAATACTATCTATGCTACCAATAGCTTTACCATCGTGCATACGCACACGATCTCCAATTTTTAAAATAGGCTTTGGTTTAGCAGGAGCTTCTGCTGCTTTTTTCTTGGCATCCTTTTTCTTTTTTCTAATCACTTCAACCTTCTTTTCAGCATCTTTTTTTACCTGTTCTTCTTTTGCTTTTTGGGCGCGCTTTTGTTTTGCAGAAACACGCTTGCGCTTCGAATTTTCAATTTGTACAACTTTAAAAAGTTCTAAAAGCAATTCTTTTTTCTTATGGTTATCAAAATAACGTTCTGCAATATCATTAACCTTTTGCCCAAGGTATATTAAGCGTTGGTTGCTATCGTATAACTCTTGATAGCTCTCCAATTTGCGTTGCACTTTGGCATTTATTTCCTCTAGTTTATCGGCCTCTTCGCTTTTTTTCTTTTCATTTTCTTTAAGAGATTGCCCTGTTTTTTCAAGCCTAGAACGCTCTTTTTGCAATTTGGCAATAGTAGCATCAAAACGTACTTTACTACGCTCTATTTTCTTTTTAGCTCGGTTTATCAAAGAATAAGGAATACCATTTTTTTGTGCCACCTCGAACGTAAAACTACTACCTGCTTGCCCTACAATAAGCTTAAACATAGGCTCTAATGTACGTTCGTTAAACAACATGTTGGCATTTATCATGTTAGGTAATTCTGTAGCTAAAATTTTTAAGTTAGAGTAGTGTGTGGTAATAATACCAAAAGCTTCACGGTTATAAAACTCTTCAAGAAATGTTTCAGCTAAAGCCCCACCGAGTTCAGGATCGCTACCAGTACCAAACTCATCAATTAAAAACAGGGTATTTTTATTACATTTTTTTAAAAAGTAATTCATTTGTTTTAAGCGGTAACTATAAGTACTCAAATGGTTTTCTATAGATTGGTTGTCTCCAATATCACTTAAAATACGATCAAATAGACATACTTTACTGCGTTCGTGTACAGGAATAAGCATTCCACTTTGTATCATTACCTGTAATAAACCTACTGTTTTTAGAGTAATGCTTTTACCACCTGCATTAGGTCCAGAAATTACAATAATTCTACTGTCTTGTTTTAAAGCTAGTGTTTGCGGAAAGGTTTTTTTCTTTTCGGCACTATTTGCCAAATATAAAAGCGGATGGTAAGCGTCTCTTAAAAGCATGCTTCTATCTTCAGCCAGTTCGGGAAGAATAGCATTCATAGCTTTAGCGTATTTTGCTTTTGCCGAGATAACATCTATAGCAATCAAAAAGGTTTGGTAATCTTTTAAAAGGGTTAAAAACGGACGCATAAAATCGGTAACCTCTTTTAAAATACGTATAACCTCTTCTTGTTCTTCGTATTCTAAATTATTAAGCTCTCGCGTATATTGTAGTGTAGTTTCAGGTTCAATATAAACAATACTACCAGTTTTACTGCCACCCATAATAGCGCCTTTAACCTTTCGCCTGTACATGGCTTTTACGGCTAAAACACGTTTATTATCTACTACAGATTCTCTAATATCATCCAGATAATCTAAGTTATGGTACATGTTAAGCGCAGACGCAAAACTTTGATTAATTTTACCTTTAATGCGGTTTATAGATTGTCTTAAATCGTAAAGCGTGGTAGAAGCATTGTTTTTAATATCTCCAAAACGATCTACAATGGCATCAATTTTTTCAATAAGCACTTTTGTAACTTCAATAGGTGCTGCAAAATGATGTAAATTAGGGTAATAGTCTTTAAATTTTTCTAAAAAAGAAACTAAAGTGTTTACAGTAAGCGATATAGATACAATTTTCTTTAAACTGTGTACCTCCAAAAATGTATTTTCTATATGCAACAGTTGCAATTCCTTGGTTATGGTCTCAAAACCATGATTAGGAATACGGTTATCGTTGTAAAATGACGCTACATACTCATTGGTAAGTTGCAATTGAAACTCTAAAGTTGCTTTGGTTTTATAAGGGGCTATACGTAAGGCAGCCTCATTACCTAAAGCTGTTATGCACAACTCGCTTACCTGTTGTAACACAGTAGGAAATTCTAGATCTTGAAGGGTTTTTTCGTGAATGTGTATCATTCGTAAATATCAATGGAACATATAAAAGTGCTAAGTTATGAATTCTTTATACCATTTCATTTCTTAAACGGTATTAGATCAACTTTTCCTAGATTTGCACAAATAATAACTAGCTTTAAAAATAAAACAAACTTAAAATGTAACTTAAATGGTAATTTAAGTACTAACTACAATAAATTAAATTATGAATTTTATAAAACGCGTATTATCTACAGTAACAGGAATCTTTGTGTTTCTTGCCATTTGCTTTATAGGTATCATTATTTTGGGGATAGCTCTTGGTGGTAGCTCTAAAAAAGAAGCCGTAAAAGTAAAGTCTGATAGTGTACTAAGATTAAAGTTGGATTTTCCTATAAGAGATTACGCAGGAAAAACAGTTTTTAAACAATACCCGTTTTTAAATGACGAGGACGAAGATGGCTTATTTAATTTAGTAAATGCAATTAGGTATGCTAAAACAGATGAAAACATAAAAGGTATTTCTATAGATAATGTATTTATAAACGCAGGCGTAACACAAACCAAAGTATTAAGAGATGCGTTGTTAGATTTTAAAACATCTGGTAAATTTATTGTAGCCTACGCCGATGTGTATTCTCAAAAAGATTATTATTTAAGTTCTGTAGCAGATACAATTTTTATAAACCCTGTTGGTACTTTAGAGTTTAAGGGCCTTGCTACAGAGCATTTGTATTTTAAGGATTTTCAAGACAAATCTGGTGTAAAAATGGAAGTTATACGCCATGGAAAATACAAAAGTGCGGTAGAACCCTTTTTACAAAACGAAATGAGTGCAGAGAATAGAGAGCAAATAGCAGTATATTTAACGAGTATTTGGGATGCGTTAAAATTAGAAATTTCCAAAGAAAGAGCAATACCTTCAAAAAAATTGGATAGCATGGCAAACCATCTGCTAGGGCGTACCCCGCAATTGGCCTTGCAATCTAAACTCGTAGATAAAATAGCCTATCATGACGAGTACGTAAATGGTATGAAACATGCAATGGGTGTACCCAAAGACAAATATTTGCACAACATTTCGATACGACGTTATGCAAAACACGTAGCCCCTAAATTAAAGACGAAAAAAAGTAAAAATAGAATTGCTGTTATTTATGCAGAAGGGGATATTGTATACGGTAAAGGAGACTTAGGTAAAGTAGGGCATATTACAATTAATAAAGCACTTAAAAGAGCAAGAAAAAATAAAGGTATAAAAGCTATAGTACTGCGCATTAATTCTCCAGGAGGAAGTGCTTTAGCAAGCGAGCTAATTTGGAGAGAATTAGAGCTTACAAGAAAGAAAAAACCAGTAATAGTATCTATGGGAGACGTTGCGGCTTCTGGTGGTTATTACATTGCAGCCAATGCTCATAAAATTGTAGCAGAGCCTACAACAATAACAGGAAGCATAGGTGTTTTTGGTATTCTACCTAATTTTAAGGGGTTAACAGACGATTTAGGTATCAATGCAGAACAGGTTAAAACCAATACGAACGCGATTACTTATAGTCCTTTCGAACCTTTAAGCGACAACCAGCGCAAATACATCAAAGAAGGTATTATCGATATCTACAGTTTGTTTACAAAACGCGTAGGAGATGGCAGAGGGCTTACCTCACCACAAGTTGAAGCTATAGCCCAAGGACGAGTTTGGACAGGTAAAGATGCTCTTAACAATGGTTTGGTAGATGCTTTAGGCGGTCTAGACTTAGCCTTGCAATACGCTGCTGAAGCTGCAGATATTGAAGATTACAAAATTAGAGAATTTCCCGTTTTCGAAAAAAATCTGGATAAAATATTGGAAGATTATGGCTTGGTTAAAGCCAAAGAAACTTTAATAAAAGAGGAAATAGGAGAGGAGCAATACAAATTGCTAAAAACAATACAAAGCTTGTCTAAAAAAGAAGGCGCTCAATTGTTATTTCCTTTTAGTACAGCTATACACTAGCTTACTTTACTATATATAATTTTAGAAAGTGGACATTGGTCCACTTTTTTTGTTTTAACAACCACACTTTTGGCACATCTAATGCGTAATACCATTTTTGGATAAGAATTTTGTGTATTTATGCCGAATTATGCTTCGCTAGTTTAAGGCAAAAAATTAAAGTTTTGCAATAGAGGTTTCATGCTCTATCTGCTAATGTAAGACTAGGTACAAATTTCATGATTTTGAAATACGAAATATAAATAATGAACCGTGCGTTTCAACGGCCTAAAAACTATAGCTAGATCAAAATCAAATTCTTGATTAAGGAATTTTGTTTTCTAAAATTTAGAATTAGAAGTAAAACAGATAAAAATCACTATTTTAGTTATAGACAATTTTGAAAAACAATATGATATGAGTTTATTTTTTGTAGAAATAGCGAAAAAATTAGGTTCAGATAAAGAAATTATGGACTCTTATTGGGAATATCATGAAAGAAATCAAAATTGGTTTTTCTCGCCTAATCCAAATTTAGATGGTGCAACAAGGAAACCTTCGTTTCCCAGTTCAGATACTTGGAAAAAACTAAAGTCGGCTGAAAGAAAACAAAAATGGAATAGTTTTAGTTTACGACAAAGGATGACCATTGCTACTTTAGCAGGGTTCGGCTATGAGGGAAGAGGCATAAACTTAGATAATATGACGCATTTCTCAAAATTAAGAGAAGGCTGTATAAGTGGTTGGCGAGATGATTTATATAGTGTTTTTTGGAGTGATACTGGAGATGGAAAACGTTGGTTGTGTAATGTTTTTGTTGGAGATGCGATTTACTTAAATGATAATAAAAATTTCTCGTCAGGCAACAATCACTACTATGACCCATCGCAAATTTATATGGGGAAATCTCCATTACGGAAACGAAGCGACTACAAAGCTGTAAAAGCAGGAGATATTGTTGTTTTCGAGGATTATCATGTTGAAATTATTACGAAAGTTCAAAACAATTGGATAGTTGATGACGGATTCTGTTCTATTGGTGCAGGAAGAGGGGGCAGTAGAGATGATATAGGTAGTATAAGATGCGACGATCAAGGAGGCGCTTTTGGTATTCCATATCTAGGTGGAGCTAGAGAACTAAAGGATAATAATAACACTTACTTTCATCTATGATAACCAAAAACAACCTCAAGTTTTTTACAGTAGCAATGATTACCAATTTGATTCTAATATTTATAGTATCAATAATAAATTCACTATTGCTTGAGGAATTTATACAACCAGGAACATTCATAACTCAAAAAATAGGAGGGAGGGATTTTATGTTTTTAAGTGATTTTTACTTAAAAGTATTTTGGTATGTGGCGCCATTTTGTATTTTTATTTTCAAACACTATCGAAAACATTATATACTATTTATCATTGTAGGTGTTGTAATTGTTTTTTTATTTCAAGTATATTTATATGTAACTAGTAATACTTATAATGCTTTAGAAATTGTAAGAGCCTTTAAAGAGAGCACTTTATACTTAATAACGATAAGTTTAACCATACATTTATCTCAAATGATAATAGGAAAGAGACTGCTTCCCACATTATACAACAACCATTGAAAACGGTTTTTATATTACCTTGTTACAGCAATCCCTAATAGGTCTCATAAACTTCAGCCCGTCTGCTAACGAAAAAATTGTAATTTTTACTTTTTAACCAAAGCTTTTGGCAAGGTCGTTTTTTTAAAGTGTTACTACGTTGTGTAAGAACGAGCGCATTCCTTGTTGAAATGTTTGTCAATAGCCATTAGCGGAGTCATTTTTTTAGCAACCTCATTTAGAATATTTCTTTTACCTAAAGCACATTTCTTTAAAGTTTCCTAAATCTGAAAAAGTATAAAATCACAAATGACACTTGATATTATGAACAAAATGCAGCTGGTATCGATATTAGAAATCGAAACCATTGGGTTACGATGGAACAAAATAAATCTATCTACAATAGAACTTATAGAGTCCCAATCTAAAAGAGTATTTATTTGCGTGAAAATAGCTTCTTTATCTTTCTGGTTCGAAAATCATAAATACGATCTGTTAGTGCAGGAATAGGTACTAGCATCTTTTAAAAGTACAAAAAACACAAATAGTGAGCCATACTTTGCAGCGGTCTTACCATATATATGTGAAATTTTGTTTGTAAATATATGAAACGGATTTAAACAAAACGCCTCTCGAAAAAGTTAGATAAAGCCACTTTACGCATTGAAAGCTACCGTTTACGTGTTGTTGATTTTATAATTTGGTGTAAGGCTATAGTTTAGAGGAAACTTTAAATCCAAAAATTATGATTTCTCTTATTAAAACCCTTTGCTTAGCATTAATACTTTTCTTTAATCAATTAGAAGCTCAAAATCAGAACATAGAAACCCATTCTATAGCAACAGAAGACCTTATACCAATTTAAATATTAAATGTCGTATTAAAACTATTCAAATAGTGTTTATTACTCACAATAGATTTTACAGTT
>CANLCJ010000031.1 GCA_947489085.1 uncultured Flavobacteriaceae bacterium
GGTTATAAAGTTTTTTTCCCATAATACAAATCTAATTCAATCACATAAATTCGTACCAATAAAACTAGACATTCCATGGCTTAACTATTTCTCGATAAGTAAAGTGACTCATATCTGGGAAACCATAAAAATCATCAAGACGCATTTGGACTATAAACTCTTTAAATGGATGAAAAGTAAAGGTAGAAAGGCACATCGGAAGCTACGCCAGCGCCCCTATGAAAATTTAGTTCGCTTTTATGGCCTACTAGACATAGAAAAGTATGCACGTCTTAAAACCCATGCGAAAGCTCAATGAAGAATTCTATCGGTAAGCCGTGTGAGGGAAAACTTCAAGCACGGTTTGATGAAGGGGGTGCTGACAGTCTCGTAAATTTTACTAATTTAGTAAGAAGTTTAACGGAGCTGTCAGGCTCTACTCTACGCATAAATACGAAAAAATGATTGAATCAGCATTTGATACCGTAAACTTAAATTATGAATCTTATCAATTCAGAGAAGAACTTAGAAATGAATTTTATCTAAATGAGATTGAACCTTATGAACCTGGATTATGGGAATATAAGGGTAAATGGTACAATACTAAGTATGAATTATATATTGCAATTTTAGCATATGAAGCAGCAGAACAATTTGGAATACTTGATGTTGCTGGATTAATTGCAGTACTTACTGGCGCTCCTTTAATTCCGACTAGAACAAAATTTAAAGGATCAATCAAAGGAACATCTGTTGCATCGAAGTATCTCTCAAAAATACCTGGAGAATTTCCCTTTCGCGTGCCAACGGTTATAGGCTATCCAAAAATTATTGGAGGAAAAGGATTGAAGATTAGGTTAACCAAGATTATTGGAAGAATTATCGGTAGAGCTACTCCAATTATTGGATGGGGAGTTTTAACTTATGATTTAGGAAATATTTTTTATGATACCCAAATGGTATATAATCATATTGTAGATGCAGAATAAAAATACTTTTGAGAGATTGGCAGATTTCATAGCTAAAGAATACTGTGTAAAAAAAGAAAAAATAAACCTTCAAACTACTTTAGGAATGGATCTTAAAATTGCAGGGGATGACGGAATAGAATTTTTAGAGAAATTTTTAAACCATTTTAATATTAATTATGATGAAAATAGAGAATGGCAACTACATTTTGAGGATGAAGGTTTTGGACTAATTAATTTTATGGCTATTTATAATTGGATTAGAGGAAAAAGAGATAATAGAGTTTATTATGATTTAACTATAGAGCATTTAGTAAAAGTAATTGATTTAGGATATTGGATTGATATGGAGGATAAATAAGTACTTATGCCAACACAGGTAACCGTTGCACAAGTCCATAATTTCCTAAAAAATGGTTTAAATAAGGCACTCTAAGGGCATTTCTAGCTTTATTTCCTTATCTAAATATAGATTTTAGAAGACTTAAATTTGATACTAGAGGCTTAAAATTCTCCTTTTGTAGAACATATATAAAAACAGTTGTCCTGCACTACTTTTTACCCTATTTTGAGTGAACTTCAGGTATTTTTTAAGGTTATAAGCTATAACAGAGAGCTGAATGCTTGTATTGGCCTGTACTTATCCCTATAGTATTTATTTTTCGTAAGCCCATAAACTGAGTAAGCGTTCCAAAAACAGGTTCTACGGTACTTTGCCGTTTTGCTTTCATCACTCTACCTGTAGTGTGGCCTATCCCTCTAGTAAAACACATAAAATTACATGTATGCAACTGTAAATCATTTTAAGATTATAAAAGGGCATTAGCTTTATAGTGTAAATAACATGCACTAATGCATGTTATTCAATTGTTTTGCGCAGTTTAGCCAAAATCCAGCAAAAAAGAAAGACTGATAATGCCTGACTTTTTAAACATTGACTTGAATAGAAAAGTAGAGATAAGCTTTCTAAAAAAACAAAATTTTTGGATAAACTCGCATGTCTATGTTACAATATAGAGTTTTGCGAAGGAGGATTTGAAAAAGAGCTTAACTGGATAAAAGTTAAGCTCTTTGTAAGCGGTTAGTTTTATGGTGTATGCAAAACTATTAGTAAATGTTCTCTAGATAATCGGCCTTGTTGTAACTGGCTTCGATGGCATTTTTTTGTTGTAATAGCATGTTTTTAACTGGTGCATCTAGCTCGCAAGACTCTAACACGTCTTGATAATCTTCGATGGCAGCTTTTTCGCCAGTTCTAACTTCTTCTAGCATAGCCTCGTCATCTTCGCTAGAAAAGAAGGCTTTAGTATCGATCCAAGCCCTGTGTAAATTGCCTTTTACGCTGCCTGCATCCTCTGTAATGTCCAATCCTTTTTGTCTTAAAATGCTAGATAATTCGTTGACGTGGCTACTACGCTCTCTAGCCTTTTCCGTAAAAAAAGATTTTAGTCTAGGGCTCTCTACATGTTCTGCGACTTTTTTAAAGCCTTTTTCGGCATCATAAGCTTTACCAATAAGATCGTTAAGTTTGTTTTCTGTGGTTTCATTAAAAATTCCCATAATAGTTTTTTTATTTAAGTTAATAGAATATGGTGTTGTCAACCGTACTTCTTAAGTGTCAAGTTACCAGTTGTTTTCAATTTTAATTGACACAAAAAATAGGAATTTGAACCCATCTCGAGAATTGGAGCTTAAGAGTTATCTTTTGCATGGATAGCGCAATAGCTTACTAAGCTGATGGCATTTTTTTTAATGTGTAGTGGTGCGGAATAATAGGGTTGCTTGATGCTGAAAGCGAAAAGAAGTGCAATGGCATCTTTTTGTAATGTGGTAACACTAGAGGAGGTTCATCTGTTTAAAACACAAAACCGTGTGTAAACAGTTAGACAAATAGAAGGACTGAGTAACGGTATACATCTACAAACAAAAAAACCGCATGTACGCGGTCTCTTTTTCTATTATTTCACGTTAAAAAATGAAATATGACTAAGTTTTGATTTTTTGCCTTAGACTAGCGAAACATAATTCAATACATTTATACGAAACTATTAGCCATAAACGAACTATTTATTAACGATAAAAGCATGAATAACTCCAGGTATCCAACCAAGCAAAGTACAAATAATGCTAACAAGTAATTTGCCAGAAATGCCGTGGTTTAACGCGACAGCTACAGGTGGGAAAAGAATATTTAAAATAACGGTTAATACAGACATCGTTTTTTAAAATTTTGGTTTCACCAAAAATAGGGTAAATCTTAAGTGTGTATTAACCGCATTCAAGTTTAAATATACTTTGTGGCTTAAAGCGTAATTGTGTTTCTATAAATAAAAGACAAGGCAAACGTAATTACAGAAATTATAATACCAAACATAAATACAAGATATGTGTAACGTAAGAGCCTGTATTTAGAGTCTAAAACAGAACCTAGGTAATACAAATCTGTAGTTAGTGTATTGTAAACATCTTTTTTGTTTTTTATAAGCGAAATAAATGCAGACTGGTATTTTTCCAATTCCATTTTGTGAAAATTTCCAAAAAAAGCAAGATTAACATTTTTCTCTCTAAGGTCTTTCTTTGTAAATTCTCCGCGTGTTACATTTGGCTGAGTTGCTTTAATAGACATAATCATGGAGATTATAGAAAATACCAAAAATACTATTGTAGGCAATATCATAAACCTATTAGCAGGATCGTTGAGTTTTGATACTGTGTTTGCCAAAACCAACGAAATAATTATAGCATTAACAGATAACAATATATTGGCTTTGGTATCGGCAATGTCACTCAGTTTTATATGGTTTCGAAGTGCTACACGATACAATGTTTGTATGCTGCGTTCTGGACTGTCGTTTTTATATTTTGCTTTGTATTTGGCTTTAAGTTCTTCCTTGTTGTCAAGCTGCCTAAGTTTCGACTTATCGTTTAACAAGGTAGCGAGTGTTTTTCGTTTTATTAAATTGTATTTGCTTAAAGCAAAAGCAGTAAAATAACGGTGTTGCGACAATAACTCAATTTGATAACTTAACCAGTCTTCCTCAGTAAATTTTTGTGCTGTTACAGTTTCAATTTCATGGCGCAAAAGACTACTTTTTTTAGCAAACTTTTTTTCTCCATAATCTGAAAAATAAATATCTAAAACGTACTGCTGCAATTTATTTTTTGGAGTTTTATGAGCGATGCTTTCGAGACACTCTAAAGTGTTTGATTTAACAGCGCCCTCCACCTTTTCAGTATTAAAAAAAGTTGTTGCACAGGCTATACTGGCAGGGTAAGGGGCACTGTAATTCTCGGCAAAGCCAGTTGCACTAAACAGCAACGCTAATTGAATTGTTGCAGTATCTGTGTCGTTTAACTCTGGCTGATCCTCAAATATGTTATTTGCTTTCGAGATAAGCTTTTGCGTAAACTCATAATTATGATAAAACAAACTTGTAGTATCCTTTGTGCGGTAATACTCTTGAATAAAGTTTGTGGCATTTTGTATCAAATCAATCATATATTATACATTCTATTTTTAAACTAAAGCACTATTGATTTATAAATATTATAAAAATATAAGATACTTTTTTTAATACTAATACATTTAATTATTTAGTTAAGTTACTCAATATTTTAAATTTGGTTTGCCCTTGTGTTAGAGCTTGAATTTAAAATTAAAAGAGAAACGCAATCCATCTACACTATTAAATAAATTGAATACACCAGCAGCAGAAGCAGCAGATGAAACCCAAAAACCACCCCCGTAAGACTGGTGCCATGTGTTCGATGAGGTGTTATTAACCCATACACGACCTACATCGTAACCTCCAAAAACACCGAATTGTAGTGGTATTGTTTTAGTTTTAAAAGAATTAAAGCTATACCTTAAATCTGCATTACCAACCAGTGCATTTTGCCCAGTAAAACGTTGCAATCTAAAACCTCTTAAGCCTGTGCGCCCTCCAATACTTGCCGCTTGATAAAATATAATATCGTTACCAACACGAAGCTGCGTGCTTGCATTTGTTTTTAAAACGAGTTTTCTGTTTTTAGAAATACTGTTGTAAAAACCGATACTAGAATTGAGGTAGCCAAATGTAGAATCGCTGGCATCTAAATCTGTTTTAGCACCTAAGTCCACATGAAATTTCATGCCTCGAGTAGGGTTGATAGCGTCGTCTACACTCTCGTAATTAAATATACTTTCTAAACCAGCAAAATAGCGACGTTCGTAAAAATCGGTATTGGTTACAGGCACGAGATTTGTTATAAATCGGTTTGGTGTGTCTTCTATTCGAATGCCTTCTAAAATAGCTCTAAATCCAAAATCGCTACCAAAAATTCCTTTTCTAAGCAGTCCAACTTTCAAATTAAAAATACTGGTTCTTACTCTATTAAAATCAAGACCATCATCGTCATCATTGTTATCGGTATCATTTCCAAAGCCAAAAAAGTTACGGGCAAAGTTATTTGAGGTGTATAAACTCTCCACGCGCAAGTTCCATCGGTTTTTCACGTTAAATTCACCTTTGTAATTTACATCGAAACCTTCTGTAGCAAAATAATAACCAAATCTTATTTTGTGCTGAGCGGTAAAGGGGTTGCGCTCAAAACCATACTTGGTTTTTGTAATTGCAAAACCTGTTAAAATACCATCGTCTGGATTAAACCCTAATAGAGGGGAAAATATACCAGTACTGTAATTGTATTTTTTATAGTCAAAAATATTATTGTTGTAATAGTTGGTAAAATTTACATCAGCACCGTTCTTAGCTAAAATAGTGTTTGGCTTAGTTTTGTGGTCGTATATTTTTATACGTTTACCACTATCTATTTGGTAACTGTCCTTTTCTTGTCCTCCAATTATTCTAATTTTTATGGGCTTTTTGGCTTTTCCAGTAACAGTAAAATGGTCTTTATCATCCAAACCATAAATCCAGATTTCTTTAGTTTGCTCACGGCTAAATGTTCTGTCTACTAGTACTTCTGCGCGTTTGCCGTTTTTATTTCTATGTATTACAATTTGAGTTGTCGCGTCGGGTTTTCTAGTTACATCTATAAAGTCGTCTTTATCTGTTCCCGTTAGTATTACAAGTTTTGTTAGGAAGTTGTAATAGCGTTTTGCAATTTGGTCTAAATTGTTTTTTCTATTACTAAAATGGCGTTTAATAGCTTCTAGCTTCTCATCTTTTGCGGCCTGAGGTAAATTAGAAAAGGCTTGCTCTATAATAGCCTCGTTAAGGTTTTGTTGTATAAATTTGGCTTGCTTTACCCAGTCTTCTTTGTTGGCTTGTTGCAATAGTATGCGGTCTAATTTTACACCAGCAGTATTCATCCATTGTATGTCTCCATCGTCCAAATCGTCATCATAAACTTGCAATTGTTTAGAGGGGCTAGATATAAACCTTACTATATTTAAAAGCCCGCCATCGAAATTAGAAAATACCTGGTCGCGATCTCTTGGAATTGGTCTGTACAGCTTGTCGCCGTTAGGCTGGTCGAACTGTGCCCAACGCCATTGGTCTTGGTGCCTGTCCCAATCTCCAAGAAGCATGTCGAAAAGTCTAGCTCTTATAAAAGCAGCTTCATCAATCTTATACTTTTCGTCTTTTCTTATTTTTTCGATAATATCGTGAGTGCTCTCGATATCGTCTGCATAACCAAAAGTGCGTTCTTCGGTATAACTGTCTTCCGGACGTTCTTCAATAAGGTATAACTCATCGCCATACTCTTCATTATATTTACCTAAATGGTCGTGTTTGGGTATGTAGTATAATTTGGGGTTGGTGTGTAACACATCTATGGCTTTAGAAAGTTCTGGAACAGCCAAAAACGCATAGGGGTGAGATGAGGTGTAGAAATCTAAGATTAAATCTTCAACTTTTGTTCTTTCGAAATCGTCTTGAATGTATTTGTCTTTAAAGAGAACGGTTTGAAGGTATTGTGTGGCACTTTTTCTTAATGCACGCATGTTAAGTTGTTTGCCATCTTTTGTTTTTAAACGAAGTGATCGCGTTTGGTGGCCTCCTCCTTTTCTCACTACTTCTAATCCGCCGTAAAGCGTATCTAAAGTTGCTACCCTAGCTTTTATTTTAGTGCTATAAAGTGCCCTGTAATGTTTTCCCCATAACGATTTGAAAAACTCTGTTTTTTCCGTTTCTTCTTCGGTATATATAGAAGCTTCGATAGTTTTAGGAAACGTATTAGTGTATTTGGCAGGTGTAAATGTTTTTCGCGGTGGGAAAACTTCTTTTTGGTAAAGTAAAGTTGGCTTATTATTCTCGTAGCCAAAAAACTGAGCCCATGCACTGCCGTCTTTGTATATAGTAAACTCTGCAAAACCTTCTTTTCCATAAGAAAAGAGGCCATTGTTATTTAATGCGGCATCAGAATGTTTAGAAGCTGCACCAGAGACAATTTGTTTTACGTATTCGTCCTCAATATATTGTAATGAATGCTCGTGTCCGGAAACAACAATAAGATTTTTATAATCTACCAATAGAGTTTCTAATCGGTTCATGAGTTCATTGTAACGTTCGTTATAACGGTCTTGAATGGAAACACCGCCTTGCGAACGAATCTGAGTAATTAAAGAGGCGAAGCCTGGTAAAGGGATCTTTTTTTGAAATGGATATAGGTGTTTAGAAGCGCCGTAAAACCCACCATGCGTCCCGTTTGTATACATGGGGTGGTGCATAGCAAAAATTATGGTTTTGTTTTGCGCTTTTTTAAGTGCGCCTTCTACTTCTAAGAAAAAACGTTCTCTGGTTTTAATATCGCACTCATCGTTAATTGTAGGGTGTGTGTTCCAATCTTCTAAATACCACTCAGAATCTATAACGATAAGTTCTACAGTCTTACTGATTTCTACGCTCTCTAAAGGGCAACCATTTTCTGGTAGAAAGGTGTTTTTACCTAAGGCATCTTCGATGTATTTTTCTTGATTTTTTAGACCTTTAATCCCTTTGGCATACCAATCGTGATTGCCAGGAATGAAAACTGTACGGCCATCGAAATTGGTTACAGCATTAATTTGAAGGTTTAAATCGATTTCTGCTTGCGCGCGCTTTTCTGAGCTTTTATCAGGAAGTCCAAAAGGGTATACGTTATCGCCCAGATAAACTGTTGTAGCATTGCTGGTATTTTTGTCTTCTATGTACGCTTTAAAGGCTTTTAAGCCATTAGCTTCTAAATTGTTTACAGATTTTCCTGCATCTCCTACCAAATAGAACGTATGGGCGATTTCTTTTTTTGGAAGCGCAACAGGCGTGAATGTTTGTGTTCTGTAGGAGGGTTTTGTAGTGGCACACGAGTACACGATTAACGTGATAAGGGTGTGTAAAAGAGCTCTTTTTTTCATAGGAAAATAAATTATTCGTGTGTTTTTTGGTTTGTTGTTTGTAATTACAAATCTGTGGGGATTGGTTTTTGTTATTATAATGGTTTTACGCATTATTAGTCATTTATTTCCCAAGACTCGATCCTACAAAAGTATTAAAAATTAGCAGAGTTGCTTAATGAATATCTAAAATAGCTCAACATAAATTCAAGCAGATAATTAGTAGCAGATAGCGGGCGTAATTCTTTGAATTTACTACCCTAAAATGGTGTTTATAAGTTTTTGTTTAGCAGCATTGTCGTTGCCGTAAAGCCATTGTAACACATTATCTTCCCAAATGGCATCGTAATCGTTTTGAGAAATAACTTGTTTTTCTACCGCCAGGTCTAAAATTTTACCAGGGTAGGAAGATTGTGCATCGCTTTCCATTTCACCTAAAGGGTAGGGATCGTCTAAACCCATAAGGACTTGTTTAGAGCCATGGTTACGTATAAGAAGTTCTAAGCCTCCAGTGTCATGCACCAAAGTATCGAAGAAAATATTTTTATGGCCAACCGCTTCTCTGGGGTGGTGTTTGCCTTCAAAAAGATCTGGTCTGCCATCGAAACCTTGTATGCGACGTCCTAAGTTTATCTGTGCCAATTGCCCGCCATGTGCAAAGCAGGTGCGCATGTTAGGAAATTTTTCTTGATAGCCGTTTAGAGTGAAGAAATGGTAGGCGTCTCCACATTGCGCCAACATCCAAATAAGATGAAAACGCCATGCTGTATTGGCTAAATTGATGAATTTTTCGCCGTCGTAAGGGTGTACTTCTACCGCTAAATTGTACTTGTTTGCCAGTTCGAAAATGGGTTCGTTTTCTTCATCGAAAATGCATCGCCAAGTCCCTATGCTATCCATGTAGTGCGTAGGAATGCATAATAACTTCATGCCCAATTGCTCTACACAACGCTCTATTTCCCAACAGGCGCTACGTATAAAACCAGGGTGTACCACAAAACCGCAGGTAAATTTTTTAGGATTATCGTGTTGTATACGCGCATTAAAATCGTTTTGAAAACGCAGTGCTTTTTTCATTTCTTCTACACGCAAGCCGTTGCCATACAATTGGGAAAGGTTTAGTACTACAGCGTGGTCTATTTTATTGCGCGACATCCATTCTAACTTTTCATTTAAGAAAAAACTAGAGTCTGTAACTGGGCGTTTCCAGTCTTTTTGCAGCATGTACTTTCTGTCTTTGTCTACCCAAAAAATACCTTTTTCTCTCATAAATTTAGGTATCTGTTCCGGGTATGGCAAAAGATGCGAATGGCCGTTAATTCTTAATTTACGATGTCCCATTTTTAAAGTGTTTAGGGTTGAAATTGATACAGTAGTTTATGGCAAATAACGTCCATTAAAACTAAAGCGCTACTCTATTTTTACTTTTTCTGGGGGCAGCATCGTTGTGCCGCAGTTTGGGCACTTACGTTTAAGCTTATCGCCGTAAAATTTATCGAAAATTTTAGGCATGTCGGTTTCAATATTATCTAAAGTAAAGTCTTCTCCGTAGAGTTTAGTAGTACAATTTTCGCAAAACCAAAGCAGCGCATCCCGCATGCCTTCTGGTCTTTTGTATTCGATAACCAAACCTACTGTATTTGCACCTCTTTGCGGCGAATGTGGTACTTTTGGAGGTAGTAAATAAATGTCGCCTTCTTTTATATGTACATCTTTAGGAACACCATTGTCTATTAGTTTTAAAACAATATCGCCTTCTACTTGATAGAAAAACTCTGGTGTTTCGTTATAATGGTAATCTTTTCTGCTGTTTGGGCCACCCACTACCATTACTATAAAATCGCCATCTTTCCATACCACTTTATTGCCTACGGGCGGTTTTAAAAGGTGTCGGTTTTCGTCTATCCAGGCTTTAAAGTTTATAGGAGATGTTAAATTACTCATAAGCTACTTTTTGTTTTCAGTGTTTTTAAAAAAGGAGATTAAAAACACGTTCAATTTACAAGGTTAAAGATACTAAAAGATCGTGTGAAACTTTTTTATTGTTTGGCTTTACAACGATTTTGTTCTGCCTCCATCTACCGGTATGTTTATGCCATTAACGTAGCTTGCTGCATCGCTAGCTAAAAATACAATAGCGTTCGCGGTCTCTTGAGGTTTAGCAAAACGTTTTGCAGGGGTGTAGTTTTTCATGATTTCCGTCATGTCTTCTATAGACCGATCTTCTAGGGAGGCTTTTATTTTAATTATTTCTGCGAGGCGTTCTGTTTCTGTAAATCCTGGTAAAACGTTATTTACGGTAATGCCAAACTCTGCCACTTCTATGGATAATGTTTTACTCCAATTACCAACAGCGCCTCTTATGGTGTTGCTTACGCCTAAAAGCGGTATTGGTTCTTTAACAGAGGTAGAGATTACGTTTATAATTCTGCCAAAACCTTCCGTTTTCATGAAGGGAATGGTAACTTGAGCCAAAAGGTGGTTGCACTTAACGTGCATGGTAAATGCGTTTTCGAAAGCTTCTAAACTGGCATTAATAATTTCTCCGCTGTTTGGACCTCCTGTGTTATTTACCAAGATGTGAAAGCCGTGTTCTTTTTCTATAAATTTTATAACCTGTTCTTGCAGGTCTCTCGGGTTTAAAAAATCGGCAACGATATAACTGTGCTTTTCTGGTTGAGGCAGTTCTGCAATGGTGGCTCTTAATTTTTCTCTGTTTCTTGCAATTAGAGTTACGTTTACACCTTCTTCTGCTAATGCAATTGCTGTTGCTTTTCCTATGCCTTGCGTGCTACCACATACAATGGCGTTTTTTCCTTTTAAGTTTAGTTTCATTGTAATTTTACTTCTCTTAGTAAAAGTTTTTATTGGTATTCTGTGTGCTGTAATTCGTATTAAAGTTACAGTATATTTAGTATTTTATGCAAACGTTTTTAGTATTTGTAAAAAAACGCAAAGCTTCGAAGCCACCTTCTTTGCCCATTCCTGAAGTCTTAATACCACCAAAGGGTGTTCTTAAGTCGCGAAACATCCAAGTGTTTATCCAAACCATACCGCAGGCTAAATTAGAACTAAACCGCATACTGCGTTCTAAATTAGACGTCCAAAGTGTGGCAGATAGTCCGTATTTGGTGTCGTTTGCCATATGCAGTACATCTTCTTCTGTTTTAAAGGGCATAAGTGTAACTACAGGGCCAAATATTTCTTCTTGATTAGTAATGCATGAGTTGTTGGAAACTTCGATTACGGTAGGTGCTATGTAATAGCCATCTTCATAGCCTTTAACGGTAACTTGATGGCCGCCGCAGAGTATTTTTTGTGTGTTTTTTGCAAGTTCTATGTGGTGCAATACTTTCTCTAAATGTGTTTTAGATACCAGAGCGCCCACATTTGTTGTTGCTTCTCGCGGTGCACCCACATTTAGTTGTTTTACCTTATCTATAAAGTCTTTTTTAAAGGTGTCGTAAATTTTCGCTTCTATAAAAATTCTACTTCCGCAAAGGCATATTTGGCCTTGATTGGAAAAAGATGATGCTACTGTGGTTTCCAACATTTGGTTGTAATCGCAGTCTGCGAAAATAATATTAGGATTTTTTCCACCAAGCTCTAATGCTAATTTTTTAAACAAAGGCGCAGCATATTGCGCTATTTTTGCTCCTGTTGTTGTGCTTCCCGTAAATGAAATAGCAGCTATATTTGGGTGTTTAACTATGGCTTTTCCAACAGTTTTTCCTGCGCCGTGTACAATGTTTAATACGCCTTTTGGCAGGCCTGCTGCCGTACAAATGTTGCCTAGTAAGTATGCTGTTACTGGAGTTATTTCGCTGGGTTTGGCTACAACGCAATTTCCTGCTGCTAAGGCGGGAGCAATTTTCCATGTAAAGAGGTACAGGGGTAAATTCCAAGGCGAAATGCAGCCTACTACACCTATAGGTTGCCGTAATGTGTAATTTAAAGCATTATGGCCAACGCTATCGTGGCTTTCGCTGTAAAATTGCGTAATGGCGTTGCCGAAAAATCTAAAGTTATTTGCGGCTCTAGGAATATCTACGGTTTGTGCTAGTTGAAGGGGTTTGCCTGTGTCTTTACTCTCTGCTTCGGCAAAGCGAGAACACTCTTTTTCTAACAGTTCTGAAATTTTTATTAATATTCTACTACGTGTTTCCAGAGGTGTTACCGACCATTTTGTAAACGCGTCTCGGGCTGCTAAATAGGCTTGCTCTACATCTTTTTTGGTTGAGTTTGCCGTTTTGCCATATACAGTACCGGTAGCGGGACAATAATTGTCTAGCCATAAATTGTTAACTGGTGGTTGGTAAGCGCCATTAATATAGTTAAGTACTGTCATAAATTTTTATTGGTAAAAAAGACGGGCTGTTATAGTTTTTTATATGCTATAGCTTTAATTTCTACAACCAAATCGGGATGTGGTAACTGGTGTACTGCTACAGTAGTGCGGGTGGGGCCTGTTTCTGTATCAAAAAAATCGGCATAAACTTTATTGTAACCTGCAAAATCGTTCATGTTTACAAGAAACGTAGTAATGTCTACCACATCTTTTAAGGAAGCACCTTCTTGATTTAGATTCCTGTTAATAGATTTTAATACTTCTCGTGTTTGTACTTCAATATTTAAATACTTAGTATTCATGTTGTCGATATGTTCTACACCCGCTATAGAGTTGTCTGGTTGTCTGGAACTTGTGCCGGAAACGTATATAAAATCGCCAACGCGTTTGGTATGTGGATAGGCGCCTCTTGGCGTTACTTTTTGTTGATTACTCATGAGTTGTTTTTTTAGAAAAGTAGGTCGTTTTTAACTTAGCCCAGCAATACGATCGCTTTCTAATATGTTTTGGGTGCTGCTATTAATTTGTTCGAGAATTGGTGCTAGCGCTTCTTTTGTAGCTTTAAAATTAGAAGCAATTGTGCCATTTGCAATTAAGTTTAAAATGGCTTTATCTTGTGCGCGCCCTTTTAGCATGGCATGGCGGTAGCCTACATCTGCATTAAATGTAACTAAAGCATATTTGGAGGTGTATTGCTCTGGGAATACTTGCTCTAATGCCATTTCTAACTTTCGTTTTTGTTTAAAAATAGGGTTAGCTACATGAGCTTTCATTTCATGAAAATTATCTATAGCCAAGTCTGCAATGGCATCTGTATCTTTTTTTCTAACGGACTGGTATTCGGAAAAAACAGTTTCCCATTGGCTTTCATTTGCATCTAAAACAGCGTCTAATTCTACTACATCCTCAAAGGACGCATTCATGCCTTGACCGTAAAACGGTACTATGGCATGTGCAGCATCTCCCATAAGTAGTGTATTGCCTCTATAATGCCAAGGGCTACATTTTATAGTGCCTAGTGGTGCTGTAGGATTAGAGAAAAAATCGTCGGTAAGCTGTGGCATGAGGGTTAAAGCATCTGGAAATTCTTCTTCGAAAAAAGCAGTAACACGCTGTTTATTCGTTAAATTATTAAAATTATACTTGCCTTCAGCGTAGCTTAAAAATAGAGTAACGGTAAAACTGCCATCTAAATTGGGGAGTGCTATAAGCATAAAACTGCCTCTTGGCCAGATGTGTAAAGCATTTTTATGGATTTTATACCCGTTCTCACCTTCGGGTAGAATAGTAAGCTCTTTATACCCGTGTGTTAAATAGTTTTGAGAAAAACTGAATAGGAACTTTTTACCAGCGTAATAACTTTTACGTAGTGTTGAGCCTGCACCATCTGTAGCAATAATACAATCGGCATCTTCTATAAATTCTTCATCTGTATCGTAAGTTTTAAAATGTGCTGTAGTGTTTTCAAAATTTACAGATGTACACTTTCTGTTAAAGTGTATGTGGACGTTGTCGTGTTTTTCGGCTTCATTTAAAAGCAAGGCATTAAGGGCTTCGCGAGATATTGAATTGATGTATTCATCGGGTCTACCACTGTAGTTGGATTGAAAAGTATCTCCATTTTTATCATGAATCATTCGACCATGCATAGGAATGCAAAGGGCTTTTACCTGTGCTTCTAAACCCACTAATTTTATGGCTTTATTGCCACGACTAGAGAATGCTAGGTTTATAGAACGCCCAGCACTAATGTCTACTTTTCGTAAGTCTGGGCGCATTTCGTAAACGTTTACATTATAACCACGTTGTGCCAGCCTTAAGGCTAAAAGGCTGCCACACAACCCCGCTCCTATAATAAGTATATTTTGTTTTCTTTCTGCCATGTTTTAAGTACTGTTATGCGTTTAGTATGGTTTTTAAACGTGATACTAAATGGTAAATATCGGTAAAGGAGTTGTAAAGTGGTACGGGAGCGCAGCGTATAACATCTGGCTCTCGCCAGTCGCTAATAACTCCTGCTGCTGTTAGTTTTTTGTGTAGTGTTTTGTCGGCTTGTTTTACCTGTATGGAAAGCTGGCACCCGCGTTCTTCTGGGTTTTCTGGTGTAATAATTCGTATGGTATCTTCGCCTAAATCTTTTAGCAAAAACTCGAAATAGCCTGTAAGTTGCCGCGATTTTTTTTGAAGTGCTTCCATACCTACGTTTTCAAAAATATTTAAAGATGCTTTTATGGCAGCCATAGATAAAATAGGTGGGTTACTTAGTTGCCAACCTTCGGCACCAGGCAATTGGTCGAATTCGTCTCGCATGTTAAAACGTGTTTGCTTATTATGGCTCCACCAACCTGCAAAACGATTTAAATCTTTGCGGTAAGCATGCCGTTCGTGTACAAAGCAACCTGCTAAACTTCCTGGGCCCGAGTTTAGGTATTTGTAAGTACACCACGCTGCAAAATCTGCTCCAGAGTCGTGGAGGTTAAGTTTTACATTTCCTGCGCCGTGCGCGCAATCGAAACCAACAACGCACCCGTAACTATGGCCAAGTGTGGTAATGCGTTTTAAATCTAAAAACTGTCCTGTGTAGTAGTTTACACCACCAATAAGCATTAGCGCAATAGTATCGCCTTCTTTTTCTAATAGTTTTTTAAGGGTGTTGTAATTTAAAAGCTCTTCGCCTTTTTCTGGCTGCCAAAGTATAAGCCCTTCTTTAGGGTTATAGCCATGGTGGCGCAATTGCGATTCTACAGCGTATTTGTCGGAAGGAAAAGCATCACTTTCTATAAGTATTTTGTACCGTTGTTTTGTGGGTTTGTAAAAGGATGCCATCATAAAATGTAAGTTGGCAGTAAGGGTATTCATAACCACAACTTCAATGGGTTTTGCACCAACTACAGTTGCCATAGTTTGCGTTAAAGCTTCATGGTAATCTAGCCAAGGTGTTTTGGCTTCAAAATGGCCTTCTACACCTAGTTGTGCCCAGTCTTCCAGTTCTTGGTTAACATGAGCTTTTGTGCTTTTAGGTTGTAACCCTAAAGAGTTACCCGTCATGTAAATAAGCGTATTGCCATCTTTATCTTTCGGGATGTGAAATTGTGATCTGTAGGCGGCTAGCGTGTCGTCTTGATCTTGAGCCATTGCGTAATCAAGACCTAACTTAGGTGTAGACAAAGTATTGTTATTTTCGGTTTTAAACAAAAATAAGAATTAATACGGAGCTACTTGAGAGACCGCCTAAATTATGCGTATCTATTTTAGTGTTAATGTGGCTGGATTTAAAAAAGGGCTAACCTTAAAAAGATTAAAATTGAATATTGAAATGCTATAAAAAAGAAAAACACATCAATTATATTACAATTGATGTGTTTCATATATATAGGCACTCATGGCGGAAAAAACATTCTACATTAACTCAGTCGACTTGAATACGTAATACTTACAAAAAAAATAATAAAATTTTAAAAAGTAAGTTATTGCACAGATTTTAATGACCAGACTTAATGAGCTCTTCTGAGAAATTAGCCTTAAATCGTCTTAAACGAGGAATAGATACACCTCTGATATAAGGGTTGTTAGGATGCAATCTTTCATAGTTTTGGTGATAGTCTTCTCCTACCCAAAATTTTTGAAACGGATACACTTCTGCGGCTACAGTAATATTAAAAGCTTTAGCTACAGCTTCTTTTTTTTGTAAAATGATTTGTTTTTGCGCATCATTTTGATAAAATAAAATAGAACGGTACTGCGAACCTCTGTCTGGGCCTTGTCCATTAATTTGAGCGGGGTTTTGAGATGCAAAATAAGCTTCAACCAAAGTAGAAAAGCTAACAACCTCGGGGTCGTAGATAACTTCTACAGCTTCTGCATGCCCTGTGCGTCCTGTGTTGCTGGCATCGTAAGTTGGGTTTTTAGTGTGCCCACCAGAATATCCGTTTATAACTTCGTCTACACCTATAATACTCTCGTATATAGCTTCTACACACCAAAAACAACCACTGGCAAAATAAGCTCTTGCCTTACCATTTTTAATAGGAACTTCTACAGGCTTTGCAGTAATAACTTTTTCTTGTGTTTTGTTAGTTTGTGCTGTGTTTTGACAACTAAACAAACTCACCAAACCAATAAATAATACAATATTTTTCATAATATAATTTTCTTCGTTAAAATAGACGAAAAAACGAGCAAACCTTAACAGTTCTAAATCGATATAAATGCACGCTTTTTATCTTATGTGCGCTGTTGTGGGGGGTACTGCTCTAGTATTTTAGAAACAAATTCCTTAATACGCTCCTCTTTTTTTTCTACATTTTGGGTAAGGAAACCTGTACCTTTGCCTTGCCAGATAAGTTCTTTATTTGCAGAATTTACTAAATCTACAAATAACACGCCCTCTACACTGGTAGATACTGCTGGCTGTTGGTTAAACCCCCATGGACTAAAACCGTAAAACCCAAATCCGCCAAAACCACCAAACCCCCAAGGATTACTGTATACATCTACACGTTGACTGGACTTTGTAAATATGCTTACCAAAATATCTGGATTTTCAGATTTAGCAAAACCTTTAGATACCAATTCAGCTTCTATAGCTCGTAATATGCGACGCTTATCGATATCGTTAATTTCAGCTTTATCTATTCCCGTTTTAAAAAAGGCAAAGGTTTTTGGGGAATTGAAATCTGCGTTTTTGTCGTAATCTGCAGATACACGTACAGAAGAACATGACGCTAAAGCAATTAGTAAAAATGAGAGCGAAAGGGTGTTTAATACTTTTTTCATGGCTATAATGTGTTTTATACTTTAAATTAAAATAAATTAAAAAGAGCGCTAAGACAGTGTATAGTTTATAAAGTACTAATTATCAATAATCATACCATAAACTATCCTTTTTTTTGCACTGAGTTGGTATTTTTGTTATAACCATACGGGCAGTGCCTGCAACCACTTTCGCAACAATACCCACGTTTTAAATGGTATTGTTCTGTAAAGCAACGGTAGCCTTCTGGTGTTAAATAGTAATCGCCTTCTTCTGCTGGAATGTTTGTTCTCAATGTTATGTGTTTTGTTTACCTGCGTTAAAGGCAGATTCTAGGTGTGCTTTACAAAGGTAATGTAAATTGGATTGATTTTTGAAAGGTATGTGTGTATGATAATAGTTTCAAGATTTTTAGTGCCAAAGGGTTATGTGGGTATTACATTGTATCCTTTAATTATTTTAAACGAAAGTTCTCTAAAAACTAACAAAGCAATTGTAAATCATGAAACGATACACTTGGTACAGCAAAAAGAACTTGGTGTGCTGGGGTTTTATATATGGTACGTATTAGAGTTTTTTGTGAAGTTGTTTTATTATAAAGATTGGAATTTAGCTTATAGAGCGATTTCTTTTGAAAGAGAAGCTTATGCTTGCGAGCGTGATTTGAAGTACCTAAATAATCGTAAAATTTGGAGCTTTTTAAAGTATATTCGCGGTAATGAACTTTAATGTAGCGCATACCGAAAATCAAGAGGTAAAGTTGCCTTTTAAAACTAATATTACGTTAAAAGTAAAACGCGAAGATACTTTACACGCGTTTGTTTCTGGTAATAAGTTTAGGAAATTAAAGTATAACTTTCTAAAAGCCAAAACAGAAGGTTTATCTGCAATTTTAACTTTTGGAGGCGCATTTTCTAACCATATAGCCGCTGTTGCTTATGCAGGACGTGTATTGGGGTTTAAAACTATAGGCGTAATAAGAGGGGAGGAGCTAGAGCATTTAGCACTTAATAGCACGTTGCAATTTGCCAAACAACAGGGAATGGAATTTAAATTTGTATCCAGAAATGTGTACCGAGAAAAAGAAAGTACGCTTTTTTTAAGTGCCTTAGCGGCAGAGTTTGGCGAGTTTTATTTGGTGCCAGAAGGCGGTACAAATGCTTTAGCGGTTAAGGGGTGTGAAGAGATTTTATCTAAAACAGATGTTGATTTTGATGTGCTATGTTGTGCTGTTGGTACTGGTGGCACTATTTCAGGAATTATAAACAGCGCAATGCCCCATCAGCAAGTTTTAGGTTTTCCAGCCTTGAAAGGTTCGTTTTTACATGAAGATATTAGTAAATTTGCGGTAAAATCGAATTGGAAGTTAATAGATGCCTATCACTTTGGTGGTTATGCGAAGATAAATGCAGAGTTAGTTCACTTTATAAATACATTTAAAAACACACAACACATTTTGTTAGATCCCGTTTATACTGGTAAAATGTTATATGGTATTTTCGATTTGATAAAAAACGGGTTTTTTCCAGAGCACTCTAAAATATTGGCAATGCACACAGGAGGCTTGCAAGGCATAGCGGGTATGAATGCCGTTTTAAAAAAGAAAAAATTACCCACAATAGAAATGTGATGAAACGAATAGTAATAGTATTTATTTTGGCCGCCTTGGCGTTTAGCTGCGGTTCTAAAAAACAAATTATAACCAAAAAGCGCACTACAAAACCACCTACCAAGGTTGTTATAAAAAGAGAAACGCCAACACGTACAACGGCTCCTAAACCGATTACAACTGTTGTTTTGAGTGATACCGAAGCTTACATTGCGCAATACAAGGAAGTCGCTAAAAAAGAAATGACATTGTATAAAATACCTGCAAGTATAACACTTGCGCAAGGTATTTTAGAGTCTGCATCTGGTAAAGGGAGGCTTTCTGTTAAAGCAAATAATCATTTTGGTATTAAATGCCACAATTGGTCTGGTGGAAGAATTTATCATGACGATGATAAAAAAGGTGAGTGTTTTAGAAAATACAACAATGCCAAATATTCATTTAGAGATCACTCTGTATTTTTAAGTGGAAGAAAGCGCTACGCGTCTCTTTTCGATTTAAGGCCAGATGATTATAAAGGATGGGCTACAGGTTTAAGAGCCGCAGGATATGCCACAGATAAAAGGTACCCTCAAAAACTGATAAGCTTGATAGAGCGTTACCAGTTGTACAACTATGATGCTGCCGTTTTAGGAAAACCAACTTCAAGTCGAGTGCCACAGCAGCCCAATTCTACGCAAAATGGTATTGTTCATGTAGTAAAAAAAGGCGATACATTATATGCATTGTCTAAGTACTACCAAACTACAGTTAAAAACATACAAAAGTTAAATAATATAGATGGTACTGCATTGGCTTTAGGGCAGATACTTAAAATAAAATAGAATACAAATGATATACAAACGCAGTAGTGCATTATTTGCAGAGGCAGAACAAGTAATTCCTGGAGGTGTAAATTCTCCTGTAAGAGCATTTAAAGGTGTTGGAGGTACACCAATATTTGTAAAAGAAGCTAAGGGTGCGTATTTGTATGATGAAGATGGTAACCGCCTTATAGATTACATAAACTCTTGGGGGCCTATGATTTTAGGTCATGCATACAAACCAGTAGTTGATGCAGTTGTAGAGAAAGCACAAAAAGGGACTTCTTTTGGTATGCCTACGCAAATTGAAACTGAAATAGCTCAAATGGCTGTTAATATGGTGCCGAATATCGATAAAATTCGTTTTGTTAATTCGGGTACAGAGGCTTGTATGAGTGCCATACGTTTGGCAAGAGGGTATACGGGAAAGGATAAAATTATAAAATTTGCGGGTTGTTACCACGGACATTCCGATTCCTTTTTAATTCAAGCGGGTAGTGGAGCTAGTACTTTTGGAACTCCAAATAGTCCTGGTGTTACCCAAGGTACTGCTAAGGATACTTTATTGGCCACTTATAACGATATTTCTAGCGTTAATGCTTTAATAGCTGCAAATAAAGATGAAATAGCATGTATTATTGTGGAGCCTGTTGCAGGAAATATGGGATGTATTCCGCCTAAAAATAATTTTTTAGAAGCCTTAAGAACTGTATGTGATGCTAATGGCATTTTATTGGTTTTTGATGAGGTAATGACGGGGTTTAGACTGGCCAAAGGTGGGGCTCAAGAATTGTATGGCGTTTATGGCGATATTGTATGCTTTGGTAAAGTAATTGGAGGCGGTCTGCCAGTGGGTGCTTTTGGAGCTCGCCACGAAATTATGAATTATTTAGCCCCTCTAGGGCCTGTTTACCAAGCGGGAACACTTAGTGGAAACCCTTTAGCCATGGCAGCCGGGTTGGCCATGCTAACAAGTTTAAATACAGACGAAGGTATTTTTGAACGCTTAGCTGAAAAAACCAAATACTTGCATGAGGGCATGTCTAAGGTTTTAGAAGCAAACAATGTTGTACACACCATTAATCGGGTTGGTTCTATGATATCTGTGCATTTTGCAGAAGAAGCGGTTAACGATTTTGAAGGTTCTGCTAAAGGAAATAACGATACGTTTAAAGCATTTTTTCATGGCATGTTACATGAAGGGGTTTACATAGCGCCTAGTGCTTTCGAAACGTGGTTTATTACAGACGCTTTGAGTTACGAAGATTTAGATTTTACAATTAAAGCTATAGATACAGTGTCTAAGCAATTATAAGTTATAAAAAGGCCTCCGTTAAGGAGGCACTTTCTTTTTAACTAAAAAAATCACTACATCAAATTAATTAAACTTAAGCTCTGTGCTTTGCGCGATGCTTTTTATCAGCGCCATGTCTAGCCTTAGCATATCTTCTGGTTTGCATTTTATCCCATTTTGTATACTGTTCTTTATTTAATATTTTTTTCACCTCTGCTTTCATGGCTATTTTATGGTCTAGCTTACGTTTTATAATTTCAACACGCTCTGCTTTAGATGGTTTTTGGCCTTCACCATTTTCTTTTTTGGCTTTACGTGTTTCCATACGTGCTTTACGTTTCTTAGCATTCTCTAAAACTAAACTGTAAATTGCGTCTTGTTGAGACGCAGTAAGGTCTAAAGCCAGAGTCATTTTTTTAGTTTTTATGGAGGCGTAGTCTTCAGGATTTAAATGCATACCTTTTTTTTCTTTGTGGTGAGGTTGTGCAGTTACCATTTGAAGAGATAGTATAGTTATGGCGGCAATCATTAATTTTTTCATCATATTTAATTTAAAGTTTACAGTATTAAGACCTATTAAATGCAATAGGGTTTAATCTGTATTGAAGTTTATTCTGCATTTAACAGAATATTAATAATAGAAAAGTGTTTAGTATAGTGCTATTTTCTGGTTATCATCTCTAGTGTGGTACGGTATAAAGGTGTTTTATACATTTTAGATTTCAACCAGGCATAAAAACTCATAACAAAGATATCCTCTTGCTCTGAGGTTTTATAGTTAAAAGAAGTCTCTACCTTGGCTATAAACGCTGGCGAAGTAACTGTTTCTGGCGCATCAAAATATACTTTTACGAGTTCTAAAAATGTTATAGCACGTTGCTCTTTTATAGATTTTAAATAATTGTAATAATTGCGTTTAAAGCTTAATAGGCGTGATGCTACCACATCTATATTACCAAGTTCTATATGTAACAAGATTTCGATAAGGTGTTTTTTTATAACCCATTCTATGCCCATTTTTTCGATGTACCATTTATCGCTGTGGTATAGTTTGGCAGATACTTGCAATGCAGCTTTTAGATTGTTATTTTGAAATAGAAACATGGCCAAACTCAATCTTAAATTTAATTTAGAAATCACGTCTATATGAGTGGTCTTTACAAGTTGCTTTACGTGCAAAATGGCAGCCTCTTGCTGGTTGCTGTAGTTTAAATTTAAAGCAAATAGCAAACCGTATTTAAGCTTAAAAACATTAAAGTATTTGGTATTGTATTTAAGCATTAAGCGGTGCATCTCCTCTAAATATAATTTAGAGGTATCGAACTTTTTGTTTCTAAATAATGTATAAGCAATAAGATACAGTACTTCTATATGGTAATAAGGTTGTTCTGCTTTAGTTTTACTAATAATATCTTGGTATGTGGAAATTAAAAAGGACTCTATATTTAAATAATCCTTAGTTGCAAATGCAGAGGTGCTTGCAATACTGCTAATTTGGTACAGTGCTTTAAATGACAACTGATTGATAATATCTGTATGAAATGTTTTTAGTGTTTTAGTAAATAGTGTTTGAAAGTTTAGGCTTGTATTATTTGCCAATTCATACTGCATTTTAGCATAAACAATGTTAAGCTCGTCTTCTAGCAAATGTTTGGCCTTATTACTGTTATAGGTTTCTATTAATACGTTTAAATCTAAATCAGGTAAGTTATGTGCAAATTGTACTTGCGTATTGTAAATTTCGTTTAATAAAGCAAAAAGCTGGTGTTCCTGGGCAATTGCTTCTGCTTTATTTAAAATTTTATAGGCGGTCTTGTAGTGCTTGTTTTGCAAATAAGAGCGTGCTGCCAAAAGATATTTAATAACGTCCATTTGTATGGAACTTTCGTTTTGTAAACTCGAATTTGCCGAAAAATGTATTATGGATTTAAAAAGACGTTTACGAAGCGCATGGTAAGCTTGAGATTTTTTAGTGCCGTAAAGGGTCATGCAAACATCGGTTGTGCTTAAATTTTCGTTTAAGAGTAGTTTAAATAGCGCAATGTTTTTGGTGTCCTTTCTTTTGTTCTGTTTTTTTAAATAGGCAATAAAATCCTGCTGTTGTTCTTTCGAAAATGTAGCTATTATTTGTTTGATGTTATTCATTTATCGTCATTAAAAACTATTAAATTTCAGTAAATATAATAGTTTTAGGTGTTTTATATGATTTTATATCGTCAGTTTCATGAAAACATTGTATGTTTAAGATAGTTTTATTGTTGCAGTTTTGCCATGTAATCATTAAAACACTAATTATGAATTATCAAACATCAGTTTCCTTAGAGGAAGACGTAAAAAAGAATAACAAGAACAAAAAGTATAAAGTATTCGACCAGAAACCTACTGCAGCATTTGTTGGCGCGTCTTGGTCTGCACTTTTAGTAGGAATGGTATCGTATTGTATAGGTTTATGGAATGCAGAGATGTTACTTAATGAAAAGGGCTACTATTTTACAATATTGTTATTTGGGTTGTTCTCTGTTATTTCTGTGCAAAAAGCAGTTAGAGATAAAATGGAAGACGTACCCGTAACAGACATGTATTATAGTATAAGTTGGTTTACCACCATTGCAGCCATTGTACTTTTAATAGTTGGGCTATGGAATGCAGACCTATTGCTTAGTGAAAAGGGGTTTTATGCCATGTCTTTTTTGCTTAGCCTTTTTGCTGCGATAGCCGTACAGAAAAACACTAGGGATATTCAATATATAGAGCGAAATTCTGAAGATGCTACAAAATAGCAGAAATTTAAAAAATCAAAACAAAACACGGCGTATAGTTTTGATGATTGGTTAAATAAACTTTAACCAAAAAGCCTCGCAATTGTATTAATTGTGAGGCTTTTAAACTTCTATTTTTATGGCATTTTAATACTGGTAAGTCATTATTTAACTTCGAGCGTGGATAGATGGAAGAAGGGAATGCCTTTGGTGGTTATGCCTTCTATTTTTATGGCATAGTTACTTTCAACATCAGAGGTTTTAAAACGGGTTGTTGCTTTGCCTGAGTTAGATGCATTAAGCACAATTTTAGGCGCCCAATGCAATGTGCTTTTTAAAGCGGAGGGGGCAGCTGTAAACGCGTTAATGTCTAAATCATCTTCGGTATAAAATTCTCTGGCGCTGTAAAATCCACTTGCTGTAAAATCTGTAATACCTGGTTTTTGTTTTACATTGCTATTACTGCTTATAGCGCCTTCTCTAGAATATATGGCAACAATGCCATTTGCGCCGTTTCTAAAAAAGGCAGCTTGTGGACCAATTAAAACGTCTATGAATTCCACTTCTTCCCCCGTTAAAAATGCAATGTCGTCGAATTCTACATTAAAGCCATCTAGTAATAGTGTTGGAGGGCCTTGGTTTCTAATGGTAATTCTTTCTCTATTTGCTTGTACGGATGGTATTTGATTGATTAAATCTAAAATATTAAAAATGCGATCTTCCTCTCTAGTAGATAAATCTAGTCTCTGGCTTGGCGAACCATATAACGTTTTCTCGTTTAGCTCTTTATTGCGTTCTTGTTCTTGCGTTTTTTTTCTTGCATTAATAACAACTTCTTCTAGTTGTACTTGCGATTTTAGAAAAGCCTCGTTAAAAGCATAGTTTTTCTTAGCTTTTTTTAAATAATTAACAATTCTAGACGTATCACTTATAATAGTGTTTAGGGTGTTAGCATTATTTTTAATATCAATTTCTGGGCTTTTACCTAAAAGATTGTCCAAGATAATGGCTATGTCTCTATTTGTTTTTAGAGCTTCATCTTTTTTAGAAAAGCTCTTTTTTCTAGCTTCTAGTAAAACATTTAACGTGTCTTTAAAAACATAGGGGCCATATTTAAAAAGACCTTTAGAATTAGAAATTTTGTTTTCTTGATGAGGAGTGCTTCCTAAAATTGTTAGCCTTGTAGGCGCAGAAATTTGTTGTCTTGCACCATTTAAAGCTGTGGTGCGTCCAGAAATATAGATGCCTTTTTCTGCTTCGAATGTATTGTTATTATAACTGTTTTTGTAAAGTATATTTTGCCAAGTAAAACGGCTCCAGCCATGAGTTAGCATTAATAGGTCTAATAAAAACCGACGTCTAAAATCATTTTCTTTTTGAAAGAAGTATCCTGGGTCTTCAATAGTCCCCTTCAAATCAGAATTAAGTAATAAATACGTTTTAATAGTTTCGTTTTTTGTGTCGTGTGCTACAGCGTCTATATCGGTTATGCCTATGGTTAAATTACCGTATAAAGGTGTGCCAGCATCGTCTGTTAAATCCAATTCGATTTTAAGGTCTGTATTTGTTGTTGGTGTAGGATTATCTAAAGCTATGTTTACATTAACGCTGTTATCTGGGTTGTCTATATAAACAAGTCGCTCGCAAACAGGTTTACCACTGCTGTTAAACAAAGTAAAATTTGCAACACCGTCTTTTAAAAATTTTGTATCGAGTTTTATGTCATAAGAATTCAGGTCTTCGTTTTGAAGTTTTTCATAAATTAAATTTCCTCTTTGGTGGGCTACTAAAAAGCTATTCTTTAAACCTAAAGGTGTGTTCGAATTCACTTTTACACGTATTTGCTTGCCTATATTAGATATTTCTAAATTGTAGCCTTCTGGTAGTGCTTTAGGAAGATGGTATTTAAATTCTTTACCATGAGTTGTTGTTAAAATAGCATGGTAGGATGTGTTAGGCTCTGGTGTAAATTTTACAAGACCTAAGCCAAATTTATAGGTTTGAAAAGGTGTTATTATATTACCATCTTGGTCTACTATGTTGCCTTTTAGTTGCTGTTTAGCATAGGCTGCATCTTTTACTTTTATAGCTACTTTAGATGCTATATTGGTTACTAAATAGCCGCCTTCTGGATAAAATCCTATTTCTGGTTTTTTTGCAGGAGTTAGTTGGATATTTGCAATAGAATCCAACTGTAAAACGGTATTTGTATCTATATTGTCTTGCGTGCTTACGTCCCATACGGGCAATTCTGCTTGAAAAAAATAATCCTGACTTTGGTTTCTCATATAATTGCTATAGGCTCTTATATGGTATTTTCCGGGTTTCCAATTTTTTTTCAGCTTGAAATCGCCAGCTGCCGAGACATCTTCTATAAGTAATTGGCGTTTTTCAACAATGCTATCTTCGGGGTTTATAAGCTCTACATATACAACGTTACTAATTTCAGATGTTTTATGAGACGCGCCATTAACCAGATAAGCACTCAACCAAATATCTTCGCCTAAAGTATAATAAGGCTTGTCTGTAGCTATATATACTTTTTCTGGATAATTTAGAGCATACTGTTCTAATTTTTCTATAACGAGTTCTCTAAAATTGTTGACGGTAACAAAAGATAATGTTAATAGAGCTACAGTAACGAGGGATAGTTTTTTTAGCATATTTAATTATTTACGATAAGAGTATTTTAAATATTGAAGACCTAATTAGGTTTAGATTTAGGACTATAAATAGCTCTTAAGGTTTAATGTGTTAAAAGTATTAACATTATTTACCCCAGTATCTTAAATGAAACTTAAATTTTAAGATATTACTGTTAAACATTTCAAAAACAGGAATGTAATTACCTGCCTCGATATTAATTTTACAGTAAGTTTGAAAGTTTAGTTATCTGTTAAGTAAAAAAGCCAGTAGTTTTTTAAAAAACTACTGGCTTTTCAGTTATAATAAATCTCTCTTTTAGATGGCTTCTATAAATAGGCCCTCTTCTGTCTTGTCGACTTTAGCGATATTGTTTTTAGTTAATTCTTTTACAGCTTTATCCCATTTTTTGTTAGATAAACCAGACTGCGATTTTAAACTTGTTAATTCTAATCTTTCAGCCTTGCTTAATATTTCGAACACGGCTTTTGCATCTTCACTAATTGCTAAAGGTTTTTTCTCTGGTTTCATTTGAGGAAAAAACAAGACTTCTTGTATCGATTGGTTATCAGTTAAAAACATAATAAGCCTATCCATACCAATACCCATACCAGATGTAGGTGGCATACCATATTCTAAGGCTCTTAAAAAATCGTAATCTATAGTTGCTGTAGCTTCGTCGTCTCCTTTTTTAGCGAGTTCTAATTGGTGTTCAAAACGTTCGCGTTGGTCTATAGGGTCGTTAAGTTCGCTATAAGCGTTTGCAATTTCTTTACCACATACCATAAGTTCAAAACGTTCGGTAAGTTCTGGGTTGTCTCTATGTTCTTTACATAGTGGACTCATTTCTTTAGGATAATCGGTAATAAAAGTAGGCTGTATATAGTTGCCTTCGCATTTTTCTCCAAAAATCTCATCAATCAATTTGCCTTTGCCCATGGTAGCATCCACTTCAACCCCCATCTCTTTAGCAGCAGTTCTAATTTCGTCCTCTGTTTTATCGCTAATATCAAAACCTGTAAAATGTTTAATAGCATCTGCCATAGTTACTCTGGCGTAAGGCGCTTTAAAATCGATTTCGTAATCTCCAAACTTAGCTTTGGTAGAGCCGTTAACGGCCATAGCACAGTGTTCTAGAAGACGTTCGCAGAAATCCATCATCCAATTGTAATCTTTATAGGCTACATAAATTTCCATAGCTGTAAATTCTGGATTGTGGGTGCGGTCCATACCTTCATTTCTAAAATTTTTAGAAAACTCATACACACCATCGAAACCGCCAACAATTAAGCGTTTAAGGTACAATTCGTTAGCAATTCTCATGTATAGAGGAATGTCTAAAGAGTTGTGGTGTGTAATAAAAGGGCGCGCAGCAGCACCACCTGCTATGGGTTGTAGCACAGGGGTTTCAACTTCAAAATATCCAGAATCGTTAAAAAACGCACGCATGGCATTAAAAAGCTTAGTACGTTTTACAAAAACCTCCTTAACGTGAGGGTTAACTACCAAGTCTGCATAACGCTGTCTGTAACGTAATTCAGGATCGTTAAATTCATCGTAAGTATTGCCATCAGCATCAGTTTTTGGTAGCGGTAATGGTTTTAGTGCTTTACTTAAAAGCGTAAAATCTTTAACCATAACGGTTTTTGCACCTACTTTAGTGGTAAATAATTCGCCCTCTACACCAACAAAATCTCCAATATCTAAAAGCTTTTTGTAAACGTCGTTATATTTACTTTTATCTGCATCGGTACAGATTTCATCGCGATTAAAATAAACCTGTACACGGCCATCGCTATCTTGTAATTCTGCAAAACTTGCATTCCCTTGAATTCTACGAGACATTAAGCGTCCTGCAATAGTAACTTTTTTTCCCTCTTCGAAATTGTTCACTATGGTTTTAGAAGTGTCCTTAACAGGAAATAAGTCGGCAGGATAAGGGTTAATGCCTAAATTTCTCAATTTTGCGAGTTTTTCGCGTCTTACCAATTCTTGTTCTGAAAGCTGCATGCTAATTTTATTTAAAGGTGCAAAATTACATTATTTAGAAAAATTAGCAGGTAACTTAAGTGTTGAATTTACTTAAATTGTATTATTTGCGCGCCTGTTGTAACATTCTTTAGTGTATTTACGTCTTACCTGTGTAGATAATAGCAATTTGTATGAGTGTATTTAGAGTAATTCTTTCCATTATTTGCCCACCTTTAGCTGTTATAGATAAGGGTTGTGGTTCTATTTTTATCGTATTTTTACTTTGGTTGTGTGGTTGGATACCAGGTGTTATAGCCGCTTTAGTTATACTTAATAACCCAAAGAATTAGCGTATCTTTGCGCTGCAATTAATGTCTAAATTTATAACGTATGAATAAGTTACGCGTCTTATTTTTTGGCCTAGCGATGGTGTTGTTTACCAGTTGTCAATTTTCAGAGCATGTTTACCTTAATGCTGATGGTTCTGGAAGGATGGAATTTAAATTTGATGGTTCTGAGTTAATGCAGATGGGAGGCGAAGGGATGTTAGAAAATTCTAAGAAAAAGAACATAGACTCCACTTTTTCCTTTAAAGATGTTTTTAAAGACAAGCAAGATAGTATTTCTAAATTATCGAAGGAACAGCAAGCTAAGTTAAAGGCTATGGAAAACTTTAAAGTACATATGTTGGTTAACAGCGAAACAAAAGCGTTTAATATGGAGTTTATTACAGATTTTAAAAAGGCCAGCGAACTTAAAGATATGTTTGCGGCTATGAATGTAATGAGCGATTTAGAGGGGAAATCTTCAACATCTAAAAATCCAGCGAATCCTATAGCTTCTATGGGAGATTTTGAAAATTGGGAAACAAGTTTTTCCTTTAAAAAAGGTGTTTTTAAAAGGCATGTAGAAGTGTTAGATAAGGAAGCACAAGAGACATCGGCAGATAGCCTTAAAGGAGCCGCTTTTATGTTTGCCAATTCCAAGTATAAAGTAAATTACCATTTACCAAAACGTGTAAAATCGGTCTCTAACGATAAGGCATTATTTAGTGCAGATGGTAAAACGGTAATTATAGAATATGGCATTTTGGATTATTTTACCAATCCTGAAGTTATGAATTTAGAAATTGTTTTAGAAGATTAGTTGTGAATAAAGGCATTATTCTAGAAGATTTGGGTGTTAAAGATTATAAGGAAACGTGGGATTACCAAGAAACACTATTTAAATCTATAGTACATACTAAAGTTTTAAACCGCAGAACAGATGCTAACAACGCTACTAAAAACTATTTTCTTTTTGTGGAGCATCCACATGTGTACACACTTGGTAAGAGTGGCGATTTGTCTAATCTCTTATTAAATACAGATCAACTTGCAGCCAAAGGCGCAATGTTTTATAAAATTAACAGAGGAGGCGATATTACGTATCATGGTCCTGGCCAAGTAGTTGGTTATCCTATTCTAGATCTAGAAAACTTTTTTACAGACATACACAAATACCTTCGCTTTTTAGAGGAAGTCGTTATTTTAACTCTAGAAGAGTATGGTGTAAAGGCTACTCGAAGCGATGGCGAAACAGGGGTTTGGCTCGATGTAGGCACGCCATTTGCTCGAAAAATATGTGCTATGGGCGTACGCGCCAGCAGATGGGTTACCATGCATGGTTTTGCTTTTAACGTTAATGCAAATCTAGGGTATTTCGATAATATTATTCCTTGCGGTATAAAAGGTAAAGCCGTAACTAGTTTAAATGTAGAGCTTGGAATAGATCATGTAGATGTAAATGCCGTTAAAATAAAGCTACTCCATCATTTCAAGACACTATTCCAAGCTCAGTTTCTCAACGCATAAATTATTTTATCTACTTGTTGGGTTTAAAGTATAATTTCTTGAGCGTATTGAGGTGTGATTTGGCGTGGCCAATATTTAAAAAACCTAGCGCCAGTGGTGTAATTTTTATACCAGAGCAAGAGCCTTCGCGGTGTAGCATTTCTTCTGTAAAGCTTTCAAAAAGCGCGATGCTGCCATCTCTAACAGTTACAAACTCATGTAGAAGCGAGTCGATACTTCTTTTAGAAGCATCGGAATACTTTGCGTACAAGTTCTGGTTATATCCAGGTAATTCGCTAACCTCGTTTCTGGAAAATGCTAAAGCTCTGTAAGTTTGTATTCTTTCGTTATCTATTACATGTTGTAAAATAGCTTTAGGCGTCCATTTGCCTGGATAGTAACTGTAGTTTTGGTGTAGTTCCAGTAAATGCTTTACGCTACAGAAGTCTCTGTGCGTAGATTTTAGGCCTTCTATAAGGTCTATATCATCCTCGACAAGGTTGATATAATTGTCATAGAATTTGGGCATGAATTTCATTTCACTTTTTTTCATAATAATGATTGTAAAAAATCAAGTTTACTCTGTATAGTGAAACCTTTTGAACTCAATTTAGTAAACATGAGCATGCTGTAAACTCAAATAGAAAATGAAATGTAAACAGTAACATAATCTACTTAAATAAGATATCTCACACTTAAAAAGAAGTTGTAAAATTAGCATGTAGCTTAAAGTAAGATTCTATAATATATGTTCTAGGGTTTTGTTTAACAAAGTACTAACTTGATGGGTCCGATTTTATAGGATGATTGATTACTGTAATTTATAAGAAATAGATGATAATCTTGTAAATTATTGCAACAATTTTCTAAAAAACCGATTTCAGCTTAATAATCTGTTTTACAGAGTTTTAATTTAATATTTGTCGTAGAAAAACAGTTTTTATTACATGCCAAATTGCGAATTAAAAGAAATTGAAGCGTATTTAGTGTGGAAAAACCGTAAAATAAGATTATTTTTTTGAAGCTTTTAATGTTAAACAAAATTATAAATAGAGGTGCTTTTGGCACTCTACTATTTATAGTTTTAAATGCAATACGTTTAATTTTCTGCATTAAAAAATACCTTATAGTAGTGCATTTTCTTCTCGTTATCGTAACCGCGTTCTAAATATTCGGTAGAGGCATCTGGAGCGTCTATATCTAACTTTATTTGTATGTTGGTGTCCAGTTTTATATCTGTTTTAATTTTTCGTTTTTCTTTATTAACTACAGCTTCAGCAACATCAAACTGATTTCTTATAACTAGATTTTGTTCGCCTTCAAACTCTTTTTTGTAATCGTCGAACTCTTTCTTATGCTTATCCTCTTCAAAAAGTTCGTCTTTAAAGCGTTCTATATTTACAACTTCATTTTCTTTAAAGAAATCTACAGTTTTTGCTAAAAACGTATTTTGTTCTTGAGCTCCATACGTGGTTTTTAAAACCTCTGTAGAAAAGTCTTTGCAAAGTTCGATGTATTGCTGCGTGTGGTTATTGGCATCGTCTGCATATTTTATATTTAGAAAATGATTTATCCAGTATTGTGCATCGTAATTATTATTATCTGCACTAAATATAATGTTGCCTTCACCATCACTCTGGTTTAAAATTAAACAGCCTTTATCTATTTTTTTAGAGCTAATGCCTTTTTGCACCAAAATATCGTAACTTTTATCTTCAAGATACGTTTGGAAAAAATTGGTTTTATTTTCGATCTTAAAAATACCAACAGCATTGGTAGTAATGTCTCTAAACGTTATCCCATCGAAAAGAACAATTAGCACGTCTCCCGTTTTTATATTGGCACTGCTAGACTGCTCAAAAAGATGCATAACAATGTGCTTAGAAACTTCTATAAAGTTACTATCATCATCAAAAAGTTGAGCACAATAGGTATTAATCTCATTTAAAGCAATATTGGCATGGTGGTTAAAACGGTAACTTTGTACAGCGCTAGTAAAGGGGCGTAGTAAAAACGGTAGCATTAAATCGTAACTGGCCTCGTCAAAATCTACAACAGTTTCAGAAAATGCATTTTTAGTGTCGTTAAATTTATTACCAACCTTATGTATAATAAATTTTGAGATGGCAGCATTTTTTCTAGAGATCATAGGCGTTTAAGTGTTTTTATTGAAAAAATAATAGGGTTTTTGTTAATTGATTTGATAACATAAAATGGTATCGGCTTCTCCTTTTGTAGCCAATACCAAATTATTATTTGCATGGCTTATACTGGCAAGAGAATTTCCATAAACAGGAAAGTTGGCAATGGCGTTGCCTTGGCTATCGAAAAGATATACCTTACTGGTATCTAAATCTGTAACAGAAACGTAAATTTTGTTTTTAATATAAAAGATGTTTGGTTTAGAATAGTTACCGTAATCTAAGTTTATAGGTCTACTCTTTATACTTAAAATGTTATCATTTAACGTTACCCGCGTTTTATTGGTGGTTACCAAATGATGGCTTTTACCTAGCTTAAGATCTACAGTTTCTGTATAGCCTTTGGTATCTATGGTTAAAAAAGTACCATCTTTAGTGGTTGTTGCAAATTTATTTTGGTACAAGAACACTGGTGTTTTAGAAAATGTATGTGTTGTTTTAGGGGTTACTCTTGTTCTGCCCACTCTGTCTAGTATATATAATTTGCGCTTAGTTTTTAAACCAATATAGTCCTTAGTACCAATTCTAAAATGTTTAGGAGTAGTAACCAAAGGCGTTTTACTGTGCTTAAAAGTAAATCCTTTAACAACTTTACCTCTGGCATCGTACATTAATACGTTTTTACCTTGAGTAACAAGAAGCCTGTAGTTCTTGTTTTTATCGTAATCGAAAATAGCTAAGGGTTGTGTAATTTTAGTTTTAAAACGTAAAGGGAAAGGAGCAACATCACGGCCTTTTCGGTCTAAAACATAAAGACTTTTACTCGTGTTAAATACAAGTTGCAATCTGCCATTTTTATAAGTATCTATCTGTTGTATTTGTCCTAGAACAGGGCCATCTAGCTCTTTTTTCCAGAAAATATTGCCTTTACCAGATATGAGATAAAGTGTGTGGTTAGTGTCTTGAACTACAATATCTTTCCCTCTTGTAACATGGTTGGTTACAAATTGTGGGTTATTTAAAACAGGAGCATCTAACTTCGTATTGAAAAGCTCTTTTGTGATTTTACTTCTAGTAGCAGTACTTTGGCTTTTAAGGAGCATGCCGTTTACATGCGAGAAGTTTTTATCATAAATAAATTGTAGACCAAAGAGGCTATAATTTTTAAAATCTGTTGTTTGTGTTATAGCTATGTTTTTAGCTGCAATTGTTTTTAAGAGCTTAGAGGTGCCTACGGCAATTAAAGAGCTTTCGGAGCTGAAATTTTTAGACATACGTTTAAAGTCTTCCCTGTTTTCGAATACTGTAGCGTTTTGATAGCTGGCTATAATATTTTGCAAAGCATCTATGCTATTAGAAAAAACAAAAAAATGATCTATAAGGCAATATTTTGAAGGGGTAGTGTTTTTTGCGAATGGAGCTAAAGTGCTAGAAAACAATTCTGTTTTAGAAAAATTAAAAATGGAGACCCCTCGGTAGGTATCAATTTTATTTTTTTCGTCCAGTAGAGCATCGTTGGTAGCTATAATATCTCTAGAGTTTAGAACAATTACAGGTTGTTCGTCTTGGTAAATAAAACCAATTTCTTCAACGTCTTTGAACAATGCAGAGGTAATTTTAGTAGAATCCTTAATAGTACGCCCTCCAAATGCATTTAAATTAGATGCAAACACCTCAAATTCATCGAAAGAAATACTCAAATACCCATCGCAATTAGAAGGTGCAATACTTTGCAATTTGTTGTACTGCGGAAGGCTAGCTTTAAAAATATCTAGAAACATGGGTATGGAGTCTGCCGATTTGGTAATGCCGTTTACAATTAGGTTATCATCGGTTATTTCGGCATCTAAAGCAATGTAGCCTCCAAGACTGTCTACCGCTACGCCAAACGTCTCGAAAATTTTAGGCAGAAATGTGCTCTTAGGAGTAGTTATTAAAGATGTAGTGGCGTCTGATTCTAAAACGTTATAAATAGAGCGAAAAGTATTGGTTTTATTTTCGGATTTAAAAAGAGCATCTATATGTTGCCTAGCAGAAGAAAGCACAAAAACACTGTCTATTACCGTACTGTACACTGTAGCATTATTTATTTTGGAAATAGTTATCGTTTTATTTTTGTAGCTTATAAGCTCTTCAGAATAATTTTTTAAACTATCTTTTAAAAAAAACGATTTAGAATAGTTGCTAATAAGCGTGTATGTAATGCTATCGTTTTTGGTCTTAGAGAAGCATAGCAACGCATTAGAATTTAAGTTTAATTTACGTAGAGGAGCCGTTGTTTTTTTAAAGTGATCTAAAGCATTGCTGCTAGAAATTGTATTTAAAAACGTGTTACCAGAAACAAGAGCAGAAAGTTGCTCTATGCTATTACATTTTACCAGTAATTGCGTGTCTTCGGGTACAAAATCTACAAGTTGAGAACGCTTTTGTTTAGAATTGGTGCAACCAAACATAAGGTAAATAAAAAGAGCAAAACAAAAGAATCTCATTGGATACAAATTAGAAACACAAAAATATAAAACTTATAGGTCTAACTTTAATTGTTCTGGAAGTAATCTAAAAGACATTCTATGGTATTTGGTAATTCCATATTTTTTAATGGCAGCCCTGTGTTCCTTTGTAGGGTAGCCTTTATTCTGCTTCCAATTGTACATAGGGAATTCCTCGTGTATTTTAGTCATGTAAATATCGCGTTGGGTTTTAGCCAGTACAGATGCAGCTGCAATACTTAAGTATTTGCCATCTCCTTTTACAATAGTTTCATGAGGAATACTTTTATAAGTTTTAAATTTATTGCCATCTACAATTATAAATTCGGGTGTTAAAGTGAGTTGCTCTATAGAGTTGTGCATTGCAAGAATAGAAGCATTTAATATGTTAATAGCATCAATTTTATCTTGAAATACATGAGCAAAAGCATAACTTAAAGCATGCGTTTCTATAAACGGTTTTAGGGCATTTCTTTTTAAAACACTTAATTGTTTAGAATCGTTTAAAAGGTTATGCTCAAAATGCTCTGGTAGTATAACAGCAGCGGCAGTAACAGGGCCAGCCAGGCAACCTCGTCCAGCCTCGTCCGTTCCGCATTCTATTTTATATTTGGAGTGTTTTTTAAGTAACATACAGCTAAAATATGCATTTAATTACTACAAACTTCTAATTTATTTTGCAAGGCACTGTTACGATTATGTGTTTAAAAATCTGGTCTTAAAATTTTTTTATAAACAATAGTGTTAATTCATTAAAGACACGTTAAAAGTAAAATACTTAAGGGTGTTCTTTTTGGGATTTTAAGAAAATTTTAAGAAATTCGTTTCGTATTGGAAACTAACCTATTATGAAATTAAATGGAATTCAGTATGCATTGTTTTTACTAATAATGCTTACTGAAACAGTAACTTATGCCCAAAATACTGTCATATCTGGTAAGATTGTAGATGCTGATAAAGTCCCTTTAGCAGGTGTAACTATTAGTGTAAAAGGCACAACAAAAGGCGTGGTGTCTAATTTTGATGGCGATTATAGGATAGCAGCCAAAATAGGAGATACGCTAAAGCTAAGTTATGTTGGTATGAAAACCCAAACCATACCTATTACAAGTACAAAAGTTCTAAACGTAATACTGTTAGAAGATGTAGAAAGTTTAGACGCTGTAGTTGTTACAGGCTACCAAAACGTAAAGCGCGAACTTTTTACAGGAGCGTCGCAAACCATAAAAGCCAAAGCTATTAAATTAGATGGTGTGGCAGATCTGTCTAGAGCGCTGGAAGGTAGGGCAGCAGGTGTTAGCGTACAAAACGTATCAGGAACATTTGGAGCAGCACCGCGAATTACCATTAGAGGATCGTCTTCTGTATTAGGAGATACTAAACCCATCTGGATTATAGATGGTGTTATTCAAGAAGAAATTGTAAATCTATCGGTATCCGATTTAGTTTCGGGAGATCCCAATACACTTTTAAGTTCGGCAGTAGCAGGGCTAAATGCCGCAGATGTGGAAAGTTTCGAAATTTTAAGAGATGCATCTGCAACCGCCCTATATGGAGCAAGAGCATTAAATGGTGTAGTTGTTATTACCACAAAATCTGGTAAACGCAATCAAAAGCCAACATTCAATTATGCCTCAGAATACGCTGTTAGGGCAGTGCCTAGTTATAGAAATTTCGACTTGTTAAACTCTCAAGAAACAGTGTCTGTGTATCGAGAGTTAGAGGCAAAAGGATTTTTAAGAGCTCCAGATGCTTTTCAAGGACGCTTTGGTGGGATTTATAATATTCTTTACAGAGCAATAAACAATTTCGATGAGAGTACAGGGCAGTTCGAATTGCAAAACACTCCAGAAGCCAGAGCGCAATTTTTGCAGCAGTTTGAGTTGGCAAATACCGATTGGTTTAAAACGCTATTTAGGCCAGTACCCAGCCAAACACATACAATAAGTTATTCTAGCGGTAGCGAAAACGCAACATCTTACGCATCGTTAGGTTATTTTACCGATCCAGGATGGTCTATAGCAGACAGAGTAAGACGCCTTACAGCCAACTTAAGAAACAGTTACTACCTCTCTGGCGGCAGATTAAAATTAACAACACAGTTACAAGGTTCGATAAGAAACCAGTTAGCTCCCGGGTCTTTATCGCGGCAAGAAGATGTGGTTTCTGGTGCGTTTACTAGAGATTTCGATATCAATCCCTTTAGTTATGCATTAAATACCAGTAGAGCATTACGAGCAGTAGATGCTAATGGCGATTTAGAGTTTTCTAGGTACAACTGGGCACCATTTAATATTATTAATGAAATACGGAACAACTTTTTAGAACTCAATGTAAACGATATTAAAATGCAATTGCAAGCAGACTATGATATTAATAAAAAATTGAAATTTACACATTTAAGTTCTGCACGATTTGTAAAGTCTATAGGCGAGCAATCGGCAACAGAAAACTCTAATGTGGCAGGCGCATACAGAGCAAACGAAACCACAATAGTAGAAGACCAAAACACATTTTTGTTTACAGATCCAGACCTTCCTAATTCTAGACCAAGAGTAGTGTTACCCTCGGGAGGTATTCTAAGAACAACTACTAATACACTAACCACTTATACATTTAGAAACACCTTAGATTATACAAAGCGTTATAAAAACGATGCGTATGGTTTACGTGTATATGGAGGTCAAGAGTTTAGGTTTACAGATAGAACTTCGAGTTTTAATACAGGATACGGCTTTCAATTTGATAGAGGCGGTGCAATATTTACAGATCCAGATATTTTGAGAAAAACCATTTTAGAAGGAGAAAATTATTTTGGTTCTGAAGAAACTAAACAACGCGAAGTTTCCTTTTTCTCGAATATAACTTACGATTTCGATAAAAAATACGTGCTAAACCTTTCAGGAAATATAGAAGGCTCTAACAGAGCAGGAAAATCGTCTCAGTCTCGTTGGTTGCCAACATATACTATAGGTGCTAAATGGAATTTAGATAAAGAAGACATTATTAAAAAATCTAATATTATATCCAGTATGGCATTTAGTCCTACTTATGGATTAGTAGGGCTTTTAGCAGACAATGCCTCCAATAATTTGGCTGTTTTTAGAAATCAAATAGCAGATAGGTTTAACCCCAACGATAGAGAAAACCTAATAGATATAGAAGATTTGCAAAACGAAGAGTTAACCTATGAAAAAACGCTAGAGTTAAACTTAGGGCTCGATATGGGGCTGTTTAATAATAGAATTCAATTTAACTTCGATGCCTATTTTAGAAGAGGTATCGATTTAATAGATGAAATAAGAACCACAGGTATAGGGGGGCAATTTATCAAATTAGGCAATAATTCTGAAATGACAACCAATGGGGTAGAATTTCAGTTAAATACAGTAAATATTACCACCGACAATTTTAGTTGGAAAACAGGTTTCAATATATCACATTTCAATCAAGAAATTACAGCCTTAAGGCAAGAGTCTAACGTTTTCGATTTGGTAACAGGTACAGGAAGAGGTAATGCCCTTGGTTTTCCCAGAGGGTCTCTATTTTCGTTTCAATTTGGAGGTTTAAACGAAGAAGGAGTGCCACTAATCTCAACAAATCGCCCAGAATTCGACCCCAACGATCCAGGAGCATTAATAGATTTTCAAGATACAGATAATGTGCTAGATTATTTAGTTTTCGAAGGTCCCACAGAACCCAATTTAACAGGAGGTATGGCAAACAATTTCAAATTTAAAAATTGGGATTTTAGTTTTTTTATTTCCTTTTCAGCAGGAAACAAAGTAAGACTTAATCCAGCATTTAGATCAGAATACACAGACCTAGATGTGTTTCCAAGAGCGTTTGTAAACAGGTGGTTAATACCAGGAGACGAAAATATTACCAATATACCAGTAATACCCTCCCAATCTTTAATACAATCCTTTGGAGATAATGATATAGAGTTAATATACAATGCATTTAATTACTCTACCGAGCGTGTGGCAGATGGTGGGTTTGTTAGAATGAAAAATATAACATTAGGTTACAGCCTGCCGCAAGACGTTGTAAAAAAGATTGGCTTATCGAATCTTAGATTGAGCTTGCAAACCACAAACCCTTTCTTGATTTATTCAGATGCCAAACTAGGAGGTCAAGATCCTGAATTTTTTAGATCTGGAGGCGTAGCCCTACCCATAGCAAAGCTATACACATTTACATTGAACATAGGATTTTAAAAACCAATACTAATGAAAATTTCAAATTTTGAAATACTAAAATACCTTTCCATTGTGCTAGTAATGGTGTCCTGTGATGAGGTTTTAGATGAAAATCCAGACAACAGAACCTTTATAGACTCGCCAGAAAAAATAGCAGAATTACTCGTAGGCGCTTACCCAGAAGCAGGATATGTGCCATTTTTAGAACCGATGTCTGATAATGCAGGAGATAAAGGCTCTAGTGCCACCCGAGATTTTAGAGTAAACGAAGAGATGTATTTTTGGAGAGATCTTAACGATACAGACAACGATACACCAAGCGATTATTGGATAGAAACTTACGAGGCCATATCTCATACCAACCAAGCCCTATCTTCAATAGAGGCACTAGGTGGAGGAGCAGATTTAAACCCGCTAAGAGGAGAGGCGCTTTTGTGTCGTGCTTATGCACACTTTATGTTAGTAAACATTTTTTCTAAAGCATACAATCCAGAAACATCAGCTACAGACTTAGGTATACCTTATGTAACTGCGCCAGAAACAGTGCTGTTGGGTAATTTTGAAAGAAGTAATGTCGCAGAAGTATATCGTAATATAAGAAGAGATTTAGAAGAAGGCTTACCCTTAATAGAAGACAATTACGAAGTACCTGCCTTTCATTTTACGAAAGCAGCGGCAAACGCATTTGCATCTCGCTTTTATCTGGTATTAGGAGAGTGGGAAGCCGTGGTAAGGCACAGTACCCTAGCTTTAGGTACTACCAATATAGAAGGGAAGTTGAGAAACATTGTAGCCTCAAGCAACCTAACTTTTCAAGAAGAATTTACACTCTACACATCCTCTACCGAAGAACCCGCAAACCTATTGCTCGTATCTGGAAATTCCATATACCGAAGAATGGATGCCGTTGCGAGATATCAATTAACTCCAAGGCTAACAGGGCTATTATTTAACGACAATATATCTGGAGGGCAATGGGCCTACTCTATATTTTCCAGAGGTGGTAGCGGTAACAATTCAGTACCCAAATACCAAGAGTATTTTCGCGTTACAAACCAAGCCGCAGATATAGGTTTTGCCTTTGTAACGTTCGTGTTACTATCTACAGACGAGGTGCTTCTAAATAGAGCAGAAGCATACGCTATGTTAGGAGAATTAGATGCTGCTGTAAACGATATCAATCTATCATTACAAGTAAAAACCGCTAACTACGAAATCCCAGATAATTTACTAACAACAGATATAATAGCAGACGTGTATAGAGAGCTACCAATAGACTTATATACGCCATTTTACGAAATCCCCGAAAATGCCTTACCTTTTGTAGCAGCAGTTTTAGACATAAAAAGAACTGTTTTTTACAATGAAGGTTTACGATGGTTAGATATAAAACGTCACGATGTGGCAATAGAACACCAAGATTTCTCAGGAAATAGTTTTGTATTGCCAAAGGGAGACAATAGAAGAGCAATACAAATACCAGAGGCGGCGCAAGCTCTCGGTATAGTAGAAAACCCCAGATAAAAATAGAACCACACTGCTAAGATGAAAACGTATAAAAACACCATATTAATAGTTGTATCAACACTCTTTTTATTAAGCGCTTGCGAAGATGGAGATAGCGTAGGCGAAAGCCAGATAAATACAGAAGCACCAATTTTAAACGAATTAGACATCTGGTTAAGAGCCAATTTTGTAACACCATACAATATAGATGTACGATACAAATGGGATATAAATGATAGTGACGTAGAACGATTTTTGCACCCCCCGTTCGAGTTTAACGTAATGCCTATTGCAGAAGTGTTACAAAGCGTATGGATAGAACCCTACCTTAGAACAGGAGGCGATAACTTTATAGCAAACATATCTCCCAGACAAATTATAATAGCAGGCGGCTTTAATTTTAACCCCAACAGTCCAACAATAACTTTAGGTGTAGCAGAAGCAGGCGTTACAATAACGTTATTTAACGTAGACTTTTTAGACTTTTCAAGTGTAGAAAGCGTTAAAGCGCCCTTAAAAACAGTACAACACGAATACGCACACATATTAAATCAAAATAGACCTGTAGATCCTGCTTATGCACAAATTAACCCAGAAGACTACGATTCAGATTGGTTTAATAGAAGCGACGAAGAAGCCAGACAGCTAGGTTATATTACAGCCTATGCCTCCAGCCAATCTAGCGAAGACTTTGTAGAAATGGTATCAGAAATGCTTACCAATTCAAGAACAGAATTCGATGCACTTATAGAGGGTATTAACGACGAGAGAGCAATACAAATACTGCGCCGTAAAGAAGCCATAGTTGTAGACTATTACAGAACACAATTTGGAATAGATATCTACGAACTACAAGAATTAACAGAACAAGCAACACAAGAATTTGTAAACCAATAAGGATGAGAAATTTAAATCGTATACTACTATTTTGCTTAAATATAAGTCTGTTAGTGGCATGTAGTGAAGATGATAACGAAGCCCTATTTACAGATCCACCAGCAGTAAGAGCAGAAATGCGTAATAATGAATTGTTAAACTTACTTACAAGCGCATCCAATGGATTTAAAGGCACTTATTTTTCGAAAAACGACGAATTTGGAGGCTTTACCTTCTACATGCGCTTCAATACAGATGGCACTGTAGACATGACGTCTGATGTAGATGAAGATACTCCAATACAAACATCATCGTTCGAAGTACGCTTAGGCACAACCAACGAACTGGTATTTACAACACGTAACCACATACAAAAATTAAGTGATGCATTTGGAGTGCCAGGCGCCAGAACAGGATTTAGAGGGACATCGGTGTTTCAATTTATATCGAACGAAGACGGTGCTTTAACTTTTGCAGACATAAGAAATAGAAATACAGCAGCCTTAGTATTATCTCCATCGAATTTAACTGATTTTGAGCAAGAAAGTGTGCCCTTGGTAAGAACAACACTAGCAGCAAGAAACAATCTCTCCCCATCAGCAACGCTTCCAGTTTTTCAAGTTTTAAGAATTGAAAATGCTAATAGCACTACAGATTTTAATTTAAACTACGATGTAAATCGGCTATTTGCAAATCCAATTTCAATAAAAGATAATGGAGAAATTACAGAATTAAGCTTTGGAGTTTTATTTGAAGAAAACGGACTAATCGTTAGTCCTGCTATAGCCTTCGAAGGTGAATTTTATGAGAATTTTGTGTTTAATAGAGAGACAAGGCAATACACATCTACAGTAAATGGTACTACAGCACGTCTCTTTTTTGGAGACAGACCCGCTTTTATAAACAGAAGCGCTGTAGAAGAATTAATGGAATTAGGTCCAGATGGTTTTTTTTACAGTCGCAATTTAGGAGAAAACCCCTTAACAAGTCCGGGATTCGATGCGCTTTTAGCACAAGTGTCGCAAAACTTAGAAGCCTTTGGATTAGGGGAAGCAAATGTTACAGATGTAGAACTAATTATTAATTATGAAAGTGATGACTGCGGAACAATTCTATTTATAAGTATAGAGTTTCCAGACATAGGGCGAAATGGTATAGTAGCCAATACATTTTACTGTTTAGGAAGAGGAACCCTAGTAAATAGAACTTTGTTTCTCAATTATCAAGGCCCATTTCCAGACAATTCGCCAGAAGCAATAAACGCAAACACTTATGAAGAAGCCTTAATGCCTTTAATTAATTTCTTTAACAGCGAAGCAGGATTAGTGTACAGTGCAGAAGGTACTTTTCGAACAGATCAAATAGATGGTACCATACTTAGTGCAGGTACATTTACAAGTTTAGACAGTCCAGCCATTCGTCTTTACGGCGGTTGGTTTCTTAACTAATCCCTGCACAACAAAAGAAAAACAGGGCTTTAATACCGTTAATTTTCAATAAAAATTCAAAAAAGAATCAAAACGTTAAATAATTTTTTCATATAACAACGTTATCATATTTTGTATTTACATTTGTAACGTTTTAAATTTTTTATGCAGAAGTTAAATTACGTTTTGTTTTTTGTGCTGTTATCACTATCTCTTTTTGGTCAAGACGATAAAAGTGTAGCAACGCCGCCACAAGAAAAGACAACCGATTCCTTGACAGTTAAAACGCAAGACAGTCTTGCAGTGGCAACAACACCAAAAGAAGAAAATAGAAAAAGTTTATTAGATAGACTTACTACAACAGATGCAGATCCTGAAAAAGCAAATATAGAAGACTACCTCATTATATCGGTAGAGCACGATACAACTTATGTCGACACAACCTTAAGCATTCAAAAAGATTACAAATACAATTATTTAAGGCGAGATAATTTCGGGCTTATACCTTTTACAAATATAGGCCAAACCTATAATAGTTTAACTTACGATTTTAAAAGCACAGATCTAATACCAAGCTTTGGTGCTAGAGCAAGGCACTTTAATTACATGGAGGTAGAAGACATCTACTACTATAACGTACCAACCCCATTAACAGAACTACTTTACAAAACAGCTTTCGAGCAAGGACAACTCCTAGACTCATTTATAACCGTAAACGTATCTCCCCAATTAAATTTCTCAATAGCCTACAAAGGTTTAAGGTCTTTGGGGCAATATCAAAATATTTTAACCAGTACAGGGAATTTTAGAGCAACCTCAAATTACAAAACAAAAAACGAGCGCTACAAAGTGCGTTTACACATAGTAACGCAAGACCTCTCCAATCAAGAAAATGGAGGGCTACAAGAAGAAGATATACCAAATTTCGAATCGGGAGAAGAAGAATTTCTCGATAGGCCAGTGTTCGATCCAAACTTCGATGATGCAGAAAATATACTAGAAGGAAAACGCTTTTTCTTAGACCATAATTTCTCAATATTCGATACCTCGAAACGTAAAAACGATACCTTAAAAACCAATACCAAAAAACATAGAGGGCAACTAAGTGTAAACCATACACTAATGTTCGAAGATAAATTTTATCAATTCGACCAAGAAGCACCAGCAACAGAGCTGTTTGGAGAAGCCTTTCAAACATCAGATTTAAGAGACAGAGTAACTTTAGAGCATTTAAACAATACCGTTGCACTAAATTACAAAGACAATCTACTTGGAACGTTTGGAGTAAATGCCAGCAGTACACATTACAATTATGGTTACGATAAAATAGTAATACTAAATGGAGAAACCATAACAAACAGACTAAGAGGAGAGATAATAGCAGCAGGAGCCAATTACAAGAAGTTTTATAAAGGCTTTAATTTAAAAGCAGCAGGAGGCGTAAATATCACTGGAGATTTTGAAGGTAATTTTTTAACAGGAGAAGCCTCCATTCAATTATCTAAAGACGCCTTCGCAAAAGCCACTATAACACAAAACTCCAAGGCGCCCAACTTTAATACCTTGTTATACCAAAGCACCTATAGAGGTTTCAACTGGCAAAACAATTTTAGCAATACAGAAACACAACAATTAGCACTACAGTTAAAATATAAAAAACTCGTAAACCTAACAGTAGATTATACCAACATATCAGACTACGTGTACTTTGCAGGTGTGGAAAATACAGAGTTCGAACAGCAAATAGAGCCCCTTCAAAACGATGGCACAATAAGTTATTTAAGAGCAAAATTAGAAAATGAAATAACCGTAGGTAAGTTTAGTTTAAATAATACAGTGCTATACCAAAGTGTAGACGATAACGAAGCCAATATACTTAACGTTCCAGAAATTACAACGCGAAACACATTGTATTATAGCTCTCACCTTTTCAAAAGAGCAATGTTTCTACAAACAGGAATAACACTTAATTATTTTACCAAATTTTTCTTAAACGCCTACAATCCACTATTAGCAGAATTCTATGTGCAAAACGAAAGAGAGTTTGGAGAGTTCCCAAGATTAGACTTTTTTATAAACGCCAAAATAAGACAAACCCGTATATTCTTAAAAGCAGAACACTTTAACTCTTCGTTTACAGGTTTCGATTTTTATTCAGCACCAAATGTGCCTTACAGAGACTTTACAGTGCGTTTTGGATTAGTGTGGAACTTCTTTCTATAATACAGCACAAAGCCTCGTCTATTAAAATAGCAGTTGGTTTACGTTAGTTGAGGTTAATAAAATAAATCTAAGAGCTGCGATCCAAATACATAAAGTAGCTGTATCATCAAGCCTATATAGAAGGAGAAACCATTGTAATACGGTTAAAGTTAACAGAAACAATTAAAGTGTCTAGGTATAAAGAACTCTAAAAGGATAAAAAACTAACGAAAACAGCATAAAAGCACAATAAGAAATTCTAAAAACACCTATCACGGTAAGAGACGATAAGCCTGTAAATACCCCTAAAGAGGGTTTTAAAGTCTAGAAGGTAATTTAAGCTTAGTAGTTTGAGTTTGTAAACCCATGATTAATAATGCATTAAAAATTAATTAAAAAAAAGCGTAGAAAAGTCATTGTCATAATGGAGATAGGTTGTATATTTGCACCCGCAAAACACACGAATAGTGTTGAAGCAAAACGTTCTTTAACAGATTAATTTTGAGGAAACAGAAAGCATTACAAGAGTAATGTGAAGCTAATAGTTAGTGTAAAGAGAAGAGAGAAGTAGAGCAGGAGATTAACACTAAAAAAAAAGTTTTAAAAAAACCTCAAAATTAAGTTGCGAGTTTAAAATTAAGTTTTATATTTGCACCCGCTTAGCAAGGAAACAAGCTGAGTGCATAAAGAGAAAAAAGTTCATAAACATATTGAATTGACAGCGTAAGATCGAGCTGGAAACGGCGAAGATCAACAAAGA
>CANLCJ010000032.1 GCA_947489085.1 uncultured Flavobacteriaceae bacterium
CAACAGGTTTTGCTGAGTTGGGTGTAGGTAGCGCACTAGCAGTTACGGGTCTGCCTAGAGCTATACGAAGACTTAATGCAATACGAAGTTGGAAACGTTTTAATTCGCTATGTAAACAAAATTCTTTAAATTTACGAGACAACGTTAGAGAAGTATGGCAGCGTGTCAAATCTGGGGGTGACTTCGCTAACGGGGTGGAGAAAGTAAAGCTTTGGACTAAAATAGACGAAAGCGATGGTATTTTCAATGGAGCAAGAGCTTCTTTTTATGATGTTAATGTTACTTATCAATCTAACAGGGTTCGTGCAGGTGTTGCAATACCTAGAGACGGAGGCGTCCTAGAATTTCATTTAAATATACCAGAGAAGTTACAACGACAAGGAGTAGGTTCAAATGTATTTAAGCAAGCCATTGAAGATTATGTGCCTTCTCAAGTAAAAGGTTGGTGGAAGAAGAGTGATATATACACAGAGGGAGAATCTGTTAATTTGACAATTTTCAGACAAAAAATTTCGGAAGGTATGGATCCTCTCGAGGCGGTTTTTGAAACTCCAACAGGGAAAATATTAAAATCGAATGGTTTTGATGGTGTTCCTGAAATTATTAAAAATACAGATGAAGAAGTAATCATTCACTTTAATCCTATAGAATAATGAAGTTTGGTTTTATTTTATCTCAGAGTAAAGAACTAATTGCTGTTTGTCGAAAAGAAACCGAGCATTTTAATTTTTTCATATCGATGACGAATATAAAACCTGAATATTTAAAGGATATTGAGGTGAAATTAGATAGTGTTTTTATAGAAAAAAAAATTGATGAAAGATTAGAATTACGTAAGCACAGTAATCTAGATATTCCAGATTATGAAGGAAGGTTTTTAGAGAAAGATATGTTTGAGAGGTTAGAATATAAAGGTGTAAATTATAAGTTTTGTAACTCAGGGTTTGATAATCTTACGTTGTTCTTATTTAGATTATTAAAATCAATCAAAACTAATGGAGAAATATGTAGCTTTTTCTTTGCTAAGAATTACGATGAATTAAGAGCTTTCCAGTCAAATAAAACAGAAAGTTAATTTTTTTTGCTATTTGTAATTATAGAAGTCGAACAAATTAAGAAGGTTAAACTAACCCTTTCAATTTATTTTTAGCAATAAAGGCATCGATTAAAGTGTAGACATAATCCTTGTCTTTATCTGTCATGGCAGCTACTTCTTTAATCCTGTTCATAAGCTTGTCTGTAAGCTCTAAGTCTGTATTACCCACCAAATAATCTAAAGATACTCCGAGTGCCTTAGCAATTTTATTAGCAATCTCCACAGAAGGGGTAATCTCCTCACGTTTGGACTACCTAGTAAATTTGTTATAAATTGTTAAGCGACTTATCTATAGTTATTGATTTTAATTTCTAATTCTTTTTCAGCAGAAGTTCTGTAGTCAATTGAGGAATGTAGCCTTTGATAATTATAATAGTACCAATGGTACAGTTCTTAATCATATGGACTGGGAATAAATGCATTCTGGAGGCATAAATATTTATGCATTTCAGGATGATGAGGATGGGGAGTATACCTCAAGCGAATATTTCGAAAAAACACTACAGCAAATACGCTGCGCCTATATATCTGGAGAAGACAGCATAGCATTACCTGAAAAATATATAAATGGCGGTAATAAAGTTGCTGTAGCAGGATTTACTTATGGAGGAGCAACATCAAAAGCAGCTATAAATGGCGAAAAAATACGTCGTGCATGGTGGACGGTTACCAGTAGTAATGCTCAAAACATTACCAATATCCAAAACCCAACAATAGAGCCTAATAAGGGTAAAATTGTATTTGGCAATTTCACAATATCAGTGCCTGTTCCCGTATACGATGTGAATAACGGTATAACACCTTTCGAGCATTTTAAAAATTATCTGTTGCCTACAGCCCAAACAGTAGAAGACGATTTTAATCATATTTGGGAAAGCGAAATAGCACAAGTTATAAACACTAATCAAAGTCTAACTAATAAGCATGTAGAACAGTTAAAACGCATCGCTTCTTGTGGTGTACATTTATTAGCATCATCATCAAAGTATAAGCTGCTTAAAGCATTGCTTAATGTTGGTTGGATTACCAATGAAAAAGAAGAAGATCTTATTCTAGATATTATAGCCAACACACAACAAGGCGAGCAAGCCAAAACCCTGTTCGAAGCTATTAATAACGATGCTGTTTTGCAAGAGGCGCTCATGTCTAGTTTAGACGATTTTGGAGGTGAAGAAGCTAATTTTACACGATTAGGAAAAGAGTTACTACAGCTTTTTGAAAAAGCGTACACGCTAGATGAACGTGAGCAGCTTTATGCCAATTTAAAGGCAAGCAATAATGCAGAACAAGAACAGCTTCATTATTTCTATGGTTTTAATGATGTTGAGTTTTGTAAATGGCGTATAAGTACAAGTCGAGAAAATAAACGTTTTGTATTCAACGAAACACATGCTTATAATGTTAAATATCCGATTTACTCACCATTACAAGCAGGATCGTCTCTACCAACATGTGATACTAAAATAGAAAATTATTCCTTACCTTACAGCGGCGTCGTAGCCGTACACTTCCCTGAAGGCGAATTTAATGGTAACCTATCGCAAGGAGGTATTGTATTAATGCCAGCACTTACATATTACGTTTTTATTAGAGCACACTATAATGAAAACTTAAGGGTATTTGCCGAAGGCTTATTTTTTACAGCAGGAATACTAACGCCAATAGATGAATTTTACCTGATTGGTAAAGCCTTACAATATAGTAACAGAGGTTTTAAAGCCTTGCGTTTTTCCCAAGTAAAGCTTTTAGCTAAAGCCAAACGCATAAAGGTATCGCTAAAAACAGCTAAAGGAAAAAAGGTACAAACTCTTGCTGAGAATAGGGTTGATGATTATGTGGAGTTTGTTGAAGATTTCGCTAACGGGGTGGATGATTTATTCTCAAGTTTTACAAATCTTAAAAATCTTTCTCCTGACTTTAAAACATTTCTTTCTGCTAAGAATTGAGACAAAGCTATAGCCGCAAATAGAGGAGTAGATATTTTCTTTTCTAACATGTCAGGTAATGTAGTCAGAGAAAAATCCTTTCAGAACATATCAATAACCACTGCTGAAGGCACTCAGACTTTAACAAGACGTTTAGATATTGTAGATGAAGATACGTTTAAGGGAATTGAATTTAAAGAGTATTCAAGCGGTAAGGTTTACCGCTCTCCAGATATAAGACGTGAAAATGCTTTAGACGCTGAACTACTTGATCTTGAGGAATTGGACGAAATTGAATGGATATTTAAAGGTTGTGAGCCCAGTACACCATTAAGGACTGACTTGGAGTCATTAGGCATTAAAATTACTTTATTACCTTAAATCAAGTATGACAAAAGAAGAGAAAATAGAGGCGAAAGAAATCTTTGATGAATGGACAACTTTCATTGAAGATCGAGTGGACTCATGGGCTGCAACAGCACCTACAGAAATTGTTAAGCATTTAGATTATAGCTCTGAATCATTGAAAGATATATTCTAGGTAAATATAATAAGGAGAATTTGGGAAACTCTGAAAATAAAATCGAAATAGATGCTCTCGTGTCTTATTATGGTGAAACTATGCGTAGAAACATACCTAACAGTATTTGGTATATTGAATTGGATGATGAGACAGATGCTTATTATAATAGTCCTGCTGTAAAACCACCAACAGGATTACATATAGGATTATATTATATTCAGAAAAGAGTGGTTCACAAGAAAACAGGGGCATTTTTACACAATAGATATATCAAAACCATAGTGAAGAATAAATAGTCCTTAGACATTTTTATCTGAAAGAGTAATAAGAAATAAATTTTAAAGCCTCACATTTTGTGGTGCTTTAAAAAACTGCCTGAAAATCACTTTTCAGGCAGTTTTTTACTTTATGCATGACAATTTATACAAAATCAATTCCTGCTCTAGATATTCTAAAAAACTAATGGATCTACATATAATTTTTTTTGTATTTCCAGATGAAACGTAATTTGTAGGTGCAACTTATCTCTTCATTATAATGCTGAATTACTACAAAGACATAAAGAATTAAAAGATATACCAGCCTTACCAAGGTTTTAGTATAGATGCGTCAGAACACAAAAATCCTAAATAACTCCCTGTAGTTTGGCTGCTTTTAAGAGTTGTTGGTCTCCCCCATCGCTAATATTTAATTTTTGTTTTAGGCGTTTTTTTCTACGTTCAATACTAGGAAGCGATAAAGGAATATACTGCGGTAAATTTTTCATCTTTTCGCCAGCCTTTAAATAGTACAATATTTTCATGTCGATAGCGTCTATACACATCATGTTGGTTCTATTTGCTTTCATCTTGCATTTAACAGTATTAGAAAAATAATTTTGCCCTTCTAAAATAGTAATAAAAGCAAGTCTCGTTTTCTCTGGCGTAATTTCCTGATTTACCAAGAAACCATTAGGTATTAAATCCTTTAAAATTTTTAGAATACTGTAGTTGCTGTCTAATATAGAAGTAACAAGTATTTTTAGCTTAGGAAATTGTTTTCGAATGCGTTTACCCAAATCGAATGTGTTTACATTAGTATTTAGATGTTCTTCAACAGAATGAATGCCCAGTAGTACCATAGTGTAGGGGGTGTCTTGGGGTTTAGTAATTTCTCGATAAGCGTCATCGCAAGAGTTTACAATGTTGATAAATAACTTTACCTGTTTGTTAATGCTCTCCAAAGTTGCAAGGTAGCCTTTAACTACCATAGGGTGATTTTCAATTATTAATAGCTTTACGTGGTTTACCATACGGTATAGAAGTATTTAATTACATTGAGATATGAGTTTTATGAGTATACTAAATAATGAAATGTTACAATATGAGGTATTAAAATAAATGTTAAAATTACTGAAATGTCAGTAAAAAATTATGGGCAAGTTTTAAAACAAAAGCAATTAAAGTCAACTGTTTGTTTTTCTTGTGCATGTTGTTGTGGTCAGGTAACACGAGTTGAGTTGAGTTCCGAAACTTTAAAGTACCATGTTGCTTCTTGTGTTAAAAAAAAGTCAATTAAATCTGTTTTGTTAAATATGATGGTAAAACCATACATAAGCAACAGTTTTAATGTATAGCTTTATACAAAATAAAGGAGGTTGTTGAGTAATTATCCGTTCAATGGAGTTTAGAAAATACATACAGCCTTCCATTTTTAAAATCGATATATGGCAGATTTTTTCTTTTTTACAGATACAGAAGCGCAAGCTTTTGGATCAGTTGATTTGAAAACGCATAGCACAAAAAATCATTAAGTTTATGACTAAAGATCTCGCAGCTAATTCTTATTATTTTATACCACCAAATGCAAATGTAGTGCAAGAGGCAAATGGTGCTTTTGGACCAGTACAAGGTAGCGAAACTACCCAATACAGGGTAACTTCGAAGTTTTCAACATCGGAGGAAGTAAGTGCTTATGCTATATGCTCAGGTCAAGTTTTTTTACAGCCACATGCCTCTGATACAAGCAAAGTGAATTTAATATTAAGGCCTTTCAAGCAACCTGTAAAAGGTTTATCTATAAAATATTTCATTTACCGTGGTTTAAATAAAGTAGATTTTATACCAACAGGAAACACAAACTTGGTATCCTATAATCAAAAAGATACAGCAACAGAATTTATAAAATTACTTTGGAAACAGTTAGAAGATTTTGACGACACTGCAATAGCTCAACCTTTTGAAGCAAAGTGGATAGGATACGATCCTGAAAACCAACAACAAGATACATTTATAGATGACTATTTTTTTATAGCAGATGCCTACGGCGATGAAGATAACGAAACCTTAAAACCATTTGAATTACCTATAGTACCTGCAGGGACTGAACTTGCTCATTTTAAAGGCGATTTTGGTTTAGACGCAGTATTAAGTGATGGCGATTACAAAGCACTTTCTTCCAACACAGGTTTTGTATTTAATCTGGATTACGCTAGAGCAGCAGAGTGTATTATAGATACCGCTAATGTACCAACAGGATATGCTGAGAAACAATACCGAGAAGCTATTCACGATTTTATGGATCCTGCCGCTTTTTGGGGCTTACATTTTTCCGAAGCAGGAAAGGTATACACGCGTGATGGAAGCTCAGGTACACTTGTAAAAAAAGAAAACCAACAAATTTACAATGATATTGTATCTAAATTTGCAACCAAAAATAATGTGTACATACACTTACAAGGACATTTAGGGCGTTCATATAATTATTACGATAGTTATACTTCAGTTATAGGAGAAACAAGCGTTTTAAAAACAGGGACTAACCAAGATGCCACAAGAGCAGTAATGCCTAGTACAAATGGGTGGCCATTAATAATACAAAATGAAGAGCAAAATCATAATGATGTTGTAAACAAAATTTATTTGCAATTTGTATATCAAAACGATGGCGAACCTATACTTTTTGGAGAGATAGCTAATTTGGTAGAAGGAGAAAATAATTTTTTGACAGCAGATCAATTGATTCCTGAAAACACGGTAATAGAGAATAACGATCCCTTATTAGATTTTTACACTAAGCCGGCAACAATATCAATTCCTGCAGTTGGAAACAGTGCAACTAAGGAAAATATAGCTTCGTATGTGAAGCTGCTTTATCAAGGTTCTAAACTAGAAGTAACAAACCCAGATACAGGAGGTTTGCAACTTATTAAGCCTGTAGACACTTTGTTTGGACCTGTGAATATAGAACAACGATTAGTAAGTGCTGATCAAGAAGTAATTTCATGGAGTTCTTATTATAAAAATCGTTTAGCACAAACCAAAATTATAGATTCTAAAGGGCCAAACAATAAAATAGCCTTACAAACCAAAATCATAGCTAATAAAATTGCTTTTGAAGAAAATGGAGAGATGACCACAATATCTTCTATATTATACGAATCGCAATTTTTCGAGGGAGTATCAGATGGGTTGTATCTTAATAACTTTCCGCAAAGTGAAATCCCTAGAGCGAATTCAGTTCCGTTTCTAAAGCAACAAAATAATACCTATAGATTGTCACCACCAAATTACATAGCTACAGAATTCTTTACAGATGGATTCACAACATTAAAAGGGCTAAGAATTTATAATACCTTAAAAGAATACCCAAATAAGTTTATGTTAGGTATAAGTGATGAGCAAAATAGTATGCTAAAAAATGTAATAGAAATTAATAAACTTAAAAATACAACTATGTTTTTAAGTCCATTATCTTCAGATGGTTCTCTTTTCATTTCAACAGAAAATTTATTTTACGGGAAGTATAAACTAGGTGTTCTATCAGATAATGAGTTAGGTATTCCTATAATATACTTTCCAGATGATGAAATTATAGTGTATTCTTTAGATGAAAATATATATTTCTCAAAAGACTATAGTCAAAATATTCTGAATGACTCAGCATTGGCCTTTGATTTAACAATAGAAAGAACGTTATAATATGGAAGATGCAGTAATTCTTGAAAATGGAGGAAATGGATTAATTGTTCCTTTATCTAAAGTAAGCGATAAAACTATTTTTGACCCTTTTGATCCTGATATGTTATTTTTTAGTAATGGATGGGTACGTAGATTTAAAAAAGCAGGTAAAGCATATATAGCTCTTTTTGATACGGATACTAATGAATTTCTGGGATATTTTGAAGAGATAAAATTTTGGGATAATAATAAAGTAAGTACAGACAAAAAAACAACATTTGTAAACAGAAGTGATAGAGGAAAAAGATTTCAAGATGTAATAACGTTTTTTGAAATACCAGATGATACTAGGGTCTATATAAATCATAAATTTATAAGTAAAACAGATACTAATTATAGCATAGCGGTTAATTATGGTTATAAATTAAAGAAAGAAAGTCAACCATTAACATTTGAATTATTAGCCAGTAATGGAGAATTGGAAGCCCAAAATATTTCTTTAAATGGTTCTAACAAGTTAATTACTTATGCAGACTATGTATTTGATAAACAATTTTTGTTACCAGATGGCACTTTAAAACCTTTAGACAATGCGGAAGATGATGTATTATTTGATATCATTTATGTATTTAATGAAATTTTAGGAGATAGTAATTTGATAGCTTTTTTATCAGGTGAAAAAGTAAATGTTTATAGTGTTATTGAGGCACATTTAGATTTGCCAAATAGATATGCTCCTCCATCTAATACTGTAGACTATCCTTATCATTTATTTTATGATGCAGAATATTTCTCAAGATTTAGGTTAAAACTCATTGAGTTTAGGTATTGGTTGTTACGCTATAATCAGGATTACAACACGATAGATATCAATGATTTAATGGTTTATATCTTAAATTTATTTCCAGCAGAAGAGCTTAGCTTTTTAAATTATGATATCAAAGAAAATTTACTCAAAGGACTGATTCATGATAATATATGGATAACAGGAGATTGGTTTTTTAATGCCTTAAACGAGGAGAGGGCAATTGTAAAAATAACAAAAGCAATAGCTAAAAGAGATAACCTAAATAATATCAGTAATTACGAGGATATAAATAAGTTCTTAGTTTTACTTAATACGACATATAATGAAAGTTCTAATGTGTTATTTATGATTTTGTATAACAAAATACAGGATGACACTTTTTTCGGAGATAACGGGCAGGGTAATAAAGGGTTATTTGTAAAAGCCATCTATAATATGTGGTTAGAAAGTAAATTTAATCCTTACCGAGAAGATACTACATTAACTCAGGAAGAGGTTGTAGAACAGGCTCTTAGTTATTTTGATTACACGCCTAATAATGGTGTTTCAGAAGTATTAGATTGTATTCCTAAAAACCCCAATCAAGAATATAGATGTCAGCATTTAGTAGATGAGAATGCCGCACCTATGCTTTTATCTTACGAATCAGAACGGGTTTTAGTTTGGTATAGAGATAACTTTAATTTCTTCTTTAAAGGGAAAAAGATCATAGCTTTACAAGAAATAAAAGAGTTAGGCCAGAGGAAAGTACAGGTTGGTAGTTATGATATTTTTCAGCCAATAGCATTAAAGGCTACAGATGCCAACGATACTATCATTAGAATGCCTGTGTCAGGTATTGAAGATGTTAGCAACCCTACTAATATTAATTTTATACAGAATAGTATTCCAATTTTTTATTTAAAATATGTAGATGATTTAGGAGATTATAGTGATGCAAAAGAAACTATCGGTACTGTGGTTGATGTAGCGCTTACATTTTCAGGTATTGGTAACATTACAAAACTTAGACATATCACTAAATTGTCACTAATTAGAAAAAGTTTTACTACAGCTGGATTAACTTTATTAGAAAAACAAGCTCTAGTAAAAGCGGTTAGTGGAACAGTTTCGGCAGTAGAAGCACTTTTAGGAGTTGCTAGTCTAGCTTATGGTTTTGTAACAGGGAGTTGTACGATTTATTATAACAATAGTCAAAATCCGCCCAACGAGACTGATCCTGAATACCAAGAATATGTATTTTGCCAAGAAGTAAATAAATGGTTGTTTGCTTTAGAAATGGTTGCTTTGGCTGGCGATTTTTTATCTCGAAGGGCATTAAAAAGAGCCACTCGTAAATTAAATCAAAGTATACCAACTAGCAACGAATATGACTCTTTTAGAAGAGCAGTGAATAATATAGATGAGTTAGATAGTCTTTTAGTTGATTTTCTTTCACGTATACAAAGCACCCACCCTAATGTTCATACTAAAGTTAGTGGCTTTAAAAAGATAGAAAATGGCGTAGAAGTTATAGATAAAGATAAGCAGTTTGCTTTTATGTTCGATATTGAAGTTAAGCCCTCATTATTAGAGGATTTTAAGGCAGATCCTGATTTGGTCGATAGTTGGTTTGAAATAGTGAACGAGTTAGCTCAATACAGGAAAGAAATAAATTATTTAAGATCGTACAGGAGACTTACAAATAATGATTTTGAAGTTAAACATATTACTGATTTTACAAATGGGGCTCTATCTACTGGGGGGTTTAGACCAATAGGAGCCCATGGAGGTAAGAATATCAATAATGGAGTAATCAGAAACCCTGGATTACCAGCGCCGCCAAATAAACCTCCAACTACTATATATCACATAAAGAATGGGCATATAACATATAGAAATACCTACTTTATAAGACCTGATGGTAGTCTAAAAAAGAAATCATTACAGACTATTTGGAATCCCAATTGGAGCGATGATAGAATAAAGGCAGAAATGGCACTAGCATATATGAATAGAAAACTTAAGATGCCTACTATTAATACAGGAGTTAACATTCCTGGTTTTTCACCACCCCCACAATTAGTAAGTGTTTACAAGTCTAGCTTGAGTGATGGTACTGAGGTTGAAATTAAATTAGTGAATTTTGGAAAAGACCCAGTATCAGGTGAAATAAAAGAAAACTTTATGAATTATTTTAAACTAGTACTTAAATAAAAAGAATATGGAAGTAAAGGATCAATATGAATTATTTTTCTCTAAGATTAGAGATAATGATAGCGGTAATATTTTTTATAGTTGTGAAGGTAACAATTTAGTAGAGGGATCAATATGCCTATCTCTATTGTTAACAAGTATCGCAAATATAGAAGCCGAAACACTTTTACAAGAGATCAATACAGCAATAGGAAACGTTGATTTTGAAGAAGATTATCTATTGGACTTTGATTCAAGTATTTGGTTGGATTTTAATCCGCCAGAGGTGAGAATAAATTATACAGGAGGTTTAAGTTCTTACACGATGACATTAATCAGTCTACAACAACTTTTAGAAGAATGGATAGATTTTATAAATAACTAGCGAATACTGACAATTATCAAAAATTAATAAATTTTATTTAAAATAGTAATTAAGATATCAATCAAAATTAGTTAAATCATTTGAGGGACTCATGAAATTAAGTTGAAAAATAAAATAGTCCTCTAAATAAATCATTTATTCTAGAGTACTTTAAATAGTAATATTAAGAAAGCACGAACTTCTGCGAATACTATCAAGAGAAATTAAGATTAATCTGCAGAATATTTAGAACAAAAGATCTTGGATACACGTAAAAAATAGTAAGTTCAATAATGTTATATAAAATATGACAATATAGAAATAAAATTTGTTTAGTTCTAATTAGAAAGTATTAGGAGCTAAGTAGTAATAACAATACACAATGCCACAAACACAAATTACACCTCGTTATTATCCTGCTTTAAGCTCGGTAATTGCACCCGATGAATTACCAGAGCTTCTGGGTTTCTTAAAAGAAGCAATTACAGGGCTTTTAGATAACATTCATTTTAAGGATTTACAATATTCTAAAAGTGTATATGGAGACAAAGCATTTTACAGCTTACGTATTGTCACTAAAAATCCTTTGGAGTTAGAAATTCCAGGAACAGGGATTTTTTTAGTATTAAATCCAGATACAACAGATAGCGGTATATCATCATTTCCCATTACGGTAGAGTATGAATGGCCTATTTTAGCCTACCGACGCTCATTTAATATAGATAACTTTTCGTTTTCTCCAGAAGATTTTTATCTGTTGGCATTGCAGATATTAAATCTTACAGAGGCGCAAGTAGTGGCAAATGCTATCAATATATTTACTGAGACAGAAAGCGGTAACACAGCATTTGAACAAGCAGTTATAGACCTCAATGTAACCGTTAATACTTTTACAGATAATCCTGTATTTGACATTTTAGACGCCATACACGAACAACTTGATACACCCCCAGAATTAGCTGTATTAGCTACATACATCTTAAAAGAAAATCTCAATGTATCAAAACAAAATTTAAATCGGTTTTTTAAAAGTCTACTGCCAACCGACGATGTCGAGTCATATATACAGAATTTAATATTACCAAAATTTGCAACAACCCTAGTATTATCTGCAGGTATTGATTTTCCAAGGCGTATACTACAACCTGTTGATCCCGAAACTTTAGATGTTATTCCTGCAGAAAACGAAGCAACAGGAGCACCAAGAGCGGGATTTCGTTTTGGAGAGGCATTATTTTATGCCAGCACCGACAAAGGTGTAGGCTATACATTAGACATTGCATTATCTACCAATGCACCAGCCATGATAGGCAACACAGGTTTAATTCTAGAAATACAAAGACTAAAAGTAGACCTTAGCGACACCGAAAATATTTTAGAAGCCGATTTAGACGGCCGTCCACCAAATTTTCAAGGCGTATACGCCCAAACGGCAAGCATAACCTTGCCTAAGCGTTGGTTTGATACAGAAGATAACCACCCAGGAACCACAGCACGAATAGCAGGTTACGATATATTAGTAGGCACAGGAGGGCTCTCAGGAACGCTAGCCCTAGAAACCATACAAGTTCCCGATGGTACCGTTACCGACTATTATGCCGATTGTTTTACTTTTCAATATCCTGTAGTAATCACTTCAGGTATTGCATCTAGGGAAATAGCCAGCTACAGTATTTTATTAGAACATTTAAACAGCTTAAACGGTGCATCTTTTAATTTTAATTTTCCTTTAGAGGTTCTTGTAAGTGGTACGCAAACACCACAACCCATAAACAACCAAACAGAGTATGCCGATCTTATAAAAGGTTGTAATACAGCAGGAGCTCCACCAAGGCTCATAAAGCGCTTAGGCGGTAATGGTTTCGAAATATGGTTTACAGCCTTCGATATTACCTTCAAACAAAATAAAGTTACCGGCTCTACCATACAAGGTGGTTTAAAAATACCACGCTTAAAAGACGCCAATGGCGATGATGCAGAAATAGAGATTTTTGGTCATTTTGACGATACTGGCGACTTTTTAGTATCAGCATCCGAAAAAGACGGTTTAAAACCGTTTGGTATTAAAAATGTAATTCAATTTTATTTAAAATCGGTAGAGTTAGGTAAGGAAAACGACGATTTCTTTGTAGGCTGTGCTTGCGATATTGCCTTTCCAAACCCTGTAATGCGTAAGCTAATAGGCGACCAACGCATACAAATACAACGCATGCGCTTTTACAGCGATGGCAGTTTCGAAATTTTAGGTGGCACCATACCAGTACCAGCAAATTTCACGTTAAATCTAGGGCCTGTAGAAGTAGCAATTACAAATATAAATTTGGGGGCTTACCAACAAGAGTACAAAGGCAAAACCCGCAAATACATGGTATTTGGTTTTGATGGTGCCGTAGGTTTAGGATCTTTAGGCTTCGAAGCACGAGGTAAGGGTATGCAATATTATTTTACTGTAGATAGGGGTGAGTTCCATTCTGAGTTCCGCATACAAACCATAGAGGCCGATATTATAATACCCGGTAATGCATCGCCAGAGTCGGCAACGGCCATCATAAAAGGTTACCTATCCATACCACAGCCAGGAGAATCTAAGGAGTATACAGGAGGGGTGTCTGTAAAAATACCTAAAGCAAAAATATCAGGAAGCGCAGAGTTTCGTCTACAACCGCGATATCCAGCCTATATTGTAGATGCAAGTATAGACTTACCAATAGCCATCCCTATTGTGCCACCAGTAAGCATAACGGGTTTTAGAGGGTTATTTGGGCATAGATATATTGCCGAAAAGGAAGCTGTAGGTCTAACCTCAGGACCGGGAGGCGATACTTGGTACGATTATTATACCTATCCAAGACGAGGTGTTAACCTTCCAAAATTTAGAGGGCCAGATGCATCACAAAATGCCAGATCAGGGTTTTCTATAGGGGCAGGTGCTACATTGCAAACTTCCGATGGCGCGTTGTTATCTGCTAGAGTAATGTTTATACTATCGCAGCCAAGCTTATTTGTATTTGATGGTAGAGCCAATATATTAGGGCCAGCACTTGGTTTAGACGATACCAACGATCCGCCATTTTTTGCCTTTGTAGCAATAGGCGATCGCTCGTTAGAGCTAGGTTCTGGCATAGACTTTAAATTACCAAAAAGTAACGGTAATTTAATTAGTTTAAAAGTAGGAATGGAAGCCTATTTTCCGTTCCAAAACGCATCAGCATGGTACATCCATTTAGGGACACGACAAAAACCAAACGAAGCACGAATCTTTACATTAATAACCATGCAGTCCTACTTAGAGCTTTCGGCAAGAGGTATGGCTATGGGGGCGCGTGCCGACTTTAATTTCGATAAGCGTTTTGGACCAGCAAAAGTAAAAGCATGGTTATATGCCGAAGTAGGAGGTGCCATAAGTTTCGAACGCCCGCAAATAGGCGGTTATGTGGCAGCAGGAGGAGGCGCCGAAGTAAGTTTCTGGATCCTCACTGTAGGCATTAGTTTAGATGCCTTATTTGGTGCAGAAGTACCAAAGCCATTCAAAATACAAGCTTCGGTACGTGTCTGCGGACGTATAAAATTAGGCTTTATAAAAATAAGGAAATGCCTTACTGTAGATATAAAATGGGAATTCAATAAACGTGTAGATACAACACCAGTACCACCATTACCTAATCATGTTGCTAGCGAAAATGTAAAAGGCATAAGTATGCTTACAGGCGAAACATTCGATTTATTACGCATACAATCAGGGTTTAATAGCGCACCAAGTAATAATTTACCAGTATTACCATTAGACACCTACATTGATATTAAAACATTAAAACCGTTAAACCCAAGTGCGGTAAGAAATAAAATAGGCGGGTATAGCAATCGCGCCAAAGGCAGTATAGAGTTAATACCACCACAAGCAAGTTCTAGAGGACGCAGTTTTAGACAGGTAGAGCACGAATACAGTATAGATGCTGTAAATATCGATATATGGAATGGCAGTACTTGGGTGTCCTATAACCCTTACAAAGCCATAACTATCGAAGATGAGGTTAACGTAAACCGCCTAAAAGCAGGTGTGTGGCAAAAATCTGGTGCAGAATACAATGCCATACGTTTGCTGGGTGACACACCGTTTTCATACATACAACGTGGCGAGTCTGGTTGGTTCGTGCCAGAACAGGTAGGCATATCGTCCGAAAGCTTGTTTTGCGAACACACATTTGATTATTGGAAACGTGCCAACTGGCGTAATGTTCGTATTGGTCGGCGGTACCCACTAGTAGGTATAAACCCCAATGCAGATTTAGCAGGCGCTACTGCATTTAATGTAAATAAATTTTATTCGCACCAAAATTTAGCATTTACCATAATAGGTAACCAGTATGAAATAGGCGGTAGTCGTTCTATTGCAGATTACGCACGTGTGGCAAAAACGTATAGTCCTAACTTCGATTTTAGCCGCGGGCTGCAATTTAACAATACTAATCCATTAGTGTTAAAATACAGAAACCCAGTACGGAGTATAAGATTGAAATTGAATACAGGCGCTCAAGGTGTAAATTTTATATTTTACAAAGCCGTGTTCGACAATCTTGATACTCCAGGCGCAAGTACACAAGTACGCTTGGAAGCTTTCGAGACAGTACAGGCAAACGCAGAAACTTTAGAAACCGCAGCTTTCGAGTATACCGCTACAGGAGATAACACCATAAGCCAAATAAAAATAATCCCTAATGTAGCTAACGCCGAAGATATTGCAGCACTAAGAGCGCAAATAGAAGCGCTTCAAGATGGAGTACTGGATGTTATACTAGAAAACACAACATCTAGCGAAACAGAAGAAGCAGAATTGGAAACCCTATTAGAACGACTGGAAGCACTAGAGGCGCAAAGTTGTAAAATAGTAGAAATACCATGTACAGGCATAGGCGATATGATGGTTACTAACGACTTTATAGTTGGTAAAGAAACCGAAAATGTACCACCTTTAACGCGTTCTATATGCCACACAACATTATTTGAAGCAGAGTGGTTACACGAATTTGATTTTAAGTTGATTTCAACATTGCCAGATCAACAAGCCATAACAGAAGAATTTGAAGCGGCTACCGATGCCATTACAAAGGTAGTAGAACCCATATGGCGACCAGATGCGCAATACCGTATTCATTTTCAGGTAGCAGATACTGTACAAGGCAATAAAACACCTTATGATTTTTATTTCGGTTTTGCAACCTCAGGACCTGTGGGGCATCATCCTGTACCAATAGTGAATTATGGCACCTATAAAAATGCAGCATTTCAACTTAACCTGTCGCAAGAAGTTAAAGATAAATATGCCCATACCACGTTGCGCCAATACATAGACTATAAGCGTTCGTATCCTAATGCTAATGGTAATTTACTCCAATCGAAACCTTTGTTTTACGGTACAGAAGGCGGTAATAACAAGCTGTCGCTATTCTACTTAAAAGCCTATGCATACCACATGCTACGCGATTGGCCAGCTTATGATGGTGTAGGAGAGGCTATAAGCAATACATTACAGGTTATTGTTAAAGACCCTGTAGAAGACATATTATTGCAAAATCCCCCAGCACCAGACAGTACAACGACTGAAATACCTTCGGCACAAGTGGCTTGGACAACAGATACCAATGCCTTATTTCCAACAGAATACCAAATGTATAGCAATTTAGCTAATGGCGATAATTGTATGGGTGTAGATGCCGTTTTAACCATTCCAAAGCGCTACGTTACTGAGGTGACTGTAAACAATATGAAGCCTCAAAAAATGTATACTGCCATACTTAATGCTGTATACAAACAACAAACAAAAGAGGTGCACAATTTTGTGTTTCAAACCTCACGTTATAAAAACTTTAATGAACAAGTCAACAGTTATTTGTTAAAAGAAAATCCTCAGGCATTGCAAGCTGTAAACCAAGCCATATTTAATTTAGATATTGCTATAACAAACGACGATTTGAAACGGGCTTATAATTTGGTAGCAAGCAACATACAATTGGACCCTAAAGGGCAACAATTGCAAATAGAAAAAGCCGACATTTTCGATCGTGTTACCGAGGGGCTGTTTAAACTGCCCCCTTTAGACCCTGCAGCAACTACAGAGTTTAATTTCATACGAAATACAGAAACAGGTGCTATAGTGGCATTACTGGTGCGTAACCCAGAGCCATTTAACGATCCTAAAATAGATGTAGAAGTTATTAACGGTACCGAAAACCCAAACAACCAAGGTGTCGCCATACTGTCTGGAAATGTACCAGATCAAAATTATAAAATTTTACACGCCAAAGATTATTCTCAATTCTTAGTAATGTACAACATGAACAATACCATAGCCATAACGGCCGAAAACTTAAATATGCGATTCAACTATTTATTATGGGATGGCTTTGCCTATAGAAAACAAGGCGCTTCTGTAAATGTAACTATTAATGTAAATTTTAAAGAGTAGGGGTTATGGAGCAGTATTTTATCAAGGAAGTAAGAAAGAACAATAGTAAGCAAACTCTTATTTATTTAGGCAAAGTAGGACAGGTTCTCTACTGGACTTCTATTCTTAGAAGTTTAGAATTTGTAATAATAATTACTGATTTAGATATAAATATTTTATCTCAAAATTCTTTCACTGTAGAGAATAAAGTTGGTTCAGGTTCTATTTCTGATATGATTGTTTGTTCAAACGGTGATTTATTATTTTGTGGACTTTATACAGAGAATGATTTTAAATATGTATTTGCCTTAAGGTTAAGTGCGTTAAATGAGGTAAAATGGTTTAAAAGTTATGAAACTACTTCACAACAGCCATTTTTAGCAAGTCCTGCAAGGGTTAAGGGCTTAAGTGAAGAAACTTACTTATTAAGGTCTGGTTCAAAAACATTTTTTACCATTGACGGAGAAGGTGCAATTTTGAATGCACTTAAAGATGATTCTAGGACCTTAACAGTCCAGGATTGTGTGATATACAATGAAAAAATAATATTGATTGGAGTTGGGGCTTTTAGTAGACAAAACCCTGGTATTTTTTCACTAATGAGTTTAGACTATAATTTAGACCCTATAGTTGGAATTGAATATTTTTCTGAAGTTAGTATAGATACTCCTACAGGAGTAACTAGATCAGTAATTTTAAATGATAATAACTTAATCATTTCTTCAAACGTACTCGATAAACAATATTTGTTTTCTTTAAATCTTGATCAGGAATTTCCAGATGAAATTAATACGATTACTTTTGAGGAAAGTTTATCACTTCAAAAAATTACAAGAAGTAATAATAGTTTCTACAAGAGGGCATCAGATATTGAAAATAACTTTGGAATAATTCACAAGTTCGATTTAAACCAAAATTTATTATGGTCAAAGAAAGTTGAAGGTCATAAGACTTTAGATGTTAAAGAAACAGTATCGTCAGATTCGCTTATCTTTTCTTCAGGACAGAATTTGGGTAAAATAAATGTGGATTTTGAAGACAACACTTGTATCAAGTCTACATTGCTTCCTTCTTTAAATATAGAAAGAGAAGTCATCATAAAGCGAGACCCTCCTATGTTTCCTTATATTTTGAATCCCATAGAAATAAGTTCTATACCTCAAAGTATAATAAAGCAAACTATAAACAGCTATGAAATAAAGCAATTATGCCCAATCCCTCAAACCCTAAATCTCACAAACAGCACCATAACAGCAAACCCAATACAAATTGATGCTGATGGCGACAGTACGACTAGCATTTCCGTACAATTAAAAGACGACACAGGGGCTAACATTACTACTGGAGGCGATACGGTGGTCATACGTACATCAGAAGGGACTATAGCCAATACCATAGACCAAGGCAGTGGTCGTTATACCGCAGTGTTAACTTCTGGTACAAGTGTAGCAACAGCAATACTTTCTTTTACTGTAAATGGAGAAATAGCACCCCAAACAGCAAATGTAGAGTTTTATCTTAATCAGGTCACTTGTCCTGCTCATGTGGCTTTTATTATAGACGAATCGGGTTCTATTAACGGTGTCGAGCCACAAGAGATACGTGCAGGTTTACAATCATTTATAGATGCTCAGCTTGGCAGTAACTTAACGGTGTCTTTTATAGGGATGTCTGAGAGCGACACAAATACACGTAACGATCACGTTCTACAACAAAAAGTAACAAGCACAACAAAAGCGACTTTTGATGATTGGATTACACGATACAAAAACGTGCCTATTTCAGCAGAATCAGATTACTGGGCTTCAGGATTTGATGTTGTTAATACACTATCAACAGTGCCGGATATTGTAATTGTAATAGCAGATGGGTTACAAATTCAAAATAGAGAGGTACTGTTACAACATGTAAAACGAATTAATAATATTTCGCATTTATATGTATATGCATTACAAATAGGCACTTACAATGGAGGTGAATTTAATGTATCAAGTTTAGAACAAAGTCTAAACTACTATCTAGAGCGCACACCAATACCAAGTACCGCTCCCGATGATATTTTAATTACAGACTACCAAGAAGGTATTACAGATTTTAATTTATTAGGAGATGCTCTGGCAAACTTAAACGATGCCTTAGTAGCAGCAAATGTGGGCTGTGGTAATATTGCCATTACAAGTACAGCCATAGACGAGGATATAGAATTATATGTTGAAGAGGAAATTAGTGTTTTAAATATTGGTACAATAACACTACAAAACGATAAAAGTGTAGTGCATACTGTGGCAGAAGGTACACAACTTATTGCAATAAATGGTATCACCGTTGTAGCTACAGAAACGGTAAGCATACAAGCTAATGGGCAAGGTGAAGTGCCTGTGCATCTCACAGGAACCCCGTCACTAAGTGGCGAATTCGAGGAGGTTATTTCGGTAGCAGGAGTGCTTAATCCAGAAGAATTTAGCATTGCGTTTACTGTAAAACCTCGAGGTAAAATAAAACATACCCAATCGCCTTTCCTATACCTGCAAGCAGCAGGATCTACAGGCGAAGATGGCTCTGCTAAAGGCGTGCATTTACGTTGGGCATTTAAAAATGCTTTAGGCGAAAACCATTTGCCTAAAGGGAATCTTGCAGCAAATAGTAATGGCTATAACAAACCAGAGGATTTTGTAAAAATTTCTAAAGTACCATATGAGAAACTTCAAATTACAATAGATTTTAATACACCTCCTGTTTTTGCTTCCATGCCTTCCAGACGTCTTAGGTTTAGGCGTAGAGATCCTTTATGGGTATACGAGGTGTCAGGAAACAGATATGTATTATTATTTGATAATGTAAGTCAATATTACAATACAGCTCGTAACATAGACCCAAGAAATAATCCTAAGGCTTTTTTAGAAAGTTATGGGAATAATATTATAGAAGTGCAAACAGTTTATAGTTTGGCGTTTTCTGTAGAATATATAGTGGAAAATAGCTTGCCTAGTAGTACACTGCAAACAGAACTTATTGCGAGAGAAGAGCGATTAAGCACCTCTAGAAAGCAAGGTCTTGTAGCAAGGCAAACCTATACAGGTACTCAATTTTCATCCACTTACCAACAAGCGGAAGACATAAAGCGCATACGCTACCGCGCTAATAACTGTGTGGTAACAGGCATTAAAATAGAGCTATATGCCACAATAGTTGAAAAAGCGGATAAAGACGATTTATGGCAAGATTTAGGGAGCTATGCATTAACAACAAACACATCTACAGCCTTTAATTACCTGGAGCCTTCGCCAGGTGTGGTAGATGGCAAATGGCCACGATTTAACGAGGGCGATCTTGTAAATATAGACAACTACAAAGCCAAATGGGAGAAGGTAAGTTTAGGTGCTTTCGAAAAAGATATAAAGCAAATTGTTGCCGATTATATAGCATTAAGTAACGACCAGAATAACCCTAGAGGCGAAGAAATAATAGCTTTTGGAGACGACGATACCGATGCCAAACGTATTGCGTATGTAGATATTTTGAATATTGCAGCAAGTGATTATCATATTGCACGTATGCTAGGTTTAGGGTGTTTCGATTTAGATGCCGAAACCGAAACCCAGCAATTTATGTACGTTATAAAATATACCACTAAAAATAAAATAAAAGGTTACATCTATGACGACGATAATTATAACATAGAACATATTTACACATCTTTGCCTACGGGAACAACAGAGCAACGTTTGCCGAGAACTTTCGATATAAAACGTTTACGTCCAGGGGTACCGTCTGGCGAATCCTTTGCAGAACAATTGGATGACGATGGTAACGTTACCGATGTAGTACCAAATTTAGCATTATTTGATAGTGAGGGGTACAGTGCCAATGGGAAATCACGTTTTGTAGCTATTTATGCAGAAGAAGATCAAGAAGACGAGTTGCTTTTAGGTTTTTATGCCAAGCAAAACCAATTTAATACAGCAACCTATACCGAACCTGTAAATGGAGGTATAGAAGTTAAATTAACTGAAAACAGTGGGTGGCAACCCATAAATGGGGCTTGGGATAAACCTGAATTATCGGTAACTCTAGAGTATTTTAATAAAACCTTGGAAGGTAACGCAACACCAGAAATTTTACCTCTTGGTATTCCAGATCCAGGAGAACCCTTGTATGTGCACAGACAAACACGGGAAGGGTTTTATACTTATGGTACTTACGGCATCAACTGGTTTAGCCGCGTATCTCCAGTTGCGAAAACATTAGAAATAGAGACGGTTTTTGTTCCAGATAACAATCTATTACCACCCCATAATATTAGCGCTTTACACATCGTAGAGGAGCGGCCATTATTATTGACGTCTAGAAGTGAACAGCAACTGTTAGGTGCAAATACAAGAGCGGATAAAACAATGGTGCGTTTGGCATTCGAGTACAATACCACTCAAGAAATAGTATCTTATAAAATTACAGACACTTTAGAAGCAGAGGCACAAGAACAGTTAAAAGATGTTTTAGTACCTGGAGATAATGTATTACTACATCCAGATGCTGTTTTTAGAGACGAAAAAGAGGTTTTCGCAAATACATTTGATGTGTTTTTTAGAAACGAATTGCCTCAAAACATTAGAGGAAAAATAACAGCAGTAAATAACCACCCTACAGATATACGAATAGCTGTAGTTACCACAGAGAATTACAGAGTGCACAGTATAAGTAATGCGGATGAAGAAACGTTTTTAACACCAAGAATACCAGAAGGATCAAACAGTCAAAATTTTGTAGGTGGTGTATTTACAACAAATGGGACTAACTTTTTTATAGAAAGTGTAACCGATGCGCCTACAGGGGTTATTATCAACATTTATAAGAAAGAACTAGACGATAGTATACAAACTAATGTAATACCCAGAGCAGATGTTGCATTAGAAGGGCCTGAGATTATGGGAGATGCATTATTTATGGCTGTAGAAAATATGGCATCTCCAGAGAGTTGGGGGATATACAGCCCGAATAGCAAACTACATGTGCAATTTGGAGTAGGCAGTATGTTAAATATACACCGCGAAATTATTATTAATCAAGAAGGTCCTGATGATGGTCCAGAACGTATTTTAGAGAAATCTAGGGGGTTCTGGAGCGAAGCCTCTATAGCACCTGTAGAAGAAGTTGTAGATGTTACATATACTACCGTAGACGGAGAGGTTGTAGCCAACGAAGAAAAAGCACATAAAGGCCTTTATGAAATAACAATGCCTTTTAGGTTGCCACAACACCCACAACATACACCAGACACTGTTGGGAATTTTGTAGAATGGAGTGGAGGTATTGTTAGAGTGCATACCAACGACGATCCAGAGGGGCCTAGAAAAGATTTAAAAGTAATACGCATAGAACATATTGGTAGTACAACGAACAATGCTGTTGTATATGCCGTAGATGATGCTTTTAGCGCAACAGAAATAGATAATGATGGTAATGCTATAGTAAATCCTACGATTATAATAGGTGACGCTGTTAGCGTAAACTTTTATCCAGGATTCAAAGTGTATTTGTATGCAGATGCAGATTTTAATCTTACAGAGCGTAGTATTACACCAGATCGTGAGGATTTAAAATATTCTGTTTTTGGTTTACGAAGTATATCGAATACCGCAGAGGCTTTATACAACAAAAATTACAGATCTCAAGTAAGTGCGCCTGCGTTAATGTTTGTGCATAGAATCATAGAACCGCAACAACCTGAAAAACCAGAAGGTGCATTATATGCCACACAACCAGATGTGTTTGGAAAAGCAACCTATACCTTTGATACAAAGTTTAAGCACGAGCCCTACGCTGTACTTATGTACAGATCCAACGACCGTTCCATATTAGGAGCACTTTATACAGATAATACAGTACTCGAAATTATAACAGCACTAGAAGCGCTACACAGTGATGCATTTTATACCAATAGATGGGACAATCTTTTAGGATTTAGCTATGATGCAGAATTTTCAAAATTTCCAAATACGGAAAGCGGTTACCGTTTTCCTAAGCCAGATAAGCCAAGTTTCTTTGCGCTTATAGATAGTGATATTCAAAATTATAATAGGAAATATGGGGCAAATGAACCTTTATTAGATAGAGATAGCTTCAATTTAAATACAACAGTGTTACCTGATTTTTCTGATGCTTTAGAGGTGTTTCCAGAAAAGACAGTTACAAACTATGTAAAAGAAGCGATTTTAAATACGTTCGTATCACTCACCGAAGCCCCATTATTATATAACCATATTAGAAGTGATAGCGATTATATACCTGTTAATAAAAGACAGGTAATAAGAGATAGACATGGCAATTTATTACCTCCTAATAAACCGCCATACGATATAGCACCTATGGCAAAACGTATAGGTAGAAGAGGGCAGCATTACGATAGTGTGTTATTTACAGATTTCTTGCTCGATGGCACATCTAAAAACACCTATTTCTATGCGGCAAGAGAAGTAGGGAGCACTACGCAGTTAGGGGAGTTTAGCTCTATTAAAGGCCCTATAAAACTCGTCAACACAAAAGCTCCTGAAAACCCTGAAATTAAACGTGTGTTACCAATGTTGGGAACAGGAGACTTAGAATATAAAAAACTAGATTTAGCTTTTGTAGATCTAGAACATATAACTATTGGCGAAAACAATAGGCTTATTAGTTCAGGATCTCTTGGAAGAGCAGCAGGACTGGCCAGTAAACAAATTATTAGAGGTAATGCCTATGTTACTTTCAAAGTTGAAGAAGGTTTTATTGGAACCATTGGTTTTTCAAAATTTAATAGCGATGCAGACCGATCAAGTATAGGCTATGGATTAACAATTTTAAACGGCATTCTATTCGTAACGGAAAAGGAGCAAAATCCAATACGCGTAGGTGTTCATGAGCCGAATAGCGTGTTTAGCATAGAAATAAAAGGAAATACTATTATTTATATGCAGGATACACTTGTGCTTTATAGGTTGCATCGTTCAGAGCAGTTAGATGTCGTATTAGATGTTTCAATATATAGTATGAATGCAACGGTTTATGATCTAGAGCTTTTTTCGGCAGCATACACCTACACAGAAGAAAAAATTATAGGGCAAGAGTTACCATTAACATTTGCAACACAGGAGTTTATTCAAATAAACGATAGTATCATCACTAAAATATCTGGTGTAAATGGAGATGCATGGGATGCTGGAGCTACTACAGAAGCTTATTTACCATATTATGGAAATGTTACATATCAACTTAAAAACAATACAAATGTAATTGTTGGTTTAGCGAATGATATTATTAGTCAAGATAAAACGCATACAGTGGATTATGCAATATTGGCAAGTAGTGATGGGTATTTATCAATACATAGAAATGGAGAATTTTTAAAGCGTGGCGTTCAATACGACGGTAATAGTATACTAGAGATAGAACGAAGAAATGACTACCTTATTTTTAAGAAAAATCACAGACCATTTTTCGAACTACAATTGGAAAGTAGTATACCGCTATTTACATACTTCTCTATGTTCGATGCTGATAGTGAAATTATAAACTTAAAAATGCAGTCTACAACTGTTCTTGCTAGAGATTTTCAAGAAGATACAACTTTACCTGCATTAGCGTTTGAAGTCAATGCTTACCAACCAGACCAAGGTATCAGGAGGTTAAACCTTTATAGAACAACAAGAGCCGAAAATACCTTATCTATTAGAACAATGGACCTGGTAGATACAGTAGATCTAGTGCTTACTAATCAATTAGATAAAAATGTATTAATCATAAAAGATGAGTTTTTAGATTTAGGCTATGCGCCTTACAGCGATACTTTGTTTTATAGAGTAACTGTAAGCCGAGCAGTAGAATATGCAAAGCCTAAAGACGCTCAAGAAGATCCAACTTTTGTCGTTTCTGAACACAAGCCGTCAAACCCTTCAAAATTACTAATTAGTAGTATTGTAGAGTCTACAAACCCTAAAACACCAGAGGTAACATACAGTTTTGATGTATTAGAAAACAATGCTACGGTTTTAGAGCATGTTATTTTAAAATGGAATAAGACCGTACATAATGGTAAATACCACGTTTTTTTCATGAATAGTCAAGGGAATTGGGTTAAAATTCATGAAGTGACATCGAATGTTGAAGATGTTCAAGTTTTCTTAGGAGATACAGATATCAGTGAAACTTTACAAATAGAAACAAGTGAAGGTGTGCCTAAATATTACCATTTTAAAGTAGATGCAGAAAATTCTGCTGGTATGCTTAATACGCAAAGTAAGATACTTACCATACCAAGTGAAACTGGACTATCTACAGAAGAAGGTATAGGAAGTATGATTATAGAAAATACAAATTTAGTACGCTAAAAGAACAATAATTATGGAAAGAACAAGAGACGAATTAAAAAATAAATTTAGGAAAGGAGATAAACCAACAGAATTAGATTATGCAGATGTAATGGATAGCTTTGTAAGTAAGCTTGAAGACCCTTACTTTAAAGCTAACGATTTACCTGAAGCAAAAACTAATGCAAGAGGTATTGTAGAGCAGGCAACATTGATGGAGGTCGATGCAGGAACAGATAATGAGCGTTTTGTAACACCAGAAGGTGTTAAACGTGCCGTATTAAGATTTGCACCAGATGCACCAGTAGCTTCTATCAATGGCGAAACAGGAGCTGTAACAATTCCAGATCATACTAAAGATGTAACACCTTGGAATAGTGTGAATTTTTCCAATGGCGTATCAGCTATAGGTAATGCCCTTAGGTATAAACGAAAATTAGGAATCGTTTATTTTGAAGGCGAACTAAGCATAAATTCTACGACATCGGGAAATACAAATTTATTTTCGGTACTAACAGGCTTTAGACCTACTCAAGATCTCGCATTTTATGTAGTAGGTTCTACGGGGGTTATGGTAAGAATTGTGGTTAACAGATCGGGAAGCGTAGTTGCAACAAATATAGGAAACAACCTGGTAAATATAAGTTTATCAGGCATATCATATATAGCATCATAAAAAAATAAGATATACAGAATACAAAAAAATAGAGTCATGGCAGTAAAATCAAGAAATGTATTAAAATCGTATTTCGAGAATGGAGATAAACCAAACGAAAGTCAATTTTCAGATCTCATAGATTCTCTTATACATGTAACAGAAGGAGGGGATCAAAGTGGAGGTACAACAGGATCAGGTATTGTTCAAAATATATCTATAGACAGAGATGGTTTTCTTGTCTTTACGTTTGTTGGTGGTACAGTAATAAGAATAGCTAATAATGGAGTAGAGGGTGTTGTAAAAATGCCAACACCATTTAAGGACAGTTACGATAATGTTTATTTTGTATATGAAGAAAAAGGTAATGACCAATCGGCTTTGCCAAATAGCTACAAATTCTATAAAACAATAGTGGCAGCTTCTCAAGACGCTCTTCAAGACTATAATACAACGGGAAATAGAAACATTGTATATGTTTTTAAAGGCACTTATAACGAAGAAAGTGTAAATAGAGAGTACGTGGATATGTATTTTGAAGATGGTGCAGTTGTATGGACAAATACAGCTGGAGGCTCTATCATAAATGATAAGTTAGCGCCTATTACTAATGCCAATATATATGGTAGAGGTACTTTTGTAAACATGGCCAACGACAGCCATGATGATAGCGAAGGTATAAATATGAACAAAGCATCTTCAATGTATATCGAAGCAAAACTTGTAGACAGTATACAAATATGGCAAGATGATGCTGTACATTTTGAGTTTGCCAATATGGATGTACTATTCGATATAGCGACTTGGCACAATAAAAGTTTACACTTTAAAAATTGTAGGTTTGTTAATGGCCTAAGAATATCATCATTTAAGAAAAATGGAGGCAAAGAAGTTTATGAAAACTGTGAGTTTATACTACCAGCATACTCTACAACGGATTCGCGCAATACCTCTGTTAATATTAAGAACTATAGAAATGAAGCGCTTTTTAGAGTAGTCTATAAAAATGTTGTGTCTAGAGCACTTCCCATAGTAACAACAGGAAAAAGCATCGATACCATATTAGGAGAAGTTTATGGAACTTATACAAATGAGTACGAGGTAAATAATCCAGAAGTTTCGTGCATTATGTCTAGCCAGAATACTAAACACGATCAAGGTAGTTTTAGACTGGAAATAAGGAATTCGAAATGTATAATAAGACAAGAAAATGGCATTGGTATTTTACTTTGCAAACGGAAAAATAGCAGTTCTACAGAGGGGTATGTGCTATTGCATGATGTTACTATAGTTGACGAGACGTCAACAAATAATACAGTAGCCTTAGTTACAGGTAAAGGAGATTTGGCTACGCAACAACCAGGTTTTTCGGTAAACGCAATTTCACATAATTGTAAAACAAGTCATAAATTACTATCCTCAAATTTACAAGAATGGGATATCACTTTTGATACTATCTCCAATTTTGTACCAAAATCAGGAGGTACTTTCGATGGTAGTATTAATGTAGGCAATCCTCTTTCCCCTACTTCTCCAAAGCTTGGGGCGGGTATCACACTAGATAAAAATGGAAAATTAATAACTTGGCATGAAGATAATAAGGGCGATTTCGTAGGAGCTGGTTTAGAAATTACGAGTTACCTTGGTTACAATTCTTTTACATTTAGAGCGGATCCACGTATCAGCTTATCTGGAGATCAAACCCTTCAATTAGGGTATTACAAGGATTCTAATCTATTTACAAATCCTGTTCATTCTATGCAAATGTTTCAGCCAAATTCGCTATGTGTTATTGGTGGTTGGTTAGGTGCAAGGGGGACTGGAGAAGGCTACAAAAAAGGAGATAAGCTTAGAATAATAAATGGCAATGCTGAAATTGATGGAGAATTAAGAAGTAAATTATTGGAGCTTTCAGGCAAAATTTTAATTAATATAGATGATTCTGTAAATAAATACGATGGCAGATTGAATATAGCCCAAAAGTGGGGAGATTGGATAAATCTTATAGATGATTATAGTAATGATACTTACACGTTCCATAACCCTAATGGAGGAGGTAAAATGGAGCTATATATTCATGACGCTGCTACTAAAACCAATAAATTTGGTGTTTTTACGGTGCTAAAATCTGGAAACATTGGTATAGGTACGACTAAGCCAACTCAAAAGCTTCAAGTATCGGGAAATATCCAAGGGAATGATATATATGCAGTAGGCACTTACTACAAAGGAGATGGGAAAAACATCATTCAGTTTAGCGATGCGTGGCTTCGCTTAAATCCTTCTGGCCATTTTAAATCAGGTATTTATTGCGGGACAAGTATTTTAAGAACCGATGGGGAGTTTCAAGTAGGGCCTAATGGTAATAAATTTAAAGTAGAAACAAATGGAAATACCACTGTACATGGAAACCTTTCTGGAAAGATTGTAAATGGACAATATTCCCATCTATACAGATTTGGAGGTATACATTTTACGTGGGATTCCGACTCTTATGGTACAAATGCCCAGCATTCTATTAAAAGTACCTATGGTACTTCATTTGGAGATAGCCTTACAATGAATTCGTTTAATAACATAAGATTAAACATAGATTCTAATAATAATAACTCTAATTCGAAGTTTGAGATAGGTCACAATACGTCAGGTACTGCGAATGTTTTATTTACAGTTTATGAAGATGGTAGAGCCGTAATCGCTAAAGGAATTTCTTCAGCATCAGATAAAAGGTTGAAAAAAGAAATCAAGGACATTTCTGATAAATTTTTGAATAAAATCGATAATTTAAAGCCTAAGGCTTATAAGTGGAAAGATTCTAGCAGAGGGAAAGATGAAGAGGTAGGTTTTATAGCTCAAGATGTTAATGAGGTATTTCCTGAATTCGTTAATGCTAATGAAGATTACCAGTCTATTAATTATGATAAGATGGGAGCAGTTGTTGCTGTTAAAGGTATACAAGAACTTCATGATGAGATTAAGACGTTAAAACATGAATTAGCGGAAATAAAGGCTTTATTAAAACAGAAATAGATTAAGTCTACTAACGGTTTTGTTTTCACGCAAAACGTTATTTATTACAAAATCTCAGTAAGGTAATTATTTGCTTTGCTGAGGTTTTACGTTTTCTACACTTCAAGGTTAATGTGGTATATTTGAACAAAAATGAATTACCATAAGTCTTAAAATTTTCAGTATTGTGTAGTAATACACTTTTAATTTTCTCATAAAATAAGTATTTTTATCTTATGGCTAAAACTATAGATATTCAAGTTTTTGAAACAGAAAAGGAGTTGCAATCCATATTACGAACAACTAAAAGTAAATTAGTAGAAAAACGTGTTAAAGCATTATTGTTAGTTAAAAAAGGTAAATGTAGATATACTCAAGAAGTTGCAGTAAAAATTGGAGTTACCAGAAAAACAATTTACAATTGGTTTGAGACTTATAAAGACCAAGGTATTAAAAAGCTTTGTGAAGTTAATCAAGGAGGTAATAATACGCCTTTATTATCACAAGCTACCATAGTTAAAATAGATGAACTATTAAATGATCCCTACAGTACTATTACTAGTTATGTTGAATTGGTTAGTATTCTAGAAGAAACACAAGATAATTTAACATACGCTTCTATTTATCAACATTGCAAACGCAAACACAAATCTAAATTAAAGGTAGCAAGAAAATCACATCATAAAAAAGATGAACAGGCTGTAGAAGCCTTTAAAAAAACTCCCCAACTTACTATCTGATATTAGAATTAATCTTAATAAAGATAAATATGATGGGATAGAACTTATGTTTCAAGATGAAACTAGGTATGGACTTATCACTGGTCTAAAAAGAACCATTACTGCTAAAGGAATAAAAGCAAAAGTTCACTATCAGCATAGTTATCAATATCTATGGATTTGGGGAAGCTTTTCTCCTTTGACTGGTGATGCTTTTTATTGGGAAACTCCAATTGTTAACAATAATATATTTGAAGCCTATTTAAAAGCTCTAGGTCAAAGAACCCCTAATAAATACATAATATTAGTTATTGATAATGCTGGATTTCATGCCTCAAAAAACATTTCAATACCGACAAATATTAAGCTTTTAAGAATCCCTGCTTATGCTCCTGAGTTAAATCCTGCTGAAAAAGTTTGGCAGTACATGAAAAGTAAGGTCGCTATGAAATGTAAAAATTAATCGAAACATACTTGTTAAATAAAAAGTACTAATTTAGATTTCTCAAAAACACAGCAAAAAAATACTCAAATCGTGGCAGACCAGTATAGACCACTGTAGAGCAGGATACGATACTTTGAAACAATGTTTATTTTTGCAACAAATAAAGAAAATCTAAAATCCGAAAACATTGTCAATACGAGCTTGCATAACAAAAAGTAATGACAATCTCTAATCATAATATTAGCAGATAGATTTTTAATACTATCTCACATTGCAGGTAATTGGATAACAATTAGTAACTCTCACTATACCACATATACTTTATTGTTAAAATTCTATTACAAGCCGAGACTTGATCAGTCTCGGTTTTTTTTAAAGTAAATATACAAATGATTCCTTTTGAGCCGCGAAAATGTATCTCTATGAGTTTTATAGTATTAATTTACGTAAATATCTTCCGTTTTACAAGTTTAAAATCCTCCTTACAAGGTTTTCTTGCGCTAAAACCCTGATGCGGTTGCAACTTTGCAGCTCAACGATTTTAAAAATAAAACACATGAAAAAGATTTTTTTAGCATTACTATTGCCGCTATTGGCATTTAATTGTAGCTCCGATGACGATTCCAGTACTGAAGATGTCATTATTATAGACGATGGCGTGCCAGTAGTAAGAATTTCGACAGTAAACACATCTACAGATGAGGTAACATTAACAAATTTAGGAGATGCCTCTATAGATGTAGGATCATATTGGTTATGTTTGGGCCCTGGAACATACATGCAAATCGATAATGGCGTAACAGGATCTACAACAATAGCGCCAAACGGTAACTTAACTGTAGCTTATGATGTAAATCCAAGCAGCGGTGGTTTAGGCGTATTCTCTACCAATACGTTTAGCTCTTCAGATCCAGAAGTACTAGTAGATTATGTACAATGGGGAGGAGAAAACCAAGCTAGAGTAGCACAAGCAGTAACAGCAGGACGCTGGGACAATGTGGCTAACTTTGTAAGTGGTGGTTCTCCTTTTACTTTCAATGGAGAAGCAGAAGAAATTGGATCTACATTCTGGTCAGGTACAGCTATGGCGGTATTACGAATTTCAACAGTAAATACATCTACAGATGAAGTAACATTAACAAATTTAGGTGATGCTTCTATAGATGTTGGATCTTACTGGTTATGTTTAGGTCCTGGAACATACATGCAAATCAATAATGGCGTAACAGGATCTACAACAATAGCGCCAAACGGTAACTTAACAGTGGCCTATAATGTAAATCCAAGCAATGGCGGTTTAGGTGTATTCTCTACCAATACGTTTAGCTCTTCAGACCCAGAAGTATTAGTAGATTACGTACAGTGGGGAGGAGAAAACCAAGCTAGAGTAGCGCAAGCAGTAACAGCAGGACGCTGGGACAATGCAGCTAACTTTGTAAGTGGTGGTTCTCCTTTTACTTTTAATGGAGAAGCAGAAGAAATTGGATCTACATTTTGGTCTGGTATAGCTATGGCGGTATTACGAATTTCAACAGTAAATACATCTACAGACGAAGTAACATTAACAAATTTAGGTAATGCTTCTATAGATGTTGGTTCTTACTGGTTATGTTTAGGCCCTGGAACATACATGCGAATCAATAATGGTGTAACAGGATCTACAACAATAGCGCCAAACGGTAGCTTAACAGTGGCTTATAATGTAAACCCAAGCAACGGTGGTTTAGGTGTATTCTCTACCAATACATTCGGCTCTTCAGATCCAGAAGTGCTAGTAGATTACGTACAGTGGGGAGGAGAAAACCAAGCTAGAGTAGCGCAAGCAGTAACAGCAGGACGTTGGGATAGTGCTTCAGGTTTTGTGCAACCAGCTACAATGTTTACGTTTAACGGACAGGCTAACGATTTTGGAGTAGCTTTCTGGTAATAGATATAGTAGTATTTAAAAAAAGAAAAACAATTTAAGAGGTTTAAGCCGAAAGTTACTTGTATAAAGTAACCTTCGGCTTTTTTTAATAAAGATAGGTTTTATTAGAGCTTTAAAAAATATAGCGTAGCATTAGTGTAAACAGCGGTTGGAAGACAGAATACGATTTACTAATAAAAAATTTTTACGTATGTGTGATTTCATTTCCTGCTATTCTTGACTTGAAAAAAAATGATACACTAATCACGGCTAAGCTTTAATTTTTTGCCTTAGAGCAGCAAAAAATAGTTCAATATATTTATACTAAATTCTTATCCATAAATGAAATAATAGATTTTCTAATGAATTTGGGTAAAAGACCATCTTGCCATAGAAATTTCAGTTGGAAACAACACTATGATTCGAAATTAGGTTGCTAGAAATGAAAAGAGCACCAATAAAATTGATGCTCTTAATTTTAGGATGCCACGTAAAGTTTAGTTTAAGCTCAGTTTAGTATTATTCAATTTATATGTAATAAATTAAATAATCGTGGACTGTCCTAAATGTATATTTGTAAAATTTAAATTGGTCTCTTCTGGATTATTAATAAAATCTTCAATAAAATCCCCCACTTTACTAGTAGAAATGTTATTGTATTTCGTGTTTAAGTCTGGTGTTGTAATGTGCAAGTTTAAAGATTTATCAACAGCATCTCGTATAAGTGCAGCCTCGTCGGCCAAATTGAAATGATCTAGTAACAAGGCAGCCGATAAAATAGAAGCAATAGGGTTTGCGATGCCTTTATCTTTAGCGGCAGTGTAAGCACCATGTATTGGTTCGAACATAACGTGCTTTTCTCCATGAGAACCAGATGCTAATAAGCCAATAGAACCTACTATAACGCTAGCTTCTTCAGATAAAATATCACCAAACATATTTTCAGTTAAAATAACATCAAATTGTTTAGGGTTCTTTATCAATTCTACAGCAGCATTATCAATAAACATAAAGTTTAGAGATACGTCTGGATACTGTTTAGCCAATTGTAAAACAACACGACGCCATAGTCTGGAACTTTCTAAAACATTAGCTTTATCAACCAATGTTAGTTTTCCTTTTCTAGATTGTGCCGCCTTAAAAGCTTCATGTGCAATGCGCTCTATTTCGTGACGGTGGTACGTGCAGGTATCGCTAGCAGTATTACCATCTTCACTTAAGGTTTTTTCTCCAAAATAAATGCCACCAGTAAGCTCTCTGTATATAAGTATATTGGTGTCTTTAATTTGCCTTACTTTTAAAGAAGATTTGTTAAGCAAGTCTGGATAAGCAATTACAGGTCTAATATTGGTATGTAACTGCAAAGCCTTACGAATGCCTAATAAGCCCTGTTCGGGACGTATAGCTGCATCTGGATCAATATCGTAAGCGATATCTCCTATAGCACCAAATAATACGGCATCTGCATCTTTGCAGAGCGAAATGGTTTCTTCTGGTAATGCGGTGTTATGTTTAGCTATAGCCGCAGCACCTACAAGACCATAATTAAAATTAAAAGTATGGCCATAAATTAAGCCTATAGCTTTTAGAGCTTTAATAGCCTCGGCTATTACTTCTGGGCCAACGCCATCACCTGGTAATACAGCTATATTTAACGTCATAACGTAGTAGTAGGTTAAATTACTAAGTTAATTAATTTCTTGATAAACTGGGGTAGATTCTATAATTTTATGAATATCGTTATCGTCTATTTCTTTTTTATTATCAGCAAACTCTAGAAATTTAGCATATACCACGTCCAATTGAAGTTTGGTAAGCTCATAACCCACATTTTTTGCACGGTAAGCTAATGCCGCTCTTCCACTTCGAGCAGTTAAAACAATAGCAGACTCTGTAACACCAACATCTTTAGGGTCTATAATTTCGTAAGTTTCTCTATTTTTTATGACACCATCTTGATGAATACCAGAACTATGTGCAAAGGCATTAGCACCAACAATAGCTTTATTAGGCTGTGTGTAAATCCCCATATTATCAGATACCAATTGACTTAAGCCATACAGCATTTCAGTCTGTATTTTAGTATCTAAATTTAAGTGGGGGTGTTGTTTCAATATCATAACAACCTCTTCTAAGGCCGTATTACCAGCACGTTCGCCTATACCATTAATAGTACATTCAATTTGGCGCGCACCATTAATAACACCCTCTATAGAATTGGCCGTAGCCAAGCCAAGATCGTTATGGCAGTGGCAAGATAAAATGGCTTTATCTATACCTTTAACATTTTCCTTTAAATATTTAATTTTAGCACCATATTCGCTAGGCAAACAATAACCAGTTGTGTCAGGAATATTTAATACTGTAGCACCAGCTTTAATAACCGCTTCGCACACACGAGCTAAATATTCGTTATCTGTTCTTCCAGCATCTTCAGCATAAAACTCAACGTCTTCAACAAAAGTTTTAGCATAGCTTACAGCTTTAACTGCACGCTCTATAATGGCCTCTTGCGTAGATTTAAATTTAAATTTTATATGCGATTCCGAAGTACCAATACCAGTATGTATTCTTGGTGTTTTGGCGTATCTTAAAGCTTCCCCTGCAACTTTAATGTCGTTTTCTACAGAACGTGTAAGTCCACAAACGGTTGCATTTTTTACGATTTTAGATATTTCCTCGACGGATTTAAAATCACCAGGACTAGAGACAGGAAAACCAGCCTCAATAATATCTACCCCTAACATATCTAGTTGCTCTGCAATTATTAATTTCTGTGCTGTATTAAGTTTACAACCAGGAACTTGCTCTCCATCGCGAAGGGTAGTGTCAAAAATTTGAACGTGATTATCAGACATTATATTAAAATATATTTTCGTATTGTGTTACGAATTTATATTTTGGTTTTGTAAACCGTACTATGCTTAACTCTTTTTTTACGATGTTTAACTAGGTTGAGGGTGGTTTAATTATCTGTAATTCAGATTTTTAAGTCTTATTTTATGACTATGACAAAAGAGCAAAAAGATAATTTATTTATTTTGGTAAAATCCCTTTCCAAGTCAGAAAAGCGACAATTTAAGCTGTATGTAGGGCGGCTAGGTGTAAACGAAGACTCCAAGTTTCTCACCTTGTTTAATATTCTAGACAAACTAAAAACTTATGATGAAGCTGTTATTTTAAAAAAAGGTGTGGTTAAAAAGCAACAGTTATCCAATGTTAAAGCGCACCTTTACAAGCAAATTTTAATAAGTTTACGTTTAAACCCATCACACCAAAATGTGAGGATACAAATACGCGAACAACTGGACTTTGCAACTATTTTATACCACAAAGGGCTATATAAACAAAGTTTAAAAATTTTAGATAAGGCCAAAAATTTAGCCATAGCAAACGAAGAAAAAAATGCGGCTTACGAAATTGTAGAATTAGAAAAAGTTATCGAGTCGCAATACATTACCAGAAGTATAAGTAACAGGGCAGACGAGCTTACCATACAAGCAAAAGATTTAAGTTTGCAAAACGTACTGGCTAGTAAATTATCTAATTTGTCCCTACAACTTTACGGGCTGTTTTTAAAAACAGGATATGTAAAAAACGATCAAGACCACAAAATGATCACGCAGTACTATCAAGACAGGCTTCCTGTATACGATATTAATAAACTTGGCTTTAGAGAAAAATTGTGGTTGTATAAAGCCAAACTATGGTACAGTTTTTTAACTGTAGATTTTTTATCGTGTTACAAGTACGCTTCCAAATGGGTAAATTTGTTTTACGACAATAAAGACATGATTCTCTTAAATCCTGTTTTTTTTCTAAGAGGTAACCATTATCTCTTAGAAGCATTGTTTTATCTTAACAAATACGAGAAATTTAGAGAAGCCCTTATTAATTTTGAGGCTGTAACCCAAGAAAAATGGTTTCCGTTAGATGATAATAACGCAGCACTTACATTTCTATATATCTATAACAATAAATTTAACTTGCATTTTATACAGGGTAGTTTTGTGGATGGCTTGCCTTTGATAGATGAAGTTTTAGAAAAATTAAAAGACTACCAAAACCGCATAGACGAGCACCATATCATGGTGTTTTACTATAAAATAGCAAGTATGTATTTTGGAGCAGGCGAAAATAGAAAATGTATATATTACCTTGAGAAAATAATAAGTAACAAATCGTTACAAATGCGAGAAGACTTGTTGTGTTTTTCCAGAATATTAAATCTCGTAGCGCATTACGAAGCAGGATTAGATTATAATTTAGACGTCTTAATAAAAAGCACTTATAAGTTTTTAATAAAAATGGAAGATCTCTATGAAGTACAAATAGAGTTTATTAAGTTTTTACGTGGTTTAGGAGATATTTTTCCCAATCAGGTAAAAGGCGAATTTAAAAAACTACACAAAAAGTTAAAAGAGTACGAAAACGATCCCTACCAAAGTCGTGCATTTTTGTATCTGGATATTATATCGTGGTTAGAGTCTAAAATAGAAAATCGCCCCATAGGAGATATCGTGCGTGAAAAATTTAAAGCACGCGGTAGCACTCAACAATAGCAGTTTCTTTTAAATTCAATTTTAAAAAACGGTATTAGTTTTAAGATAAAGATATGGCTATGAAGGGTAAATTGCCTATTTCATGAAAAAAAACGCCCAAAAATTTGGATATTAACTTTTTCTAACCGAATATTTGCATAATAAAAGTTCAAATACGTACTGAAATGTTATCAAGAAAGGCGGAGGGATTAGACCCTGTGAAACCTTAGCAACCCTTTAAACTTATTAAAGAAGGTGCTACATTCTACTTAAATAAGCGATTCATTTATCGTAAGATTTAGATAGATAACCTCAAAAAAAATTACATCTCGTAATTTTATGTCCTCTTAGTAACATTTTTTTTATACACCATAGAAGGTGATTTGAATCGTAGGAGTTAATGGGTTTTAAGGTAATTGTTACCTGTATTTCCCTAGATTTAACACACGTTTTTAAAGCGTGTATGTAATTAAACATCTAAATATTAGAAACTAAGTAGTCGATGAATAGTGAACTATATCACATAACGTTACATAATTACACCACAGAAAGTGGTGTGCTTAACCCAAAGATTAAGTTAAGCTATCAGGTTTTTGGACTGCCATTAGGCAGTGCACCTATCATTCTTGTAAATCATGCCCTTACAGGCGATAGTAATGTGGCAGGAGAGACAGGTTGGTGGAAAGAACTGATAGGCGATGATAAGGTTATCGATACCAAAATATATACAATTCTTGCGTTTAACATTCCTGGAAATGGTTTTGACGGTTTTGTTATCGATAATTATAAAGATTTTATCGCGAGAGACATTGCAAAACTCTTTTTACAAGGATTGGAATACCTAAATACAGGACAGTTATTTGCTTTAGTAGGTGGCTCTTTAGGCGGCGGAATTGCTTGGGAAATGGCCGTATTACAGCCCGATCTTACACAGCATTTAGTAGTGGTTGCCACCGATTGGAAGTCTACCGATTGGTTAATTGCCAATTGCCAAATACAAGAACAGTTTTTAGTGAATTCTAAAAACCCCGTACACGATGCACGTATGCATGCTATGCTGTGTTACCGCACACCAGAATCGTTTAAAGAACGTTTTCAGCGTTCTAAAAACGATGATTTAGAAATTTTTAATGTAGAAAGTTGGTTGTTGCATCACGGCAATAAACTACAAGAACGCTTTCAGTTGTCGGCCTATAAACTAATGAATCAATTGTTAAAAACGATTGATGTAACCAAAGGTAAAACGAGTAATTTTAATGTCTTAGAAAATATAGAAGCTAAGATTCACATTGTAGGTGTCGATTCTGATTTGTTTTTTACAGCAGAAGAGAACCGCGAAACACACCGTCAATTAGCCGTTACCAATCCTAATGTAACCTATAATGAGATCCATTCGGTACATGGGCACGATGCGTTTTTAATGGAGTACGATCAATTGGAGCAAATTATAGCCCCTATTTTTGTGCCAAGTGCGAAACGTAAACCTATTAAAATATTAAAATTTGGAGGCAAATCTTTAGCAAATGGAGAAGGGCTAGAGACGGTACTGGCAATTATAAAAGCCAAAGTAGAGGCTGGCGAACGTATAGCTATAGTCGTTTCTGCTAGAGGTTCGGCAACAGACGATTTAGAGACAATTTTAAATAAAGCGCTTAAAGGAGAAGATTATAAAACCGATTTAGAGACGTTTAAAGCCTACCACAGCGCACCAGCTACACCAGAAGCATTTGCGGAAGAGTTTTTAGCTTTAGACAATTTGTTTGAAGGGGTGCGTTTGTTAAGAGATTACAGTAAAAAGACCAAGGATACCATTTTGGCCCAAGGGGAATTGCTATCGGTAAAGCTCATCGCTGCACTACTTAATGCCCAAGGCATTAAGGCCAATGCAGTAGATGCCACGCAGCTTATAAAAACCGACGATGCTTTTGGAAATGCCCAACCCTTATTTAAGCGGTCTAAAGAAAATACACAAGCGTATTTCAATACGCATAAAAACACCATACATGTGGTTACTGGGTTTATCGCATCCAATCTAAAAAATGAAACCACAACTTTAGGGCGTAACGGTAGTAATTATACTGCGGCGTTACTGGCTAATTTTCTGGATGCTGAAGAGCTTCAAAATTACACCCATGTTAGTGGTATTTATACTGCAGATCCAAGCTTGGTGCCAGATGCAAAGCAAATAAGAGAATTGTCCTTTAGCGAAGCGAACGAACTGGCGAACTTTGGAACTTCAATATTGCATGCTAAAACCATTATTCCTTTAGTTGAGAAAAACATCAATTTAAGAATTTTAAATACCTTTAATCCAGAGGATGAAGGGACATTGATAACAGCAAAACCTACCGTAAAAGAAGTCACATCTTTATCGGTGTTAGATAATGTGGCCTTATTGAATTTAGAAGGCCGCGGATTACTAGGAAAAATAGGTGTAGATGCTCGTATTTTTGGGGCACTAAGCAGACATGGTGTTAGTGTGAGTATTGTATCGCAAGGCTCATCAGAACGTGGTGTAGGTCTAATTATAGATGCCGATCAAGCCGATGAAGCTGTTATTGCCTTAGAACGTGAGTTCGAAAATGATTTTCGCTCTCAAGATGTCAATAAAATAGATGTGGTTACCGATGTTGCCGTCATTTCAATTGTAGGGATCGCATTAAGTTCCTTCCACAAGCCGTTTAATGCGCTTATAAAAAATCAAATAACACCTTTACTCTTCAATAATACGGTAACTGGTAAGAATGTAAGTTTAGTGGTGCGAAAATCACAACTGCATAAAGCGGTTAATGTCATTCATGGAGAAGTCTTTGGTATTGCCAAAAAAATAAATATCGCTTTATTTGGTCATGGTGGGGTAGGAAGTGCGCTTATCAATCAAATTCTAAAGTCTAAGGACGATATAGAAAAGCGAAAAGGCATTCACCTTAATGTTTTTGCTATCGCCAATTCGAAGCAATTAATTTTATGTAAAAAAGGCGTTGCCAAACACTGGGAAACCGCTATAGCAAAAAGCACGACGGCAAGTAGTGTCGCAACAATTATCGATTATGCCAAAGCACAGCATTTAGAGAATTTAATCGCTGTAGATAATACGGCGAGTAGCACATTCTACGAAAATTACATACCGTTAGTAGAAGCGGGGTTCGATTTGGTGTCTTCTAATAAGGTGGCAAATACAGTGTCTCACAAATTTTATAAAACCTTGCGTACAGAATTAGCAGCACACAACAAGCAGTACCTTTATGAAACCACTGTAGGGGCTGGTTTACCGTTAATAGATACCATTAAATTATTACACGAGTCTGGTGAAAATATCACGAGAATTAGAGGCGTATTTTTAGGAACATTAAGTTATCTGTTTAATAACTTTTCTGTTCAAGAACGCTCTTTTAGCAGTATTGTTAAAGAAACCATTGCGAAAGGATTTACCGAGCCCGACCCTAGAGAAGATTTTTCTGGAAATGATGTAGCTAGAAAATTATTGATTTTAGCAAGAGAATTAGATTTGGAGAATGCATTTGAAGATGTTGAAGTGCAAAATCTCATACCAGAGGCCTACCGTTCTATTTCAGTAGAAGCGTTTTTAGACCAATTAGAGGTTTTAGACCCCGAGTATCAAACCCTAAAAGACGCGCAGGAAGCAGGACATGTATTGCGGTATGTAGGTGATTTGTCTGGAGATTTATCTCAGAATAAAGGGCATTTAGAAGTAAAGCTGGTCTCTGTACCTTTAGATAGTACTTTAGGACATGTAAAAGGCAGTGATGCTATTTTTGAAATATTTACCGAAAGCTACGGAGCACAACCTATCGTAATACAAGGTGCAGGTGCAGGCGCAGAAGTCACTGCTAGAGGCGTTTTTGGTGATATTTTACGATTGTCAAAGCATATTAGTTAATTTAGGATAGTAAAATAGTATGTTATGACTGTATTTTTAGGACCAATACTACTTACTGGGCTCGTATTTATCGTGCTAGGCATCATTATGCGAAAATACCCGCCTAAGCATATTAATTATATGTATGGGTATCGTACCAAAAACGCGATGAAATCTCAACGGCACTGGGATTTTGCTCAACGTTACAGTGCACAACAGATCACCTTAGCAGGTGTCTTGCTTTGTATGTTGCAACCCATATTATTTTTAATATTTAAAAATTTAAGCAGTTTAAATAAAATTATACTATCTATTATAGTTATTATACTCGTTATAGTAGGATACATACTAAAAGTAGAAAATAAAATAAAAAAAGAAATAGAAGATTCAAATAACGGAAAAAAATAAGATGAATACTAAAAAGAAATTTGAAACAGAAGCCATACGCACACAGCTTGAAAACACACAGTTTTCGGAGCATTCTGTGCCATTGTATTTAACCTCGGGATTTGTATTTGACGATGCCGAAGAAATGCGTGCCTCTTTTGCTGAAGAAAAGCAACGCGATTTGTACAGCCGTTACAGCAACCCTAATGTTAACGAGTTTGTTGAGAAAGTATGTAAAATGGAAGGTGCAGAAGCAGGTTTTGCTTTTGCGAGTGGTATGGCAGCGGTATTTTCCACATTTGCAACCTTATTAAATGCAGGCGATCACGTGGTATCTTGTAGTTCGGTATTTGGTGCAACACACGGTTTGTTTACCAAGTATTTCCCGAAATGGAATATAGAATCATCTTATTTTAATATCAATGATGTTGAAACTGTAGAAAGTTTAATTCAGCCCAATACCAAATTTATTTATGCAGAAACGCCAACCAATCCTGGTGTTGATGTATTGGATATGGCTTATTTAAGTGCAATTTGTAAAAAGCATAACCTGCTACTTGTGATTGATAATTGTTTTGCAACACCTTATCTACAAAATCCCATTAAATTTGGTGCCGATTTGGTGATCCATTCTGCAACGAAATTAATGGATGGTCAAGGCCGTGTTTTGGGAGGGATTACCGTTGGAAAAAAAGAATTGATACGCGAGATTTATTTGTTCTCTAGGCTAACAGGGCCATCAATGAGCCCTTTTAATGCTTGGGTGCTATCAAAATCCTTAGAAACACTAGCTGTGCGAGTAGATAAACATTGTGAAAATGCTTTAAAATTAGCCGAATTTTTAGAAGCACATCCTAAAGTGAATTGGGTGAAATATCCATTTTTAAAGTCGCACCCTAAGTATGAAGTCGCCAAACAGCAAATGCGCTTAGGCGGTAATATTGTTGCTTTTGAAGTTAAAGGCGGTATTGCAGGTGGACAAGCATTTTTTAATGCCATAAAATTATGTTCTTTATCTGCTAATTTGGGAGATTCAAGAACCATTGTAACACATCCTGCCAGTACAACACATGCAAAGGTAGAAGCAGAGGTTAAGGCAGCGGCTGGTATTACCGATGGTATGGTGCGTTGTTCTTTAGGTTTAGAACATATAGACGATATTATTGCAGATATAAAACAAGCACTTAATTAAATAAAATGATGAAACCCACCCTATACCAAGTAGACGCATTTACAGACGCGCCATTTAAAGGCAATCCTGCGGGCGTGATGTTTTTAGAGGCTTTTCCTTCTGAAACTTGGATGCAAAATATGGCCGCCGAAATGAACGTTTCTGAAACCGCTTTTGTGGTGGCAGATGGCATGCATTACGAAATTAAGTACTTTTCGCCAACAATGGAGATTCCTCTGTGCGGACATGCCACACTTGCTACGGCACATGTGATGTACGAACAAGGCATGGTGGCTTTAGATGAAGGTATTACTTTTAATGCAAAAGGTGGGGTGTTAAAGGTTGCTTATGTTGAAGGTGCCTTAGAAATGGCATTGCCTAGATACGAATTGTTTAAGATTGAAACCCCTGAGAATTTTGAAGCTATTTTAGGATTTGCCCCAGTGGCGATCTATGAGGCTGAAGGTTGGGTGATTGCTGTAGCTAACAACGAAGCACATATAGAGGCCTGCGTGCCAGATTTTACAGCGTTTAAAGCAAATGGTTTAGATAAACTTATGATAACTGCCGAAGCCGCTGTTGCAAGCAAAGCCGATTTTGTAGTGCGTTGTTTTGCGCCTATAGCGGGTATCGATGAAGATCCTGTAACAGGATCTGCGCATTGCGCATTAACGCCTTTATGGGCAGAGCGTTTAGGTAAAATAAAATTAATATCGCACCAAATTTCAAAACGAGGTGGTGTCTTAGAGCTTGCTTTAGAAGACCACACGGTACTTATAAAAGGTAAAGCGTTAACTGTTTTTCAAGCGCAACTTAAAATCTAACATTAAGTGAACCTATAAACGCAGAAAGTTGTATTTGTAAAAGTTAAGGCAGCGTATTGCGGTTTCAATTTCGATTCTACAAGTTTTTAATATAAAAAAAGATGAGCATATAATTTCTCATATGCTCATCATCAAATCAAATAAAAAAAACCTTTCAAAAAACACATAGTGTCTATAACTAATAAGTGGCCAAACCTGTTAAATTATATTAAGAGACACTATACTATCATAAATAATGATACCCCAAAGAACGTGTAAACATAAGGGTTTCAAAACAAAATGTTTTTAAAAGGGAAATTTACGCCTTAAAAAGGAATAAATTCTAATAACTAAAAAATCTCCCAGCAAAGTAATGCTGAGAGATTTTAAATATGTAGCAAATATTTCTTTAATAACGAAATATGCTAGTAATTGAACTTAGGGAATTAATTTTTTAAAAATCTTTTTGTACTAACACCAGAGTCAGAATATATCTTAGCAACATATAAACCCTGTTGTAAAGAAGACACGTTTATACGAGTTCTAGAAATACCTCCAAGCGATTCAGCTAACACAATTTCTCCGCTAGTAGCACTTATTTCAATTCTAGAAAGTTTTGCTCTTCTAAATGCAGATATATTTAAGACATCTGTCGCTGGGTTAGGAAATAATACAACTCTTAAACTAGACGATGATGGTGTTTCTGTAGTCACAGTTGGAGTTTCAGTCTCAGGTTGTTCGTTTTTAGATGTTTCTTCCGCAACAATTTCGCCGTTTGCACCCAGAGTAGCAGAAGCATTTCCAGTAGTATCTATGTTTTGGTCTACAACACCTTCAGTATCAGAAACCGTGATGCTGCCAGTAGCTATGCTAGACGTTGTACCAGAAGTAGACGATGTAGTGCTTTCTGTAGTTACTTCAGGCGTTTTAGTTTCAATCTCTTCGTTTGTAGATGTTTCTTCCGCAACGATTTCTCCGTTTGCACCCAGAGTAGCAGAAGCATTTCCAGTAGTTTCTATGTTTTGGTCTACAATACCTTCAGTATCAGAAACCGTGATGCTGCCAGTAGCTATGCTAGATGTTGTACCAGAAGTAGACGATGTAGTGCTTTCTGTAGTCACAGTTGGAGTTTCAGTCTCAGGTTGTTCGTTTGTAGATGTTTCTTCCGCAACGATTTCTCCGTTTGCACCTAGAGTAGCAGAAGCATTTCCAGTAGTATCTATGTTTTGGTCTACAATACCTTCAGTATCAGAAACCGTTATGCTGCCAGTAGCTATGCTAGATGTTGTACCAGAAGTAGACGATGTAGTGCTTT